>CAYVZH010000040.1:0-26783 GCA_964456025.1 uncultured Ruminiclostridium sp.
TTTCGCCTATCGAGTTTTTTAAGAATACTGTCCAATATCATTGACAAACTTACAATCGCGGCAATCCCGCGAAAGGAGAAAAATCCCGATCCTCCGTAGGCTTTTACTCATTCCGTTTGAACGAATCGGATCACAATTCGATCCGATACCGCCGGTTCCGGATACCGTTTTCCGTAAATTCCTCCACGAGCTTTCCGCCGTTGCTGAGAATCGTTTTTATGGCGCCGATATTGTCATTATGAGTGCATATCTCCACCCTGCCGAATTTCATTTCACGGCACTTCTCCAAAGCAAGCTTCAACATAATGCTGCCGTAGCCCCTGCTTCTGTTCCAAGGTGCAATCCCCGCATGGAGATGACCCCGGTGCGTATCGGCGTGATTGATCTCAATACCGCCTAAGATCTCACCCGAATCGTTCATCAAAAAATAAAGCGTGCAGGGGACCTTCGTCGAAAGCATACTTCCGGTCGTCCGGTCGTCCTCGCACCATTCCAGCCATTTGGAATAGGGAACATTGCGCTGAAGTCTGCTGCTGTAACAGTTCAGAAGCTCCGGATCAATACGCGGCTCCGTTTTTTGCCAGCGTTCTATCATTGCCATATAAGCTTTTTCGTGGGACTCGTCGGGAATGGACAGGAATAAGTTTTCCATAGCGCCTCCTTATAATTTACGTCAACAAAAGCCGCAGGATTACCCTTGCGGCTTTTATTATAATTCTAAGACCGATCGGTTTCCCGATCAAAAGCTCTGCGGAATCCATTGGGAAACGACCGTAACCCGTACTTCCTCCCCAAACGTCTACCACTCGATCTCCTCTACAGGGGTCGGATTTTTATTCATCACGATCTCGCGCACTTTGCTGTTTTTCAGCCGGATCACCCGATCCGCCATCGGCGCGATCGCCGAGTTATGCGTCACGAGAACGACGGTCATTCCGCTCGAGCGGCAGGTATCCTGCAAAAGCTTCAGGATCATCTTCCCCGTATTGTAATCGAGCGCGCCCGTCGGCTCGTCGCACAGAAGCAGCTTCGGCTTTTTCGCCAGCGCGCGGGCAATCGCGACGCGCTGCTGCTCCCCGCCCGAAAGCTGCGAAGGGAAGTTATCCATGCGCTCCGAAAGCCCGACCTGCGTTAAAATTTCATCGGCGGGAATAAAGTCCTTGCAGGTCTGCGCCGCAAGCTCGATATTTTCCTTTGCCGTCAGGTTCTGGATCAGGTTATAAAACTGAAAAATAAAGCCGATCTCGTATCTTCGGTAAGAAACAAGCTCCTTGCGGCCGTATTTGGCAATATCCTTTCCGTCGACGAGAATGCTTCCCTCGTCGATCGTATCCATACCGCCGAGCATATTCAGCACCGTCGTCTTTCCCGAACCGGAAGGACCGAGAACGATCGCAAGCTCCCCCTTTTCAATGTCAAAGGTGATCCCGTCCGAGGCGTTAATGGTGATCTCGCCCATACGATACCGCTTATAAACGTCTTTTACCGACACAAAGCTCATTCGGTTCGTCCTTTCTCTTAACTTGGCGGCGCAAACTTGAACACGCCGCAAACACGCGATCTTTTGCCCCTTTTCGACTCATCGTCCTTGACTTGCGTCAACAAGCCTGCGTCCTCTTCGCCGAAAATCTCGCGCGTTTGCGGTCGGAAAGTTTTGACGGAGCAGATTTTTATCTGACCGAGGAAAAACCGCAGTCAATACTGACGTATTAACGAGGATTTTGACGAAGGACAGATGAAAATCTGCCCGTCAAAACCGTGCTCAAGTTCGCGCCGTCAAGTTACCTCACCTCAATCTCGCCGTCCTTGTTCATGCCGATGCGGCATTGCCCGTAAAGCTGTGACACCGCGTAGCGGGAATACCCGATCCTGACCGTTACGCCCGGATAAAGCGCCTTGCGCACATGAACGGAAAGATCGTTCGTACTGATCAGCTCTTCCTCGATCTGCTCGATCCGCTTGCGGATCTTCCGCACCTCGCTGTAATGCACGTATTTCGCGCGGATCGAGGTCGTCAGCATTTCCTCGCGCTCCGCGCTGAGTGCCGCTTCCTTTTTCTGCTGCTGTAAAGCCATGCAGATCTTTCCGAGCTGGTCAAGCTGTGAAGTAAGTTCATCCATCTTTTTCACAAGCTCGATTCGTTCCTCGGCGAGAACCGCCGCGTTTCCGAGCACGAGACTGGTATGCGTATAGGTTTCCGATCCGATAACATTCGCGGAAATATCGGAAAGGCAGGTGATCTTTCCCCCGACGATAACGCCCTTTCCGTTCTTCGCCGTAATCGCCCCCTCACAGTGTACCTTACACGCCACAAGGCTTTGCGCCGTCAGGTTTCCGTGCACCGTAAGGTGCGTGCTTTCAAAAAATCCCGCGGAAACGTTTACGCCCTCAACCTCGGAGCTTACCGCGCCGTTCTGGATCGATACGTCGCCCGCCGCGGCAAGGTGCGCGCCGACAACGTTTCCCTTAATGGTAATATTTCCGCCGCTTTTGATCAGATAGCCTTCCTTTACGTCGCCCTTGACGGTAACGTTCCCGATAAAATCGACATTTCCGACCGAGGCGTCCACGTCTCCGCCGATCACGACCTCTTTATCCACAACGAAATGATTTTTGTTCCAGCGAAGGTTTCCCGCCGTCGCCGCTAAAAGCTGCAACCCGTCCGACGAAAGCATAACGCCCGTCCCGACGGTAAAATTGGCGGGCTTTCCGCTGTACTGCGCGATGGGAAGTCCGCGTATGTCCGTGCCCGGCGTTCCCGTGGTCTCGGGTATGATGTCTGCAATCAGCGTACCTTCCTCAATATTCCGTATAAAGCCCGTGTTCCGAAAATCGACGTTTCCGAACTCATCTTCTTCAAATTCCAGCGTTTCGCGCTGTTCAAAGTGATATTCGATACTTCCGTTTTTTCCGTCAACCGGCGGATCGCCCTTCGCGATCAGCACGCTTTTCCCGAAAATTTCCTTTTCAAAGATTTCCTTCATCGCCGCTTCGTCCAGATTATGGCGAATCCCCTTCTTTGCGACGTCGTCGCAAAGCTGCGTATATGTAACCGGAAATCCGCCGTTCCGCGGCTCGGTAACGATCACTCTTGCGTTCATGTTGCGATCGTCAATATTAAATGTAATTGTCCCATTGATCGGCTCGGGCATTTTCATCAATCCTTTCCGATAAATTCCAAGCGGTGGCTCGGGCTCGAGAGGACAGCGGGATTCTATGTTTTCAAGGAGTCCCAAATATTAGGCTATACTATCCATGAATATTATATCACACTTTTTTTCAAAATGCTATACCTTTTTGAAAAAATTTTGAATTATTCTTCAATTTTTGTAATTTTCGCGAAATTCGCCATCAATTTTTTGGTTCCGACCGTGTCAAACCCGACTTCCACAAGCGTGTCGTTCCCGAGCGCCGAGGCGGAAATCACCGTCCCGTCGCCGAAAACGCGGTGATGAATCCGCTCGCCCGGCGAAAAATGCTGCGCGGGCGCGGAGGGAGCGGCGGCAGGCTTTCGGCTCTGCTCCCGAAGATAATTGCTCTTCTGCGGACGCGAAGCCGAACCGGAAACGGAAATGCCCGTGCGGCGCGTATGGTCGTCGAGCTCCAGATACTGGACGGGAATCTCGCGGATAAAGCGCGAAAGCGGATTGTGCATGGTCTGTCCGTATAAAAGGCGCGCCTCGGCGTTCGTGATGTACAGGAACCGCTTCGCGCGGGTGATCGCGACATAGCAAAGACGGCGCTCTTCCTCCAGCTCGATTGCGTCCGCGATACTCCGGTAGGACGGGAAAATATTTTCCTCCGCGCCGACGAGGAACACCCGCTCAAACTCCAGCCCCTTCGCCGCGTGCATGGTCATGAGAACGACCCGATCCTCCTCCGCGTCAAAGTTGTCGAGATCGGAAATCAGCGCGACCTGTTCAAGGTAATCGAAAAGCGAATGACTTTCGTTCTCCTCGCAGAAGGTGATCATCGCGGATTTCAGCTCGCGGATATTTTCGAGCCTTGCCGCGCCCTCGTCCCCCTGCGCGGTCAGCATGAGGGTATAGCCCGACTGTTCCAGAACGTCGTCCAGAATATCGGTGATCTTCCGTTCCTCCGCCGTGTCGATCCATTCACGGAACATCCGCGCCACGGGCAGCAGCACCTTCGCCTTCCGCGCGAGTCCGGCATAGCTTTCACACTGCTCCATGACCTCGATCGGGCTGATCCCCTGCCCCTCGGCGATCCGTGCAATTTCCTCCTGCGTCGCGTCGCCGATCCCGCGCTTCGGCTCGTTAATGATCCTTGACAGGCGAACCATGTCATAGGGATTGCTGATGACGCTTAAATACGCGATAATATCGCGTATTTCCTTCCGGTCGTAGAACCTCGTCCCGCCGATGATCCGATACGGAACCGCCATTTTCCCGAGCGCAAGCTCAAAGGTACGCGACTGCGCGTTTGTCCGGTAAAGAATCGCGTTTTCGCTGAACGAGCCGCCTTTCGCTTTCGCGTTTAAAATCTCGTTCGCGACAAAAAGGGACTCGCTCTGCTCGTCGGTAAAGCGGCAGACCTTGATCTTCTCTCCCTCGCCGAGATCCGACCAAAGATTTTTTTCCTTATGCTGCGTATTGTTGCGGATCACGGCGTTCGCCGCCTCCAGAATGCGCGAGGTCGAACGGTAGTTTTGCTCCAGCTTGACGACCGTGCTGTCGAACTCCTTTTCAAAGGACAGAATGTTCTCAATTGTCGCGCCGCGGAACCGATAGATCGACTGATCCTCGTCCCCCACGACGCAGAGGTTCCCCTTTCCGCCCGCGAGAAGCTTTACAAGCTCGTACTGCGCGGCGTTCGTATCCTGATACTCGTCCACCATGACGTAATCAAAATGATTCTGCCAGTATTCGAGCGCGGCGGGATCCTTCCGGAACACCTCGACGGTTTTCATGATAATATCGTCGAAATCAAGCGCGTTCGCCGCCTTGAGCCGCTTCTGATACTCGACATATACGTCGCGGATCACCCCGAGCTGATAATCCCGTTCGCCCTTATCGTTATACGCGGGGAACGCCTCGGGCGGGATCAGCTTGTCCTTCGCGCGGGAGATCGCGCCCATCATCGCTTTTTCGGGAAAGCTCTTGTTGGAAAGATTGAGCGATTCCAGCACCGATTTGATCACGCGCTTGCTGTCGTCGGTATCGTAAATGGTAAAATTCGGGGCATAGCCGATACTCTCGATGCTCCGCCGCAGGATCCGGACACAGCAGGAATGAAACGTAAACGCCCAGACGTCCGCCGCCGGCGCGCTCATGCGGGAAAGACGCTCCTTCAGCTCCGCCGCCGCCTTATTCGTAAACGTAACGGCAAGGATCTTCCAGGGGCGCGCGCGGTTGAACCCGATCAGCTCCGAAAGGTGCTCGACCACCTCGGGCGTATTCTCGTACCTCCCCTCGGCATAAAAATTCAAAAAGCGCTCGTCATCCTCGGAGAGAACCGGCTCAACCGTGCTGTGATACGCCTCCCCGAACAGCAGAAGATTCGCGATCCGATTGCACAAAACGGTCGTTTTTCCGCTTCCCGCTCCCGCGATGATGAGGACGGCTCCCTCCGTCCGGAAAATTGCCTTTTTCTGCATTTCGTTCGTGCGCGAAAAGAAGCGTTCGAGCGCTTTTCTCTTTAATGTCATGGTATCCATCGGTATTTTTCCCTTTCTGCGATTTCGATTATAAGAACCTGTCTTCACAAGCGTATGCGCACGTCTTTTCAGCAATCTTTTGCCGCTGACTGCGTTAAAAATCCTTGCCATACGAAAGTATGCCTGCGGATTTTTGCCTTATCATCGACAAAATCTTGCCGAAAATCCGCACACATATCTTGTGAAGACCGGTTCTAAACAAACGTAGCCTGACGCACTTTTTCCGTGCGTCAGGTCGCGTTTTATTCTGTTTTTACATCATTATTCCTCCGCCGGGGAAGTCTGCGCGCTTCGGTTCGGCGCGGGCGTTGCCGCCGCAGCGGTCGCACTGTCCCCGAGGACAAGGAAGGGATTTACGCCGTCGCTCAGCACCTGCGGCAGTACGCCGTTCCAGTTCGTGATCTTCAGGTACTCGATATAATTCGGACTGTTTTCCAGCTTTTCCTGCACGACCTCAATCGCGTATGCCTGCGCGTCGGCGGCGAGCTTCACGCTGTCCGCCTGCGCCTGTGCCGCGATAACGGTCTGCTTTCCTTTTTCCTCTTCCTCGCGCGTCTTATTTTCCATTTTCAGCGCGTCCTGCGCGGCGATGACCTTCGCCTGAATCGAAGACTCAAACGCATCGTCAAAGCTCAGGTTCTCAATCGCGAACGACTGGACAATGATCCCTTTTTCCGCGAGCAGAGGCGTCAATTCGTTTTCGATCCGCATTTGTACGTCGCTTCGGGACTGTACCAGTTCTTCCGCCTTTACCTTACCGATCTCGTTTTTCGTGATCTTCGCGACGTTCTGCACCAGCAGCTTCGGCTCGACATTATCGATCCCGACCTCGCGAATAATCTCGGAAAGCATGGACTTGTCATAGCTGTAATTCAGCTTTAATTTCAGCTCCTGCACTGTCTGGGTATCGCTCGTATACGCGTCCTCGGTGGTGGCGTAAACCTGCTCCCGGATATCGACCTGCTCAATATTCTCAATAAAAGGAATGCAGAAATTCAGCCCCGCGCCGAGATTCGCGTTCACGATCTGCCCGAAGCGGTATTTTACCCCGATAAAGCCCTCGTTTACGATCGAGAAGCAGTTGAACACCACGATCGCGATCAGCGCCAGAATCACTACTACAACAGCGATCCTTCCGCTGTTCTTTTTTGTCCCGCCGTTTTGCGGAGCGGTACTTGTCGTAAATTTAAAGTCTGCCATAAAATCAGCCTCCTTTGTGTAAACTAAATTTACTGTATCTTTATCATATCACCTTTTTCAGCAATTGTCAAGTGATTTTTTTAATTTCACGTAAATTTCATTTACTTTTATTTTGACCGACCCGCACCCTGCCCTAAACGCTTAGCAGATCGGAATAACGGTCTTTTACCTCGACGGCGGGCGGGGTCACGGAATTCATCTCTTCCCCATCGCGGATCTTCCGCATCGCCTGCGATAACATCAGCTTGATCCGGTTGATCTGGTTGACCTCGGACGCGCCGGGGTCGTAATCGACCGCGATGATGTTCGACTGCGGATTGCGCCGGCGAAGCTCCCCGATCACGCCCTTTCCCGTTACATGATTCGGGAGGCAGGCGAACGGCTGCATACAGATGATATTATTGACGCCGCCGTGCATCAGCTCGATCATTTCCGCCGAAAGGAACCAGCCCTCG
Organism: uncultured Ruminiclostridium sp.; assembly: GCA_964456025.1. Lineage (GTDB taxonomy): Bacteria > Bacillota > Clostridia > Oscillospirales > Ruminococcaceae > Ruminiclostridium_E. The sequence goes on from CAYVZH010000040.1 coordinate 7,333, forward strand.
CCCGCGATATTCCCCGTCGAGACGATCCCGTCCACCATACGGCGCATTTCCGAAATCGGCGTAAACGTGCCGAATTTCGTACCCTTGAGGGCTTCGATAAACGGCTTTTCGAGCCATTCGAGAAGCCCGATCGCGCGGTTGCTCAAAAAGTACCGCTTGTTCGAGACGGTCAGAAGCTCGTGCCGTGAATTCGCGTGGTCGCAGAAGAAGTAGAAAAATCCCATCAGATCGGGAACGACCGCCTCCGCGCCCTCCTGCTCGACAAGGCTCACCACGTCGTTATTCGCGATCGGATTGTATTTTACGAGAATTTCCCCGACGATTCCGACGCGCGGCTTCACGATGTCCAGCGTCGGCAGCGCGCCGAATTCCTCGACGATCTTGTGAATGTTCCGCTTATAGCGCTTAAAGCTGATCTTTTTCAGGTCTTCCCGCAAAAAGTCGTTCCACTTTTCGTACAGGCGGTCAGCGCTCCCCTTTTCCGCCTCGTAGGGACGGACGCGGTAAAGACAGCGGCAGAGCACGTCCCCGTAAATGACGGCCATGAGCGCCCGAACCGCGAGCGGGAGCGTAAGCTTAAAGCCGGGCTGCTTTTCCATGCCGTTAAAGTTCAGGGAGAGGAGCGGCGTATTGCCGTAGCCCCCGTCGATCAGCGCCTTTTTGATCATGCTGACGTAATTCGTCGCGCGGCAGGCGCCGCCCGTCTGGGTGATCATCAGCGCCGTTTTATCGAGGTCGTATTCCCCACTCTCAAGCGCGTGCATCAGCTGCCCGATCGTCAGAATCGAGGGATAGCAGGCGTCATTGTTCACGTATTTTAAGCCCGTATCGACGACCTTCTTGGAATAATCCTTTAAGATCACGAGCCGATAGCCCGAATAGTTGAACGCGCTTTCGAGCAGCTCGAAATGATACGGCGCCATCTGCGGCGCAAGAATCGTATACCGCTCGTTCATCTCCTTCGTATAGACGGGCTGGCGCTGATAGCCGGTATAGACCGCGTCGCTGTGATAGCCGACCCGCGCGCGCTCCTCCATGACCGAAAGAAGCGAACGAAGCCTGATCCGCGCCGCGCCGAGGTTATTGACCTCGTCGATCTTGAGCAGGGTGTACATTCTCCCGCTCCCCTGTAAAATTTCCTGTACCTCGTCGGTCGTCACCGCGTCCAGGCCGCAGCCGAAGCTGGTAAGCTGCACCAGCTCGAGATTTTCCTCCCCGCCGACGAACGCCGCCGCCGCGTAAAGGCGGCTGTGATACATCCACTGATCCACCACGCGGATCGGGCGCGGAAGGTTCCCGAGGTGCGCGACGCTGTCCTCGGTCAGAACCGCGATCCCGTAGCCGTTGATCATTTCCGGAATCCCGTGATTGATCTCGGGATCGACATGATAAGGTCTTCCCGCGAGGACGATCCCCTTTTTCCCCGTTTCGCGGAGCATTTTTACGGTTTCCTCGCCCTTTTTCCGAATGTCCTTTTTGAAGGCGCGATCCTCGGCGTACGCCTTCGCAAGCGCCTCTCCGATCTCCTCGCCGCCGATCCCGAGCGGTAAAAACTCCTCGGTGAGCCGCCGCGCCATTGCCTTTTCGTCATAGATCGGCAGGAACGGGTTCATGAAGCGGATCTTTTGCTCCCGAAGCTCCGGCACGGAATTTTTGATGACCTCGCTGTAGCTCGCGACAACGGGACAGTTATAATGGTTGTCCCCGCCGCTCCCGTTGTCCATTTCATAAGTAAGCGAGGGGTAGAAGATGAACTCGACCCCGTCGTTCAGGAGCGAAACGATATGCCCGTGCGAAAGCTTCGCGGGGTAGCAGACGGATTCCGACGGCATGGTCTCAATACCCATATCGTAAATCTCGCGCGAGGATTTCGGCGAAAGCTTTACGCTGTACCCGAGCGAGGTGAAGAAGGTGAACCAGAAGGGATAATTTTCGTACATGCCGAGAACGCGCGGAAGCCCGACCGTCCCGCGCTTCGCTTCCTCCGGAGAAAGCGGCTTATAATACTCGAACAGCCGTTTATATTTATAGTCGAACAGGTTCGGAAGATCGGATTTTTCCCGCGCTCCGCCCGCGCCGCGCTCACAGCGGTTATTCGTGATAAAGCGTCTTCCGTCGCCGAATTTGCTGATCGTGAGCAGGCAGTTGTTGGAGCATCTTCCGCAGCGCGCGGTCGATTTCTGAATGGTGAAATTTTCGAGCGAATCCGCCTTCGCGAGCGTCGAACCCGCGCCGTCGTCACGCTGCATGGCGACCAAGGCGCTCCCGTACGCGCCCATTAACCCCGCCTTGTCGGGGCGGGTCACCTCGCGCCCGCAGGTCAGCTCAAACGCCCGAAGCACGGAAGGATTCAGGAACGTTCCGCCCTGCACAATAATTTTTTCGCCCATCGCCTTCGGGTCGCGGATTTTTATGACCTTAAAGAGCGCGTTTTTGACGACGGAATAGCTGAGTCCCGCGGAAATATCCGCGACGCTCGCGCCCTCCTTCTGCGCCTGCTTAACGCGGCTGTTCATAAAGACGGTACACCGTGAACCGAGATCGACGGGATTCTCCGCCGTCAGCCCTACCTCCGCGAACTCCCTGCTCGTCATACCGAGCGCGTTCGCGAAATTCTCAATAAACGAGCCGCAGCCCGAGGAACACGCCTCGTTCAGCAGAATACTTTCGATTTCGCCATTCTTGACGCGCATACACTTCATATCCTGCCCGCCGATGTCGAGAATGAACTCCACGCCGGGGAGAATCTTTTCCGCCGCCTTATAGTGCGCCATGGTCTCGATCTCACCGAAGTCCGCGCCGAGCGCCGCCTTGATGAGATGCTCGCCGTAGCCTGTCGCGGTCGCCTTCGCGATCACCGCCCCTTCGGGGAGCAGGGAATAAATTTCCTTTAAAATTCCGATCACGGATTTCAGCGGATCGCCGAGGTTGTTATTATAATGAGAATAAAGGATCTCCGCGTTTTCGCCGATCAGGCAGGCTTTTGTCGTCGTCGATCCCGCGTCGATTCCGAGATAGCACTTTCCTTTATAAGAGGAAAGCTCCGCCGTCGGGATCACACAAGCGGCATGACGGTTCAGGAACGCCGCCTTCTCCGCCTCGTCCTTAAATAAGGGGGCAAGCCGCTCCACCTCACGCACCGTCACGCTCCCGAGCGCGGCGATCTTTTCGCGAAGCACGGAAGCCTTTACTTCTGCGCGGTTTTCCGAAAGCGCCGCGCCTGCCGCGACGAAAAGGTTCGCGTCGGGCGGGAAGATCACTTCCTCGTCCGTCAGGTTCAGCGTTTCGATAAACCGCTTCCGAAGCTCGGAGAGATAGTGAAGCGGCCCGCCGAGAAAGGCGACATGTCCGCGAATCGGTTTTCCGCAGGCAAGACCGCTGATCGTCTGGTTTACGACGGACTGAAAGATCGAGGCGGCAACGTCCGCCTTTTTTGCGCCGTCGTTTAAAAGCGGCTGAATATCGCTTTTCGCGAACACGCCGCAGCGGGAGGCGATCGGGTAGATCGTCTCGTAATCCTTCGCAAGCTCGTTGAGCCCGCCGATGTCGGTATTGAGGAGCGCCGCCATCTGGTCGATAAACGCGCCCGTACCACCCGCACAGGAGCCGTTCATACGCTGCTCGATCCCGCCGCGAAGGTATGTAATCTTCGCGTCCTCGCCGCCAAGCTCGATCGCAACGTCCGTCTCGGGGATCAGCGCCTCGATCGCGGTCGTCCCCGCCGAGACCTCCTGCACAAACGGGATCCCGAGCCATTTCGCCGCCGAGATTCCGCCCGACCCGGTCACGGCGACGGTGACCTCCTCCGCGCCGACCGCGTCAAGGCCCTCGCCGAGCACCTCGGCAAGCGTCTTTTTAATGTCCGAATAATGCCGTTGATATTTTTTATAAAGAAACCGCCCGTTTTCGTCCAGCACCGCGAGCTTTACGGTCGTGGAGCCGACGTCCAGTCCAAAATGAAGCATTTTATGTATCCTTCCCTTACTATGAACTTTGAAATTTAAGATTTATGTCAAAGTACAGTATACACGAAAAAAACTTTTTTTTCAATGGTTTTCAGCGAATTTTCCGAAAACTTTTCGCCGTACACCCGAAAAATTTTTTCAAAAAAATCAAGTTTCAGCCATTTCCGTCGGATTTTTCCCCGAATTCGGCGGAAAAGGCTTGTAATTTTCCGGAAAATGCTGTATAATATAATCGTATATCCGAATTTTCGTATATACGGATCATTTCAACAAAGCAAAAGGGCGGCGATTTTGAATCCTGCCCTAAAGAAAGGAAAATAAAAATGACGGTTACAAAAGATACCATTATCGGCGAAATCCTCGACACGAACGCGGAAGCGGCGGCTCCCTTCTTCTTTGAGATCGGAATGCACTGCCTCGGCTGTCCCTCGGCAAGAGGCGAAACGATCGCGGAAGCCTGCGCCGTTCACGGCGTAAACCCCGACGAGCTGATCGAAAAACTCAACGGCGCGCTGAACGGCTGATGGACGCGCGCCTTTCCGCGATCGCGGAGCTTGTGCGGCTCGACCGGAGGATCTGCGACGTCGGAACGGATCACGCGCTTCTCCCCTGCCTTCTCTATCGGCGGGGCGCGCGGGACATCATCGCCTGCGACGTAAACGACGGGCCGCTAAAAGCCGCGAGCGCCGCCGTTCTTCGAGAGGGCGCGCAGGACGGGATCCGCGTGATGAAATCGGACGGTCTGCGTGACGTCCCTCCCTGCGGGGATATTATCGTCGCGGGCATGGGCGGGGAGCTGATCGCTCGGATCGTGACCGAGTGCCGCTTTGTGACCGGCGAAACACGGTTTATTTTACAGCCGATGACAAGGGCGGAGACGCTGCGGCGGGAGCTGTACCGCCACGGCTTTGAAATCATGCTCGAAAACGGAGTTTCTGCGGGCGGAAGGGTGTATACCGTTCTTCTCGTCCGCTTTACGGGTGAAATTTCCGAAATTAAGGACAGCTTCGCCTTTTTCGGAAAAAATACCGACCCGCGCTATATCGCCTCGGTCAACCGCCGTCTGCGGCGGCTCGCGGAGGGCGACCCATATTACAAAACGCTGATACGAAACGAAAACAGAAAGGCGGAAGCGCTATGACGACCGTTCGCGAAATATACGATTTTATAGATACCCTTGCCCCGTTCGGGACGCAGGATCGGTTCGACAACTCCGGACTTCTCGTCGGAGACGGGAGCGATCCGGTCACAAAAGCCGCCGTCTGCCTCGATATTACGAACGACGTGATCGGCGAGGCGGCGCGGGCGGGCGCGGAGCTGATCGTCTCGCACCACCCCGTGATCTTCGTTAAGCCCGCGCGGATCGGTCGGGACAGTCCCGTTTACCGCCTGATCCGAAACGGAATCGACGCGCTCTGCACGCATACCCCGATCGACATGGCAAAGGACGGGATCAGCGACCTGATGGCGCGGCTGATGGGCTTTCCCGACCCCGAACACGCCGAGGTGCTACACATGATCCACCCCGCGAAGGGGATCGGATACGGAAAGATCGTCCGCCTGAACGAGGAAACGACTGCCGAAGCGCTTGCGGAAAAGGCGAAAGCCGCGTTCGGCTGTACCGTCGTCCGGTACGCCGACGGCGGAAAGTCGATCCGAACCGCCGCGGTCTGCTCCGGCGCAGGAAACGACGAAATTTATACCTGTATCGAAAAGGGCGTGGACGCGCTCATCACGGGCGACGTCAAGCACCACGGCTTTATCGACGCGAAAAACGCGGGTCTGACCGTGATCGACGCGGGGCATTTCCATACCGAAACGATTATCTGCAAGCCGCTTCTCGAAAAGCTTCGGGTGCATTTTCCCGAGGTGGAGTTCTTTCTCTCCTCGGCTTCGGCGGACTGCTGCCGTTATATTTGATTTTTAGGACACTTGCTATAAAAAAGGGGGAGAATTTATGTCGCTCGACGGCGCGTTTTTGCACGGCGTCATGCTGGAAATGCTGGAACACCGTCTGATCGGCGGGCGGGTCGATAAAATCTATCAGCCTTCCCGCGACGAGATCATTCTCTCGATCCGCACGTTCGGCGGGGCGGAAAAAATCCTCTTTTCCGCGAATTCCTCCGCCGCCTGTGTTCACCTTACGGAGAAAACACCCGAGAACCCGAAGCAGCCTCCCGTGCTTTGTATGCTGTTCCGAAAGCACCTGACGGGGGGACGGCTCACCGCGATCCATCAGGACGGGCTGGAACGGATCCTGAATTTTGATTTTGAATGTACGAACGAGATCGGCGACACGGTCGAAAACCGGATCGCCGCCGAGATCATGGGAAAATACAGCAATATTATCCTGCTGACGAAAAAGGAGGACGGCTGGCGTGTCGTGGACAGCGTGAAGCGCGTCACCGACGACATTTCCTCCGTGCGGCGAATTTTACCGAATATTTTATATGAGCTTCCGCCACGCACGGAACGGCTGAACCTCCTCGATTACGATTTTTCCGATTTCTCCGAGCGCTTGTCCCCGTTCCGGGAACAACGGCTCGCGAAAGCGCTCCCTGCCCTGTTTGAGGGGATCGCGCCGATCTTCGCGCGGGAATGCGCCTATGCCTGCGCAAAAGACATTGACGTAACGGTCGGTGCGCTGACGGAGGATCGGCTCGAAAAGCTGATCTTTTTCCTGAAAGGCGCCCGGCACACCCTTCTTGAGGGAACCGGCTGCACCATGCTGACCGATAAATCCGGAAAGCCGAAGGATTTCTGCTTTATTCCGATCGGACAGTACGGCGCGGAGCTGGCGGAGATCAGATTTGACAGTCCGAGCGCGCTTCTCGACCGATTTTTCGGAGAACGCGCGGACGCGGATCGTGTGAAACAGCGTTCGGGTGACCTCCTCAAAACCATTCTCGGTATTTACGAACGGATCGAACGAAAGCTTTCCGTCCAGCGAAAGGAGCTGGAGGACTGCGCCGCGAGGGAAGATTTGCGCGTCTGCGGCGAGCTTCTGAGCGCGAATCTTTACCGCTTAGAGCGCGGCATGAGCGAATTCGAAGCGGAGGATTACATTGGCGGCGGAACGCGGAAGATCGCGCTTGACGTCCGGCTGACCCCCGCGCAGAACGCGCAGAAATATTTCTCGGAATATAAAAAGCTCGACACCGCCGAAAAAATGCTGACGAAGCTGATCGAGCAGGGTGAAAAAGAGCTTTTGTATATGGACAGCGTTTTCGACGCCGCCTCGCGGGTCGGAAGCGGGGCGGGAAGCGACGCGGCGCTTTCGGAAATTCGCCGCGAGCTGACCGAAACGGGCTACTTAAAGGCGCAGGGCGGCTCCAGAAAACAGGAAAAGCCGCTCCCGCCGCTGAAATTCCGTTCTTCCGACGGATTCGAGATCCTCGTCGGGCGGAACAACTACCAGAACGACCGCTTAACGCTGAAAACCGCGGTTGGCGGCGATCTTTGGCTTCACACGCAGAAGATCGCGGGCTCGCACGTCATTATCCGAGCCGACGGAGCGGAAATTCCCGATCGGACGATCGAGGAGGCCGCCGTTCTTGCCGCGACCTGCTCCAAGGGGCGAAACGGAACAAAAATCCCCGTCGATTACACCAGAGCGCGCTATGTCAAAAAGCCGAACGGCGCAAAGCCGGGCATGGTGATTTTTACCAACAATCAGACCGTTCTCGTCGATCCCGACGAAGCGCTTTACGAAAGGATTATGGTAAAATGAACGCAAGAATCTGCCCCAAATGCGGCTGCGTTTTCCGTGACGGACGAAACGAATGTCATGACTGCGAAAGCTATACCCGCCCCGCAACCGAGGAAGAAATCCTTCATTTTGAAAAACAGAATCGGCGTATGTCGTCACGTTCTGCCGTTGACGCGGACAATACCCGTCTCAAGCCATGGCAGCCGATCGCGGCGGGGATTCTCGTTGCTTACGGCGCGGTCACGTCGCTTCTGTTCGGCGGCGGATTTCGCTTGCTGCTGATTTTCAACCTAGTCGCGGCGGCCATTCTGTTGGTTCCGAGACTTGACCGATGGGAAATGCTGTTTGACCGGGTCAATCGCGGGATCTCGAACGCTTCGTATCGGTACTATTACGATGGGCTTTTGGTTTTTCTGATCTTCGCCGCTGCACTGAACCTGTGGTTCACCTGCTCGGTTCTGTTCGGAGGAACGGCGTAACGGGATTTACAAGACGACGGCACAAAATAAATTGAAAAAATAAAAAAATAAACCGAAAGGAAAGGACGACATGAAAAAGGAACTGGCAAAAACCTACTCCCCGAAGGAATTCGAGGAGCGGATCTATAAGAACTGGGAGGAAAAAGGGTATTTCCGCGCGGAACGCGATCCGCAGAAAAAGCCCTACACAATCGTAATGCCGCCGCCGAATATCACGGGACAGCTTCACATGGGGCACGCGCTCGACTGCACCTTACAGGACATTCTGATCCGCTTTAAGAGAATGGAGGGCTATGCCGCGCTGTGGCTCCCCGGGACGGATCACGCCGCGCTCGCGACCGAGGCGAAGATCGTTTCGGCAATGAAGGAGGAGGGCGTTACCAAGCACCAGCTCGGGCGCGACGGATTTTTAAAGCGCGCCTGGGAATGGAACGACAAGTACGGCAACCGGATCAAGGAGCAGCAGCGCAAAATGGGGACGTCCTGCGACTGGAGCCGCGACCGCTTCACCATGGACGAGGGCTGTTCCAAAGCCGTTCAGAAGGTCTTTACCGACTTATACAATAAAGGGCTGATCTACCGCGGCGAGCGGATCATCAACTGGTGTCCCGCCTGTAAGACCTCGATCTCCGATATTGAAACGGAATACGAGGAGCAGGACGGCTTTTTCTGGCACATCAAGTACCCGATCGCGGACGGTTCTGGCTTTGTCGAGATCGCGACGACCCGCCCCGAAACGCTCCTCGGCGACTCCGCCGTCGCGGTCAATCCCAAAGACGAGCGTTACACCGGGCTTGTTGGAAAAATGCTGAAGCTCCCGCTGACCAATCGGGTAATTCCGATTGTAGCGGACGATTACGTGGATATGGAATTCGGAACGGGCTGCGTGAAGATCACGCCCGCGCATGACCCCAACGACTTCGAGGTCGGGAAACGCCACGATCTCCCCGTGATCCATATGATGAACGACGACGCGACGATCAACACCGAATACGGCGGAAAATACGCGGGAATGGATCGCTACGCGGCGAGAAAGGCGATCGTCGCCGACCTTGAGGCGCAGGGACTGCTCGTCAAGGTCGAGCCGCACAAGCACAATGTCGGAACCTGTCAGCGCTGCGGCACAACTGTCGAGCCGACCGCCTCCCTGCAATGGTTCGTGAAGATGAAGGAGCTCGCGCAGCCCGCGATCGACGTGGTAAAAAGCGAGGAGCTGCGCTTTGTCCCCAAGCACTTCGAGAACAGCTATCTTTACTGGATGGAAAATATCCGCGACTGGTGCATTTCCCGCCAGATCTGGTGGGGGCATCGCATTCCCGCGTACTACTGTCAGAATAAGGAGTGCGGTCATACCGCGATCACACTGGACGGGATTGAAAAATGTCCGAAATGCGGCGCGCCCATGGTTCAGGACGAGGACACCCTCGACACTTGGTTCAGTTCGGCACTCTGGCCGTTCTCAACGCTCGGCTGGCCCGAAAAAACGCCCGATTACGACTATTTTTACCCCACGCAGACCCTTGTCACGGGCTATGACATCATCACGTTCTGGGTATCGCGCATGATCTTCTCGGGACTGGAGCATACGGGCGAAAAGCCGTTCAAGGACGTGCTCATTCACGGACTTGTCCGCGACGAGCAGGGACGAAAGATGAGCAAGTCGCTCGGGAACGGGGTCGATCCGCTCGAGATCATTGAAAAATACGGCGCGGACGCGCTTCGTCTCACGCTTGTCACCGGAAACAGCCCCGGAAACGATATGCGCTGGACAGAAGCGAAGATCACCGCCTCGCGCAACTTCGCGAACAAGCTCTGGAACGCCTCGCGGTACATTTTAATGAATCTCCCCGAGGATTTTGAAAAGGCGCTTCTTCCCGAATCGCTCGCAATCGAGGACAAATGGATTTTAACGCTCTGCACGCGGCTGATCCGCGAGGTCACGGTCAATATCGAGAACTATGAGCTCGGGATCGCGGTCGGGAAGCTGTACGACTTTATCTGGGACATTTACTGCGACTGGTACATTGAGCTGACGAAGCCGAGAATTGCCGCGGGCGGCGAGACCGCGCGGGCGGCGCAGAACGTGCTTGTTTTCGTAATGCGGGACGTGCTGAAGCTGCTCCACCCGTTCATGCCGTTTATTACCGAGGAAATCTGGCAGTCCATGCCCGTTTCGGATCAGCCTGAAAGCATTATGGTCTCCAAATGGTGCGAGCCGGACGATTCGCTCGACTTTAAAGAGGAAGCCGAAGCGTTCACGAAGATCATCGACGCGATCCGCGCGATCCGCGCACAGCGCAGCGAGCTGAACGTTCCGCCCTCGAAAAAGGTTTCCATGCACATCGAAACGTCGGATACGGCGCTTTTTGAGAACTGTAAGGTGTTTTTCGAGCGTCTCGCGGGTGCGGGCGCAATCACCGTTTCCGAAAGTCCGCTCCCTTCGGAGGGGACGGTAACGGCGGTCACCTCGGCGGCGCGCGTCTTCATGCCGCTCGGCGAGCTGGTCGATGCCGAAAAGGAGCTTCTGCGGCTCGAAAAAGAGCGGAAAACCGTTCAGAAGGACATTGACTTCCTCTCCGGAAAGCTGAAAAACGAAGGCTTTCTCTCCAAGGCACCCGCGCAGCAGATCGAAAACGAGCGCGCGAAGCTTACAAAGGCGGAGGAAAAAATGCGCCGTATTTTAGAATCAATCGCCGCTTTGAAGTAACCGACTGCACAAAAAACCGAAAGGAACGGCTTTATGTTTCGTAATATTTTATTTGTCCTTTTATTCATTCTTGTTTATGGAGTAATTTTTCTCCTCGGCTCGTACAGCCCTGAAAACACCCTCACCGACCGGGCGGAAAACGGGACGTTCACGACGGCGGCCGACGGCAGCGTCGTTTACAGCACCGATCTCTACGGACTTGAGCTTTCGTACGAACCGGACTGGATCGTATTCGACGGCTTACAGCTCGAAAAACAATTTCGCGAGCATATGACCGAGGCGGAAATTGAGGAAAGCTTCGACTGTCCGATCGGAAATCTCGTCTTTCTCGGCGGATTTCTTACGCCGCAGGCGTCGCTTCATGTGACCGCCGAGAAGGGAAACGCGATCCCCGCACAGACCTTGACGACGGACGACATTCATGATCTGATCAACGAAAGGAAGGGGGGGATCATCCGCGCGGGCGGAAGCTGGGGAAACGGCTCGGGGTATATCCTCTCCGCGCAGGGAAACGGCGAACGGATCATTCTTTATTATTATGACTATAAATATCTCGGCGAATATTACTCGACCTTCGTCGCCATGCTGAACGTAAAGGGGAATATCGTCTATCTCGACGGAACCTATAACGACCTCGACGGACTCGCGACGCTCACGGATTTTGTGAAAAACGGTTTTCGCGTGACCGCTTCGGGAAATTCGGCGGTCTGATCCCTCATCTCTGCATAAAAAGCACGGAACGAATCCACTTCGTTCCGTGCTTTTTTAGAACTTGTTCTCATAGGGTAAGTGTGTGGTTTTTCGAAGGAAAAATCGTCATGGACAAGGCAAAAATTTGCCGGAATCCTTTCGGATTTCAAAAATTTTTAACGATGTCCGAGGCGATTTTTGCCGAAAAGACGCGCACTTACTCCTATGAGAACATGTTCTTATGCTTTCCCGCATAATCATCTAAAAAGGAGTTGATTCTTATGATGAAATGGGTCATGGCGGCCATGATGGGGCTTTCGGTTCTGTTCGCCCTTTTAACGGGAAAAATGGACGCGGTCTCCAACGCGTTTTTAAGCGAAAGCGCCGGAGCGGTCGAGCTTGCGCTTTCGCTCGTCGGGGTCATCTGTCTGTGGAGCGGGCTTATGCGGGTCGCGCAGTCCGCGGGACTGACGGAGCGGCTCGCGAAGCTGTTTTCCCCGCTCCTCGGACGGCTTTTTCGCGGGCTGAAAAAAGGGGGACGGGCAATGCAGTATATCACCCTGAACCTAACCGCGAATCTGCTCGGGCTGGGGAACGCCTCGACGCCGTTCGGACTTGCGGCAATGCGGGAAATAGAAAAAGAAGAAAACGGCGGCGAGTCCGCGAGCCATAACATGATCCTGTTCACCGTCATGAATACGGCAAGCTTACAGCTTATCCCGACGACGGTCGCGGCGCTTCGGCTCAAAAACGGCTCGTCCGCGCCGATGGAAATTCTCCCCTGCGTCTGGCTCGCGTCGGCGGGTTCGCTCGCGGCGGCGCTTCTCGGAGCTTCCCTGCTTCGGCGGCTTCATGGGGGGCGGCGATGAGCTTTACCGATTTTCTGATTCCCTGTTTTTTTGCAGGCGTGCTTCTCTGCGGGCTTTGCAAAAAAACGGACGTTTTCGCGGAGTTCACCGAGGGCGTCAAGGAGGGCTTACATACGATCCTTGAAATTTTCCCGTCGCTGTTCTGCTTAGTGGTAACGATCGCGGTCTTTCGCGCCTCGGGGGGAATGACGGTTCTTTCGGAGCTTCTTTCACCGTTTTTTTCATGGATCGGCTTCCCGCCCGAATGCGCGCCGCTTATGCTGCTCCGTCCGTTTTCGGGGAGCGGCGCGATCGCGCTTTTTGAACAGCTTCTCGGCGACTGCGGCGCGGACGGCTTCGCGGGACGGGTCGCCTCCGTCATTCTCGGGAGCAGCGAGACGACCTTTTACACCATTTCCGTTTACTTCGCGGCGACAAAGGTAAAAAAGACCCGCTATGCGCTCCCCGCCGCGTTATGCGGGGACATAGCGGGTTTTCTGCTCAGTGCGCTTACGGTTCGGCTGATCCTGTGTTAGAACCTGCTCCCGCGAAATAAACCTTCTGCACGGCACGGCGCGGCTCCGAAACAACAAACTGCGTCGCGTCGAAGACCGTTCCGTCCTCTTCAAACAGGATAAACGCAAGCAGTTCATCGGAAAGCACGGCGGTATTCCCCTTCACATCGGTCACGGTCACCTGTCCCGCTTCGTTCACCGATACCGAGGGCGCAATTTCGGAGACCTCTTTTCCCGAAACAAACGTGCTGCCCCGGAACTGTCCGCCCTTATAGCCGAGAGACGACTTGTTGATCAGCTCCCAAAAGGGTGAAAATCCGCAGTAATTCGCCGCGTTGCAGATCGGGTTGAGAATCCCGCTGTAATTGTAATCCGTTACGGTCGAAACCACAAGATAGCCGCAGTCCGCGCCCTTCAGCTCGATCAGATAGGTGTAAAGATCGGCGCTGAACTCCATTGCCGCGCGGTTTTCCTCCGGGGTATCCAGCCCGTTATACGCGTCCTGTACCGCGGGAAAAACCCATACATACGGAAAAAGCCCGTGGAAGTTTTTGACCATGCTCCAGCAGTTGTAAACAAACAGACATGCCGTGATCCCGACCGTAATCAAAAAGCTGTTGTCCTTCTTTTCCTCGGATTTTCGTTTGGAATATCCGGGGATCTTTTTGTTGACCGTTTCGGTTTTCTCGGCGGCACGCGCTTTTTCGGCAAAGTATTCGGTGATCGACGGGAGCGTAAAGATCGAGAAGATCAGGACGAAAAGCGAGAAGCGCTCTACAATGAACGCAAAGAGGATAAACGACCAGATCGAGCCGTTTATAAGCGTGAGCGAGAGGAGAAGCTTCGATTCGGGCTTTTCCTTCCACCCCGAAAAATAGGCGATCATGACGATCGCGAGCAATCCGAGCGGCATGATCAGATACTCGGGACCGAAGCCGTTCTGAAAATACGACTCCCCGATATAAGAGGAATAATTTCTCCCCGTAAGCGCCTCGGCCGCCTTCGCAAGCAGGTTCAGTGGGTTCGCGCCGGCAGCCTTCATGATCAGGCAGACCGCAAGCGCGCCGACCGAGACAGAGCCGTAAATGATCATGTTTTTCTTCGTCGGACGGATCAGCGTGAGCAGGTAAAGCGGGAAAAACGCCGCCGCCGTATAATGCAGGAGCGTCGCGCATACCGCGAAGATCAGAACGGAAACGATCTTCCGCTCCTTCATAAAGCCGTAGGCAAGCAGGATCAAAGACGCCGCCATGCTCTGTCGGATAAAGCTCAGTGAATTATAGAAAAGAGTCAGGCAAAGATAAACAACCACCGAGAGCCAGACGTTATCGCTGTATTTCCGGATCGCCCACGCGACCGGCGCTAAAATCAGCACGGCGTAGATCCCGTACATCATCTTCGGATCTTTCGTCATGAGCGTGATCAGCTTCGTCAGCAGCGTGAAAAGCGGCTCAAAGCCGAGCGTGAACGCCTCGCCGAACGAGGCGGAATCGATCTGGCGAAAGATCCGGATATAGCTGAAATAGTCGTTCCCGATCCCATATCGGAAAATCGAAACCAAATACATCAGCACGAACATGATCCCAAGATAAACCGTTTTTTTCACGGGAGTCGGGTTTTTCATCACAAGCGGAACGGCCAGCAGGATCGCAAGCGCGAATAAAACGATATAAACAGCCATAAGCGGGGTTTCCTTTCGGTTTTGATACGTCTGAATTGCTTCATTTTATAAGATAAAGATAGTATACCATATTTTTCCGCCGAAATCAATCTTTTTTCGGTCGGAGGGGAAAAAATCGCGCACAAGCTCAGAACATCATATGGAGCGCCGCGTATACCAGCCAGACCGAGAGCGGCAGAAAAGCCGCCAGCCCGCACCAGATCGTCACGACGGTATTCCTGTCAAAAACGGTTTTCCGTTTTTCCGAAAAACGGAGCTTTACCGCGCGGTCGGTACGGTAAAGCCGACCCCGAAAGACCGGCTCGGCGGGAAAGGCATCGGGAACCTCTCCGCCGTCCACCTCGTAGACCGCCCGCTCAAAGCCGCCGCGTCCGCCCCGTTCGATCCGGAGAAAGCGGGCGCTTTTCTTTTCGGCGCGAAGCATTTGACAAAGGGCGATCAGGAAAAAGCCGAGCACCGCGAGCGAAAACAGCACAATAAGCGCCAGAACCGCCGAAACAACCGCGCCGATCTCGCCTGTCACGCAGAAAATCAGTGCCAACAGCACGATGAGCCCCACAAGGATCTCCATTTTTATACCCGCTCCCTTCCGACAGAGTTGATTTCTTTCATTATAGCATTTTCGCTCCCGAAGTACAACCCCGCCCGAAAAAATCCCGTCGATTCGCACAAAACAAATGCCCGCAAAACACGAACGTATTATTAAAAATTGCAAAATATCGCGAAAAAAGGCAGATTTTACCCAATCAAATGACTTTGCGGTTTGACAAAATACAAAAAAAGGGGTATACTATAAGTTAGTATTTTTTTGTGAATGAGCCGAACAGGACGCGGCGGAAGATAAAACCGCACCCCGTTTCGGTGAAAACTTTCTCCATCGGAAAGGAACGGTCATCAGCATGGCAAAAAAGAAATTTGACGGAATCGCGGCAGGGATCGTAATTTTAAATATTCTAATTGTCGGGGTCATCATTACGCTCTGTGTTTTGATCTATCTTTATATGAGCGGAAAGCTGGAGGATACGAACGTCGCGAATCTCGGGCACGCCGCCGAATCGCAGTCCGCCATAACGACGACGCCCGTTTCGATGGTGCCCTTTGATACGAGTACGACGACCGATCCGACCACGACCGCCCCCGAATCCGTTCCCGAAGAATCGGAGTCCGAAACCGCCGAGGAGGCGATCACCGCCGTGGAAGCCGACCGCTATGACGCGGATTTTTATGCCAACGATCTTTTTATCGGCGACTCGATCTCGACCGGACTGTTAAATTACGGCTTCCTCAACGCCGATCAGGTTTTCGCGGCGATCGGGCTGAATCCCGACTCGGCGCTTACCGAGGAAATCGACGGCGTAACCGCCGCGGAAAAGGCGGAAGCGCTGAAGCCGAAGCGGATCTATATCATGCTCGGCTCGAACGGGCTCGCGTATATGGGGAACACCTATATGATACAGAAAATGAACGAGCTGGTAGACATGTTGAAAAAAGCCTCGCCCGACAGCTATATTTATCTTCTCTCGATCCCGCCCGTCACAAAGGAACATGAAAGCGAGGGACAGGAAACCATGGCGATGATCACGGGCTATAACAAGCTTCTGAAGGATCTCGCGGACGAGATCGGCGTCGTATACCTCAACCTGTGCGCCGAGCTTGAAAACAGCGCGGGCTACTTCTCCGACACTTACGCGGAAGCGGACGGAATGCACTTCCTCAGCGCGGCATACAAAAAAATGCTGAGCTTTATTCAGAAAAAGATTCAGGAATAATCGAAAGGACAATACAAAAAATGAAAAAAACAATTACGGCGGCGCTTGCTGCAGCAATGCTGCTTTCCCTCTCTGCCTGCGGCGGAGAACCCGAACCGGCTCCGGCCGGGACAAACGACGCGGCTCCCGCCGTGTCGGAATTCACCGCTTCGGAGGTCACGGCGGCGGTTCTGGCGGCGGTTCCGATCAACTCGGCGGTGGAAAAAGGGATCGACGATCTTCCGGTTTATTTCACCTCGCTCGATCCCGAAGGGGTCGCGGAGGCTTCCTATTATATCTGCGGCTCGGGCGCTTATCCCGATGAGATCGCCGTGCTGAAATTCACCTCCGACGACCTCGCCAAAACCGGACTGGAAGCCGTCAAGGAGCGTCTTGACAGCCAGTACGCGACCTATGAATCCTATACCCCGAAGGAAATGTATAAATTCGACGGCGCTGTCGCGGAAGCGCACGGCTGTTATGTCGTATATCTGATTACGGCGGATAACGATGCCGCAAAGGAAGTCGTCGGGCAATATATCTCTTAAATCTTAAAGGAGGGACGCTTCAATGCCCGCCGAATGTCTCGTGATCGCCATTATTATCACCGCGCTGAGCTTCAGTTTTTTTCACGCGAACCGGAAAAACTGGGGCTTTGCCGTAATGCCGCTCGCGGTGATCCCGCTGATCGTCGGCGCGGTCATGTACATCGTGACGACCTTTACGTCGATCTCGTACAGCTTCCTTCTTCCCATGGGGCTGATTATCGGCTCGCTCACGGTATCCTGTATCTGGATCGGGATCAGCAGCGTCGTCCTCATCAAATCCAAAAAGCTCCGAATCTCGTACCTGATAATCTCGTTCGGTTTTTGCGCCGCACTTTCTTTTATCCTGATGCTCCGTTATTACGGAGAGATCGCGGTTTAATTGTGAAAAATGTCAAAAATTAAAAAAATTCGTTGACAATTTTTTCAAATTGTGATATACTGTTCTCGATAATAGAGAATTGTGCATTTGTGCTTTTCGTCTATTTTCTGTAAGGGGTTTGTATCAATATAAGGGGTTTGTATCACTATGGTTCATGTAACGAAAGAAAAATGTGTCGGCTGTAACGCTTGTATTCGTGTTTGTCCCGTTTCAAGCGCAAACCATAACGACGGAAGCGTTGTTACGGTCAATCCAGAGGAATGTATCCAGTGCGGCGAATGTATCCGGGCTTGCAGCCACGGCGCGCGGTACTACGACGACGATCTCGAGCTTGTCATGAAGCTCCTGAAAACACAGAACAAGGTATCCTTCCTTGTCGCGCCTGCCATTAAGACCGCAATGGACGGGCGGTGGCGTCATGTCCTGAAATGGCTCAAGGATCAGGGTGCGCACGAGATTTTCGACGGCGCGTTCGGCGCGGACATCTGCACCTATATGCACGTCGAATACCTGAAACAGAATCCGGGCGCAAAGATCATTTCACAGCCCTGCGCCGCGATCGTGAATTATGCCGAAAAGCATAAGCCGAAGCTTCTCCCGAAGCTTTCACCGGTGCAGTCTCCGCTGATGTGTACGGCGGTTTATGTCCGGAAATACTTACATAATAACGATATTCTGGTCGGACTTACTCCCTGTGTCGCGAAAGGCACCGAGTTCACCAACACCGGAATCGTCAAATACAACATCACCTTTAAGCGTCTTTCGGAATACCTCTCCAAACAAAAGGTCAGCTTCCCCTCCGGACGAAGCGATTTTGAATTCTCCGCCGTTCGCGGCTTTGACGGCGCTTTTTACCCGATTCCGGGCGGCTTAAAGGAATGTCTGCACGCTTACAACCCCGATCTGATGGTTACGACGAGCGAGGGCGTTCAGAAGGTTTACGATGATCTCAGCGAATACCTTGAAGCCCCCGAACGCAGCCGCCCCACCGTATACGACGTTCTTTCCTGTGAATTCGGCTGTAACTCGGGCGCGGGCGCGAAGGACGGCTTCAACAATTTCAGCGCCTACGACGTTATGCAGAGCGCGCGGAAATGGGCGGTACGGCAAAAGGGAACCAACCGCTTCCACAAAAAGATTTTTAAAACACTGCGGCTTGAGGACTTCTTACGAACCTACGTAAATCGCTGTCACGCGGTCGAGCCGACCGCGCAGGAGCTGGACGAAGTATTCAAGCAGATGGGCAAGTATACCGAAGCGGAGCGCAACATGGACTGCCACGCCTGCGGATTTAAAGACTGCCGCAGCATGGCGCTCACGATCTTCCAAGGGAATAACTCCCCCGCGAACTGCGTAGAGCATGAAAAGAAGATCATGAAGGAAATGCAGCTTCGTATCGAGGAGCAGAGCCGAAGTCTGCGCGATTCGGTAGAGCAGATCCGTACTTCGCTCGGAATCCTTACCGAACGGCTCCAGCCGATTTCCGAGCAGACCGTTGAAAACGCGGAGAAAAACGCGGGCATTAAGACGGATATGCAGTCGCTTGATGCAGATATGCTCAGTATCCATAAGCGCGCATCTACCATTTCAAGTGATGTTTCACAGATCAGCGTCGGGATCGAGGAGTATACAAAGATCCTGAAGCAGATCAAGGATATTTCCGATCAGACGAATATCCTCGCGATCAACGCTTCTATCGAAGCGGCGCGCGCGGGCGAGCACGGAGCGGGCTTCGCGGTCGTCGCGGACGAGGTAAGACGGCTTGCAGTAAATTCCGCCGATACGGTGCTTGAAGCGGAGGAGCAGACAAACGCCATGCTCTCACATATTCAGGCGATCACCGCCGCTACGGATATGATCATGCAGGAGGTAGGGAATACGCAGACCGGCGTAGAACGCACGAACGAGGCGGTCAACGCATTGGAAGCAAGCTCCCAGATGATCAGCAGCAGCGTGACCGACGTAACCGATGTCATTAAGGATCTGCATCAGATTGCCGAAAATCTTGTAATGGCCGATTAAAACGAAAATGCGAGACCGTTCGTCCGATCTCCATAAAGAAACTTAAGCCCCGAAGCAATATTACTGCTTCGGGGCTTGCTGTCATATTCGATTCCTCGCATAAATCAGAATTTAGTTGCCAAGAGATTTAGAAGAGAAATATATGTTTTTTGGGGACTTT
>CAYVZH010000041.1:0-26265 GCA_964456025.1 uncultured Ruminiclostridium sp.
GTGAGACAGCCATGCAGATCGGACGGGCAGCGGCACTTGTGCTTACCAAGCAGAAAACAAGCAAGGATCGGGCAAGGATCCTGATCGGAAAGGACACGCGGATCTCTTCGGATATTCTCGAGGCAGCGCTCGCGGCGGGGATCATGTCGGTCGGTGCGGACGCGGAACTTCTCGGAACGGTTCCGACCCCCGCGGTCGCCTATCTCGTAAAACAGTACGGCGCGGACGCGGGCGTAATGATCTCCGCCTCTCATAACAGCGTCGAATACAACGGAATCAAGCTTTTTTCGGGATCGGGATTTAAGCTCCCCGATGAGACCGAAAACGAAATCGAAGCGCTGATCCTCGACCACCCCAAACAGATCGCCCTTTGCGACGGCACCTCGGTCGGACGGCTGAAGAAGCACACAACTGCCGCAAACGACTATGTCGAACACCTTCTCAGTACGGCGGGAGAGCTTCCGAAAAAACTGAGGATCCTTGCGGACTGCGCGAACGGGAGCGCTTCGGCGACAGCGGGAGAGCTGTTCCGGCGGCTCGGGATTGATTTTACGCTGATGAACGCCGATCCGAACGGCTGCAACATCAACGAAAACTGCGGCTCGACCCATATTGATAAGCTTTGTGAAGCGGTAAAAGCGGGCGGGTATGATCTGGGCGTGGCGTTTGACGGAGACGCGGATCGCTGTCTCTCAGCCGACGCGAACGGGAAAACGATCGACGGGGATAAGCTGATCGCAATCCTTTCGGAACGCATGAAGGAACGCGGAACGCTCAAAAATGACACCGCCGTCGTTACGGTAATGAGCAATCTCGGGTTTCATACCTATATGAAAAACCACGGTCTGAACACCGTATGTACGGCGGTCGGCGATCGGTACGTACTCGAGGAAATGTTGAAAAACGGGTATAATATCGGCGGAGAGCAGTCGGGGCATATCATCTTCCTCGATTACGCGACAACGGGCGACGGACAGCTTACCGCGGTACAGTTGATTCGGCTTCTCGCCGAAACGGGTGCTTCCCTCTCGTCGCTGACGGCGGAAATCCCCGATTTCCCGCAGCTTCTCGTAAACGTTCGGATTCCCGAAGAAAATAAGGGGAAATGGAATCGGGACGAGGCGATTTCAACGGTTATCCGGCAAGCCGAGGAAGCGCTCGGCAGCGACGGAAGAATCCTTGTCCGCGAAAGCGGGACAGAACCGTTGGTTCGCGTCATGATCGAAGGAAAAAGCGAATCGGACATTACCGAATGGACAAATCGGATCGCGGATATAATACGGGAACGTCTCGCTTAATCCGCGGCGTACATAAGTATAAAATAAAGGAACAACCGAAAGGAATCTATGAGAATTTCTGAAAACTGGCGTGATTACTGCCTGATCGACACGTCGGAAGGCGAACGGCTCGAGCGCTGGGGCGAGATCATTCTGATCCGACCCGACCCGCAGATCATTTGGAAAAATCCCGATCCCGCCCCCGAATGGAAATCCGCACACGCGGTCTATCACCGTTCCCGCTCAGGTGGCGGCTCCTGGGAATACCGAAAGCGCTTCCCCGAAAGCCAGCAGATCCGTTACGGCGATCTTACCTTTCTCGTAAAACCGACCGGATTCAAGCACATGGGACTTTTTCCCGAACAGGCGGTAAACTGGGATTACTGCGCGAAGCTGATCCGAGACGAAAACCGAAAAATAAACGTTCTTAACCTCTTCGCCTATACCGGCGGCGCGACGCTCGCCTGCGCGAATGCGGGCGCGAGCGTCTGTCACCTTGACGCGGTAAAAGGCATGGTGGATTGGGCAAAAGAAAACGCGCGGCTCAGCGGGCTTTCCGAAAAGCCGGTTCGCTGGATCACGGACGACGCGATGAAATTTCTCGGCCGGGAGGTTCGTCGCGGGAATCGGTATGACGGGATCATTCTCGACCCGCCGAGCTACGGGCGCGGCACAAACGGAGAAATGTGGAAGCTGGAGGACTGTATTCACGGGCTGATGGAGCGCTGTACGGAGGTACTGTCCGACAAGCCGCTTTTCATCCTGCTGAACAGCTATACGACCGGACTTTCGCCGACGGTAATGGCATATCTGCTTCATATGACGGTCGGAAAGAAATATAAAATCAAGGTAAACGCCGAGGAGATCGCCCTCCCCGTAAAGCAGACGGGACTTGCAATCCCCTGCGGAAACACGGCAATCGTTACCTTTGAGCAATAATGTGTAAACGAAAGAAAGAAACACTATGAACATGATCGAAATCGAGGATCTCGAATATGAATACCGAACCTATGACGATAACGGGAATCCCGGGGAAAGCATAAGAGCGCTCGATCACGTTACCCTCTCCGTTCCGAAAGGTCAGTTTTTGGCGGTGCTCGGGCATAACGGCTGCGGAAAATCCACGCTGGCAAAGCATCTGAACGGGATTCTCGTAGGAACAAAGGGAAAGGTCTTTATCAACGGGATCGACACGGCGGACGACGACCGCATTTTCGACGTGCGTCAGACGGTCGGCATGGTTTTTCAAAATCCCGATAACCAGCTTGTCGCAACGGTCGTGGAGGAGGACGTCGCTTTTGCGCTGGAAAATCTCGGCGTCCCGACGACGGAGATCCGGCAACGGGTAGACGAAGCGCTCAAAACCGTCCGTATGTACGATTACCGTACCCATTCCCCGCACCAGCTCTCGGGCGGGCAGAAACAGCGTGTCGCGATCGCGGGAGTGCTTGCCATGCGCCCGGACTGTATCGTTCTCGACGAACCGACCGCCATGCTCGACCCGAAGGGACGGAGCGAGGTCATGAACACGATTCGACTGCTCCATTCACAAGGCGTTACGATCGTTCTGATCACCCACTATATGGAAGAAGCGGCGCAGGCGCAGCGGGTCGTTGTGATGGATCGCGGAAAGATCCTGATGGACGATGAGCCGCATAAGATCTTTTCACGCGTCGCAGAGCTTCGCGGCTGCTCTCTTGATGTACCGCAGGTCACCGAGTTGATGTACGAGCTGCGAAAAAGCGGGCTTCCCGTTTCGCAGGAGGTTTTAAATGAGGAAGAGGCTTGCCGGGAGCTGGAAAAAATTACATTTAAAAAAGGAAAAAGCCCCATCCCCGCCGAAAAGCCGCTTCGCAGAAACGCTCCCGAAACGATCGCCGAGATACGAAATCTTGTTTATAAGTACAGCGTCGGAACGCCCTTTGAGGCGACCGCCGTGGACAACGTGAGTCTCACCGTCGGAAAAGGAGAATTCATCGGCGTAATCGGGCATACGGGAAGCGGAAAATCCACGCTGATCCAACACCTGAACGGTCTGCTAAAGCCGACCTCGGGAGAAATCCTCATCAACCGCAAAAATATTTGGGAAAAGGACTCGGACATTCGGGCGGTTCGGTTTCTGGCGGGACTTGTTTTTCAGTATTCGGAATATCAGCTTTTTGAGGAAACGGTCTATAAGGACATCGCCTACGGGCCAAAAAACATGGGACTTCCCGATGAGGAGATCGACCTTCGGGTACGCAGAGCGGCAAAAAGTATGGGGCTGTCGGACGAGCTTTTGGCGCGTTCACCCTTCGACCTGTCGGGCGGACAGAAACGCCGGGCTGCGCTCGCGGGCGTGATCGCCATGCAGCCGCAGATTCTGATCCTTGACGAGCCTGCGGCGGGGCTTGATCCTAAGGGACGGGATCGGGTTTTGAACGAAATCTATGCCTATCATAAGGAATCGGGAACAACGATCCTTCTTGTTTCACACTCCATGGAGGATATTGTGCGATATGCGGATAAGGTGCTTGTGATGAACCGCGGAAGGCTGTTCTGCTACGAGGAAACGGACACGGTATTCCGCCGCGCAAGGGAAATCCGGCAGGTTGGTCTCGATCTTCCGCAGATCACGAAGCTTTCTCACCTTCTCGCCGAGCACGGGATCTTCTTAGGCGAGGACATTTATACCGTCGAACGAGCGCGAGATCGAATTCTCGCCCTTCGGGAGGGTTAAGACCGTCCCGAAGTATTCCTCCCAAATCGGAAAGGACTGAAGCTGCGTTATGCTCAAGGATATTACGATCGGTCAGTTTTTCCCCGGGGACTCCGTGCTTCACCGCATGGACAGCCGTTTTAAGATTGTTCTCGAGATCGTCTATGTCGTTATGCTTTTTATCGCGTCGAATTTTTACGCGATGATCCCCTCCGCCGCGTTTCTGATCATGGTTTTCGCGGCATCGGAAATTCCGTTTAAGATGATGCTGAAAAGCCTGAAACCGATTCTTCCGATCATTTTATTCACCGCTGTTCTGAACCTGTTTTTTATCAAGGGGTCGGTAGATCCGCTTCTTTCCTTCTGGATCATTACGATCTATCCCGAAGGAGTCGAGACCTCGTTGTTTATGATCGTTCGGATTGTGCTTCTGATCGCGGGAATGTCGCTTCTGACCTATACGACCTCGCCGATCATTCTGACCGACGCGATCGAAAGCCTGCTCTCTCCGCTAAAAAAAGTAAAATTTCCCGTTCATGAGCTTGCGATGATGATGACGATCGCACTTCGGTTTATTCCAACGCTGATCGAGGAAACGGATAAGATCATGATGGCGCAGAAGGCGCGGGGCGCGAACCTCGATTCGGGCGGACTTTTAAAGCGGGCGAAGGCGCTTGTTCCTATCCTAATCCCTCTGTTCGTAAGCGCGTTTAAACGGGCAAGCGAGCTTGCGACGGCGATGGAATGCCGCTGTTACCGCGGAGGCGAGGGGCGGACGCGCCTGCGCCGGCTCAAAGCGGAAAAGCTGGACTTTTTCGCCGCGGGACTTACGCTTTGCGTGCTCGGAATGGTCATCGTCAACAATATTGCATTCGGATAAAGGGGGCGCTTATGCGCAATATCAAGGTCTGTATCGCCTATCACGGCGGCGCGTACCACGGATTTCAGCGGCAGAAAAACGCCATTACGGTTCAGCAGACGATCGAGGAAGCGCTCGCAAAGATCCTCGGAGAACCTGTCGGGATCAACGGCTGTTCGCGAACCGATACCGGCGTACACGCGCGGGAGTTTTATTTTAATTTCCTGACAGGACTGCCGATTCCGTGCGATGGGCTAAAAGCGGGAATGAACGCGCTTTTGCCCGAGGATATTGCCGTTTTGTCCTGTGAGGAGGCGGAAGAGAACTTTCACGCGCGCTACTGCGCAAAGGGAAAGGAATATGTCTATCTCGTAAAGAATACGCCGCAGCGGGATGTTTTTTTGCAAAAGCTCGCGCTCCACTATCCGAAAAAGCTGGACGAGCAAAGCATGGGTCGGGCGGCAAAGCTGTTTATCGGCGAGCATGATTTTTCCGCCTTCTGTAAAGCGGAAGCAAAAGCGCACCTCAAATCCACCGTCCGCACGGTTTACGACTTTCGGGTCGAACGGAACGGGAATGACGTGATCTTTACCGTAAGCGGAAACGGATTTCTGCATAACATGGTGCGGATCATGGTCGGAACGCTGCTCTATATCAACGAGGGAAAGCGTACGGAAGCGGATCTGATCCGTTCCCTTCAAACGGGAGAACGCGCCGACGCGGGAAAAACGATCTCGCCATGCGGTCTGTACTTAAATAAAGTTTATTATTAAAATTTAAAAAGGCAAAACAAAAGAAAGGAGAGCGGCATGAAGATCCTCGGAGAAATAAAGCCAAAGGAAACGGAATCGAAAAAAAGCACCACCGCGAAAACCGTAAATCTCACCGGATACCGCAAAAAGAAAAGCCGGACGAAAAGGCTCATAAAGCTTTCGCTGACGCTCGTCGGGGTCGCCGCGTTCCTTTATGTCTGGATCAACGCGGATCGGATCTTTGAACCGCTCCGAGGGATCGCCTCAAAGATCGAAACGAGGACTTCAAACGAAATCGGCTTCCCGATCACGCTGCCCGGAAGCGCGGGCTATTCCTTTGAACGCTTCGGCGAAAATTTCTCACTCCTGACCGATACGTACCTCTACGCCTATGAGACGACCGGACGACAGATCTACGCGCATCGGCACGGATACAGCAATCCCGCACAGGCGACAAGCAGCCGCCGTATTCTTCTCTATGACAAATCGGCGTACTCCTTCGCCGTCTATAACAAGACGAGCCTGATCTTTGAGCAGAATGTCGGAGACAAGATCGTATACGGAACCATTTCGGAAAACGATCTGACGGCGATCGTCACAAACTCCGCCCGCTACTCCAATATTATATATGTATATGACAGCGGCGGGAACTGGAAATATACGCGAAAGCTTGCCGATGAAAACGTGATGCAGATCGGTTTTTCCGATAACGAGCACATGATCGTATCGACCGTAAGCGCGGATAACGGCGAAATTGTCACGAACTATTACTGCTTCTCAATCCGAAGCACGGAAGGATATGAATGGAAATATTCGTTTAAGAAAAACAGCCTGTCCTGTGGAATATACGTCGATTCGGAAAAAGTGATCTCCGTTTGTGACAACCGTGCGATCCTCTTAGACGCGTCAAGAGGAGAACTCTTGGGAGAATACGAATTCGACGGAGAGCTTCGCGATTTCGAGATTACCGCGAACGCAACCGCCATATACTATAACGATGTTTCCTCGAACCGGAACCTAATCACCGTACTTGACGACAAGCTTCTCCCGATCGGCGCATACAGCGTGACATCCGCGGTACAGCGGCTCATTCCGGAAAACGAACGGCTCTATGTCCTTGACGGGACACGGCTTAAAATTTACGGAAGCGATCTTCCGGACGGACAGGAAATCATTTCCCTATCCGAAGACTACACGGATTTCATCAAAATCGGCGACAGCGTTTATCTGCTCGGGTACGACGTGGTTGCGGAGGAAAGGATTGGATAAATGGGAACAAACTTTTTCTGGTTTTACGATATTGTATTGATCGCGGTGCTGGTCGGCGTAACCTTCCGGGACGCGAAAAAGGGCGCCGTCGGGGTTATTATTGATACCGTTTCGATCGTGATCGCATTTTTTCTCGCCTTTTTCGGGAGTGACCTTCTTTCGGAACATATTTATGAAAAGTACATTGCCGAACCGCTTACCGACTCGATCAGCGATTCCTTTAACGAGGCGGTCGGCGAAAATCTTTTTACCGAGATCGGAAAGATCGACCTTTCAAAGGCGGTAACAAACGGGAAATTCCTCGGCTCAATTGAACCCCAATTTGATCAAACGGGAAAGATGACGCTGGATCTGTCGGACATCGACCTGACGGAAACGGGCATGGCGGAAGCGGATCTTGAAATTTTCGGAATCGGCGAGGATTTCGATTACTCTCTTGTAAAGCTTGGAACGGTCGAGATCACCGAGCGGGAACTAAACGACCGGACGCTCGAAGAGTTGGTGCTCGCGCGGATCCTTACTGCGAACGCGAAAGAAGGCACGGTATTTGGGGCGATCGAGGAAGTAGGACAGCTGATTTCGGATACGCTCCCGATGGTCTTCGGTAATCTCGGCGACGATATATCAAGCGGAACCAACGACGCGATCTATCCCGTGATCCTCGCGATCACGGACTTCGGACAGGAAAATTACGGTGTTTCGATCCTGCGTGAAATAATCGACCCGATCGTAAAAGTCCCGCTTCGGGTGATCCTGTTTCTGATTATTTTTTCACTGGTGATGATTCTTTTGGGCGTAATCGCGAACGCTTCAAAAATTATCAACCGAATCCCCCTAATCGCTTCGGTAAACGAGCTTTTGGGCGGAATTCTCGGGCTGATCAAGGCGATCCTGATCCTGTTCATTATCTGTATCAGTGTTCAGTTTCTTATTTCGCTGACAGATAACGCACTTGTCTTTTTAAATACCTATACCATCGACCGAACCGTTGCGTTCAGATATGTTTATCACTTTGATTTCATTGATTTTATAGAAACATATATGTAAGACCGCTGCCCTTCCCCTCTTTGGACAGGGTCAAAACAAAAACGCTTGAACGAAAGAAAGGAAAACAGCCATGATGATGTGCTCGAACTGCCATAAGCGTCCCGCCGTTGTTTTTATGACGGGACTGAACGGGACGGAAAAATTTGAAAAGGGATACTGTCTCACCTGTGCGAAGGAGCTTGGCGTTCCGCAGGTAAACGACTACCTGAAGAAAATGGGGATCACCGACGAAGATCTCGAAAACGGCTTTAATATGCTTTTCAGCGAATCGGACGAAGACGCCGACAGCGAGGATATAACCGAAGAGGACGACGAAGACGAGGAAGACGGCGAGGAAGCGGTAGACGGCTTCAAAAAAGGCGGCGCGGGTATCCTTCCGCCGTTTATGGAGCGCTTTTTCGCGCCCCGCTCCGAGCAAAGCTCCGCCGCGAACGGTCAGACAAACGACGGGCAGAAACAAAGTGACGAAAGTAAAGGAAAAAACAAGGACAGGAAAAAGGAGAACAAGAAGCGGAAATTCCTTGACACCTTCTGCACCAATTTAACCGACCGCGCCAAAAACGGCGAAATGGATCGGATCATCGGACGGGACAAGGAAATCGAACGGGTCATCCAGATTCTTTCGCGCCGCTCCAAAAACAATCCCTGTCTGATCGGTGAGCCGGGCGTCGGAAAAACGGCGATTGCCGAAGGGATTGCGCAGAAAATCATAAAAGGCGACGTTCCCTTCCGACTCCAGGATAAAGAGCTGTACCTGCTCGACCTTACGGCGCTTGTTGCGGGGACGCAGTTTCGCGGACAGTTTGAAAGCCGCGTGAAATCGCTTATTGAGGAGATCAAAAACGCCGGAAATATCATTCTCTTTATCGACGAGGTTCATAATCTCGTCGGTACGGGCGACAGCGAGGGGACGATGAACGCCGCAAATATGTTCAAGCCTGCGCTTTCACGCGGGGAACTTCAGGTGATCGGCGCGACGACCTTTAACGAATACCGGAAGCATATCGAAAAGGACAGCGCGCTTGAGCGGCGTTTTCAGCCGGTCACCGTTCTTGAGCCGAGTGTTGATGAAACGGTCGAGCTTTTACAGGGAATTAAAGATTACTACGAAAAGCACCATAAGATCCATATTTCGCAGTCCCTGCTCCGCTCCTGCGTCGTTCTGTCCGAGCGGTATATCACCGATCGTTTTCTTCCCGATAAGGCGATCGACCTTTTGGACGAGGCTTCCGCCTGCGCCAGTATCCGAAGCGCCGATCTGACGGATTACGAACGCCTGACCAAAGAAAATAAAGAATTGGAACGCCGCGAAAACGAAATGATGAGCGAAACCGAAATCGACTACGAAAAGCTCGCTGAGATCAAGACTTCTCGTGCCAAAAACGACGAGGAGCTGAAACGGCTCCAGCCGCTCGCGGAAAACGTTTCACTCACCGCAGCCGATCTTTCGACCGTGATTGAGATGTGGACGGGCGTTCCCGCGCAGAAGATCATGGAAACGGAATTTCTCAAAATCGCGCGGCTCGAATCGGTGTTAAAAGAAAAGATCATCGGACAGGACGAAGCCTGTGAAACGGTCGCCGCCGCCGTAAAACGGACGCGTGTTCAGCTTTCAACCAAGCGCCGCCCCGCTTCGTTCATCTTCGTGGGGCCAACGGGCGTCGGAAAGACCCAGCTCGTCAAGGTGCTTTCGGAGGAGCTGTTCAGCGGCGTCGATCCGCTCATTCGGCTCGATATGTCGGAATATATGGAAAAACACAGCGTTTCCAAGATCATCGGTTCCCCGCCCGGCTATGTCGGCTTCGACGACGCGGGACAGCTTACCGAAAAAGTAAGACGACGCCCGTATTCCGTCATTCTGTTTGACGAGATCGAAAAGGCGCACCCCGATGTCATGAATATTCTTCTGCAAATTCTCGACGAGGGGAAAGTCAACGATTCACACGGACGCTCCGTAAACTTTGAAAACACCATCATCTGCATGACCTCGAACGCGGGTTCAAGTGACAGCTCTTCGGGGCTCGGTTTCGGAAAAACGGCGGGCGATCTATCCAAAGAAAAAGCGCTGAAGGCGCTCCGCGATTTTCTCCGCCCCGAATTTCTGGGCAGAGTGGACGAAACGGTCGTTTTCGCGCCGCTCAGCGTCGAAAGCTACGCCGGGATCGCGAAGCTTATGTTAAAGGACATGAGCGAAGCGCTGGAGGAAAACGGGATCAAGCTCAGCGTTTCCGACGGCGCGTATCAATGGATCGCCGAAAAAGCGCACGGCGGGAAATACGGCGGACGGGATATTCGGCGCGTGATCCGCAAGGAGCTTGAGGACAAGATCGCGAATCTGATTATCGACTGCGGCGAGACACCGCCGAAAAAGATCACGGTCAAGACTTCGAAAAACGGCGAGCTTACCGTAAAATAATCTGCACTTTTAACGGAAAGGAATCGTCACAAAAATGAAAACCGCAGTCATTACCGGCGGGACGGGCGCGATCGGAAAGGCGCTTGTCGCCGAGTTTTCCCGCGATTACAGCGTCGTTTTCACCTATCGAAGCAATGAAAAGGAAGCAAAGCGGCTTTCGGAGGAATTCGGCGCGGAGGGAATTTGTCTGGACATTTCCGATCCCGCACAGGTTTCGCGACTCGAACCGTTTCTGCCAAGCTGCACCCTGCTCATCAACAATGCGGGGATCGCGCAGATCAAGCTTTTTACCGAGCTGACCGACGAAGATTGGGCGAAAATGATCGGGGTGAATCTTTCGGGCGTATTTTACGCTTCCCGCGCGGCGGCAAGGCACATGATCCGCCGCAAGGAGGGCTGTATCGTCAATATTTCCTCAGTTTGGGGCGTGTACGGGGCTTCCTGCGAGGTGCATTATTCCGCGGCAAAGGCAGGCGTGATCGGAATGACGAAGGCGCTCGCGAAGGAGCTAGGACCCTCGGGGATTCGCGTCAACTGTATCGCGCCAGGTGTAATTGAAAGCCCCATGAACGGACATCTGAACAAAGACGAGCTGAACGCGTTAAAGGACGAAACGCCGCTCGGGCGAATTGGATCGCCCGCGGAGGTCGCGCACGCGGCACGCTTTTTCGCCGAAAACGCCTTTACGACGGGACAGATCCTCGGCGTAGACGGAGGATTTTGTTAAATACCGCAGAAATCGACCTGTTTCTGCGGTTGTTTGGTATATAATGGAATTTGCCGACATAAGTTCAATCGGAAGCCGGACAGGAGAATGCAAAATGATAACCGACAGCTTTGACAATGAATCCGAATCGAAAATCAATCCGCACCTGAAAGAAAACGCCCCATCCGTAGACGCCTGTATCGTTACCTTTTCATACATAATCGAAAAGTATGTGCGCGACAATTACGATTTAGAACAAATCGGAGAGTCCGTCGCCGTTACGGGAAATCTTCCGATCTATCGGTTCAACCGCAGCGGGAAAAGCTTTGCTTTTTTAAAAACCTACGCGGGAGCGCCGGCTTGTGTGGCAACCATAGAGGATACCTTATCGGAAATAAAAACGGATCAATACATTGTTTTTGGAGGGAGCGGGTGTCTGAACAAGGAGATCGCCCACGGAAAGATCATGCTTCCCACGGAGGCATACCGGGACGAAGGTACTTCCTATCATTACGCGCCTGCTTCCGACTATATTACGATCCGAAACGCCGATATTGTCGCGCAGTTCATGGAAGAAAGCGGAATCCCCTTTGTGAAAGGAAAGACATGGACAACGGATTCTTTTTACAGGGAAACCATTCATCATTTTGAAAAAAGAAAAGCCGACGGCTGCATATCCGTGGAAATGGAATGCTCCGCCTTACAGGCAATGTGCGATTTCAGAAATCTGAATTTATATATGTTTCTTACATGCGGAGATTTGCTGGACGCACCGAAGCATTTGTACAGAAGCGGAGACGGTCAATATCGCGGGACACAGCATGACGCAAATCATTTTGAAATTGCGCTGTCGCTTGCCGAGTATGTAACGGGAAAGAGAATGAACAAATGTACCGCATCAGAAAAATAACCATCGCAGAAACGGACGGGGGCATAAAATGAAAATAATATCCATTGCCGCAGTAACGGCAGGCGGAAAAACCACAATTGTCAATGAACTGAAAAAACAACTGCCCAAAACGGCAGCGCTTTATTTTGACGACTATTCCTTCGACGGAGAGGTACAGGACTTTTATCAATGGGCTTTAGATGGAGCCGACTATAATGTATGGGATTTAAGCCCATTGGAAAATGATATTATCTCAATGGAGAACAGCGGATTATATGAATACTTATTATTGGATTATCCCTTTGCATATCAACACAATACAATAAAAAAATATATTGACTGCGCCATATTTATTGATACGCCTTTAGATATAGTATTGGCTAGAAGAATACTCAGAGATATGAAACATTCCTCCGCGGAAGAAATTCGCAGCGACATGGAAACGTATTTAAAATTTGCGCGAACCGCATATCTGCAAATGTTAAAAGACATTCTTCCCTCGTCAGATCATGTGATCGACGGAACGAAATCATTAGATGTTATTGTCCACGAAATTATCAATTTAGTCATGTAGAGGTTAAGGTTTGTAAATATTTTTCATTCTCCTACAAATCGACGGGAAAAAATGGAAAGGAAAAACAATGTACCATATCCGAAAAATAACCGAAAGCGAAGTTGACGAAGCCTTGAATCTTGCGCTTGACGTATTTATGGAATTTGAAGCCCCCGATTATAAGCCGGAGGGCACAGCGGCGTTTAAGCGGGATATAATCGAAAACAAAGAATATATCCATAATTGCAGGCAGGGAATCTGCCCGATCTACGCCGCGTTTGACGGCGAGAGGATCATCGGGATCATGGGAATGCGCCCGGGTAAAACGCATATCAACCTTGTTTTTGTCAAAAAGGAATATCACCGCAAAGGTGTGGCGACCGCGCTGTTTCATTTTCTGCTTGAAGATGTGCTCCGTGAAAATACGGAACTGAAAGAGATCACGCTGAATTCTTCCCCTTACGGGAAGCCGTTTTATCTTCACATCGGATTTGTACCGCTGTCCGAGGAGCAGGAAACGGACGGAATCCGATTTACGCCGATGAAATATACGCTATGACCCCGCAAAACCCGCCTAATCCACCGAGAAAGGAAGAACGACATTGGAAAAATACTTACAGCTTCGCCGCGAACACCCCGAATTTATTTATCACAGCTTTGACATTACGGAAAAAGGCTTTTCGTATCATTTTTCGATCGACGAAACGCATTTCTATCCCGAATGGGAATGGAGCGGACTTCTCAATGCGAACGTGGAACGGAAAACGCTTGAAACCATGATTTTTTCGATTGGTATGGCGGAACTGGTCAGCTACTGGAAGTGCGCCTGTCCGCCGAAGGTTCGGGTCAGGTGCGGCGCGCTGAACGAAGAGCAGATCGGGTGGTGGAAAAAACTCTATTTCAACGGCTTGAGCGAATTATTCTATCGGAACGGAATTACGGCGCGGTACGACGATTTTATGGAGATCACCGCCGAGCAAAGCCAAAGCCCGCCGCTTTCCGATCCTGTCATCAACAGAAAGGGTGCGCTGATCCCCGTCGGCGGCGGAAAGGACAGCGTCGTTACCCTGGAGCTGCTGAGCGGCATGAAAGCGGATAATATTTGTTATTTCATCAATCCTCGCCGCGCCTCCTCGGACTGCGCACGGATCGCGGGATATGACGGCGAGCAAATTCTCATTCCGCGCCGGCGGATCGACAAAACGCTTTTGCAGCGAAACACGGACGGCTGGCTCAACGGGCATACGCCATTTTCGGCGATCGTCGCGTTTTCGTCCTATCTCGCGGCATTCCTGACGGGAAAGCGGTATATCGCCCTCTCCAACGAAAGCAGCGCGAACGAAGCAAACGTCGGCGGAACGAACATCAATCACCAGTACAGCAAAAGCACCGAATTTGAACGGGATTTCCGCGAATACTGCCGGAAATTTCTTCTCCCCTGCCCCGAATATTTCAGCCTGCTTCGCCCGTGGAGCGAATGGCAGATCACCCAAAAATTCGTTTCCTACGAAAAATATCTCGACGTGTTCCAAAGCTGCAACATCGGCTCGAAAACGGACACGTGGTGCGGCGAATGCGCGAAATGCCTTTACGTTTATATCATGCTTTCGGCATTTCTCGACGATGATCGGCTCGTGAAAATCTTCAGATCGAATATGCTGAACGAATCGCGCTTTTCCGACTTATTTGACGGACTGGTTTACGCGGATCACGATAAGCCCTTTGAATGCGTCGGAACTCGCGCGGAGATCCGCCTCGCGCTTTACCGTACGGGACAGCGCAGAAAAACTGGAGCGCTTCCGCTCCTGCTCAAAAAATATTTAAGCGAAAATCCCGAAAAACCCGACAGTCTGGATAATTATTTTGACAAGGAAAATTTTGTTCCGAAGGAGCTTTTACCTCTTTTGGGGCAGGCGTGCGGATCGGCGTTTTTTTCGGAAATCGACCGGTTTTTCCAAGGAAAGCGGGTGCTGATTCTCGGCTTCGGACGGGAAGGCCGCTCCACGCTCGAGTTGTTGAAAAAAATCGACTGTACGGTCGGGATCGCCGACCAAAACCCGATCCATTCCGACGAACTCAGGAATCTCGAACTTTACACGGGCGAGCGTTATCTCGATTCCATGGCGGATTTCGACATTGTGATGAAATCGCCCGGGATCCCCCTGCTCGGCGAAATTCCTCCAGAAATCAAAGAAAAAATTACAGGACAAACCGACCTGCTTTTGTGCTTCTGCAAGAACCCGATCATCGGCATTACAGGCACAAAGGGAAAATCGACCACCTCGTCGCTTATTTACCACTTCCTGAAAAGCGCGGGAAAGGACGCGCTTCTTGTCGGAAATATCGGGATTCCCCCGCTCGAATGTCTTGGCGAGCTTCGCGAGAATACCGTCATTGTCTGCGAAATGTCCTGCCACCAGCTTGAATACGTCAAAGCTTCGCCGAAGGTCAGCATATTCTTAAACGTTTTTGAGGAACATCTCGATCACTACAACAGCTTTGCAGACTATCGCGCTGCCAAGGAAAATATCTGGAGGTACCAAAAACCGGACGATCTGCTGATCCTCGCGAAGGAGCTGCTCGATCCCGCGATCGTCTCCCGTACCGTGACCGCGAGTCTTACCGAAACGGCGGACATTTCCCTCCACGGAAATTCACTGTATTTCCTCGGAAAAGAAATCCCCTTTTCCGAGCTTCCGACCCACCTGATCGGACGGCACAATTACTACAATATCGGGATCGCCATGTGCGCTGCAAAGGAATTCGGCTGTACCGAAGCCGAAATGAAGGAAGCACTGAAAAGCTTTCACGGACTGCCGCACCGGCTTGAATCGGTCGGCTTTTTCGGCGGCGCGGAATATATCAACGACAGTATCAGCACCTGTCCGAGTACGGCGATCGCAGCGGTACGCTCCTTCGACCGCGTCGATACGATCATCATCGGCGGCATGGATCGAGGGATCGATTACGGCGAGCTGATTGATTTTCTGAATGAAAGCAAGATCGAACACGTGATTCTGCTCCCCGACAGCGGGCATAAAATCGCAAACCAGCTTGATCCGGAAAAGCGGGAAATCTATCTTGCTACCGATCTTGCGGACGCCGTGAATCACGCGAAAAAGGTGACCCGCGTTCGCTGTCTGCTCTCTCCCGCCGCCGCGAGCTACGGCTTTTACAAAAATTTTGAGGAGCGTGGCGAGCATTTCCGAAAGCTATGCGCAGAAGAATAAAAATGTCGGATTTTTGCAATACTTTCCCGAAAGAAAATGATAAAATAAAAGAAAAGCGGTACATAGCCGCATAATACTATTTCACTCCCAATGTGCAGACAAAAATTCTGCGCAAAACCGCATAAATCAAAGCTTTTGCTTGAATTTTTGTACACATTTAGGTCGTGAAATAGTATAACAGGAAAGGATTGATCAAAATGAAAAAAGAATTCGACCGCTGCCCCAGTACGATCGACGAGGCAGAACTGTACGGCTTTTCGTGGATGGAAAACGTGCTGGCGATCCCCGCGCCGCTCGTCCTTGTCACAAGCTACAAGGAAAACGGAAAGCAGAACGCGACCATGCAGTCCTGGAACACCTTTACCAGTGAGGACGGATTTTACTGCATTTTTTCAAGCGTCAACAAGCACACACATATGTACGCCTCCGTTCGGCAGACCAAGGAATGCGTCATCAACTTCCCCTCAAAAGAAAACTTCCTGAAATGTATGGCAACGATCCAAAACAACAACTTCGAGGAGGACGAGATCACCCGCGCGGGACTGACCGCCGAACCTGCCGCGAAGGTCAACGCGCCGCGGGTCAAGGAATGCTTTTTAAATCTCGAATGCAAATATATGTGGGAGAAGGATCTGATCCCCGGCGGAGATCACGTGGTCATGTGCGTGAAGATCGTCAATATCTGCATGGACGAGGAGCATTATAACACTGCAAAAAAAGGACGGTACGGCGAAACGGGCTATCTCTACAACATTCACTCGCCCAGAAATCCCGATACGGGAGAAATGATGGACACCTGCGTCGGAATCATTCAAAAATTCGCCGATTACGATCAACTGTAAAAAATATCCCCGAAACGTGAAATGCGTTTCGGGGGATATTTCATTTTCACATGTTTTATGAACATCTTCTTGCCGTTATCCTTCAAAAAGCTTTGTCCTTCCCCTTCGCGAAGCGATCGGAAACGTAAAAAGAAGCGCCTTGCAGATATTGTCGGCGATCATACAGAACCAGACCTCACGCAAGCCGAACCCCCAGAGCCGGACGCACAAAAAGGTGAAAAAAATACGGATTCCCCACATACAAAGCGTTTCAGTCAGGAAGGCGTAGCGCGTTTTTCCAAGTCCGTAAAAAATCCCTTCCGTTACGATCATCAGCCCGTAAAACGGCTCGGAAACCGCAACGATTTTCAGCATCTCGGCTCCCAGAAGCGCCGCCTCCTCCGAATTGATAAAAAGCCTCATCAGCGGAAGCGCGGTAAAATACAAAACCGTACCGCTCACGACCATCATCGCAAGCGTCATCAGCGTACTGAAACGGCAGACGGTTTCAAATTTCCGACGGTCTCCCTCGCCGAGCGACATTCCCACCATCGTCGAAGTTGCCGTCCGAAGCCCGTAGCCTGCAATATAAAAAATCGTCTCGACCGAAACGGCGATCGAATGCGCCGCAAAAACGGTATTTCCCATTCCCGTCACAAGGCTCGCGAACACGACATATCCGAGACAGGACGCCACACCCGTTCCGAGCACGGGCAGGCTGATCCTGATCCCCTCGCGAACAATGCTTCTGTCGAGCCGAAAGCCCTTCGGTTCCCAATACAGGAGCTTATTCCTGCGGTATGCCGCGAACATCAGCGCCCCCGAAAGCGTATAAGAAATTGCTGTCGCAGCCGCCGCACCCATGACACCGAGCCCCGCCTGATAGATCAGAAGATAATTTAAGATCACGTTCAGAAAATTCGAGCCGAAATTGATCACCAACGGAATTCTCACACTGGACATCGCCCGAAGAGCAGCAGCAAAAATGATACCCGAGCAGCGGAAAACCATCGGGATATTGATCATAAAAAAATAAAAAGAAGCCTGCCCGCGGATCGACTCCTCCGCGCCCATCCATACGGGAATATACGGACTCAGGCATAGCGCAGCCGTGCAAAGAACGATCCCGATCAAAGGAACGGCAAGCGCACAGTGGCGGGAAATTCGACGCACCTTTTCCTCGTCCCCGCTCCCGACCGCCTTCGCGATCATCGCGAGCACAGCGACAGACAGCGCCGAAGGGATACTGTTCATCAGCCAGGAAACGGTCGTCGTGACGCTTACCGCCGCCGTTGCGTCCTCTCCGAGCTGTCCGACCATGGCGGTATCGACATACTGCAAAAGTGTGGACAGCAGCTGTTCAATCACCGTCGGAACGGCTAGCGCAATCAGCGTCCTCAAAATATTTTTTCGATAAAGCTTTTCTTCACGGTTCTTCATTTTCCGAACTCCCCGCTGTGTTTTTATTTATGGCAGGAGTGCTCCCCGCTCCTTGTTCATAAAATCAAATAATATGAAAATCCGACTGCCATTCTACTGCTCCCTACGGAATATTTTTCCGCAAGCGTCTCCCGATTTCCTCCGACTGTCCATAAATTACCACCCCGCCCGACGGAATATTGCCGCCCCGACGGTCAATACTTTTTTCAGTAAGAAATTTCGTGCAGGGAGTGAGCGGCTTGTATTACGGAAAAGTGGAGATCAGCGGAATCAATACCTCAAAATTGAAGGTACTGAAAGAATCGGAAAAGGTCGAGCTTTTAAAACGCACCGCACAGGGGGACGCAAAGGCGCGCGAGGAACTGATCAACGGGAATTTAAGGCTTGTTTTAAGCGTGATCCAGCGTTTTTCGGGACGCGGTGAAAATCCCGATGATCTGTTTCAGGTGGGTTGTATCGGACTGATTAAAGCGATCGACAATTTTTCGCTCGAATACAACGTAAAATTCTCTACTTATGCGGTGCCGATGATCCTCGGCGAAATCAAGCGCCATATCCGCGATTCGGGGCAGATCCGCGTCAGCCGCTCGCTCCGCGATCTTGCCTATCGCGCCATGCAGGCGAAGGAACAACTTACCAACGAGAAAAAGCGCGAACCGACGATCGAAGAGATCGCCGCCGCCATCGAATGCAAGCGCGAGGACGTCGTGATCGCGCTCGAGGCAATCTCCGAACCGATCTCACTTTATGAGCCTGTTTTTTCCGAGGCGGGCGATACGATCTATGTCATGGATCAGATCGGCGACAAAAACGACGATACCAACTGGCTTGAGGAAATCGCGCTCAAAGAGGCGATCGCTGCGCTCGGAAGCCGCGAAAAAAGAATCCTCAACCTGCGGTTTTTTCAGGGGAAAACGCAGGTCGAGGTAGCGAACGAGATCGGGATCAGTCAAGCGCAGGTCTCCCGTCTCGAAAAGGGTGCACTCAATAAGATCAAAAAACAGATTTAGGACGGCGTACCATAGTCACATAAATCCATTTGTATTATAACATCATTCTTCCCGCTTGTCAAGCGAAAATACAGGGGCAGACGGAGAAAAGCCGTAGTGCTAATACGTAATTTTACCCCGTTTCTTATAGAATTATGTTTCTTATAGAATTATAATGATACGCCTTTGCTTCAAATAGCGACAAGCCAGATTAACTTACTGACAATATGGAATAAAGCGTGACTTGTCATAGCGTAAACAATTCCGTATTTTCTGTAAAGCCAACCGAAGATAAGACCAAAGCCTCCGTTCAGCAGGAAGCAGCGAAACAAGAGCAGCGGCGTCAGCTCGCCGAAGGCGGAAAGCGTTGCGGGAAGGTGTCCCGCCGCAAACGCAAGTGCCGCTATGGTATTTGCGGCGACAAATACCCCCGTCGGAATACTTTCTCGGTCAAGCTTTCTGAAGAAAACCTTCCAAATAAGCAAAGCAATCAGCGACATAAAGAACAGCCGCATCATGACTTCCTCGATCACACCGCCGTAAAGTACAGATGCGATGATCCCGCTTACCGTCAAAGCGGAAGCGTTCCCTTCTTGAATGCCATCAATAACACTGCCGAACGTCCAATAATCCAGGCTGAACAGAATCCCTCCGAGAACAGAAATTCCGAGCGTGATCATCAGCTTTTTCTTTTCAAATTTGATCGGCTTCCACAGCCCGAGCTTTTCCGCAAGAATATAGCCGAAAAAACCGAGGAATAAGGCGTAGACCGCCGTCTGTACCGCACCGATCACGATTAAAATATCCTTGCTTCCAAATTGGGCGGCCATCTCCGCGATCACTTCGTCCGAATAGATATCGAGCTGATAAAAGCTTACAAAAATTCCCGCAACAATGGCAATCGGCAGGAGGCACAGGGCAAACAAGAACGGTTTCTTGAATTTAGCCATTATTTGCACCTTCTTTCTCG
This sequence comes from uncultured Ruminiclostridium sp., assembly GCA_964456025.1. Lineage (GTDB taxonomy): Bacteria > Bacillota > Clostridia > Oscillospirales > Ruminococcaceae > Ruminiclostridium_E. The sequence goes on from CAYVZH010000041.1 coordinate 19,917, forward strand.
CTCCACACCTCAACGCAGAGTCCCTTTCGTCCACATTTCGGACAGGTCAGGCGGCGCATTTTCGGCGTATGCTTTGCCCAAAAGGCTTCCTTGAAGCCCGGCTTGAATACCTCATGGCACTCGGGACAGATATACGCGGTATGACGAAAATAATAGACTGAACCCAAAACGCCGTAGACAACCGCCACACCGACCCACACAGCAAAGAGCTGCCATATCCCTTTTATAATCCAGAGGATAATAGACGTCCATTGTAGTGCAATTACGGGAACACCTGTAATCAGCATAATGGCTCTCATTTTTTTCAGTTCATTTTTGCTTTTCATTACGTGCGCTATATCACCGATAGATTCAACCGAGAAATGCTCAAGCTCCTTGAGCTCCCGTTTAATGCTTTTAATGATACCGAGCTTCTTTTGCCGTTCTTCCAATTCCTCCCGAAGCGCCTGCTCCTGCTGATCCAGCAGAATGGAAATAATGCTTTCGGGATTTTCCTCGGAAAGCAGTTCTCCGATACTGTTGATGGAAAGTCCCGCTTCACGAAGGAAACAGATGATCCTCATGCGCTTCAGGTCATCTTCCGTATAAAGCCGGCGCCCGCCCTCCGACAGCTCACTGGGAATGAGAATATTTCTCGAATCATAATACTGCACCGTTCGCACGGACACGCCGCAGAGCTTTGCAATTTCTCCGGTTGTATATTTTGACATAGCTTTCACCTCCTTACACTGCATATTTTACAGCATTACGCAGCGTAACAAGCAATACCTCACGCGGGAGGATTTTTGTATTCTCAAAAATTTTTTCAATGATTAAAACCACCAGTTCAACTGGTGGTTTTAATTTGCCTAAGAACTTTGACAGAACCCGATCCGATCAGACATATTCCTCGTCAAGCGTGTCAAACAAGAAATCAAAGCTTCCTTTCGGGGTTTTCAGACAGGTTTCAAGCACGCTCGCGAAAATTTTCAATTTTTTCTTTAACGAGGTTTTCTCCTGCGAAGCCGCCGTATGATCCAGAAAAACCGACAGCACCGTCACGATAATTTCCGCGCTCTCCTTCGGATACTCCATTTGAATAGAGCCTTCCTCCATGCCCTGCTCGAGAAGCACGGTCAGGATCGGCGACAGCTCCTGAACGGCGATCGCCTTTAATTTATTGTGCAGGATCAGATCGTCGTTCAAATGCAGCGTTACAATCAGGTTTTGCCGGCTGTCACCGAAGTCCTTTCTGAGTACGCTTTTAAACAGCTGCTTGATCCGTCCGATTGCCGACTGCTCAAATCGGATATTATCGAGGTATTCCCGGATCGCTCTGCGATAGCTTCGCTCTATGACATGATTGAGGATCTCGTCCTTGCTGTCAAAATAATAATAAACACTTCCCTTTCCAACCCCTGCCTTTTGCGCGATTGACTCCACCGAGATCTCCTTAAACGGCACGGTAACCATCAACTCTGCCAATGCGTCATAGATAAGCTCGCGCTTATCGGGCTTGCCCTGCTTCAATTTTATCATCTCTTTTCCCCAAAACCGACAATTGTATGCTATGCTTCCCGAATTATTATAACGTAAATTCACATGCCAAAAGCGCGTTGGCGCACAGCGCCGAGTTTTCACGCAGCGAAAACAATTTATGTTTCAATAAAAGACGGTGCAAAACGCTGTCATAAAACCGCCGACGGTTTTGCCGCTTTTATTATATCACAATTTTTTAACAATTTCAATATTTTTTAAAAAACACTTGACCGACGGAAAAAAACGTGGTAATATATAGGAAAGATATTCGACCGTTAGTCGAATACGATTTTTCGACAATTCTTTTAAACAAAAAGCTATTTATGTGCTTTTTGTCCGGAATTGTTCTTTTTTAAAAAATAAAATCGACTGGAGGTCGAAAAATGAGATGAGTATGATGTCCGGCTTTATAATGGCAGGCGGGTTGCTGGCGGCGGGGACGGCGGCTTGCTTTGTCGGAGCGCACACGCTTTTTAACCGCGTAATTCCCCGGCAAGATGTCCTCCGGGTTGACATAAGTGAAATGGCGGACGCCGAAAAATGGGAAGAGTATATCAAAATCATTCACAGCGTGAAGGAAAAGTTTCTGCAAAGACCGTCCGAGCACGTCACAATCCGATCACGCGACGGTCTGACATTGCACGGCGATCTGTTTCGATCGGAAAAGCCGTCAAAACGCGCCGTGATCCTTTGCCACGGATATACAAGCTGCGGAATGAACGACTGTCCGACCATGGCGGAGTACTTCATGGAGCGCGGGTATAACGCCCTGATCGTCGACCATCGGGCACACGGAAAAAGCGAAGGACAGTACGTGGGATTCGGGATTCTGGATCGGTTCGACTGCCTGAAATGGATTGAATACGTGATCGGACGGCTCGGCGATGACAGCGAGATCGTACTGTACGGCGTTTCCATGGGGGCTTCCACAGTTCTTATGGCAAGCGGATCGGATGAGCTTCCCGAAAATGTGAAGGCAATTATTTCCGACTGCGCGTTCACATCTCCTTATGATGTTTTCAAGCACATTCTGAAAAGAGATTATCATCTTCCGCCGAGACCGATTATGGACATCAACGAAAGAATGTGCAGAGAAAAGGCGGGCTACGGCTTCCGGGATTATTCAACGCTTGACGCCGTAAAAAAAGCACCCTGCCCTATTTTGTTCATTCACGGCAAGGAGGATAAATTTGTCCCGACAGACATGACGTTAAAAAATTACGAAGCCTGCACGGGCGAAAAAAGGCTCCTGCTCGTTGAAAATGCGGGACACGCAGCTTCCCTGTATGAAAACAAGGAGCTTTACGAAAATACGGTAACGGAGTTTCTGAACGCTTACCTGAACACATAATAAGGAGGGAGATCAAATGAAGGAATTCAACATAAACGGCACGGTAATGCAGTGTTATCCGCTCACCGCGGCACAAAGGCTGCACTTTTACACCATCAAATTCTCAAGGCCGCAGGTGCTGAATATCGGTACGGGACTGTATATTAAGCAGGACGTCGATTTCGAGGTGCTGAGGCAGTGCATAAAAGAGGCGATCGCGGGCTTTGATACGATGAGGCTGCGTTTTATCGAGGACGAGGACGGCAAGGTTTATCAGTATGTTATTCCGTTTGATGAAAGAGAACCGGGCTTTTTCGATTTCTCGCAATGGCAGGAAGAGGACGCGCACAATGAAATGACGCATTGGACACACAAACCGTTCGAGCGCTATAATTCCCCCATGAACGAAGTTGTGATGATAAAATATCCGAACGGCTATAACGGCATTTATCTTAAAGTCGATCATATGACGATGGATTCAAGCTCGCTCATTGAATTTAACAAAAGAGTGCTGGAGCTTTACTGTGCCAAGATTTACAATTACCCCGAGCCAAAGCCGCTTCAGCCGTATATCAAGGCACTTCTGCACGATCTTGAATACGAAAAGAACGACAATCCCGCGCACCAAAACGACGAGGAATTCTGGAAAAACGTGATTGAGGGAGACGAACCGATTTATACCGATTTTACGGGTCCCGGCAGGCTGATCACCCAGCGCAGGGAAAGCGGAAATCCAAATCTCAGAAGCGCGGTTATCACCTCCTCTACGCACGACGCGTCAATCTCGGTTTACCATCTGGAGGGGGAACCTTCGGCGAGACTGATGAAATTCTGCGAGGAAAATAAGGTGACGATGGCGGGTCTGCTTCTTATGGGACTCAGAACCGTTCTGTCAAAGTTCAATAACGACGAAAGGGACGTTTCGGTAAAGACCTGCGTGGCGCGGCGGGGAACGCTGCTCGAAAAGCACAGCGGCGGTACGAGAATCCATTTCTTCCCGCTGCGGACGATATTACAGCCCGAACAGTCCTTTATCGAGGGGATCCGGACGATCCAGCTTGAACAGAGCAAGATCTTCCGACACGCGAATTACGATCCGATCGAACTTACCATGAAGCGCGCGAAATACCGCAAATTTACCCCCGGAGCGAGCTATGAAAGCATTTCGCTCACCTATCAGCCGCTCACGATCCGGGAAAAGAATACCGAAATGCCTGACGTTGACTATAAGACCTTCTGGTATTCCAACGGTGTGGCGGCGCAGCCCTTGTACCTTACCGTCATGCACCGTCCCGAGGATAACGGTCTGAACTTCAACTTCGAGTACAAAAAGGACGTAGTGACCGAAAAGGAAATGGAATTCCTGTATTACTACTATTGCAGGGTTCTGTTCAGAGGGATTGAGGACAAAAACAGAACCATCGGTCAGATACTGGAAATGATATAAAGGAGGAACAGCAATGTTTGAAGAACTGAAAGAAATGATCTGTAACTATGTGGAAGCCGACCCCGAAACGATCACCCCGGATATGAAATTTGTGGACGATCTGGGATTCAACTCGTTTGATTTTATGAGTTTTCTAGGAGAGGTAGAGGAAAAGTACGGGATTCATGTCCAGGAAGAGGAGCTCGTGGATCTTTCCACCGTACAGGACGCGGTTGATTATATTGAGAAGCTGAAAGGATAATTGTTTGAAAAATCCTTGATTTTTCAAACCCGCCGTATTTTTCGAGGAAAAATACATTCCTCACATAGGAAAGGAATGGTTATAAATATGAAAACATTATTCGATCTGGTCAGCGCCGCAAAAAACAATTTCGGCGACAAAGCCTTTATTCGGGAAAAAAGCGGATCGGAAATCCGCGAAAAGACATTTGGCGAATTTAACGACGACGCGCTTCGGGTCTCTGCTTTTTTGAAGGATAAATTCGGTAGGAGCGTTCACACGGGCATTATCGGCCCGACAAGCTATCATTATCTGGTAAGCTATCTCGGTACCATGATCGGAGGAAATACCGCCGTTCCGATCGACGCACAGCTTGCGCCCGCCGATATTTGTGAGCTGCTGACCAGAGCGGACGCGGACGTTTTGTTTTACGACGAAAGATATTCACCTGCCATTCCTGCCATAAAAGAAAATTGTCCGAATATCAAAGAGTTTGTGATACTGTCAGAGAAAAAGGACGGCGTTTTCTCGCTCGGCGACGTACTTGAAAAATATCAGCCCGAAACGCCCGGCCTACCCGATGAAAATACGCTTGCGGCAATTTTATTCACCTCCGGAACAACGGGAAAAGCAAAGGGTGTCATGCTGTCGCACGGGAATTTTATGGACAACGTTTTCTGCTGTGACAACGAAGCAAGCCCCGAGGATGTTCTGCTCACGGTGCTGCCTATTCATCATGTTTACTGCTTTACCTGCGATATTCTGTTATCGCTGAGATACGGTACTACGGTTTGTGTGAACGATTCACTGATGAAAGTGGCGCAAAACCTCAAGCTGTTCCAGCCCACAATTATCCTTCTTGTACCCATGATCGTGTCAACGATTTATAAGCAGATAAAAAGCGCCTCAAAATCGATGCCGCTGATCCCGATGAAGGTTATCGCGAAAAAGGCTTTCGGCGGAAGGCTGAAGGTCATGTACAGCGGCGGCGCGTACTTAAATCCCGAACTTATTACAGCCTATGAGAAGCTGGGCATAAAGATCGCGCAGGGCTACGGAATGACCGAATGCTCACCGAGAATCACGACGGGAGACCTGACCCGAAAGTCCGTCGGCGACGTAGGAAGCATTGTCAAGGGCTGTGAGGTAAGGATTGTGGACGGCGAGATCACGGTAAGAAGCGGCTCGGTCATGCAGGGCTATTACAAAGACGAAAAATCCACCGCAGAAACGATCCGGGACGGCTGGCTGTATACGGGCGATCTCGGGTATGCCGACGATGAGAACAGACTGTTCATAACGGGCAGAAAGAAAAACCTGATCATTCTCTCTAACGGCGAAAATGTTTCTCCCGAAGAGCTTGAAAACAAAGCGGAGGCGCTTCAGATCGCGCAGGAGCTAATGGTATATTCGGAGGACGAGCTGCTGACGCTGGAGCTGTTTTTGGGAAACGAGCTTTACAAGGGAAAAACCCCCGAAGAAATGATTGCCGAGGTCAAGAAAAAGGTAAAGCAGCTTAATAAAGCGCTCCCCTCTTCAAAGGCGATACACCGTATCAGGATCAGAAATACGGAATTCGAGAAAACCACCTCCAGAAAAATCAAGAGAGCGCAGCAGATCAAGGGAGACATTGTTTAAAAACATCGACAGCCTTCTAATTAGTAAAAATCGGTTCGGATAACATATCCGAACCGATTTTTTAGCTTTAGCAAAAATAAACAGCCGCTCATCAATAAAAACTACCGAAATAAATATGCCGGAACAAACAAAAATAGCGGAAACTCTTCCCTTTTCGGAAAAAATAGTGTATAATGAAGTAAAGACATTAAACAAA
>CAYVZH010000042.1:0-25415 GCA_964456025.1 uncultured Ruminiclostridium sp.
GCAAAAGCCCAAAGCGCCGCACGGACGGCGGCACAAAACAAAGTGCTTGACACAGTGCACCACCAGAAAAAAATTTTTTCTCTCAAAAATCTTTTAAAACCTCTTTTGCCTTCTCATAACCCTCTTTATAAAAAGGTATAAGGACGGCGGGGTTTCGTTCGGTACGTCTGATTTTATGGGTCGAGTCGGGGACGATCACGGTGACCTTTCCCTCTTTTTCCAGTTGGAACAGCTTTTCCTTTTGCGAGTTATACATTTCGTGACGGCGGGACAGTGCCTCGGCAAGCGCGGGGAAATCAGGATAACACCGTTTTATGAGCGGGGTCAGGGATTCCTTTTTCTTTTCATAATCCCGCTCACGGGTCAGCACGGCGATCACCCTGTCACAGCCATTCTCAAAGGCGTATTCAAACGGGATCGAATCGGTAATTCCCCCGTCCATGTAAAAATGCCCATGGATCCGGATCGGCTGAAAAAGGATCGGAAGGGCGCAGGAGGCGCGGAGCAGATCCCATTTCCGGTCGTTTTCGTCGATATGAAAATATTCCGGTTTTCCCGTTTCAATATTGGTGAGGGCGGCGTAAGAGGTTCTTCCGTAGCGGATATAATCCTCCCACGAAAAGGGAAGGAGCCGTTCGGGAATATCGCCGAACACGAAATCCAGATTGTAGTAGCATTTCCCTTTTCCGAGCAAGTGCCGAAGTCCCATATAGCGCGGATCGGTCACGTATTTTTCAAAAATTTGGAGATTTCTCCCCCGCTGCCGCGACGAGTAGGAAACGCCGTAGCTGATCCCCGCGGACGCTCCGATCACAAGATCGGCGTAAAGCTCCCGATCAAGCAGATAGTCGAGAACGCCGCAGGTAAAGGCAGTCCGGCTCGCTCCGCCTTCCAGTACAAGTCCCAGTTTCATATTTTTTCCTTTGTGTGAGAGATTTTTGAGAGAGAAAATATATATGTTTTCGGGGCGTTGCCCCGAACCCCACTTCCTTTCGCCGCCGAAAGGAAGCGAAAGGCAATATTGCTTTATATAGGATAGAAAAAAAATCTGTGATATTATTCAAGTTTTAAAAAAATTTGTTGAAATTCTCAAATTATTATTTAATTTTATTGTGAAAAAGCAATATAAAAGTTTAGGTCAAGCCTTTTTAAAGGCTTGCAGGGGTTTGGGGACAGCGTCCCCAATCATAAAATTTTCTCTCAATAAAATTCTCTTAAAAATCTCTCAAAAAATTCTCTTATAAACTATACTTTTTATAACCGGGGTGGCGGATCGGGAAAGCCTTGGCGATTTCGCAGCATTCCTCGATTTTCCCGCGTTCCAGTTCTTTTGCGCCGCCGAGCTGTCTTGCGACAAGGCTTACCTTTGCGAAATGCTCAAGCGTTTCCATGCGGTAATACGCCTGTGTGAGATCGACGCCGACGGTAAGCGCGCCGTGGTTCATCAGAAGGATCGTGTCATGATCCTGAAGGAACGGCGCGACGCTGTCGGGAACCTCCTGCGAACCGGGAGTTCCGTAGGGCGCAATCGGAACGGAGCCTAAAAAGATAATTGCTTCGGGCATGGTGTAGTCGTCAAGCGGGATATGCGCGATCGCAAAGCCGGTCGCCGTCGGCGGGTGCGCGTGAACAACCGCGCGGATCTCCGGGCGTTCCTTGTAGCAGCGCAGGTGCATTTTAAATTCGGACGAAGGGTGAAAACCCTCGGGGCAGTCGATGACCTCATTATTTTCATTCATTTTAATGAGCATTTCGGGGGTCAGGATCCGCTTGCTCGTTCCCGTCGGGGTCGCGAGAAAAGTGCCGTCGTCGAGCTTGACCGAAATGTTTCCGTCATTTGCCGCGACAAAGCCGAGCGCCCAGAGATTATGACCGACCTCGCAGATCTGTTCGCGGATTTTTTGTTCCGTCATAAAAATTTCTTCCTTTCCTTATACTGATTTCCAATTGAAATTTTAGCAAAATCTTCTTTTCTTATTGTAGCACTTTTTTCGGCGGTTGTCTATCTTTTTCTTCTATTTTTTTGCAGGACTGCAAGAAAAGGATTTTATAAAAAGGAAGTAGTAAAAATTTGTCTAATAGGTTGACTTTTTAAAAAATTTGTGATATAATGAGGAAAAATATACCATCGGATTTTCATAAATTCCGACGAAGAAAGGATTTTTATCATGGTAAAAAAGCTGATTTCTGTGTTTCTTGCGGCAGTGATTGCCGTAACAGGGCTGACGGTTTCCGCGAGCGCATATAATATCGAGTGGGAAATTTTTATGACCTATAAAGCTTACGAGCTGTTGGGACTTGTGCGGGCGAATTCGACCGATCTTGACGTAACGAATCACAATGTTCTGGAAGATCAGGTTTTTAACAGAATCAAGGCGTCCGGCAGTCTGACTGTTTTTGCGCCGTACCGTTTTACGCTGAAGCAAAAAGATACCATTGAAGTTACGGTAAAGACAACAAAGGATTTTATCTCAAACGGCGTATGCGCATTCGTTTTTGACAGCGATGATCAGATGTTCTACGATTATAACGATTCCTATTTCGTTAAGACCTCGAAATTTGATTCCAATACCTATACCTTTACGGTAGAAGACCTCCCGAAGGGAAGATATTATCTGATTTTTGCGGGCGCTTCCAATACGAAGGGGAAATTTACTCTTGACTTTACCGCGAAAAAAAGCTTAGAGGATAAGCCGAAGGTAACCGCCACCGCGCTCGGAAATGAGAAAGTTAAGCTGAAATGGAAGAAAATTGAAGGCGCGACAAAGTACCGTATTTGTAAGCTTGTAGGCGGAAAGTTCAAGACGATCAAAAAATCCACCAAAAAGACATCGTATACCGTTACGGGACTTACGAAGGGAAATATCTATAATTTCGGCGTACAGGCATATGTAAACGGGAAATGGACAACGCTGACTTTGAAGGAAGCAGTAGATATAAAAGTTGAATAACTACAACGGAATAAAAGTTAAAAGAAGAAATAAGCCTGCTCAAAAAACGAGCGGGCTTATTTTTTTATCGTCAAGCGTAAAAGCTTTTTTCAGACAGCCTGTTTAAAAAATTATTTTTTCCTAAGTTTGGTTTTAATTTTTCATAAAAAAGGAAGATCTATATCTTGTGGTTTTTCGATTTTAAAGATCAATATATATAATTTTTTCGTGATTTTTCCGATTTTTTAGACTTTTTTTTGTATGATTTGTTAAAAACGCAATAAACGAGAGAATTGCGGTAAAATGTTTTTATAAATATTGACAAGAAGGGGGCTTTTATGATATAATAGAAGCGTGAAAAAATCTGTTTTTCTGGGAAAAACGGGTTTTAACTTAATTTTTCGTAAGGAATGCTTATGGAAACCATCATAAAAGCTGAAAACGTTTCCAGAAATTTTGCGGTCGGAGGGGGCGTTGTAAACGCGCTGACCGATATCAATCTCGAGGTAAACGAGGGCGAGCTTGTCTGTCTTCGGGGGCGTTCGGGTTCGGGAAAAACGACGCTGATCAATATTCTCGGCGCGCTCGACCGACAGAGCGGGGGAGAAGTTTTCTTCTGCGGGGACGCGCTCGGTGAAATGAACGACAGGGAACGCGATTTCCTGCGGCGAAAAAAGCTTGCGTTTGTGTTTCAGTCGGTCGCGCTGATCTCGACGATGACCGCTTACGAAAATGTTGAATTTGCGCTTCGTCTCGCGGGAACGCCGATCGGTGAACGCGCGAAGCGGGCAAAGGAATGTCTCGCCCGGGTAGGACTTGAGCGGCGAATGCGGCACCGTCCCGGAGAACTTTCCGGCGGGGAGCAGCAGCGCGTCGCCATTGCGCGCGCCGTCGCCCATAAGCCGAAGGTGATTTTTGCCGACGAGCCGACCGCCGCGCTCGACACCCAGACGGGGATCGCGGTCGTAAGGCTGTTTCGGGAGTTGGTTCACGACGACGGGATCACGGTTGTGATGACCACGCACGACGAAACGATGATGGAGCTTGCCGATCTTGTCTATACGCTAAGCGACGGAAAAATTTCCGATACGGTACGAAACGAAGTGCAATAAATAAACGATCATACCATATATAATATATAGTATAGCAGGCATGAGAGCGGCAAAGGAGGACATATGCCGAAAAAGGTATTACTCGCGCCTCCCGAAAATGTCATGATCCGCTGCGACAACCTCGTAAAGATCTATAAAACGACGGACGTGGAGGTCATGGCGCTTCAGGGGCTGGATCTTACGGTCGAGCGCGGGGAGCTGATGGGGATCGTCGGCGCGAGCGGCTCGGGAAAATCCACCCTGCTCAATATGCTCGGCGGGCTCGATACCCCCTCGGCGGGAAGCCTGTTTATCGACGGGAAGGATATGCTGAAGCTCGGGGAAAAGGAAAAGATCGAGTATAAGCGCAGAACGGTCGGCTTCGTCTGGCAGAAAAACGCGCGGAACCTGATCCCGTACCTGACCGCCGTCGAAAATGTCGAAATGCCGATGCTTTTAAGCGGCTACGCGAACCGGCGGGCGCGGGCGCTCGAGCTTCTGGAAATGGTCGGACTTTCGGAGCGGAAAAACTCGCTCCTCGGAGAACTTTCCGGCGGGGAACAGCAGCGGGCCGCGATCGCGATCGCCCTGAGCAATTATCCGAAGCTTCTTCTCGCCGACGAACCGACGGGCGCGGTCGATACCAAGACCGCTAACAACGTTTTAGACGTTTTTAAACGTTTAAATAAAGAGACGGGAGTAACCGTCGTCATCGTAACACATGACACGAATCTCTCGAAATCCATTGACCGCGTCGTCGCGATCCGTGACGGCAAAACCTCAAGTGAGCTTCTTCGGAAAACTCCCGCCGCATACGGCGCGGTATCCTTTGAAGAGCTCAGCGAGCTTCAGCAGTCCGAGATCCGGGCGTTACAGGAAAGCGGAGGACATGAGGAGCTGATCGTGCTTGACCGCGCGGGAAGGCTTCAGATTCCGAAGGATTACCTGAGCGCGCTTGGGATCAAGGGCGGCGATAAGGTTCGGCTGGAGCTTGAGGAAGATAAAATTTCTATTTACAGGCAGTAAGGCGACGGATTCGCTTTTACTGACCTTCGCACTTAAAACTTATCATTCAGAAAGGTGTGAGCTTATTTTGGGCAAGAAAAGGAAAAAGCTGCTGGCGCTGCTGGTAACGGCAGCAATGCTTGTGACGATGCAGCCCGCCGTATACGCGGAGCAAAATACGGCGGACGATGAGGAAGAGGAAGTCTCGACCATAAAAAACGTCATGAGCACGGGAAATCGGGACAATACGTACAGCGCGTATTATACGAAATACGGCGGTGAAAAAGCCCCGATGCGCGAGATCAGGATCGACGCGGCAAGCGCGGAGGTCGGCGCGGATCAGCGGGGAGAGCTTCCCGAATATTCGATCGAGGATTACGAAGGCGAAAGCGACTGCTTCGTATGGACGAACAACAGCGGCGAGATCTCCTTCAAATTTGACGTAGAGGAAACGGGAATTTACAATCTCGAGCTTTATTACTACACGATCTCGGGCAAAAGCACGACGGTAGACGTCGGATTAAAGCTGGACGGGGAATATCCTTTTACCGCCTGCAACGATATTGAGTTGGATCGCTTCTGGAAGGACGCGACCGCGATCCGTAAGGACAGCCGCGATAACGAGCTGAAGCCGACGCAGGTTGAAAAGGACATCTGGATCACCTACCCGATTAAGGATAAGGAAGGTCTTTTTAACGACCCGTACATATTCTACCTCGAAAAAGGCTCGCACGTTCTTACCTTAGAGGGAATCCGCACCAATATCGCGCTCAAGTCGCTCACCTTTAAGAATTACGCGGAGCTTCCCGCATATACGAAGCCTTCCGACGCGGACATCTCCAATACGCCCGCGCTCACGAACAAAAACGATCTCGGGTCGAATACGATCCTGATCCAGGCGGAATCTCCGCTTCAGAAAACCTCCTCGACGCTGTACGCGACACTCGACCGTACCTCCTGCATGACCAGCCCGGCGCACCCGACGAAGCAGCGGTACAACACCCTCGGGAACGCGACCTGGAACAAGGCGACGCAGCAGGTAACCTGGGAATTCAGCGTTCCGTCGAACGGATATTACCGCTTCGCGTTCAAGGCGAGACAGAATACCATGCGCGGATTTTATTCCAACCGCCGCATTTATATTGACGGCGAGGTTCCGAACGAGCAGATGGACTGCGTAGCGTTCCCCTACGATCCGAACTGGTATATGCAGACGCTGCAGGATCAGAACGGCGAGGACATGTACCTCTACCTTGAGGCGGGCAGACATACCATCACCATGGAGGCTGTCCCCGGTTCGATCGGTGAGATCATGCGCCGGCTCGACGATCTCGTTTATACCTTAAACTATTACTACCGCCGGATCCTCATGATCACGGGACCCGATCCCGACGAGTATAACGACTACCTTGTCGATATTCAGATCCCCGAGCTGATCCCGACCTTCAATGACGCGATCAATACTCTTTATGCGGAAAAGGCGAATATCGAAAAGCTCGGACAGGGCTCCGAAGCCTCCTCGCTCCAGTCCCTCGCGGTTATTTTAAAGCGCTGCTGCGACAAGCGGGACGATATTCCGAAGATGGTCGGTACGTTAAAGGATTATATCTCCTCCGTATCCGCGTGGATGCGCGACTACCGCAACCAACCGCTCGAGCTCGACTATATCGAGATTTATACGGCGAATGAAGAAAGAAGCCGCGCGAACGGAAACTTCTTTGAGGAATTCGCGTTCAGCTTCCAGGCGTTTATCGGTTCCTTCTTTGAGGATTATACCATGCTTTCCGATACGACCGAAAAGTCGATCAACGTATGGGTCTGCCTCGGACGTGACCAGGCGACGGTCGTAAAAGACCTCGTCGATAACGACTTTAACCAGAACAATGACGGGATCCAGATCTCGATCAACTTAGTACAGGGCGGTATCCTCGAAGCGACACTCGCGGGGAAGGGTCCCGACGTCTCGCTGTTCCTCGGGGGCGACTTCCCGATCCAGTGCGCGGCGAGAAACTTACTCGTAGACCTCTCGACCTTTAACGATTACGACGAGGTTGTCGCGAGCCGCTTCACGCCGAACATTTCGACGCTTTACGCCTATAACGGCGGTATATACGGGCTTCCCGTATCGCAGAACTTCCCGATGATGTTCTACCGGACCGATATTCTTGAGGAGCTCGGCGTAAAAGAGATTCCCGAGACATGGGACGAACTGATCGATATTATCCCGGTATTGCAGCGGTCTTACTTAACGCTCGGCCTGCTTTCGCCGGCGTCGAACCTCTCCAGCTCGATCTTTGAGACAGGGGACACCTTCTCCATGCTCGTTCTCCAAAGCGGGAACAATATGTACATTGATGATCTTACGCAGACGACCTTCGATCAGAAGCGGATCGTTGACGCATTCAAGCAGTGGACGGATTTCTACACGATCTACGACTTTGAACAGACATACGATGCGTTCTCGCGTTTCAGAACCGGCGAAATGCCGATCGTAATCCAGAACTATACCTTCTTTAACCAGCTTGCGGTGTCCGCGCCCGAAATAAGAGGCCTTTGGGACTTTACTCTCGTTCCCGGAACGCCGGTGGTTGACGCAAACGGCAATAAGACGGGCGAGATCTCTCACGCGGCAAACTCGGGAAGCGGCGGCGCGGTCATCTTTACGAAATGCCCGGACATCAACGCCGCATGGTCGTTCATTAAATGGTTCACCTCCGACGAGGTCATGGTTCAGTACGGACGCACCATAGAAGGTCAGATGGGTCAGATGGGACGCTTTGATACGGCGAACAAAAACGCGCTCGCCCAGCTCCCGTGGTCCACGGCGGAATACGAAAAGATCTCCGCGCAAATGAATCAGACGGTTGAGATTCCGGTTATTCCGGCTTCCTACGCGACGACCCGTCACGTTAAGAACGCGTTCCGCGCGGTCGTAAACGATACCTGGAATCCGAGATACGCGCTTTCTTCGTACAACAGAGACATTAACGCGGAAATCGAGAGAAAGAACGCGGATCTTCAGGTCTTTTCGAACAAATAAATAAGGAGGAATTGAGCTTTGGCTAAAAAAGAGCAATCTTTGTATATTGAAGACAATAAGTTTAAATATACGCTGATGCAGATGAAGAGAAATGCCGGAGTTTACGGTCTGATCGCCCCTTACTTCGTGCTGTTTCTGATCTTTACGGTCGTCCCCGTCATTATTTCGCTCCCGATGGGATTCACGAACTTTAATATGGCGGAATTTCCCCGCTGGGTGGGGCTGAGCAACTTCTACGCCCTGTTCTTAGAGGACGAGGTATTCTTAAAGGCGATCGAAAACACGCTTGTATTCGCGGTCGTTACCGGTCCGCTCAGCTATTTTCTCTGCTTTATCCTTGCGTGGCTCATAAATGAGCTTCCCGGTGCGATGAAAACGATCTTTACCTTCGTTTTCTACGCGCCGACCCTCGCGGGCAACATCTTTTCGACCTGGCAGCTGATCTTCTCGGGCGATACATACGGAATCGCGAACGCGTACCTGATCAACCTCGGGATCACGAACGGGGCAATCCAATGGCTTACCGACGCGAACTATATCATGGGCGTCCTGATCGTCGTACAGCTCTGGATGGCGCTCGGCGCGGGCTTCCTTGCGATCCGCGCGGGCTTACAGGGTATCGACCGCGCAAGCTATGAGGCGGGCGCGATCGAGGGGATCAAAAACCGCGCGCAGGAACTGATCTATATCACCGTTCCCGCGATGGGGCCGCAGCTTTTATTCGCGGCGGTCATGCAGATCACAAGCTCGTTCACCGCGGGCGATATCGGGCGTTCTCTTACGGCGTTCCCGACGACGGACTACGCCGGTCATACAATCATGACGCACGCCTTTGACTACGGTTCGATCCGTTTTGAGATGGGATATTCCGCCGCGATCTGTTTCGTTTTGTTCGCGGTCATGCTCCTTGCGAACTGGGGGATCAAAAAGATCCTCGGGAAATATCTCGATTAAAAAATTGAGTACATTCGTTTCCGGAGGGTGTCTCTGCGGCTCTCCCCGGGGGAAACGAAATATCATACCTTTGAAAGGACGGTAGTCATGGGGATCAGAAAATCCAGAAAAAAATATGGCGGAAGTCTCGGCGGAGACATCGCGATATTTGTCTTACTCGTATTACTCGGACTGTTTATGCTTTTCCCGATCTATCTTTCGGTCATTCAGTCCATCAAACCGCCGGAGGAGCTCTTCCTTTTCCCGCCGAAGCTTTACGCGATGTCGCCGACGAACCAGAACTTTGTCGATCTGATGAACACCGCGTCGAATATGTGGGTTCCGTTTTCGCGGTATATCTTTAACTCCGTGTTTGTCGCGGTCGTTGTAACGATTTCGCAGCTCATCTTCTCCTCCTCGGCGGCGTACGCGCTCGCGAAGGTCGATTTCCCGGGGAAAAGGGCGCTGAATAAGATCATCGAGGTCGCCCTTCTCTTTACGAGTACGGTACTCTTTATCATGCAGTACATGGTAATGGCGACGATCGGAGTAATTGATACTTATTTCGCGATCACGCTCCCGTTTATCGCGACCCCGATGGGTCTGTTCCTGATGCGTCAGTTCATGGGTCAGATCCCCGACGCGATGATCGAGGCGGCATACCTTGACGGCGCGGGGCATACGCGGATCTGCTGGCAGATCGTTATGCCGAACGTAAAGCCCGCCTGGCTCACGCTGATGATCTTCGCGTTTAACGGCGCCTGGCAGATCACGGGTTACTCCTTTATCTATAACGAAGCATTAAAACCGATTCCGACCGTTTTATCGCAGATCACGGCTTCGGGTATTGCCCGTGCGGGCGTTGCGGCTGCGGCTGTCGTTATCTTAATGATTCCGCCGATGCTGATCTTCCTGCTTTGCCAGAGTTCCGTTGTTGAGACGATGGCAACGAGCGGTCTGAAGGATTAAGGCGAGACGGTTTTCGATTCCCGCGGGTACCGCGTCTGCATTTAAAAACGCGGGCGGCAAAAAGCGGGATTTCAGAACTTGTTTTCATAAGATTTATACGAAAAGACAGGCGCAGTACCTGTGAAGAACTGTTCACGGGAATATGCGAACACTGAATAAGAAAGGAATGATTTTAGTGCGGTTTAGGAAAAAGCTTACCGCTCTCGTGCTTGCCGCCGCTACGGCGGGGACGCTCGCGGTAACCGCTTCGGCGGACGAACCGTATACCGGTTACAACTACGACTGGTGGGGCGATCCGGTTCCCTCTCAGAACGGGTATGTAGTCGATCGTACCGTTTCGGGCGCGGATATGGGAATCGGTTCGCTCGCCGAGCCGAACGATATCTATATTGATAACGAATCGGGAAAGTTTTTTATCGCGGACTCGAAAAATAACCGGATCGTCGTAACGGATGAGAGCTTCGCCCCCGAGAATACGACCGTGATTGATACGCTTTATTACGGAAACGCTTTTCCCGAGGAGCAGAGTTCGATTAAGAAGACGAACTTCAGCGCGCCGACGGGCGTTTATGTCAGAACCGACAAGAACGATCATACGCTGATCTATGTCGCGGATTCGTCGAACCAGCGCGTCGTCGCGTTCAACGAGGATCTTGAGATCGAGATGGAATACGTCCGTCCCTCAAGCGACGTTTACGATAAGGACGTAACGTACAATCCCTCGAAGGTCGTCGTGGACAGCGCGTTTAACGTATACGTCGTTGTTCCGTCGATCACGCAGGGTACCGTTCAGTTCTCGTCGGACGGAACGTTTAACGGCTACTACGGCGCGAACCGCGTAAACGCGACTGCCGAAGTAATCGCCCAGTCGTTCTGGAAGCTGATCTACACCCGTGAACAGATCATCGCCATGCGGCGTTCGGTCGCGATCGAGATCGCGAATGTTGACGTAGATGAGGAAGGCTTTATCTATACCGTTACCGAGAGCCGAACCTCCGATACGGATATTTTAAAGAAACTGAACCCCGCGGGTACCAATATCTTTACCAACCTCGGCTATGACCATTATGTTTTCGGTGACTTTCTGACGATCTATTATAAAGGTAAGAACTACACCTCGGCGATCTGCGACGTAGACATTGACGAGGAAGGAAATATCTACCTGCTCGATTTCGCAACGGGACGCGTATTCCAGTACACCGACGAATGCGACCTCCTCTTTATCTTCGGCGGAAAGGGCACGCAGAAGGGTACGTTTACCTCCGTTTCCGCGCTTGAAACGCATAACGGAAAGGTTTACGTCACCGACTCCCGTAAAAACAACATCACGGTCTTTAAGGGAACCGAGTTCGGAAGCATCGTACAGAACGCGATCACCCTTTATAACGAGGGTCTTTACGACGAGGCGAAGGAGCCTTGGGAAGAGGTTCTCCGCCGCGACGGAAACTACTGGCTCGCGTATATCGGTCTCGGAAACGCGTACTTAAACCAGAACGATTATAAGACCGCGCTCGACTACTTCTACCGTAACTCGCGCGGCGGCTATAACAGAGCCTTTAAGAGCTATCGAATCGAGTTTATCCGCGCGAATTTCACATGGATCCTCGTGGTGATCCTCGTATTGATCTTAGCGCTTATCATCATCAGCAAGATCCGGCAGAGGAAAAAAGCGCAGAAAAAGACGGGAGGGACGACGAAATGAGATTTGACTTAGATTTACCGGCTTGGAAATGGCCGTTCTATGTAACGCGTCACCCGTTTGAGGGCTATGACGATCTTCGCTGGAAAAAAGGCTATAACATGAAGGTCGCCTGGGTGATCGTAATCCTCTTCTTCCTCATAAACGTCGCAAGCGCACAGCTTACCGGATTCCTTTTCAACAACACGTATGTAAAGGTATTCAACATTGTTCCGTACTTCTCCTCGTCGGTTATTCTCTTCATAACCTGGGTTGTCGGAAACTGGTCGCTCTGTACGCTGTTCGACGGCGAGGGAACCATGAAAAATATCTTCTGTGTTTCCGCGTACGCGCTTGTTCCGTATCTGATCACGCAGGTGATCTGCATTATCGCGAGTAACGTCCTTCTTCGGACCGAGTCGGGATTTATGTTCTTCTTTCAGTATCTCGGGCTGGCGTGGTCGATCATATTGATTATTTCGGGCATGAAAACCGTTCATCAGTATTCCATACCGAAAACACTTCTCGCGATCGTCTTTACCATTGTCGCGATGGCAGTCATTCTGTTCCTTGCGGTATTGCTGCTGACGCTGTTCCAGCAGGTGTTCGTATTCGGTTATTCGATCTATACGGAGCTGATGTACCGATTCAGCATTTAGCGCAGAAAATTTTTAAACCTTAAACAAAGCGCGGGGAGCCGCACTCCTGCACAAAAGCTTCCCGTAGAATCCTCCTGATTTGGAAAGGACTGATAGAAAACAATGCGAAAATTAAGGAAAAAACTGTTATCTGCCGCTCTTGCCCTGATCGTAACCGTTTCCGCGACACAGGTTCCCGTTTGGTCGGAAGAACCCGATGAAACGGCAGCAGGAGCCGCCGAGACCGTCGCGGAGGAGATCCCCGAGGAAAGCGGTGAGGTCTTCGTGACCGAAGCGGACGCGCTCGCGGCAATGAGCGTAAAAGCAGAGAACAGCAGCCTTAGTCTTTACGTAAACGAGGACAATTACACCTTCGCGGTGAAGAACAAGGCGAACGGGCATATCTGGTGGTCGAGCTATTATAATACCGATCCCGGTCAGCGCGTTCAGCTCAGCCGCAGAAGCACGCTCTTAACGGTAGAAGTCGTCGGAACGGAAAGCAAGGCGATCGAAAGCGCGCGCGCTTATGACAGCAACGTCACCAAGTCGGTCACCCCGATCGAAAACGGGGTGCGGTTTACCTTCTACTTTAATAAGTTCGAGATGGAGATCCCGCTTGAGATCAAGCTGAACGATAACGGAAGCTTTACCGCGACCGTTCCCGCGGCGGAGATCAAGGAGAACCGTCCCGAGGTAAATGCGGACGGCGATACCGGGTATCAGCTTCTGACCGTACACATTCTTGAAAACCTGGGCGGTACCGATCGGAGCGAGAACGGCTTCATGATCGTTCCCGACGGCTCCGGCGCGGTCATTGATTACAACAACGGCGCGCTTTCGGGCGATAACAATACATACGAATCCATCGTTTACGGGCGCGATCTCGCGATCGGTCTCTTAGAGGCGGGCCCCGTGATCGAAAAGGTCACCATGCCCGTACTCGGACGGATCACGAAGGGCGAGGGCGAGGATAACGGCCTTGTCATGATCGCGACGGAGGGCGACGAATTCGCGATCGTCCACGCGGCGGTCACCGGACAGAACGTAACCGACCTGAACGACGCTTGGTTCGAGTTTACGCTCCGCACACAGGATAAGTATTACATGGGCGGAAGCAACGAGCCGCTTGCCGTATACGAATCGCACGGGATCAAGACCGGCAACGTTTCGGTCACCTACTATCCGATCAGCGGCAGCGAGCTTTCGTACATCGATGTGGCGGACGTTTACCGCGATTATCTGATGAACGATCTCGGCGTGACCAAAAAGACGACGGCGAATGACGCGCCCTTTTACCTGACGCTTTTCGGCGGAACGGTAAAGACCCAGTCAATCCTCGGCTTCCCGATCGACATTCAGACCGCGGCGACGACCTATAAAGAGGCGCTTGAGATCGTGAAAGGGCTTGAGTCCGGCGGCGTAAGCAATATCAAGATCATTTACGAGGACTTTAACGAGGCGGGGATCGTCGGCGAGGTCGCCGCGACCTTCCAGTATTCCTCGAAGCTCGGCGGAAAGAGCGATTACGAGGAATTCAGCCGGTACGTCGCGCAGCAGGGCTATGAGCTTTTCCCGAGCTGTGACATCATGGAGTTCAATAAATCGGGGAACGGCTATTCCTTCACGCTGAACGCGTCCAAGCAGATCACCAACTCTTACGCGACGCAGACCCCGTTTGAGCTTGCGTTCGGGATCCCGCACCTTTCCAAGAAGAGCTGGACGATCCTTTCGCCGTATTACTTCACGGATATTTTCAACAAGCTTCGCGATTCCTTCAGGAACGAGGGCGCGACGGGCATCTCCCTGAATCAGGCGGGGAACGTTCTTTACAGCGATTTCAGCCGGAGGAACCTCGAAGGGCGCTATTATTTCATTCGCTCGGATACGTCCGCGATCCTTCGGGACGGGTATCAGAAGCTCAGAGACGGCGGACTTTCGATCCTCTCCGAGAACGCGAACCAGTATCTCCTCCCCTATACCGATTATATCAAGGACGTTCCGCTTTACTCCTCAAACTACGACATCATCAGCTATGACATTCCTTTCGCGCAGATGGTTCTTCACGGACTGATCCCTTATACGACGAAGGCGCTCAATAAGAGCGCGAGCGCGGAAGAGCTCCGGCTTCTCTCCCTCGTAACGGGAACGCCGATCCATTACGAAATGATGTACGAAAACCCGAACACCTTCTCGGACAGCGAATACGACACGCTTTACTACGCAAGCTACAGCGGCTGGGCGGACGACGCCTGCAAGGAATATAAGCTGTTTAACGAGATCGTCGCAAAGGTATCGGATTCCAAGATCACCGATTACGATCGGATCAGCAATGTGGAATTTGAAACGACCTTTGAGAACGGTACGAAAATTTATGTAAATCTCGATACCGAGGAGATCCGCGTAGACGGAAGCTCTTATCAGCTGTCGGATTACGGATTGGGGGTTAGTGAATCATGAGTGAGCTTGAAAGAGACGCGCTTAACGAATCGGAACAGGCACAGGAAGGGCAGCCCGGACTGTCTGAGCAGTCCGAGCAGCTTGAGCAGCTTGAGCAGGAACAGCCGAAGCCGAAAAAACAGCACGCCGCTCACATGACGGCTTCCGCCGCCGCCTTAAACGCGGAGGGCGAGGTCGACATCAGGCGAAGAAAGCCCCGCGAGGAAAAGAAGATCAAGGAAAGCAAAATTTCCTATGAGCGGAAAAAGGGACTTTACGGCTACGGATTCGTGGCGTTATGGCTCGTCGGCGTCATTTATATGTTTATTATCCCGCTCGGACAGTCGCTCTGGTACTCGCTCTGCCGGACCGAGCTCGTGAGCCAGCCGGATATCATCGAACAGTACGGAATGTCGGGACCGGGTATCTATACCGAATGGAACGACTTCGGGAACTATAAAAAGGCGTTTACCGAAAACCCCGATTATCCGAGGAACCTCGTAAGCTCGCTTTCGGAAACGGCGTATACCGTACCGCTCGTACTGGTATTCTCGCTTTTCGTGGCGCTCCTCTTAAACGATAAGTTTAAGGGCAGGACGCTTGCCCGTGCGGTTTTCTTCCTGCCGGTACTGATCGCGACCGGACCGGTATTACAGGTTATCAACGGCGATATGCTCGCGCAGGGCGTCGGAGACGCTTCTCAGTTCAGCGCGCTGTTCAAGGCGGACTTCGTTGAGGACTTCTTACAGTTCATGGGACTCAGCAATATCAGCCAGCAGCTTGCGGATACCGTTTCCGAGATCACGGGAACGATCCTGAACCTGATCTGGGATTCGGGTATCCAGATCCTGATCTTTATCTCGGCATTACAGCAGATCCCCGTTTCGGCGAAGGAAGCGGCTTCAATGGAGGGCGCTACGGGCTGGGAATTCTTCTGGAAGATCACCTTCCCGACGATCTCGCCGATGATCTTCGCGAACCTCATCTATACCGTTATCGACGCGTTCGTAAAGTCCGACAACCCCGTCATGCAGCAGGTTATGAGCTATGCGCGCGCGTGGGAATACGGCTTCTCGTCGGCGATGGCGTGGGCATACTTCGCGATCGTGGCGGCGATCCTCGGAATTATTTCGGCGGTCGTATCTCGGTTCATATTCTACCAAGTAGATTGATAAAGGAGGAACTTCATGGAAAACAACGAAATTATTGCAGAAGTGGTTGGTTCCGGAACTCCCGAGTCATCTGCTCCTGTCAAAAAGTCAAAAAGGCAGCTTAAAAAGGAAGAAAAAAAGCGGCTTAGCCAGTATCACGTAAGCAGCTGGGACATCATTAAGCATTACGCAAAGTATAACGCGGCGGAGAGAAAGCATTACCGCTATATTCTCGGGCGGCGCGTTTCCGAAAGGGTATGGCCGGTGTTCCGGTTCCTGATCCTGTTCGGTCTGGCGTTCGTCATTCTGTACCCGATGCTCTACATGATCTCCTGCGCGATCCGTCCGCAGTCGGAAATGTCCGACCCGTCGATCCTCTGGATCCCGAAAACCATTACGATCGATAACCTGATCGATACCTGGACGGCGATCGACTATCCGAAGCTCGTCTGGGATACGGTAAGCGTAAACGTCGTCTGCTCGCTGATCCAGGTTCTGACCTGCTCGATCGCGGGTTACGGCTTCGCAAGATTTAAGTTTAAGGGAAAAGGGCTGATGTTCGGGATCGTTCTGATGCAGATCATCGTTCCGACGCAGGTTATCCTGATTCCGCAGTTTATGCAGTTCCGTTACTTTGATCCGCTCGGCTTGGTTTCGCTTATTACGGGCGAGGCGGCGAACCTTGCGGACTCTCCTTGGGCGCTTTATTTACAGGCGTTCTTCTGTAACGGTATCCGCGCGGGTCTGTTCATCTTCCTGTTCCGCCAGTTCTTCCGCGGGCTCCCGAAGGAGCTTGAGGACGCGGCGTATCTCGACGGCTGCGGTCCGTTCGAGACGTTCGTGAAGATCATGGTACCGAACGCGAGCAACTCGTTCTTAACGGTATTCATCTTCTCGGTCGTATGGTACTGGAACGACTCGTATGTATCGGGAATGTTCTTTACAAGATCGAACACCATTGCGCTTCAGGTATCGAACCTCTGGCAGACGATCTCGGCGTATTTTAACAACGGTACGCCGACGGGTATCGCCTCCGACTGGCTCGTATGGATCGAATCCGGCTGCTTGCTTTCGATCCTCCCGATCCTCATTATGTACATCTTCTTACAGAAAAACTTCGTAGAAGGCGTTGAGCGCTCGGGTATTGTTGGTTAAAGGTTATATGGAAAAGAGGGAGAGGTTTTCTCCCTCTTTTTTTATGGCAGGGATCAGCCCCCGAAGGATAACGCTTCGGGGGCTGTGATTTTTTGAGAGAAAAATATTACTGGGGGGTGCGACAGGAGGTCGCAGGTCAAGCGCCCCAAGTGCCGCATGGACGCGCCGCAAAAATTATTTCTTTCCCTTTCTGATCGTCCCGACCACGGCGGCAACCGCGCCGAAAAGCACACCCGCGATCGCCCAGATCAGCCATACCCAGACGCCCCCTCCGCCAAACGCGAACAGATACACGAGAAAGATCGCTGTTACAACGAGCCAGTACGCCGCAGATACCGCTCCGCCGACATTTTGCCGCGGGCTTTCCTTCTTTTCGCGGGTATAAGCGCCTTCCTCAAGAAGACGGTCGTATGCCTGCTGAAACGTATCCGTATAGACGAGAAGCGCCGCGCCGACCGCCGCAAGCAGAAGCAGTACGCACAGACCGATCACCGCCGCCATATCCGATTTCCCGGCGAAAATCGCCGAGAGAAATAACGGGATCGGCGACAGAACGAACAGGATCACCGAAATGATCTTCCGCCGCGAATCACGCGCGTGAGCGGCTTTTTCGCGCTCCCGCACCATTCCTTCCACGCCGTATTCCCGCTCAAACGGCTCTTTTCTCAGAAACTCGAATTCCTTTTCGGCGGCGGAGGCGCCGGTAAACAGTCCGACTCCCGCCGCGACCAGCACCAGCAGCACGCATAATCCAAGCCCGCCCGCGAGGTTTCCCGAAATTCCCGAATCGGGGATCTCGCTCGCCGCGCCGAGCAGGAACAGGCAGATCGGAGAAATAATACAGAGAAAGACGCCGAGCGCGTTCTTCGGCGCGGAGCTTTTCCAGACCGCAAGCATTCGCGACGCCGTTTCCATCGTCACACGCCGCAGAGGCGTTTCCGATTCGCCGGAAATAAACTCCGTTTCCTCGATCTCGTCCTTTAAAAGGTAGTCGGTCGATACGCCGAAGATCCTGCTGAGCTGTAAAATTTTGTCCAGATCGGGGACAGACTGCGCCCCCTCCCATTTCGAGACGGACTGCCGCGAAACGCCAAGCTGCTCCGCAAGCTCCTCCTGCGACCAGCCCGACCGCTTCCGGAGCGAAATGATTTTGTCCGCTAAGATCATAGTATTTACCTTCCTTTCGTAGTTTCCGAGTTCCCTCGGTTTACCGAAAGCATACCATTTTTCGCGGTTGCGTTCTACCAAGACGGGGCGGAAATTCCGCAACCGGGGGTTGCAAAAAGTTGCGAAAAAGGGGTTTTGGCTTTATTTTTTGATGCAGGAGTAGTTTTTGCGCACAATCGGATTATCGGAAATATAAGTGCCGCTATTTCAGAACTCCGCTTCCGTATTTTCGGGTTTACGGCGTATGCAAATGATGACCGCGGCGATCGGGAACAAACCAAGTTCAAGCACGTCATGCGCGGCGTAAATAAAGTCCGCGGCCGCTCCCTCGCTGATGTTCTCGCAAAAATGTCCCGGGATCCGGATCAGAATATCCCACACGGCGTGAAGCGCCATACATAGCGCGATATTCTCCGAATGCAGATAAACGGCCGCTAAGAATACCCCGAACGCGCTCGCATATAAAGCCTGCCATAAGCAGGCGGCTATATCGCCGACGAAAAGCACGTTAAGAATATGGAGCGTGCCGAAAAGCACTCCCGTAATAAACACCGCCGCAATCCTGCCCTTTACGGTATTCTTCCACTTTAAAAGCATACCGCTCATCACAAGCCCCTTTGAGGCGCTTTCCTCCCAGAATCCCGTTGCAAGCTCCTGCACGCAGGACAAAAGAAAAGCGGGAAGATAAGCGGCCGTCAGGCTTTCGGATATGGGCAAATACAGGAATTCCAGCCCTAAATACAAGAAGAACGGGATACAGTAAAGCCAGGTGCTTTTCGGTATTTCAGCGGTGAACAGTTTCGCGAGCTTATCCTTATAGATCATTCTCATGAGGAAAAGCGCGATCACGCCGAACAGGGCACGGATACAGGAATCCACGATAACCCCGCATTCCGATATGCCCGCAGTTACCAGAAAAAATTCAAATAAGACAAAAAGCGCCATGAGCCCCTGTCCGAGTAATATTCCGCATAATACGGGCGCTTTGTCATAGAATTTCTTTATTATCATGAGGTCTCTTTTTTTACTCCTCCCCCTCAAACTCCGCCAGCCCGTCCGACGCCGCGATCCATTCCTCCGTCTGCTCGTCCAGCTCCTTCTGCGTTTCGGCGAGGGCTTCGCCGAGAGCGGCGATTTTTTCAAAATCCGCGGCGTTTTCGGGCTTCTGCATTTCGTCGTTCAGGCGCTTCACTTCTTCCTCAAGCACGGCGATCCGCTCCTCTGCCCGCGCGGCGCGGGTCTTTCGCTTGCGAAGCTCGCTCTGCCGCTCCTTTTTGCGCAGGTATTCGTTTTTGGCCGTACTGCCGCCCGTGTTTTCCTTCTTTACGGCAAGCTTTTGCTCGCTCGTTTCGTCGAAAAGCCCCTCGACGTCCTCGACCGTCTCGATCCCGTCGGGCGTGAGCCGGAAACACCTTGTGGCGGTGCGGCGGATCAGGTAGCGGTCGTGCGAAATGATGAGCGCGGTTCCGTCGAAGCCCTCAATTGCCGCCTCGAGCGCCTCGCGGGAGGTAATATCGAGATGGTTCGTCGGCTCGTCCAGCAGAAGCAGGTTGCACCCGCTCATCATCAGCTTCAGAAGCGCGATCCGCGCCTTTTCCCCGCCGCTTAGCGTCCCGATTTTTTTGAACACTTCCTCCCCTCCGAAGAGGAAGCTTCCGAGCGCGGTTCTCGCCTCGGTCTGGGTCAGCTTCGGGTACGCGTCCCAAAGCTCGTCCAGTACGGTTTTCCGGTCGGAAAGCCCGGTCATGAGCTGGTCGTAATACCCGACCTTTACGCCCGGGCCGTAAACGACCGTTCCCGTATCGCCCGCGTATTCCTTCGTCAGGATTTTAAAGAGCGTGGTTTTTCCGCAGCCGTTTTCGCCGAGCAGAAAGACCCTTTCCCGCTTCCGCACGTCTAAGTCCACCCCGCGGAACAGGGCGTTCCCCCCGAACGAGATTGACAGATTTTTGGCGGTCAGGATCTCCTCGGTGACCGGTTCGTTACAGTGAAACCGAAAGCGGAGCTTTTTCGGCGGCGCCTCGGGTTTTACCAGATCCGCCCGCAGCCGTTCGATCTGTTTTTCCTTGCTCGCGATGGTGATGTAGTTGTGCGCCTGATTGAACCGCTTTTGCTGCTCAATGATCCCTTCGATCCGGTGGATCTCCTCCATCTGGTTTTCATAGTGCTTCCAGGCGGCTTCGAGATCCTCCTCTTTTTTTTCCCGATAGCGGGTATAGCCGCCCTTATAGGCGGTAAGGCGGTTGTTTTCCAGCTCGAAGGTTCGTCCCGTGACCTTATCGAGAAAATATCGGTCATGCGAGATCACGAGATATGCGCCCCGATAATCCAAAAGGAACTTTTCAAGCCACGCCGACGCGGCGAGGTCAAGGTGGTTCGTCGGCTCGTCGAGTAAAAGAAGATTCGCACCCGAAAGAAGGAGCTTCGCCAGCTGCACCTTTGCCTTTTCGCCGCCGCTTAAAACGGAGACGGGCTTTTCCTGCTCCGATTCGGGGAACCCCAGTCCGAGAAGGCTGCTCCGCGCGCGGGCGCGGCAGGTCAGCCCGCCCTCCGCCTCAAAGCGTTCGGTGAGCCGCATCTGCTTTTCCAGCCGTTCCGGATCGGTCAGCCCGCTGTCGATCTCGCGGTGAAGCGCTTCCAGCTGCTCCTCCAGCTTTAAAAGCGGCGCGAACACGCTTAAAACCTCGTCATACATACTGACCGAGCTGTCGCGGACGACGTGCTGCTCCATGTAGCCGAGGACGGCGTCCTGCGACTTGACAAGCTCTCCCGCGTCGGCGGTAAGCTCCCCGCGCATCAGCTTGAAAAGCGTGGTTTTTCCGCAGCCGTTCCGCCCGACCAAGCCGATTTTATCGTTTCGTTCGATCTCGAAGGAGACGTCGCGGAACAGCAGCTCCGCCCCAAACGAAAATTCAATGTTTTTCGCGTTATATAAACTCATTCTTATCATTCCTTTTTGCCGTAATGGGTTTATTATACCTTATTTAAAGAGGAATGTCAATGGCGGGGAAGGGCAAAGCCGGAACGCCTTTGGGGGAGAACCCTGCACAAAAAAGACAGGCGCGAAAATTGACAAATCCTCGGAAATATGGTATACTGGATAAAAAGATTGAACACTTTAGGGGGAACTTTTTTATGAGACATTTTACAAAACGCCTTACGGCGGCCGCGGCACTGCTCGCGCTTTTATTCGCGCTGTGCTCCTGCATGAATATGGAAATGGGGATCATCATCAATTCCGACGGGACCGCGCGCGCCTATACGGAAATTGCCGTTCAGAAAAGCCTGCTCGAGATGTCGGGGAAAACCGAGGAGGAATTTTTTGAGCAGGTCGATGAGAGCGGCGATTCGTCAAAGCTCAAGGATTGGAAAACGGAAAAATACTCCAAAACGATCGACGGCGAAACCTATACGGGCGTTCGCTATTATAAGGACGGCTCTTTCGACGTTCTCGCCCGCGAAGGACTTTCGGGCGAAAACAGCAGCGGCGAAAAGATCAGCTTTGAGCGGAAGGGCTCGGCGCTTCTCATAACGGTCGTTTACGAGGGCACCGCGGCGGCGCCGAGCGGCGAAATGGAAGATTATCTTTCGCAGAATATGATGAACGTGACCTTCCGGATCAAGGCGCCGTTCCCGGTCCTCGAAACAAACGGGACGATCGACGAGGACGGATCGGTCTACTGGAACATGCTCGACGTCATGACGGGGAAGACGGATCGGCTCGAAATGACGGTAAGCTATGACGCGGGAAGCGGTCTCGGAACGATCCTGCTGATCGTGATCGGCGCGCTGGCCGTTGTGATCGTTGTGGTCGTGGTAATCGTCCTGCTTCGGAAAAGACCTAAGCCGCTTACGGCGACCTCTTCTTACGCGCAGTCCTACATTCCGACGGAAACAGCGGAAACGCCTGCTCCGACTGCTCCTGCCGAAGCGGCAATGACGGCGGCAGTACCGGGAACCTCCGCCGCACCTGTAACGGAGGCACAGGCGGAAACAGCGGAAACGCCTGCTCCGACCGCGTCCGAAGCGGAAGCAAAGAAATTCTGCTCCAACTGCGGTACGCAGGTCAATGCGGACGACGCGTTCTGCCAGAGCTGCGGCGCGAAAATTCAGTAAATCGGAAGTTTTTGCCGCTTTGACCGGCCAAAGCGGTGCAAAGTCGCTTTGGTAAAAGCGGGGAAAACGCTTCCTTTCTCTAAAATTACAGCCTTGAAAGGCTGTGCGAAATTTTTGTTCCTTTCGGCGGCGAAAGGAACAAAAAATTTCCACCGTTTTTCAAGCCGATGCGCCTCTTGACAATCGGGCGGATTTATTGTATAATGCTTTATAACAGGATACGGTGGGAAGCCGCAAGACAACACCCTGAAAAAAAGCCTTATACTAATTTCAGCCTAAAAGCGTAGTTAAAAAATCTGTGCGAAAATCATATACGCAAATTTTTGCTTGATTTTTTAAACGCTTTTTAGACTGAAATTAGTATTATATACCCGACGGAAACCGGGATTACATAGAAGAACCCGGGTTCCAAGCTCGAAAGGAATGATCATATTATGAGCAATAATCAGAACGCACCCGCAAAAAAGCACAGCTCGGGACTGATCCCGATTTTCGGCGCGGTCGCGCTGATCATCTGCTGCGCGATCTATATCGTTTATAAGCTGACCCAGCACGAGACCGAGAACCGCTGGGCGGATTACGACGAATGCGGCTGGTCCTGAGATGCGGGACGGATATAAAACAAAGGCAGTGCTGACAACGCTGATCGTCCTGACTGTTACGGCGATCGCGATTGTCGGCTTTGTTCTTGCATGGGACGTTTTCGAGATCGACAAGAAGCTGACCGAGCTTCTGAATACCGATCTTTACGCTTCGGACGAGCCGCTTACCCGCTCGGACACCGCCGTTACCGTCGTTTCGCCGAAGATGAACGGGCTTCCCGAGGCGGAGGCGCTCCTGATCGAGCAATATCTGACCTGCTATTTCGCCTCGCTCGGGAGCTTTTATCATGAAAATATCGCGCGGTTTTACGCGGACGAATGCGAGGACGAGCTGATCGACGAGATGACGCTTCGCTATGAAATTTCCGCCGCCCATACCGCGCCCGCCGATTATTCCTTCCGGGAATGCACCGTCCGCTATACGGTTCTTTCCCGCCGCTCGGTCGGACGGGAGGCGCCGAACACCGCCGAGCTTAGCGTAAGGGTGAGCGCGGAGCTTCCCTACGGCTGTTCCGAAGCCTCGGCGCAGATCGCCGAGGAGCTTCATACCTTCCGCCTGACGACCAAGGGGAAGGAGGCGCTGATCTCGGCGCATACGAGCGACCGCCCCGCGCGGGAAACGGCGGAAGCGGCACTCGGCACAATCCTTTCGGCGGTCGGCTACACGAAGGACGATCTTTCCTATACCTATTTCGCGCCATATATCAGGAAGGCCGAGGAGCTTCTGACCGAAAATCTCGAAGCGTTCCGGGAGAATTTTCCGCTTTCTTTTTCGGAGGAGCGCGCCGAATTCTCCGCGGAGTACGAATACGACCGTGCGGCCGCGGTAAGCTGTGCGCGGGGAGAAACGCACGCAGCCGCTTACGGGAACTATGAGGAAAACGACGCGAATTTCTGCTCCGCCTGCCTTGCGGCGGGGGGGATCCCGATGGACGCGCAGGGGGATAAGCTTACCCAATGGAAGTGGTACGGCTATGAGGAAAATAACGCCCGCGAGCATAAGGGCTGCACCGGAAGCTGGTACGACCGGGAGCGGTTCTGGATCTACGGGGTCGAAAATACAGGTTTCGGGCTGGTCGCGGCTCCCGCGGGATCCGGGGAGGTCGGCGACGTGATCCAGCTCATGGACGGGGAAACGCCGATTCTGGAGGCGATCATTACCGATATTGTCGGCGCGGACGGCGAACCGTCGGATTACCTGATCTGTACCGATCGGCTGAAAAATGTCCCGCTGAGCCTGATCCGGGCGGGGGATTTTCGGATCCTGCACATTATCGGCTATAATACGGCGAATATTTGACGAGAATGCCTTGAAAATATTTTATTAGCAATATCGCCCCGATCCCGGGTTTTCCGAGGTCGGGGCGGTTTTTGAGTTTTTCAATTCACCCTCTCTTTTTTCGTGACAGTAAACCCGTTTTTTAAGTATAAACGGATCGCGTTTTTGTTCCAATCGGCCGCGTGAAGGGTGATCGGATCGTCGGTAACCGTTCTTATGTGACAAATTGCCCATTGCAGCAATGCGCTTCCGTACCCGTTATTCCGGAATTGCTTGTTTACGATCAGGTCGTCTATTTCCGTATCATAGCATCCCACGCTGCCGATGATCGTTTCGCCCTGCAGCAGCAGGAACAGATTCGCCGTTTTGTTCCCGAGCTGGCTGATGTCGGAGTAGAAGTGGTAGGGCTTAATGTCCAGCGCCTCGCGCATTTCAGAAAAGCATTCGTTATATACGCGCTCGTATTGCGGATAATACTTTTCGTGAAACGGGATCATGGGAAGGTGGGTTATAACGGGGGCTTTTTCTGTATACTGCATTTCATAAGCAAAGAAGCTTTTCATCGTTATGATCTTTTCTTTCCTTTAATAATTATTTATCCCCGAAACGATAAACGGGAACTTTCCGCCCTGACATGGTGGTTTACTTTGCGGGTAAAACAAATCGTTGATTCGGGTAACCGAATTCTTCGATCAGCTCTCCTTCCGTAAAGCCGAACGATCGGTAGAGCCTGCGGGGCGCAATGCCTTTGGGATCGTTTTCTCTGAATGTCGAAACGCATATGTCTTTCGTTCTGTCCAGCCGCTCGATCGCCTTGGAAAGCAGGGCGGAGGCGATCCCGCGCCTGCGGAAATCGGGCGCCACCGCAAGACAGCAGATCATATTATGCTTTTCGGAAAAGAGCAGTACGCCAACGACCGCATTTTCCTCTTTTACGCAAAGCGCGCGCCGCTCCGACATAAAATGAAGCACGGTATTTTCATGCTCCTTGAGCGTTTCCTCCGTTTCAAGTCCGGGGAAATTCCAACGAACCGAGCGAACAAGCTTCATCCATGAGGAAATATCTTCTTTTGTACCGTATTCAACCGTCATTTAAATTCCTCCCGATTCTGCCCGCAACTCTTTCTCTAAAAACTGCTTTATATACGGATTGTTTTCCTCGCTCAATGCAGGCTGAAACGCCATGTAACGGCATTTCTGATACTGCTCACCATCCAATACAAAG
>CAYVZH010000043.1:0-25073 GCA_964456025.1 uncultured Ruminiclostridium sp.
TTCGCTTCCTTTTGGCACAAAAGGAAGTAGGGGTTTGGGGACAAAGTCCCCAAAAACATATATATTTTCTCTCTTTTTTCTTTCTTATAAGTCTCTCAAAAAATCTCTCGCAATAAAAATCATTTCGTGATCCAAGGGCGGGGGATACAAAGCTCGGTGAACTTATCGATCGCGAAATCGTCCGTCATGCAGGAAATATAATCACAGGCGGCGCGCTCGGTCGTTTCCCGCTTCGCGATCGTCCGGTAAAGCTCGGGGAGGCGCGTCGGGTTCTTCAGATAATAATGATAAAGATAATCAATAATAAAGCAGGCTTTGTCCTTCTCGCGGTTCGTCGCGTCAGCGTAGTAGACGTTCTGGAACATGAATTCCCGAAGCTCGTCATGCGCGCGGCGGGTCGTCTCGTCGTAACCAAGCTCCGCCTTTTCCATGCTGTTTTCGATCAGGGAGCGCACAAGCGAGGTGATCCGCTCGCTTTTCGTCTCGCCGAGAACGCGCACGGGAAATTCGGGGAGATCCTTCTGCGAGAGGATCCCGCCGCGGATCGCGTCCTCGATGTCGTGATTGATATACGCGATCTTATCCGCGAACTTTACCGCCACGCCCTCGAGCGTGTCCGCCGTCCGGTTCGTGTGGCACAAAATCCCGTTTCTGACCTCGGCAGTAAGATTCAGCCCCTCTCCCTCGCGCTCGATCAGCTCGACCACCCTCACGCTCTGCTCATAATGCTTGAAATGCCCGTACAGGTCGTTCAGGGTGCGCTCTCCGTCGTGTCCGAAGGGGGTATGTCCGAGGTCGTGCCCCAGCGCGATCGCCTCGGTCAAATCCTCGTTCAGCCGTAACGCCCGCGCGATCGTCCTTGCGATCTGCGCGACCTCAAGCGTGTGCGTGAGGCGGGTGCGGTAGTGGTCGGACTTCGGGATCAGGAATACCTGCGTCTTATGCTTCAGGCGGCGGAAGGAATTGCAGTGGATAATGCGGTCGCGGTCGCGCTGAAACTCCGTGCGGATATCACAGGGCGGCTGCGGTTTTTCCCGCCCCTTGCTCTCGCTGCTTTTGCAGGCGTGGGGCGAAAGGGTCTCCCGCTCGATCTGTTCGGTAAGTTCTCTCGGAAGCATGGTTTCTCCTTTATGGCAGGACAGGACTGCGGAAACCGCACCCTGCACAAAAATACGCTCTCGTAAATACGTCCTCATATATCAATACAAAAAATCCTCCCGTTTCACCTTTTTTTCGGGAGGATTTTTTTCAATTTTTACAAAATTTCAGCTTTTTAGCTAAAATCATATTCAATTTCTTCAATATTTTCGGTCAATATTTCCCCTGCCGAAAGGTCATCGAGCGCGGTTTTGAGCTGCTCCGCCCGCTCGGCGCGAACCGCCGCCGTCAGAACGACCTCCGCCGAAAACTCCTCCGACTCTGTCCGGACGTCAAATTCCGACAAAATTTTCCCGATCTTCCCGTAAAGCGGATAGGCGAGCGTCAGCCGGATCCTTCGCGCCGTGTCCATACAACGAAGCTCCGCCGCGTCCACCGCGAGCTTCGCTCCCTGCGTATACGCACGGGTCAGCCCGCCCGTGCCGAGCAGGATCCCACCGAAATAGCGCGTCACCACGCACGTCACGTCGGTCAGCCCCTCCCGCCGCAGCACCTCGTAGATCGGCGCGCCCGCCGTTCCGGAGGGTTCTCCGTCGTCGCTGTGGCGGGAGATGTTATTTTCGCGGAGAAGATAAGCGTAACAGTTATGCGTCGCCTTCCGGTGCATGGCGCGGATCTCGGCGAGAAAGGCGAGCGCCTCCGCCTCCGTCTCGGTATGGCGGATATAGCCGATAAACTCGCTTTTCTTCTCGATAAAGCGCGCCTCGGCGCTCCCCCCGATTGTTTTATACCCCATTCGGCGGCTCGTTCCTTTCTTCCTCGCGCCCGACCCTGTCAAAGCGGTAGAGGAGCGTACAGTTCAGCTTCGGATTATCCCTTTTAAAGCGCTTCAGGATACGGTTCAGGATCATTTCCGCCTGCTCCTTGGTCGTATTCGTAAGGAGCATGACGTACTGCGACGCGCTGTACCTTGAAAATACGTCACGGGAGCGAAGCGACACGCGGATACAGTCGGAAAGCTTCGCCATCACGCGCCCGAGCTGCTTCGACTCTAAGTCCTCCTGCGTTTTCGACACCGCCGTCAGCAGGCAGAGATGCGCGATCCGTCCCGAGCGCACCGCGTCCCGCACCTCAAGCTGGTACACGTGCTTAAAAAACGGGAATTCGCAGTAAAACGTCCCCGGCTCGTCGCGCTGATCGTCGAGCTGTCCCTTTAAAATGCCGAAATCCGTGCTGTACGCGCGGTCGTCCTTCACCGTCTGCTCATACAGGGAAATGAACTCGGGAGAGGGGTTCACGGCGTTCTTGTTGTAGAACAGATCCATGACATAGGCGTAATGCGTCTTCGCCGCCGCTTTTTCGCCCGATTCGGCAAGCGCCTTGACGTAATAATAATGGATCTGATCGTCAAGCTGTTCGATCGTAAGCGCGCGGCGGGCAATGTCAAGAAGCTCGGTATAATACTTATGGCGGTAAAACGTTTCGAGCGTCTCGCGGACAATGCGCAGGTAGAGAGAATGGTAATAAGCGTTGATCGGCTTGATCCACTCGTCGTCCCGCGATTTATGGAGAAAATCTCCTTTATAAAGATTGATCGCCGCCATGCTCAGCGCCGTTTTTTCCTTTTCCGACTGCGCGATCAGGCTCTTTTTGTACAGCGTTTCAAAATCGTCGAAGTCGATCTGCGCGTTCAGGCTGTTGTTGAACGCGTACGTCCCCATCGCGTTTACAATGATCTCCTCCCCTTCGGGAAGCCCCAGCGCGGAAAGACAGCCGCGCAGGCGGTGCAGCGAGGTTTTCAGCGCCCCGACCGGGTTTTCGCTGTTCTTTTCGCCCCAAAGGAGATTCGTAAGCTCCGACTGGGAAATATCGCGGTTATGGTTCGCGATCAGGAACTGGAGCAGCGTCCACATTTTTTTCGACCGCTTCGACTGCTCGGTAATGACCCGATCGCCGTAGGTAACCGAGAATTCCCCGAACATGGTGATTTTCAGTGTTTCCATTATGTATCCACCTCTTTTCGTATGGGCAAAAGCCCTCTGTTACTCCCAATACTTCCGATCCAGCGTCCGATACGACACGGCGCGGGCGATATGGCGCTTTTCGATCACTTCGCTTCCGTCGAGATCGGCGCAGGTCCTTGCGACCTTTAAAATACGGTCATACGCCCGCGCGGAAAAGCCCGATTTCTCGAACGCGTTTTTGAGGTATTCCTCCGCCGCCTTCTCCATGACGCAGATCTCGTGAAGCAGGTCGGGCGTGATCCGTGAATTCGAGAGGATCGGCGTTCCGCGGAAGCGCTCGGACTGAATGTCGCGGGCGCGCTGTACCCGCTCGGCGATCCGCGCCGAGGCTTCCGCCTTCCGGTTCGCGGAAAGCTCCTCGTATTTTACCGCCGAGACCTCGACCTGAATGTCGATCCGGTCGAGAATGGGGCGGCTGATCTTTCCGAGATACGCGGCGATCTGTTTTTTGGTGCAGGAGCAGGTTTTCCCCTGCGCGCCGTAATTGCCGCAGGGACAGGGGTTCATCGCCGCCGTAAGCATGATATTGCAAGGATAAGTCACCGAACCCGACGCGCGGGAAATGGTAATCTCCCCGTTTTCGAGCGGCTGCCGCAGCGTTTCGAGCACGCGGCGGTCAAATTCGGGAAATTCGTCGAGAAACAGCACGCCGTGGTGCGCGAGGGAAATTTCTCCCGGCTTCGGGACGCTTCCCCCGCCGATCAGCCCCACCGCCGAAGCCGTATGGCTCACCGCCCGGAACGGCCGTTCGGTCACGAGCGGGCGCTCGCGGTTCAGGATCCCCGCGACGGAATGAATCTCGGTCGTCTCGAGGCTTTCCTCGAAGGTCATTTTCGGTAAAATTCCGGGAATCCGCTTGGCGATCATACTTTTCCCCGCCCCGGGAGGCCCGATCATCAGGAGATTGTGGAATCCCGCCGCCGCGGTCTCGACCGCGCCCTTTACGGTCGCCTGTCCGTACACGTCGGCAAAATCGGGATATACGGAAGACGTCCCGCCGGACGGCGTATTCGGAAGGGCGGGAGAAAGCGGCGCGGAGCCGTTCAAGTGCCCTAAAAGCGCCGAAATATTTTTTACCCCGTAAACGGTAAGCCCGCGGACGATCGCCGCCTCCGCCGCGTTTTCATACGGGACGTACAGCTTCTTTACCCCGCTCTCCGCCGCCGAGACCGCCATGGAAAGCGCGCCCGTCACGAAGCAAAGCTCACCGCTGAGCGAGACCTCGCCGATAAAGGCGCTTTCCGAAAGGTCGGCCCGGATCATGCCCGAAACGCCGAGAATGGCGACAAGAATCGGGAGGTCGAAGGACGAGCCGGATTTCCGCACGTTCGCGGGGGAAAGATTCACCACGAACGAGCTGCGCGGAAGCTTGATCCCGCTGTTCTCGGCGGCCGCCTTGATCCGCATTTTGCTTTCCTGAACGGAAAGGTCGGCGAGTCCGACGATGTCGATCCCGGGCGCGCCCGGAACCGAGCTGATCTCCGCCGAAACGGGAAAAGCGTTCAGCCCGAACAGCCCGACGCTGTTTACTTTGGCGAACATGATGCAGTTTCCTTTCGCGAAGCGCCGCCCTGTGTCCGAAGCAGATAACGGACATAGCGGAAGGCGGTTTCCTCCCCGTGATCGCGCAGAATGATCAGGAGCCGCCGGAGCAGGCGGTCGGTCTCGGGGTGGATCATATAATGCTCATGAGAACGGCGGTAATAGGCGTAGGGGTCGCCGTCGGTATAGTTTTCCCCGTTATAAACGCGGCAGGCGGCAATCCGGTCGCAGAACATCTCCACAACATAGTTCAGCGGCATTTCGATCCCGCTCATTTTATGATCGCCCGTCGGCGCGTAGTCGATCCAGTATTCGATATGGTGCTTGTTGCGGCCCTTATGGTGGAGCCATGCCTTGCTGTATCCGAGCTCGGCGCGTTCGGCGGTGTTCGGGCTTTTGTCCCCCTGGTAATACCGGACGCCCGTTAAAAACTCGGCGGGCGAATACTTGGAAAGATCGTGCAGAAGCCCCTGCTTATAAAGCCCCGCGCGGAAGCAGTATTCCATAACGAGGAGCTTGTGCCGCGTAATGGTTTTAAAGTGTCCGATCACACGTTCCGACGTTTTAATGGCGATCCCTCCCTTTCTTTTTCACTTCTTCTATATATTATATCAGCGAATCGGGAAATAATCAAGTAATTTTTGTTTTTTCGCAGGCGCGCGGCGACTCGTGCTCAGACCTATGCCCTTTCGGGCGCTTCCTCCTTCGGGATCGTTTTGAAGAATTTCAGCATCCGCACGATCAGCGGGATCACCATCAGCGCCCAGACGATCGGCTCGGTCAGAATGATACCCATATACCCCATCGCGGGGGCAAGCAGATAGGCGGCGAGAATCTTCCCGACCAGCTCCACCGTACTCGACACGAGGGGCGTGACATGATCCCCGATCCCCTGAATCGCGTTCCGGACGGGGGAAATGAACGCCGCCAGAAAGTAGAAAAGCGTATCCACCCGAAGATAAAGCGCCGCCGTTTCGACCGATTCCTCGATCTTCGTATCGGTAATGAGCCTTACCAGATCGGGCACGACCGTATAGCTCACAAGGATCACCAAAAGGCACCAGCTCCAGCACACCGCCATCGCCGAATAAATGCCCTTTTTGATCCGCGCGAGCTTATTCGCGCCGTAGCATTGGCTGCAATAGGTTGCCATGGTCATGCCGAAGATCCCGAACGGGAGCATGAAAATATTCGTGAGCTTTCGCGCCGCGCCGTGGGCGATAATGGTCGCCGTTCCGAACAGGTTGATCGCGCCCTGTAAGATCACGCTCCCGAGGCAGACGAGACTGTTCATCAGCCCCATGGATACCCCGTTTGCCATCAGCGTGCGGTCAAGCGCGCGGTCGGGCTTAAAATCCTTCCCCGACAAGCGAAGCACGGGGTACCGCACCCTGACATAAACCACACAGGCGAGAAAGGACAGCGCCTTGGAAACGACGGTCGCGGCGGACGCGCCCGAAACGCCCATCGAAAAGCCTTGAATAAACAGAAGATCCAGCCCGATATTCAGAAACGCCGAAAGGATCAGGAACGCGAGCGGCGCGGCGGTATCCCCGACGGCGCGGAGCGTACTCGCGTAGGCGTTATAGAGCATGGAAAAGACCATTCCGCCGAGGATCACCCCGATATACGCGATCCCCTCCTCCATATGCTCGGGCGGGATATTCAGCAGGGTAAGGATCTGCGGCAGGAGCAAAAGGCTCGCCGCCGTCAGCACCGCCGAAACGATCAGCCCGAGCCGGATCGCCGCCCCGAACGTCCGCCTTAGCTCGTCGGTTCTCCCCGCGCCGAAATGCCGCGCGGTAAGAACCGCGAAGCCGTTCGTAAGTCCCACCAGAAACCCGATGATCAACTCGTCAAGCGTGGTCGTCGCGTTTACCGCCGCGAGCGACGCGTCGCCGAGACAGCTCCCGACAATGCGGGTATCGGCGACCCCGTAAAAAAGCTGGAATAAATGTCCGATAAAAAGCGGAAGCGCAAAGGTCAAAATCGCTTTGACAGGGCTCCCGACCGTTAAGTCTTTCATATGTATGATCATGCCTTTCCTATGGAGGAAGTTTGTGCCGAGAATGGGAGCAAGCTTTTCCTCCGCCGCGTCCGTGCTGCGGTTTGTGCTTGCTCCTTGTGGCGTCCTGCCGCGATTGCCGAGGTACAAACGACGGGTTTGAAAAATCCTTGATTTTTCAAACTTCGTTCTTTTGTTTTTGTGCAGGACTGCCGCACGGCTCTCTTTGCTCTTATGCGGCGATCTCTGCGACCGCCGCAATTTCGGCAAAGTCAAAGCCGACCGAGCCGACGAGAAAATCATTCGTGACCGCCAGGATCTCCCGAATCCAGCTGCTCGGAACGGCGTACCAGGTCTCCGCCGAAAGCGCGCTTACCGCCGAGGCGGAAATCCCGCTCCGTTCGGCAATCCGAAGCCCGCGGTAAACGTGATAGCCCTCGCTGATGATGACGGCGCGCTCGGGAAGCCCGTGCTCGTCCATGATCTCCCGCGCGTAGGAAATGTTTTCACGGGTGTTGCGGGATTTTATCTCTGCGTAGATTCTGTTTTCGTTTATACCCTTTGTAATAAGATAGCGGCGCATGGAGACCCCTTCCGGCTCGATCTCATCAACCCCCTGCCCGCCCGTCACGATACAGACGGCAGTCATGTTCTCATTCAAGTACTCAACCGCGCAGTCAAGCCGCGCCTGAAGCATAAAGCCAGGCACGCCGTCAATCGCCCGACAGCCCAGCACAATGACGGTCTGCGGCTCATCGGCGCCGAAGGTGCCCGCCGCGACGGCGCGCTCGGGCGTTCGGAGCATACCGCTCACCATCAGAACGGAAACGACCGCCGAATAGACCCCCACCGCCGAAAACAGCACCACACAGACCCGCGCGAACCGATGAAGCGCGGGCTTTTCTTTTAACTTAGGGTAATATAGGTACAACAATATTACCGCGAGACAAAAAACGGAGCCGATCACGTTTCCCTGGTTGACGATCCCGCTCAGCATGGTCGCCAGAAACGACGCGAGAAACAGACCGCAGACGGTCAGTAAAATTGTACCGAAAATTTTCTTCATAGAAACATCTCTTCCGGGCGGAGCAAAGGGAGAGCGTGCCGTTCAGAACTTTTTTCAGCCCTTCACAAGCTTTTCAAGCCGTTTCATCGCTTCCGCCGTATTTTCGTAAGTATTGAACGCGGTCAGGCGGAACCAGTCTCCGCCGTTCTTTCCGAAGCCCGCGCCGGGTGTCCCGACGACCTCCGCCTCGTTCAGGAGCTTGTCGAAAAACGCCCAGCTGTCCATGCCGAACGGGCATTTAAACCAGAGATACGGCGAATTCTTCCCGCCCGTATATTCAATCCCGAGACGGTCGAACGTTTCCGCCATCAGCGCCGCGTTTTTCATGTAATCCGCAATGACCGCGTGGGTCTGCGCCTGTCCCTCGGGCGTAAAGACCGCCTCCGCCGCGCGCTGTACGGGATAGGAAACGCCGTTGAACTTGCTTCCCTGCCGTCTTGTCCAGAGCTGGTGGAAGCTGATCCGGCCGCCGTCGGGCTGCGCGAGCGTAAGCTCTTTCGGAACGATCGTGTAGCCGCAGCGCGTCCCGGTAAAGCCCGCCGTTTTGGAGAGGGAGCAAATTTCTACCGCGCAGTCGCGCGCACCCTGCACCGAAAAGATCGAGCGGGGGAGCGACGGATCGGAAATAAACGCCTCATAAGCCGCGTCGAAGATGATGACCGCGTCGTTTTCCTTCGCGTAATCGACCCATTCCCGAAGCTGTTCGTGCGTATAGACTGAGCCGGTCGGGTTATTCGGCGAGCAAAGGTAGATGATGTCGGCGTGAACGGAGCGGTCGGGCATTGCCGCGAAGCCGTTTTCCTCGTTCGAGTCCGCGTATAAGACCTTCCGTCCGCCCATAATGCTCGAATCGACGTAAACGGGATAGGCGGGGTCGGTCACGAGTACGGTATTTTCCGCCGAGAAAATGTCGCCGATATTGCCGCAGTCGGATTTCGCCCCGTCGCTGATGAGGATTTCTTCGGTGTCGAGAGAAACGCCGAAGCCCGCGTAATAGTCTCGGATCGCCTCGCGCAGGAAGTCGTAGCCGAGCCCGCTGTCCTCATAGCCGCGGAAGGTCTCCTTTACGCCCATCTCGTCCGCCGCTTTTTTCATTGCCTCAACGACAACGGGAACGAGCGGACGGGTCACGTCGCCGATCCCCATGCGGATAATCTTATTGTCGGGGTGCGCGGCGGTATACTCGCGCACGCGCTTTCCGATCTCGATAAAAAGATAGCTTTTCTTCAGTGATAAAAAGCTTTCGTTCATTTTTGCCATAACTGTCAGTTCCTTTCTTTTGCGTCTTTCCATTATTATACCATAAATCGCACGGTTTGCAAGTGTTTTTTTACGGATACCGATTTCTTTTTTGCTTTGTGCGGAAGCGGCGTTCTTTCTGAAAAGCGGCTCCCCCTTTCGGAAAATTCCGAAAAGGGGAGTATCCATCGTTATTTTTTCAGCGCGCCTTTTTCGTCAAAGGAATATTTCTTTCCGTTGATTTCCTGCGTTCCCGTCACGAAATACCCGTCGGAACCCGCGTAATACTTCCGCTCGCCTTTTACGCGAATCCACCCATTTTTTACAAGCTCGCCGTTTTTCCAATACCGACGTCCCTTGCCCGATCTTGTATAGCCCGTATACTCGCCTTGGCAATACCCGTTTTCGTCAAAGACATACCGAACCCCGTCAATGATCCTGTTTCCCGTTACTTTGCGTCCGTCGGCACCGGCATAGGCATAGTGAGGATCGCCCCGCCATTCGACCCAACAATTTTTGCGGATACTCTCCTGCGGAACCTTCGCGCACAAGGTATAACGGATCCTTTCCGGCGGAACCGTATAGGTGATCTTCCCGGTCAGAGCGCTGTAATTAAACGAGTAATCCGCTTCCAGCAGCAGATCATCGCTGATTTTGTACAGGATCCATTTGATCTTTTGATTTTCCGCGTCGCCGTACACTCCGACGGGTTTCAAAGCGCGAAGCTCCTCATAGCTGTGAAAAGGAAGAGAATCCAACCCGGACTGTGCAAGGAGCTGCTTTTCAAAGTCCTTCCACGAATTGTCCTTTTCCCGAAAGGTACTGCCCCGACAGGAATAATATTCTCCCTCAAAAAAATAACATTCGTAAATATCGGAAGAAAACTCGCTGACCGATCCGGACGTATTCGGAAGCCAGACGATCTCAAGGAACGGAACAGACTCGATCCCCTCGATCGACGGCGCGCTCCCGCCTCCGTGCGGGGCTTCATAGGAAACGGCTTCCGCACGAACCGTACCGCTCCACGGACAGAGGAGAGACCCAATCCCGAAAAGTACGGCGCAAAGAATCTTTTTCAAAAAAACACTTCCTTTTGATGTTTTGTCGATATTTTTATTGTACCATTCAATGAAAGGATTTGCAAGTCTTTTTTGAAGGACAGGAGATTTTTTCTTATTCCTGCTCGAAAATCTCCTCATAGCTCGCCTTCAGAAGCTTTTTGAGCAAAATGATCTCGTCGGGGTATAAGTGCCGCTGTCCGACCTCGATCTTTGCCAAGGCGCTCCGCGTGATGTCGCAGCCGTTGACCTGCAATCTTGCCGAAAGCTCGTCCTGCGTCAGCCCCGCGCGCTCGCGCAAACGGCGAATGTTATTCCCGACCCTTGTTTCAATGCTTTTATTCATTTTCGCCGAATCCCGCCTTTCATTTTTGCACCTATATAGGCACAATTCCGGTTGACATTATTATAAAACGGGTTTATAATAATATTGCGCTTATATAGGTGCAAAAACACAAATGAAAGGATTTTTCAAAGATGAAGGCAAAAAAATGGATTTCGGCGCTTCTCGCGGCGGTGACCATGCTGTTTGCGGGGAGTGTGACGGCGGGAGCGGAGGAAGCCGCGTCGGCGGAGACACCCTCGTACAAAGTTTACTATACTCCTGCTGAGTATGTCGGAGATGAGAACGATCCGTATACCGCGAATGTAGCCTCGGCGAAGGGATACGATCAGTGTATTATTACAGGAATCTCGGACGAGGAAATGAACTGGTTTACTAAAGGGTGGAATGATCACGCGATTGATTTACGGATAGACTTTGATTTTATTACCTCCGAGAATGCCTATCTTTCTTATTGTAATTTATTATTTACCCAAAAAGAAGCGTCCGATAATTTAGGCGGAGATAAAGCGCTCGTAAGTCCTGCGTTCGACATAGGTAAAATGGGCTTTGCACTGGACGCAAGCAAAATTCCGAACAAGGCAAAGGAAAAGCTCAAACAAGTGAGAACCTGTACCGTATCCATCAATCTAATCGACCCTAAAACGATCAAATATTCGAATTACTACCTCGGCGATAAGGCGGGAAGCTTTGAGTGTGAATTCATCTACAACGACGGAACACAGAACCTTGAAGACGCCACGAACGAGCAGATAAACGAGGAAGATACGAATTCAAAAAAAGAAACCCCAACAACGGGCGAGCTTCCCAAAACAGCAAAAAAAGGAACTTCCCTGCCCGAATATACAATAGAGGGTTATTATATCTCGAAGAACAAGTATCAAATCGTTTTGGGCGGAATCCCCGCAAAGGAATACGCATATCTGGAAGCGTGCAATACCTACTTTAACGGAAAGGGACATACATATATATACATAGAAAGCACACCGTTCCGTAGCCTTAACGACTGCTTTCATGTAAGTACAAGCATAGGCGGCGGTTTTTACGATGACGCTTCCCTTATTTTTGATTGGAAATCCGATAGCGTGTTGGGGAAAAGAACGATCGAAAAAAACGGAGATTTTTATACCTGTACCTTTACATTTGAACTGAACTCTGCCGCGAAAAAAGCTGTAAAAAAACAGATTCAAAAAACCGAAACAGGGAAAATGCAGGTTTGTATTTGTTATGATGCGCCTTCCGAAAACTATGCCCGATATAATTACTATAACCTAACAAATAATACATACCCAACTGTAAGCTACAATTTCTCCGATGAGATCAAGGATATTTCGCCTTCGGCGACTGAGATCACCCTGAAAAAAACGACCCTCACCGCGAAAAAGTCGGGCGAGAAGATCACGCTTTCTTGGAAAAAGGTTGACGGCGCGGAGAAATACCAAATTTATTACCGCGAAAAGGGCAGCAGCAAATACAAGAAGCTGACCACCGTTTCGGAATCAAAAACGAGCTATTCAACCTCCAAGCTGGACAAAAACAAGATCTACCAATTTAAAATCCGCTCTTACGTGGAATCGAACGGTAAAAAATATTACAGCGGCTATTCAAAGGTCGTAACAACAAAATAAAAGATCGGCGGGATTCCTTTTCGGGAATCCCGCCGTTGTTTGTCAAAGAAAGGAAGTAGGGGTTTGGGGACAAAGTCCCCAAAAGCAAATATTTTTTCTCTTAAAATCTCTTTTTAATGGCAATGCTCACAATCACACCCGCACACTTCCCCCACAAAGGGCGTCGGGTCGATCCCCTGCCTTTGGTAATAATCCGCGATCGCCGCTTTTACCGCCTGCTCCGCCAGCACCGAACAGTGCAGCTTTACCGGCGGAAGCCCGTCGAGCGCCTCGACCACCGCCTTGTTCGTCAGCTTCAGCGCCTCCTCAAGCGGCTTCCCTTTGATCATTTCCGTCGCGATCGACGAGGTCGCGACCGCCGCGCCGCAGCCGAAGGTCTTGAACCGCACGTCCTT
The DNA here is from genome assembly GCA_964456025.1 of uncultured Ruminiclostridium sp. Taxonomy (GTDB): domain Bacteria; phylum Bacillota; class Clostridia; order Oscillospirales; family Ruminococcaceae; genus Ruminiclostridium_E. Next base: position 12,399 of record CAYVZH010000043.1, read on the forward strand.
TACCGTGCCGTCCTCGATCTTCAGATACATCTTCATAATATCGCCGCATTTCGCATTCCCGACCTCGCCGACCCCGTTCGCGTCGGGAAGCTCACCGACGTTCCGCGGGTTCGCGAAATGCTCCATGACCTTTTCCGAATATACCATAATGAATAAGCTCCCTTCTCAGCCGTTTTTGATTTTCTCCCAAAGAGGTGACATTCTTCTCAATTTCTCCACGATCGGGGGAAGCTCCCGCAGAAGCGCATTTACCTCCTCCTCGGTCGTCTCGTCCGACATGGAGATCCGGAGCGAGCCGTGCGCCGTCTCGTGCGAAAGCCCAAGCGCGAGCAGCACATGAGACGGATCGAGCGATCCCGAGGTGCACGCCGATCCGCTCGACGCCGCGATCCCTTTCAGGTCGAGCTGTAACAGAAGCGATTCGCCCTCGATCCCCTCAAACGAGAAATTGACGTTTCCCGAAAGCCGCTTCTCTGCGTCGCCGTTCAGCCTTGCGCGCTTGATCTTCGACAGCTCCGAAATGATCCGGTCCCGAAAAACGGTGAGCCGCGCGTTCTTCTCCGCCATGCCCGCCTTTGCGCACTTCATCGCCTCCGCAAGTCCGACAATCGCGGCAACATTTTCCGTCCCCGCGCGCCGCCCGCTCTCCTGCGCGCCGCCGTCGATCAGCGGGGCAAGACGCACCTTTTTATCGGCATACAGAAGTCCGACCCCCTTCGCCGCGTGAATTTTATGCCCCGAAAGCGAAAGCAGGTCGATTTTTTGTTTTTTTACATCAATTTCGAGATTTCCCGCCGCCTGCACCGCGTCGGTATGGAACAGAACGCCGCGCTCGCGGCAAATTTCGCCGATCTTTGCGATCGGCTGAACCGTCCCGATCTCGTTATTCGCGTACATGACCGAAACGAGCGCGGTATCCGGACGGATCGCTGCCGCGAGATCATCGGGTCTTACGATCCCGTTTTCATAGACGGGAAGATAGGTGACCTCGAAGCCCTCCTTCTCGAGCCGCTTCATGCAGTGCAAAACGGCATGATGCTCAAAAGCGGAGGTGATCAGGTGCTTTTTTTCTTTTTGGGCAAGCGCCGCGCTTTTGATCGCCCAGTTATCGCTCTCGCTTCCGCCGCCTGTAAAGAAGATTTCCCCCGGCTCCGCCCCGAGAACCTCGGCGCAGTCGGCTCTTGCCCGACTCAGCGCGATCGCACTTTTCCTCCCGAGCGCATAGATCGACGAGGCATTCCCGTACCCCTCCTTAAGCCACGGGAGCATGGCTTCAAAGACTTCCTCGCTGATCCGGGTGGTCGCGGCGTTGTCCAGATAGATTTTTGTTTCCGTCATGGTGCGTTTCTCCTTTGTAGAAAACCTATCATTTTAGTATGTTTTTGTTCTGCGGTTATTATACACCCGATTTGCGGAATTGTCAAGGGGATTCCGTCGGATCGGCGAAAAATTTTTGTTACCGATTTGTAATAATTTTGTAACCGCTTTGTCATTGAATTTTCGGGAAAACCGTGCTATACTGGATCGTGGAAGAAAGTCAAAAGAATAATAAAGAAAGAAACAGACCGAGGGGGCTCTGCCCCCTTTCACCCCCGCCAAATGGAAATAGCGAAAACTTTGTTTTGCGCGGCGTCCGTGCCGCGCCTTGGGTTTTCGCTCCCGACGTCCTGTCGGCTTTTTCCTTTGGAATCCTTTTTCCCATCACTTTTCTTTCCAATCTCAGCTCTGAAGCTGTCAGGTCGTAAGTCTTCCGAATGCAAATAATAAAAAAGAAGTTTATCTGAAAAGCGATTATTTTTTCATCACGCCTACCGTCCCGTCACTGTAATACGCGATCACGCTTTTTTCGCGTTTCTCATCAAGGTCGTACCCCTTCACGGTCAGCCCCGAGCGGTTCATCAGCTCCGCCGCGGTCACCTCGCCGAGCGCGGCGCGGAACACGTTCTTCCCGCCGCAGACGATCACGAATTCCCCGTCTATAAGATTCACGGCGCCGTTCTCGCCGAGCTTTTTCTCGCGGAAGGTCTCGGGATCGCGCTCGGTCACGTATTTCAGCGGGATATTTTCGAGCCGCCGCAAAAGCTCCGGGTCGATCTTTTCCTTTTTCTTCTTTTGAAACAGCATAATTCTGATCGTTCCTTTCCAATGGAGGAAATTTGCGCTTCGGCACAAACTCCGCTTTTCCCCGAGGGAATTTTGTATCTTTATTCTACCATTCGCCGCGAATGTTGTCAAGGTTTGTGTATTCTGCCATTGACACAAAGCAAAATATTGTGTAAAATATTCATATGTGTGTATGCTTGAAAAAGTCATAAAAACGAAAGGAGTGAACGAGGCGATGAATCAGGACATCCGGCGCTGCATGGGCTGTATGAACCCGAAGGATTACGAAGGAGCCTGCACGGTCTGCGGCTACATCGACAATACGGCGTACCCGCCGCACTTTCTCGCGCCGAGGACGCTTCTCGCAAACCGATACCTCGTCGGGAAACTCCTCTCATATAACGGCGAGGGGGCGCGCTACCTCGGCTTTGACGAGGAACGCGGGCAGACGGTCGAGCTTCGGGAGTACTTCCCCGATACGCTCTGCTCCCGGAAAAAGGACGCCGAAACCGTCGTTGTGAACGACGGTTGTCTCCCGCTTTATAAATCGTATCTGTCCGAATATGCCGATCTGTATAAGGCGCTGATGAATCACAACGAATCGGAGAGTATCCGGAAGATTCAAGGGATCTTTGCCGCGAACAACACGGGTTATGTCGTGATGGAGCACCCGAACGCGAAAACCCTCTCCGCTTTTCTGGAGGAGGGCGGTTTTTCGCGCGGCTTTGCGGAGGTGCGGGAGCTTTTCCCGCCGCTCCTGACCGCCCTGAACCTTCTCCATTCCCACGGGATCATTCACCGTGGGCTCAGCCCCGAATCAATCCAGATCGACGAGCGCGGAAAGCTCAAGCTCACCGCGTTCGGGATCTCCGCGAGCCGTACCGAGAATTCCAACATTACCTGCGAGCTTTTCGCGGGATATGCCGCGCCCGAGCAGTACGCCGTTTCCGAGCGGCAGGGAACCTGGACGGACATTTACGGGATCTGTGCCGTTTTATACCGCGTTTTAACGGGCGTTGAGCCGCAGGAGGCAAACTCCCGCGAGCTGGACGACCTTCTCGAGCAGCCGTATTTCCTCAACCCGACGATCCCGCATAACGTTTCCGACACGATCATGGCGGGACTTCGGCTTCGTCAGGACGATCGGATCCGTACCGTAAACGAGCTTGTCGAGCGTCTTTTTGAGGAGCCGAAGCCCGTCACGGAGGAGATCGAGGGAATCGACGGACCCGTCCGTCCCGCGGTCGCGCTCGAAAACCGCCCGAGCTATACCCCGCCTGTCAAGAAAAACGTTCCGACGCGCAGACCTGCACCAAAAAAAGCAAAGAAAAAAGAGAAGGAAAAGTCGAATATCGGCTCGATCATCGGCGTTTCGGTCTTTCTCGCGATCGTCGCCGGCTTTATTATCGCGATCGCGTATTTTTCACAGGCGTCGCAGGAGCTTCTGAAGCCGCCCACCGAGACGACCCCGATCCTTACGACCGCGTCCGTCCCGATCCCCTCGACGACCTCCGCGCCGCAGACGGTCACCGCCGCGCCCGTTCCCTCGGGCGGAAGGGCCGAGCACATTCTTCTCCCGGATTTCAGGAACCGTTTTTACAGCACCCTTGAAAACCGCTACTCCATGCTGAAATTCAACCCGACCTACGAATACAACAGCCTGTATGCGGAGGGGATCGTTTTCGAGCAGGATATCGCTCCGAATACCGAAGTAAGCGGCGGGACCGAGATCAACGTCAAGGTCAGCAAGGGACCGGAATCCGTTCCGCTTCCCGATTATATCGGGAAAAAGCTCGAGGAATACACCGCGCTTCTGAGCGAGGCGGGAATCAAGTACGATACCTCCGGGGAAACGACGGGCGAGGTAAAAGCGGGCTATGTCGTCCGGTGCAGCAAGGAGATCGGCGACCCCGTACTCCTTTCCGAGGACGAAAAGGTGATCGTTTATTTCGCGGTCAAGCCGCCCGAGACAACCGCCGAAACAAAGCCCCCGCGCACCGAGCGCGTGACCGATGACGAGGAGCTGAACCCCGACGACATCGAGCCGGAGGAAGAGGAATAATCAAAGTAAGGAAAAGTTATGGACTTAAAACTGATCCGCGCAGAGATCGACGAGATCGACGAACAGCTTCTGCGCCTGTTTGAAAAGCGCACGGCGCTCGCCTGCGACGTTGCGAAATACAAAAAGGAAAACAATATGGCGGTCTTTCAGAAGGACCGCGAGCAGTTCATTCTCGATAAGGCGGCGGACGCGGTCGGCGACGAGATGAAAAACGGCGTAAGGCTTCTTTTTACCACGCTGATGGACATCTCGAAATGCCGCCAGCAGCAGCTTTTGACCGACCCCCGTCCCTTTGTTTCCCATACTCCGAAAAAAGAACGGCCGATCGCCGCGACGGTCACGCGCGGCAGCTATTCCGCCGAAGCCTGTAACCTCTTTTTTCATGGGAACTGCGATATCCGCTATGTCCGTAATTTCGAGGAGGTCTTTTCGGCGGTCGAACGCGGGGAGGTCGATTACGGCGTACTCCCGATCGAGAACTCGACCGCGGGCGATGTAAGCGCGACCTACGACCTCATGGGAAAGCACCGCTTTTACATCTCCAAAACGGTAAAAATTCATATCAGTCATATCCTCGCGGCCAAAAAAGGCACCGATCCCTCGGAAGTAAAGACCGTCTATTCCCACGAAATGGCGCTTCGACAGTGCGCGACCTTCCTCGACCGCTTCGCGGCGGATACGATCCCGATGAGCTCGACCGCCGAGGCGGCGAAATACGTTTCCTACGCCGAGGAGCCCTGCGCCGCGATCTGCTCCGCCCCCTGCGCCCGGCTTTACGGTCTGGAGCCGCTCGCGGAGGATATTTCGGACGTCCGGGACAACTTTACGCGGTTTATCCTGATCTCGAACCGGCTGGAGATCCCCGAGAACGCCTCGGTTGTCTCCCTCTCGCTCACCCTCCCGCATACGCCGGGAAGTCTTTACCGCCTTCTGACGCGCTTCGCGTTCTGTGGGCTGAACCTCTCGCGGATCGAGAGTAAGCCCGTCCCGCCCGATCTTGCGGAGCTGAAGGACGACGCGTTTGATTTTATCTTTTATCTTGATTTTATCGGAAATATCCAAAGCCCCGAGGTCGTAAAGCTCCTGAACAACCTTGAGGACGAGATGAAATATTATCGGTTTTTGGGGAATTACGCGGAGGAATAAAAATCTTATCCCTCGCGGAAAGAAGATCATCATGAACGAAATCAACAAGCTCACCGTCCCGACCCTCTCGGTCAAGGTAACCTATAAAAAGCTGCCCGTCCATAAAAAACTTGCCCGGATCGTCGGTTTGATCCTGATCGGCGCGGTTTCGGTCTTATGGCTCCGTGAACCGCAGAACGCGTTTATTCAACTGGCATACGAGGTGTATTTTAATATTCGCTGGATGGATGTCTTTCTCCATACGCTGTTCGCTTCCGCCTTGCTTTTTTCCGTTTCCTGTCTGATCTGCGAGCTGACCGGGTACGCAAAACGAAAATTTTTCATCCTCTCCGCCGCGATCTGCGTACTACTGACGGTGGCTTCGGCATGGTGGCATTATTGGACTTCATTGGATACGGTTGAGGGCGATACGCTTTTGAAATATCTCCCGAACAAGGCTTGCCTGTGGCTGATCGCCTTTACGGTCGTTTTCCTCTTCGGAAAATTCGTTTTATTCAAAAAGCCGCGTGAAGAGCAGGAAGAATAACAAGATAGGAAACCCCCGTCTTGATTGTTCAAGGCGGGGGTTCTTGATAAACGGTTATTTGGCAGGCGTCCCATTCTCCTGCATCTCTCGGATTTCTCCTGTCAAGCCGACGGCGTGTGGACGGGGACGAATTCTTCCACCTCAAATAACCTATCTTATCCTATACTTATTATATCACGTTTATTCGGATTTGTAAAGTATTTTTTTGTTTTTCACAAGCCTGTTCCATTCCCTTTCGTTTATTTTCATAAACGTTATAATAGAATTCTTAAAGCTTACATCATCATCGGAAGTAACCAATCTTAATACAGTTTTAAAATGACTTCCGTCCGAACAGAAAGCTTTCAGCAGTAGTGCGGATTTAGGCTTGTTTGCTTCTATGATATAATCGGGTGCGGAAATAATTTCCTTCATACATCGGTAATACAATTCAAAATCATTCGGGTGCCGTTCCTTAATATGTCGAATCCGTTCGTCAGTAATAATCACCTCGTCCGTAACAATATCCTTTGTAATACACTTATACTTTTCAACATCAATTTTCCCGATAAAATACACGTCAATATCCGCCAATCCGTCTGTTTTCCGTTTATTATTATACCGCCTTTCTCCGAAAAAGTCAACCGCTTTCCCCGCTCCGCCGCGCAGCTCTACACAAAAAATAAAAGAAAATCCGCGAAAAGACTTGCTTTTTTCGCGGATTTCATATATAATATAAATTGGTATAATTTCCGGGCAGGACTGCCATGGGCAATTTTTCCGTAAATGTGTGGAACGCCCGTTATTTATAAGGAGGAACACGAAGTGGCAAAAAAGACATTGGCTGAAATGGAGCAGGCGCTTCCGGACAGCAAGGCGAGACAAAGGATCACCGCCCTCTTCGACGAGGACAGCTTTGTCGAAATCGGGAAGTTTATCGGTACGCAGGGCGAGACCGCAAGCGTCATCACCGGATACGGGCTGATCGACGGGGCGCCCGCTTACGCGTTTTCACAGGATATTTCGGTACTCGGCGGAGCGGTCAATCAAGCCACCGCCGCAAAAATTCGGAGACTTTACGACCTCGCCGTTACGAACGGCGCGCCCGTCGTCGGGATCTACGACAGCAAGGGCGGCGATTTTTCGGATAACGCCGCGCTTTTACGCGCATACGCCGACATCGCGGACGCGAGCGCGAAGCTCTCGGGCGTCGTTCCGCAGATCTCCCTGATCGCGGGGCTTTGCGCGGGAACGGCGGCAATGACCGCCTGCATGGCGGACTTTATCGTCATGACCGAGGAGGCGGAATTCTTTATGACCGCCCCGTTTGTCGCCGAGGACGGAAGCCTCGACGGCGCGGGAACCGCGAAAAACGCGGCGAAATCGGGTACGGCGGCGATCGTCGCGAAGGACGAAAAGGCGGCGATCGGCGAGGTAAAGAAGCTGATCCGCATTCTCCCCTCGAACAATCTCGAGCTTTCGGGCAACGATTATTTCGCGGAAAACGATACGGAGATCACCGACGCACTGCGCGGCGCGGAGCTGATCCAAGCGCTTGCCGATAAGGACAGCGTGACCGAGCTTTACGCCGATTTCGGATCGGCGGCGATGACCGCGCTCGGAAGCCTGAGCTGGCGGACGGTCGGACTGGTCGCGACCGATAAGACCGACGGGAAGCTCACCCCGGACGACAGCGCCAAGATCGCGCGGTTCGTTTCCTTCTGCGACGCGTTCTCGATCCCGGTCGTAACGGTTCTCAACAGCGAGGGCTTCGACGGCGGCGCGGCGATGGAGCTTTCCGGCTCGATCCGCGACGCGGCAAAGCTTGCGCAGATCTACGCGAGCGCGACCACCGCGAAGGTAACGCTTGTGACCGAAAAGGCGTACGGCGCGGCATACTGCGCGATCGCGCCTGCAAGCGATTTTGTGATCGCGTATGAAAACGCGGTCATTTCCGCGGCCGCTCCGAAAACGGCGGTCGTTTTCCTGAAGGGAAATGAGCTCAACGGCTCGAACGAGGCGCAGCTCGTCGCGGAATATTCCGAAAACGAGGCGTCGGCGTACGCGTTCCTGAAGGCGGGCGGGATCGATCGCGTGATCGACGCGTCCGAAGCGGGAAGCGCCCTTCTCTCCGCCGTGGAAATGCTCAGCGGGAAGCGGGTAAGCGCGCCCAAGAGAAAGCACGTGAATTTCGTATATTAAGCCTGTCCCCCGCCACGGGCGGACAAAGTGCAGCAGCATAAAAAATTCAACCGAAAGGAAAGGTTTTGGCAATGAAAAGATATAATATCACGGTAAACGGAACGGCGTATGACGTAACGGTCGAGGAGACGGAGGGCGGTGCTCCCGTACAGGCAGCAGCTCCCGCAGCACCGAAGGCGGCTCCCAAGGCGAAGCCCGCGGCGGCTTCGGGCGCGGTCGGCGGCGTAAGGATCGAAGCGCCTATGCCCGGGACAGTCATGGACGTAAAGCTCAAGGTCGGCGATCCGGTCAAGAACGGTACCCCGATCGTCATTATCGAGGCGATGAAGATGGAGAACGAGATCCCCGCGACCTGTGAGGGAACGATCGCTTCCATCAACGTAAACAAGGGCGATTCCGTCAATACCGGAACCCTGATCGCCACCATCAACGCATAAGAAAGGACGGCTCAACATGGCTAAGGTTAAAATTACCGAAACCGTCCTTCGCGACGCGCACCAGTCTCTGATTGCGACGCGTATGAGAATGGACGAAATGCGCCCGATTTTAAGCACGATCGACAAGGTCGGCTTTTATTCGGCGGAATGCTGGGGCGGTGCGACGTTTGACGCCTGCCTGCGCTTTCTGGACGAAGACCCGTGGGATCGGCTCCGTATCCTGAAAAAGGAAATGCCGAACACGAAGCTCCAGATGCTCTTCCGCGGGCAGAATATGCTCGGCTACCGTCATTACGCGGACGACGTTCTGGAATATTTTGTGCAGAAATCCGTCGCGAACGGAATTGACATTATCCGTATTTTCGACGCGCTCAACGATATCCGCAACCTCCAGACCGCGGTAAAGGCGGCGAAAAAGGAAGGTGCGCACACGCAGATCGCGATCTCGTATACTCTCGGCGAAATTTTCACCACCGAATACTTTGTAAAATACGCGAAGCAGATCGAGGAAGCGGGCGCGGATTCGATCTGTATCAAGGATATGGCGGCGCTTCTCACGCCGTATGAAACGGAAAAGCTTGTCCGCGCGCTTAAGGCGGCGGTCAAGATTCCGATCCAGCTTCATACCCACTATACCTCGGGTCTTGCTTCAATGTGCCTGTTAAAGGGGATCGAAGCGGGCGTTGACGGGATTGATACCGCGATGTCGCCGCTCGCGCTCGGAACCTCCCACGCGCCGACCGAATCCATGGTCGCGGCGTTACAGGGGACGGAGTACGACACCGGGCTTGACTTAAAGCTTCTGACCGAGATCCGCGATTACTTCATGGGACTTCGGAAAAAGTACATTGACAGCGGTCTGCTCGACCCGAAGATGCTCGCGGTAGACGCGAACGCGCTGATCTATCAGGTTCCGGGCGGAATGCTCTCGAACCTGCTCTCGCAGCTCAAACAGGCGGGGAAATCCGACCAGTTCGAGGAGGTTCTCCGCGAAGTTCCCCGCGTAAGAGCGGACGCGGGCTTCCCGCCGCTCGTAACGCCGACCTCGCAGATCGTCGGCACGCAGGCGGTATTCAACGTGATCCTCGGCGAGCGGTATAAAACCGTTACGAAGGAATTTAAGGGACTCGTCAAGGGCGAATACGGAAAAACGCCCGCGCCGATCGACCCCGTATTCCGCGCGAAGATCCTGCACGAAGAAAAGCCGATCGACTGCCGTCCCGCGGACTTAATTGCCCCCGAGCTTGAAAAGCTCAAGGCAGAAGCGGCGAAGTGGACCGAGCAGGAGGAGGACGTATTAAGCTACGCCATGTTCGGACAGGTCGCGGAGAAATTCTTTGAAAAGCGCCGTGATCGCAAAAACGGGATCGACAGCATTCACGCGGATAAAGCGAATAAGGTAATGCCCATGTAACCACTATTTTCTTCGTCGGTCGGAGTCCCGATCGGCGAGGAATTTTTGTCTGCACATTGGAAGTGAAAAGGAGAAAATCCATGAAAACCATCTCACGGCGCAAAAAGATCGCGATCGCGGTCTTTGCCGCGGTTCTGCTCCTGCTGATCGCTCTTTTTATTTTGATTGGCGGAAGGGATCAGATCACGGAGATCACCGAAGAAAGCGGGTCTATGGACAACACGGATTATCAATGGATCAATCACCGCTTTGAAAAAGGAAATGCGCTTTCCCTGAACATCAGCGCCTCCAAAACCGCCCTCGGCGACGGAAGCTATCAGCTCATGATCATCGTCAATCAGGAAAACAATACGGATTACCAGATCGCCAGCATGAACGCGTCGCTTTCCTCGTCCGCGGAAACGCAGTTTCGTGGCGCAATTGTCGGAAAAGACGGCGGCGAATACGGCGTTCCGGACGTCGGTTACGACGGAAACACCAAAATACAGCGCTTCACCGGGGACAATTATCTTTACTACTCCGCGATCGTGACCGACAGCGACCCGATCCCGGAAATGGAATTGACGCTCCGTTACCGCATTGAGGGGAAAAACCGCTATTTCCTCAACAAATTTTACAACAATACCGCGACCCTGCCGATCCGCTTCTCCAACCCGCCGCAGGAGAACGAGGAAACGAACCCTGTCACAGACGAGGAAGAGGATCGCTTGACCGATACGGTCGAGGAGGAGTTTACGGGCGGGAAAGTGCATTTCGGGCGAATCGTTTGCCACAGCTTTGAAAAAGGCGCAGAGCTGAATTTAAACGTGGGGGTTTCGCGGGATAAAATCGACGAAAATACCTATCGGCTTACGATCATTTTTGATCGGGACGAAAACGAGGATTACGAGGTCGAAGACCTGAACGCGATCCTGCGCTCGGACAGGCACGGCGTAACGTTCGTCAACGCCTTCGTGAGCGGCAGAGACGACGCGTTTTCCAGCCCGAGCGAGTCCTTTTCCGGGAACGTAAGAGAACAAAGCTTTCGCGGCGGGAACGGCTATTTTTACTATACCGCGATTTTACAGGGGAATTCGGAAATGACGCTTGAGGTTCGCTATCGGATTCAAGGAAAAAACCGCTATCGATGTAACGTCTTTTCCGGAAATACGGTCACCGTTCCGATCGATCGCTTCCCCGAATCCGCCGAACCCGATCCAAAGCAGGAAATCGAGGAACCGAACCCTGTCACAAACGACGAAGAGGACGAAGTTGTCGCAATTTCCGACACCTCCATAAAAACGATCGCCGAAACGCTTGCCGACGATTACTTCGTGGCGGACGACGGGATCGGCGTTTATTACTCAAACGTTTCCGACGAACCGTCCTGGCAGGGCTATACATTCACAAAGGGCGAGTTTTTCGGAGAAATCCTTTATTCCACGGAAGAACTCGAACTGAGTAAGATCGAGCCATGGTCGGCAAACGTTCTCCCGATCGGGACAAAGCTGTACCGCGCCAACGAGAATAAGACCGTCGTTCTGGCGGAGACCGACGGAACGCTGATCCCCTATCTGAAAATTGTCGAAGGGTGAAATTTATGTTCAACTTACTTTTAGCGGAACACGTTTTCCGCGTTCACTGCCGATACCCCTTTACCGAACGGCTCTGCGCCGATTACCGCACCGACCTGCCCTTTGAGGCGGAAATTTGCGTTTCGGCGGAGGACATCGCCCGCGAAAATCTTTCGCAGGACGAAAACGGCGGCGGAAGTTTCGCCGACGACTATCTCGAAAGCCTTGCCGTGTATCGGAAGATCTGTGAATCCCTTCTTGACCATGACATTCTTTTGTTTCACTCCTCCGCGCTCGCGGTCGGCGGGAAAGCGTATCTTTTCGCCGCGCCGAGCGGAACGGGAAAATCCACCCATACCCGTCTTTGGCGCGAGCGCTTCGGCGAAAAGGTCACGATGATCAACGACGATAAGCCGCTTCTGAAGGTGACCGAGGAAAAGGTCACCGTTTACGGCACCCCCTACGGCGGGAAGGACGGAATTCAGACCAACACAAGCGCCGAGGTCGGCGGGATCGTCCTTCTGCACCGCGCGGCGGAAAATACGATCACGCCGATCGGCGCGGACGAAGCCTTCCCCGCCCTGCTGAACCAGACCTATCGGCGGAACGACCCCGCGGGCATGGAAAAAACGCTCGATCTGGTATGGCGGCTGACAAAGCTTCCGCTCTTTTCGCTCGGCTGCACGATTTCGGCGGAGGCGGCGGAAATCGCTTACGCCGCGCTGACGAAAGCGGGGAACGCATGAAGGAGATTCAGACCAGCATTGCCGACGAGCTTCGCGCGGGGCGCGTGATTTCCACCGAGACGCATGGGATCAGCATGAAGCCGCTCCTTGTCGAGGGGAAAACCGTTGTGGTGATCGAGCCGCTTCGCCGCGCGCTGAACGTGGGGGAGCTTCCCGTATTTCTCCGTCCCGACGGGAAATACGTCATTCACCGCGTGATCGGCATGGACGAAAAAAACTACTACACGCGCGGGGACAACTGCCTGAACTTTGAGACCGTGCCGAAGGAGCAAATGCTCGGCGTGGTGGTCGAAATTTATCGGAACGGGCGAATGCTCCGCGTGACCGACCGCCGCTATCGGCTGTATGTCATGTTTTGGCGGCTTCTGACTCCGCTCCGGCTGGGGTGGAAAAGGCTGAGGGTGAAGCTGGCGGGACTGAAAAAGAGAATAAAAAGAGAAAATATATAAAGAGGGGCTCTGCCCCCAAACCCCCGCCAAAGGAAACTTTTTCCTTTGGAATCCTTTT
>CAYVZH010000044.1:0-24409 GCA_964456025.1 uncultured Ruminiclostridium sp.
TACCGTTGAAATCACCGGTCTCGTTGACGAGCCGAAGTCTACCGTTGTTACCGGTATCGAAATGTTCCGTAAGATCCTTGATTACGCTGAGGCGGGCGACAACATCGGCGCTCTCCTCCGTGGTATTCAGAGAAGCGAGATCGAGCGTGGTCAGGTACTCTGCAAGCCCGGTTCGATTCACCCCCATACGAAGTTCTCCGGTCAGGTTTACGTTTTAAAGAAGGAAGAGGGCGGACGTCATACTCCTTTCTTCTCGAATTACAGACCCCAGTTCTTCTTCAGAACCACCGACGTTACCGGCGTTATCACTCTTCCTGCTGATAAGGAAATGTGCATTCCGGGCGACAACGTAACGATGGACGTTGAGCTGATCACCCCGATCGCGATCGAGGAAGGCTTACGTTTCGCGATCCGTGAAGGCGGCAGAACGGTAGGTTCGGGCGTTGTAACGAAGATCAACGAATAATTCGGAAGTTTCCGAAACGTAATTTATGGTAAAAACCCATTCGCTGTGTTGACTCAGGTATCTGATTCTTGGTTTGTGGCAGACAGTAAGTGTTTTCCCTCGGATCGAGGAAGGGTGCTTAAAGCCGACAAGCTGGCGAGTGGGTTTTTATTATGCTCTAAATCCGTTTTTTGATATTCTGCTTATCCATTGTCAAGGCGGTTGCGAATCAGAAGCGATGGAGGTATTTATGTACGAAAGAATGCTCAATAAACAAGCAGTGCCTACCATAGAAGAAATGGCAAAATTCTGCGGTGAGAATGCAGAAAGATTTTTGTCGCTTCATGAATGGCTGATGTCTGCCTTTCATACGGATCATAAAATTGTCTTTCCTTACGGCAATCATTACGGTTGGGGAATTGCACATAAAAAGAAGAATAAGCTGATATGTAACGTTTTTGCGGAGGATAATGCTTTTACCGTTATGATGAGACTGTCAAATAATCAGTATCAATCCGTTTATCATCGGCTTCAGAAATATATGCAGGAACATATAGACAACAAATATCCTTGCGGTGACGGAGGTTGGGTTCATTACCGTGTTATACGAAAGGAACATTTAGATGACATAAAAACACTGTTATCGGTTAAGTGTTCATGATGTTATTAATCTTATGGAATGTAGAATGAATTATGAGAATTTATTAAATCAATTTGTTGACCGAATGAAAGAAATATTAAATGGGAATCTTACGGGAATTTATTTGCACGGATCGCTGGCGATGGGGTGTTTTAATCCCCGAAAGAGCGATCTTGATCTGATCGTGATTACGGAAGATCTTGTTTTGGATTTGCAGAAAATGCAGATCATGCAATACATTGTCCGACTGAATGAAGACGCGCCACCAAAGGGGCTGGAGATCAGCTTTGTTTTAAGAAAATATTGTAAGCCGTTTGTCTATCCGACGCCTTTTGAACTGCACTTTTCTCCGACTCATTTAAAAAGTTTTCTGGACGCTCCGGCGGATTATATTGAAAAAATGAAGGGTGTGGACATTGATTTAGCGGCTCATTTTTCGATCATAAATCGATTCGGGGTTGTTCTTTACGGTGAGAAAATTGATCAAATATTTGCCGAAGTTCCCGAAGAATACTATTGTCAAAGCATTTATGCGGACATCGAGAATGCGGTGAACGATATTATCGAGAATCCGATCTACATTACGCTGAATTTGTGCAGGGTGCTAGCTTTTATGAAAAACGGACTGTATCTTTCAAAGGAGCAGGGAGGAAAATGGGGGATAGAATCCCTTCCGGAATATCGGTCGATTATTTCGGAGGCTTTGAATTGTTATACGACGGATCGAAATATGACGGCGAATGCGGAAGATTTGCGGGGTTTTGCGAAGGAGACGCTGCATTTGATCAGGGATTTGTTATAAGGAGATTCAATTGGTGATTGACGCACATATGCACTTGCCAACCGATGAAACCGGTTGGGAGAATAAGAAAAAGAAACTGCTGTCGGAGATGATAAGAAACGGTGTTGACGCCGGGATTGTTATTTCCGATTCGGAGACGGAAAGCGAGATCGGTTCAGCCGACGATTGTGTTGAGCTGTTTGAAAATTGTCCGAATATTTTCGTCGCGGCAGGGATCAGTCCCTATATTGACTACGAGATGCAGCTTCAAAAAATCGAGCGGTATTACCGTGAGAAAAAAATTGTCGGGATCAAGCTTTATTGCGGACATGAACCGATTTTTATTGACGATGACATTCTGAAACCCGTTTTTCAGCTTGCGGTGCGGTTTCATATTCCGGTTTTATTTCATTCGGGGTGGGATAACGCGCAGTATGCCGAGCCGGCGCGGGTGAAGCGGGTATCCGATCTCTATCCGGAGGTAAATTTTATATGCTGTCATTGCTTCTACCCTCAAATTGAAAGGTGTTTTGATATTTTAAAGGAATGCGGCAATGTCTTTTTTGATCTTTCGTCCATTGCGGATTCTCCCGAGAGGAATCCGGAAATGAAGAAGATTTTGGATACGAACATTCCCAGAATGCCGAGCCGTTTTCTTTTTGGCTCGGATTACGCTTCCTGCAATCAAAGGGAGCATATTGATTTCTGCCGAAGGATCAGCCTTTCCGATGAAAACAGGAAAATGCTTTTCTCCGCGAACGCGGAGCGGATTTATTGTCTATAACATTTTTTAAAAAGACCGTGAGCAATACGGTCTTTTTTGATATTTCAGAATGAATTTTATATGAAATCTTCAAGGATACCTTGACAAATTCGAATAAATCAATTATAATAGAGTTATATAACAAGGTTATATAAATAGGTTATAGTGAGGAGAGAACAATGCCAAAACAAAGGATTAGCAAAGAAGACGTGGTGAACGCAGCATTTGAATTAGTCAGAAGCAGCGGTATGGAGCAAATTACGGTGAAAGCAATTGCTGAAAAAATCGGTTGTTCGGTGCAGCCGATTTACAGCTACTGCAACAACATGGAAGGTCTTCGGCAGGACGTGATCGCGAAAATGAGGCTTTTTATACGGGATTACGTTGCGGCGAGGATCGGGGAAGGTGATCCCTTTTCCGGAACGGGAAAAGCGTATCTCGAATTCTCGAAGGAAGAACCGCACCTTTTTAAGCTGTTTATCTTGCATCGGCGAGACGGAATCGCTTCGTTAGACGATCTGTACCGATCGGAGACAGATCCCCGCATGGCCGAATTGATTGCCGAAAAACTGAAAATCAGTGTTCCGCAGGCGAAAAGACTGCATTTAAATATGTTGATCTACACAATGGGGATCGGTGCGATTTTCTCGGTTACTTCGCCGGGGGTCAGTGCGGAGGAGGTATACGAATATCAGGAAATGGCTTATCGAGCTTTTCTGCGTCTGACGACGGAAAATACGGAGGAATTTTGATATGAAAAAGGGAATTATTTTGTACCGTTCCAAATACGGTGCAGCAAAAAAATACGCGGAATGGCTGACGGAGCTTACGGGCTTTGATTGCGCCAAGCTTCCGAATGTCGCGCTGAGCGATGTAAAGGAATATGAAACGATCCTGTTGTGTGGGGGAATATACGCTTCGGGCGTTGCGGGAATTTCGTTCCTGAAAAAGAACCTCGAAGCGTTAAAGGATCAAAAAATCGCCGTATTTTGCGTGGGAGCAAGCCCGTATGACGCAAAAGCGCTTGACGAATTAAAGGCGTTCAATACGAAGGGAAAGATGAACAATATTTCGTTTTTTTACGGAAGAGGGATTTGGAATGAAAGTAAAATGAGCATTAAGGACAGGGTATTGTGCCGGGCGTTAAAAAAGGCGGTCGCGAAAAGAGATCCGAGTACTTATGAGCCGTGGATGAAAGCGTTAATGAGCGTGGGAGAAGGGAACTGCGACTGGACGGACAGAAAGTATTTGGAGCCGATTCTCGATTACTTGAAAGAACAATAATGCCCCCTGCAATTACATACAGGGGGCAGTCGGAAAATAAATAATTTCAGGATTGAAAAAGTTCGTTTAATTTACGGATCAGTTCGGAGCTGTCGCTTTCCCGCACGACTATGGAGATTTCGTCCAGCGCGGTTGTAATTAAAACAGGATTTGTATTTGCCGCGCAAAGTGCTTCAAACACGCGTTCCGCAAAACCGATCCCGTTGACCATCTCGGCGGATTGGATCACGATTTTAACATTTCCGCTGCTGATGATCGGCGTACCGCCGCAATGAAGGGCGTTTGTGATCTTGAGAACCTCAGGCGTGTCTTCATCTCGGAAGGTGAACCCGATCGCGGTTTTATCCGCGGCAGTGGGAACCCGCGAAATCATATCAATCAGAATTTTTTGCTGTGCCGCTTCCTTAAAAATGCGGTGGATCAGGTTACTTTCGCTTTCCGCGGGGATCGCGCCGAAAGTAATGACCGAAATCTGTTCCGTAAATGTAATATTGATCATATTATCCCTTTCTGTGAACGTTTCAAGGCCTGAAGGCTTTTTATGATTCCGTACTTTTCAATAGATCGGACATATCGAACAACCCACTATTCTTTCCGGCAAGGAAGATCGAAGCATTCAGCGCACCGTTGGCAAATACCTCTTTCGAGCCCGCGGAATGGGAAAGTGTGATAACCTCGTCGTGTCCGGCAAAAATAATGTCATGTTCTCCGACAATTGTTCCGCCGCGGATCGAGTGAAGTCCGATTTCGTTTGTGTCCCGCGCCTTCCGGACATTGTGCCGATCGT
This sequence comes from uncultured Ruminiclostridium sp., assembly GCA_964456025.1. Classification (GTDB taxonomy): domain Bacteria; phylum Bacillota; class Clostridia; order Oscillospirales; family Ruminococcaceae; genus Ruminiclostridium_E. The sequence continues at coordinate 4,701 of CAYVZH010000044.1, forward strand.
AAACATATTTCATTTTATGATCCAGCTCGCTATTCAGCGCGTCGGCGATCATAATTGCCGTTCCGGAAGGGGCGTCCTTTTTTTGGTTATGATGTTTTTCCACAATCTCAATATCATACTGCCCGCCGAGAACACTGACCGCCCGTTTTCCAAGCTCTACCAGCAGATTGATCCCAAGGGAGAGATTAAAGGTAAAGAAAATCGGAAGCTGTTCCGAGGCTTTTTTAATCTGATCAATTTGTTCCGCGGAATAGCCCGTTGTCGCCGCGACGATCGGAACATGATGAATCGTCCCGTAGGAAAGGAGATCGTCGAGCGCGGAGGGGTGAGAAAAATCAATAATAACATCCGGTTTTTCGGGGAGCGAGAACGGTTCCTTTACAATCGGGAAGCTTCCGTTCGGCGCATCGTTCAAGTCTATGCCCGCGATGATCTCGCAGTCGTTTCGCGATGCCGCAAGCGACGCGATCACTTTTCCCATTTTTCCGTTTGCTCCGGTAATCACAATTTTAGTCATTTCTTACTTCCTCATGTTTGAATGGCGAACCGCGCAGCCATGCTTTTAAAGCAGTCCTGCATTATTTAAAGCGTTTTTCAGACTATCGATCTTGGATTCTTCCATTTTTATGAGCGGAAGGCGGCATTCGCCCGTCTTTTTTCCCATAAGGTTCATCGCTTCCTTTACGGGAATCGGATTTACGTCCATGAACAGCGCTTTTTCAAGATCGAGATATTTCTTTTGAAGAGCGAGCGCTTCGTCTCTCTTTCCGTTCAGGAAAAGGTCAACCATGTTATGCTTCTGCTGCGGGATCACATTCGCCGAAACGGAAATGACGCCCTTTCCGCCTAAGGCGAGAAGCGGGAGAACCTGATCGTCGTTTCCCGAGTAAATATCAAGATCGGTTTTTGCGGCAATTTCCGCGATCAGCGAAAAATCTCCGCTTGCTTCCTTGGTAGCGACGATATTGGGGTGCTTCGCGAGTTCAATATAGGTGTCAATCGAGATTTTAACGCCTGTGCGCGAGGGAACGTTATACAGAATGATCGGAATGGATACGGCGTCCGCAATGGCACGGAAATGCGCCGCAAGTCCCCGCTGGGAGGTCTTGTTGTAATAAGGGGTAACCTGTAAGAGCGCGTCCGCACCCGCTTCCTGCGCCTGCTTGGAAAGCTCAATCGCGTAATATGTATCGTTGCTTCCCGTTCCCGCGATGACGGGAACTCTTTTTGCCACTTTTTCGACCGTATAGCGGATAATTTCGATATGCTCCTCATCGGTCATGGTAGAGGCTTCGCCCGTCGTTCCCGCTACAATGACCGCATCGGTGTGATTTTTGATCTGTTCCTCGATCAGTGCGCCAAAAGCGTCATAGCAAATGCTTCCGTCCGCGTTCATCGGCGTAACGATCGCAACGCCCGAGCCGATAAAGACTGTGTTTTTCATTGCATTTTCTCCTCAAGATTGAAATCAGATTTTAGTCAAAATATCCCTTCGCGGCATACAATTCCGCCATGAGAACCGCGCCGCCTGCCGCGCCTCTTAACGTGTTGTGTGACAGGCACACGAATTTATAATCATACTGCGTATCCTCGCGCAGACGTCCGAGAGAGACCGCCATGCCGTTTTCGAGGTTCCGGTGAAGCGTTGCCTGCGGATAATCTTCTTCCTCGAAATAATTTAAGAACTGCTTCGGGGCGGAAGGGAGATTCAGCTCCTGCGGTGCGCCTTTGAATTCCTTCCAGATCCGAAGAATTTCTTCCTTGGAGGGCTTGTTCTCAAAGCTTACGAACACCGCCGCAAAATGACCGTTCGATACGGGAACGCGCAGACACTGTGTTGTGATTGACGGGGAAGCGGCTTTTACGATTTCGTCTCCCTCGACCGTTCCCCAGACCTTTAACGGCTCCTGTTCGGATTTTTCTTCCTCGCCGCCGATGAACGGAATCACATTATCGACCATTTCCGGCCATGTCTCAAAGGTTTTTCCCGCTCCGGAGATCGCCTGATAGGTGCAGGCAAGCACGTTTTTCAGTCCGAACTTACGGAGAGGGGAGAGCGCGGGGACATAGCTCTGGATCGAGCAGTTTGATTTTACCGAGATAAAGCCTTTCGTTGTTCCGAGCCGTTTTTTCTGTGCCGCAACGATCTCCGTGTGCGCGTCGTTGATCTCCGGAATGATCATCGGTACGTCCTTGGTGAAGCGATGTGCCGAGTTATTGGACATAACGGGGCATTCGTGCTTCGCGTACGCTTCCTCAAGCGCCTTGATCTCGTCCTTTTTCATATCTACCGCGCAGAAAACGAAATCGACCTGCGCCGTGATTTTTTCAATATCCGCTGTTGCGTCGAAAATGACAAGGTTTTCCATTTCTTTCGGCATTGGCTTTTCGATCAGCCACCTGCTCCCGACCGCTTCCTTATAGGTCTTTCCTGCCGAGCGGGGCGACGCCGCAAGAGCTACGACTTTAAACCAAGGGTGATTTTCGAGAAGAACCGCGAAACGCTGTCCCACCATTCCCGTTGCGCCGATGATTCCTACCTTATACTGTTTCATTCCTTTTGTCCTGTCCTTTCCTGAAGGCGGCGCGTATGCGCCGCTCTAAAAATAAAAGCCGACAGAAGCCGGCTTCATCAAACAAAAATTGTTTTGACGATAGCGCTCCATCTGACGATGACAATCCTGCATTTTTTCAATACAGAACCAGAACGAAACGGTTCAGCCCGTACCGTCTTCGGCGGAAGCTCCTTTCGCGGCAGCAACAGGCTGAACTGTTGGCGCTGCGGCTACTGATAGATTCCGCACCTCTATCTATGTTTTATTGTAGCACAACGCATATATTTTGTCAACACCTTTTTTTAAAATCACGCGGAAAATAAAGGCGGTTAAAGGATTATATGCCCGTTTTTGGAAATTTGTGCAAATCCGCACTTGAAAAGATTTCCGAAAGGTGATATAATATATAAGTATTTTTGAGTGGAATAGAACGGCATTGCCTTCAGACACAGGACAGGTGCGGCGATTTTGGAGAAGGAGAGAAAATGGAGCAAACGGTAACCTTTATTTCGGCTGAGGAGCCCGACATGCTCCGCCCGTTAAAAAAGCTGTACAAAACCGCGTTTCCCCGTTCGGAACGAAAGCTGTTCGGTCTGATTCTAAAAAACCGACGGGAGGGAAAGGCGGAGATCCTGGCGGCAGTGGATCAAAGCGGCGTGTTTTGCGGGCTGGCGATCTCCTTCTTTTCCAATGGGCTGGTGTTGCTTGCTTATTTTGCCGTATTGTCTGCTTTGCGCGGTCGGGGGATCGGTGCCGAGCTTCTTCGTGCACTGCGGAAGCGGTATGCCGATCGAAAGTTTTTCCTTGAAATCGAGCGTACCGATCGGGAGAGTGATCCTTCGGGGCTGAAAGCGAGAAGAAAAGCCTTCTATCTTCGGAACGGCATGAACGAAACGGGCTTGTTCGTTCGGTTGTTTGGCGTGGAGCTGGAGATTTTATCCGATGGGTGTACGGTTTCCTTTGAGGAATATTTTCGGATCTATCTGGATGGTTCGGGTAAAATCGCCGAAAAGAATGTTCTTCTTTCGGAAAGGAATGAACAATAATGCAGACCTTCTCGTTTCGGGTGATTGCGCGAATTCATACCGTCTTTCCCGATAAGTTTGGGATTCCCCGCCAAAGCGGGCTTTCCGATCTTCCCGCGCGGATCGTTTTTGAACCCGAATTTTCCGTTCCCGAGGCGTTCCGCGGGATCGAAGGATATTCTCATCTCTGGCTGATCTGGCTTTTTTCCGAAACCTCCCGCGAAAGCTGGTCGCCGACGGTTCGTCCGCCCCGTCTCGGTGGAAATAAGAGAATGGGCGTTTTCGCGACCCGCTCGCCGTACCGTCCGAATCCCGTCGGGCTTTCCGTTGTAAAGCTTGATCGGTTCTCGTTTACGCAAAAAGAGGGCGTCGTTTTATATGTTTCGGGTGCGGATCTAATGGACGGAACGCCGATCCTCGACATCAAGCCGTATCTGCCTTATGCCGATTCCTATCCCGGGGCGCGGGGCGGGTTTTCCGTACCGGAAACGGAAGGAAGGCTAAAGGTTGAGTTTCCGTCCGTGCTTTTGGAGCGGATTCCGGAGGAGCTGCGCGGCGGATTGCTCAATATTTTGGAACAGGATCCCCGTCCCGGGTATCAGGCTTCGGCAGAGCGCGTTTATCATCTTCGCTTTGGAGAGGCGGAGGTTTGTTTTTGCGTGAAAGGGGAAACGCTTTCCGTGACCGACGTAATTGTTTGACCGATGGGTGTTTCCGAATTTTTGAATGATATTTTTATCCGATAAAGAAAGGAATACAGAATAAAAATGGAAGAAATGAAAAACTTCGCGCTTCTGATCGACGCGGACAACGTCAGTGCAAAATACATTAAAATTATTTTCGACGAATTAAACGCCTATGGGACGGTTTCGATCCGTCGGATTTACGGGAACTGGGCGAAAAAATACGACTGGGACGAGTCGGTTCTTTTGGAGTATTCGATCCAGCCGATTCAGCAGTTTGATTATACCAAAGGAAAAAACGCGACCGATATGCTGATGGTAATCGACGCGATGGATATTTTATATTCGGGAAATGTGGATGGTTTCTGCATTGTCACCAGCGACAGCGATTTTACTAAGCTTGCCACGCGCCTGCGGGAGGATCGGATGTACGTGATCGGCATGGGCGAAGACAAGACGCCTACCGCACTGATTAAGGCTTGCGACCGTTTTGTTCATCTCGGTTTGATCGCGGGTGAGGAATCGAAGCATAAAAACGAGATCGCCGTTACCTCGGTCGAGCAGATCGAAGAGGAGATCATCAGCTATATCAATTCCAACGAAAATGAGGAGACGATCAGCCTGAGCAGCGTCGGTTCTCACTTAAAACAGAAATTTACGGATTTTGACGTGCGAAATTACGGCTATTCTAAACTCAGTGTTTTTGTGGGTGAAAAATGCGGGAGACTGAAGCTTGAAAATCAGAAAGGCGGACCTTGCGTCACGCTCGGGACGGAGGTTGATTTAGAGAAAATCCGACAGGAGATCTTGAAAATGATTGAAAAGAACGGCGGTGTGATCCAAAATCTTTCGGTCATTGATGAAAAACTGAGAAAGACAAACCGTCTTTTCATCATGAAAAAATGTGGATTCAGCCGCACATCGAGCTTTTTAAGAAGCTTTCCCGAACTGGCGGTGTCGGGGAACACCGTCCGCTTAAAGAAAGAAAACGGATCCAAACAAAAGAGTAAAGCTCATTAAAATAAGAACAGCGGGAGACGTCATGCAGATCATCTATAAAAGAGCAACGGCGGAGGATATAGAGCAATTGACCGAAACGCGGATCCGGGTACTGAGAGCGGCGAATAAACTTTCGTCCGATACGGATATAAGCGAGGTTGAAAGACAATCCTATGAATATTACCGACAGGCGCTTTCCGACGGAACGCATATTGCGTATCTGGTGTTTGACGGAAGCCGCTTTGTGGGCACAGGCGGCGTCAGCTTTTATCGGGTCATGCCGACTTATCACAATCCGAGCGGCCGCAAAGCGTATATTATGAATATGTATACCGATCTTGAATATCGAAGAAGGGGGATCGCCCGCGGAACGCTTGATCGGCTGATCTCGGACGCGCGGGAACGGGGAATCACTTCCATCTCTCTAGAGGCGACAGAAATGGGACGTCCTTTATACGAAAAATACGGCTTTGTGAAAACGGAAGATGAAATGTACCTGCCGGAAAGCGGTTGTTAAAGCCTGCTTTCAAGCATGAGCCGGGCATTGCTCTTCCGGAAAAATAAAATAAAAAAAGACTTGACAAATTGAAATTTTGTGATATAATACTACTGTAAACAAAAAAGGCTTTACACCTGCGGAGCGACGATATGCCGAAAAATCTTCAATTTACCTTATTATTTGATATTTACGGAACGCTCCTTACCGAGAAGCAGCAGGAAACGCTAGAGCTTTATTATAACGACGATCTGTCGCTCGGTGAAATCTCCGAGGGTTCGGGGATCACGCGGCAGGGCGTGATGAGCTGCGTTAAAAACGGTGAACGGCGTCTTACGGAGCTGGAGGAACAGCTTGGCTTAGCAAAGCGGTTTTCGGAGCTTGGTGCGCTGATCGGGCAGCTGGAACAGCGGCTTTCGGGGGCGGAGCTTCCCGAAAACGAACGAGCGGAGATTTTTCGCTTGATCGGTGAAATAAAGGAAAAGCTTTGATTACATTCGCGAAAGGGGGAGCGTTATGGCGTTCGAGGGTTTATCCGAAAAGCTCGGAAAAGTGTTTAAAACGCTGAAGGGCTACGGAAAGCTGAATGAAAAAACGGTAAACGAAGCCATGCGGGAAGTAAAAATGGCGCTCCTCGAGGCGGACGTAAGCTATAAGGTCGTGAAGGATTTTATCAAGACCGTTTCCGAGCGCGCGGTTGGTGCGGAGGTCATGGAAAGCCTGACGCCCGCGCAGCAGGTCATTGATATTGTTCACGAAGAGCTTTGTAAGCTCATGGGTGATACGAACGCGAGACTGAATTTTCCGTCAAAGCCGCCGTGCGTAATCATGATGTGCGGCTTACAGGGCGCGGGAAAAACGACGCATTCGGCAAAGCTTGCGAAATATTTAAAAGGACAGAATCGCCGTCCGTTATTGGCGGCTTGTGATATTTACCGCCCCGCGGCGATCGATCAGCTGAAGATCGTCGGGGAAAAGGCGGGCGTGAAGGTATTCGAGATGGGGCAGGAAAACCCCGTCCGGATCGCGCGCGAAAGCGTGAAATACGCGAAGGACAACGGCTATGACGTGGTTCTTCTCGATACGGCGGGGCGGCTTCACATTGACGAAGCGCTGATGAACGAACTGAAGGACATTGAAGCGGAGGTTCACCCGAACGAGATCCTGCTCGTTGTGGACTCCATGACCGGACAGGACGCGGTAAACGTCGCGAAAAGTTTCAACGAGACCTTGGAGATCTCGGGCGTTGTGCTTACAAAGCTCGACGGCGATACAAGAGGCGGTGCGGCGCTTTCGGTTCTGGCGGTAACGGGAAAGCCGATCAAGTTTGCGGGAACGGGTGAAAAAATCGACGATCTTGAACAGTTCCACCCTGACCGAATGGCAAATCGGATCCTCGGAATGGGCGATGTTCTTTCGCTGATTGAAAAGGCAAAGGACAGCTTCGACGAAAAGGAAGCCGAAAAGCTTGCCCGAAAAATGCAGCAAAACAAATTTGATATGAACGATCTGCTGAGTCAGTTTGAACAAATCGAGAAAATGGGGAGTATCAGCTCGATTCTCAACATGATTCCCGGGATCAGCGGGAAGGTAAAAGAGGAGGACATCGACGAACGGAAAATGCCGCGTACAAAAGCGATCATTCTTTCCATGACCAAAAAGGAGCGCGAGCGCCCCTCTCTGATCGACGCGAAACGAAAGCGGAGAATCGCCGCGGGGAGCGGGACGAAAGTCGAAGATGTGAACAATCTTTTAAAGCAGTTTGATATGATGCAGAAAATGATGAAGCAGTTCGGCGGAAAAGGCGGGAAAAAGCGCCTGCCGAAAAATCTCTTAAAGGGACTCGGCGGCATGGACGGATTCCCGATGTAACATAGGTATTTACGCAAAAATGCGGTATACAATAGAGGAATGTGTCCCTGACCGTTCCCGAAAATTTTATGGAGGTGAAAGAACATGGCAGTAAAGATCAGACTCAGAAGAATGGGCGCGAAAAAGGCTCCTTTTTACAGAGTTGTCGTTGCGGATTCCCGTTATCCGAGAGACGGACGCTTTATTGAGGAAATCGGCTACTACGATCCTACCAAGGAACCGGCAGTGGTAAAGATTGACGCTCAGAAGGCGGAGCAGTGGATCAAGAACGGTGCGCAGCCTACGGATACGGTGAAAAAGCTTTTAAAGAAAAACGGCTAAAAGAGGAAAGCTTACGAAAGAGTTCTTTTTAACAGGGCGTTCTTTCGGCACAATACTTCCGAAACGGAAGGAGTAGTCATATGATGAAGGAATTATTATATGCGATGGTAGGCGAGCTTGTGGAGGACGAGTCGGCGATCGAAATTACGGTCGATGAGCCGAAGGAGGACGGAACGATCGTTTACCACCTTCACGTTGCGGCGAACGACATGGGCAGAGTTATCGGCAAACAGGGAAGAATCGCGAAGGCGATCCGTACTGTTATGCGCGCCGGAGCTGTTCGGCACAACGAAAAAGTAATGGTTGAAATTGACTGACACAGGAAACCGCTTCGCAGAATTTTGCGGAACGGTTTTTGTGTATTTGTGTATTACGAAAAATGCCGAAGCACATAGAGAAAAGTTTCGGCGGATCAAAGAAAGGAAATTACGGTGAAAAAGAATTATTGGAAGATATTCGCGGCAGCTTCGGCGGCGGTTTTGGTGCTTTCGGGCTGCGGCGGTTCGGCGAATAATGTACTTGAAGGGGTTGTTATTACCAAGACAGGCGATGATTTTTTAGGAAATGCGAGTGACGTGGTACTGGAGGCGGGTGATACCTACACGATAATCACCGTGGAAGAGTTCGGTGATATTAAGGTAAAACTTTTCCCCGAGGCGGCGCCTTACGGGGTGCAGAATTTCATTGACCTCGCAAACAGCGGTTATTTTACGGGAAAAAGCATTCATCGTGTGATTAGTAATTTCATGATACAAGGCGGATCGCTGAACGGTGACGGTACGGGCGGAACATCGGCGGACGGCGGGGAATTCTACTGTGAAATCAATCCCAGAATGCGGCATTTTTACGGAGCGCTCTGCTACGCGAATGCGGGCGGACGGAATACCTGCCAGTTTTATATTGTCAACAACAAGGAATCGCAGGTCGTAGACGACGATTATTACGCGTCTATGGCGGTGGAATATTTGGATTATAAGAATCTGTTTCTGCAGCATCGCGATAATTACGATGAAAACAGCTATGAATATGCTTATTTTGATATGCAGGCGCAGAGCGTCAGCAGCTCGATTGACGGCTGGGATCGGGTAAAGGGAAAAGACGCGGACGGAAGCGTTGCCGCGAAATACGCCGAAGTGGGCGGAACGCCGAGCTTAGACGGCTCATATACCGTTTTCGGGCAGACGGTCGAGGGCTTCGACGTGATCGACGCAATCTCGTCGGTCGAAACAAATGAAAACGATGCGCCCCTTAAGGAGATCCTGATCTCCTCGGTGACGATCCATACGGCATAAGGGACAAAACGGATAAAAAATCCGTATTCTATTGGAAAAGTATTGAAACTTTTTCGCGAATCATGTATAATAAGAAAGTGAACGGGACGAACGCGGAGGGGAATATGGAAAATTTGTCGGCGTCGATCGCGCTGCTTTGCTGTAAAGAATACCGCGAAGACAGGGTTGTGCGAGCGTTTTGTGAAATATACGGAGACGACTGCGAACGCGCGCTGCGTGGTTACGCGTCGATTTGCGAGGCGCTTTTGTCGAACGGCGAGACCTTGGACGATTATCTTTTTCTTCTTGCGGTAAGCGCGGGCAATCCGCTTTTGCGGCAAGGATCGCCGGATCGCTCTTCTGTCCTGAAACAAGCGGTCGAAAACGATCTTTCGGTACTCTCGTCGCTCGCCTCGCTGACCTCGGAGCGTGTGACGGCTTATCTTCGGGAGCGTTTTTCTCTCCCGGAAGGACTTCGGTTTCCCGTGTACGAAAACGGAAATACGAAAATTACGTCGGAGAGCGTTTGGGCTTATGTGAATCGCTTCGGAAGTCCGATTTTTGAAAAACACCGGGCATTTTTCTTTGAACGCGGGGAACTGAAGCCCGCGGCGAGGTTCGATCCGATCCGCCTTTCCGATCTGAAAAATTATCGGACTCAACGCCGTCGGATCATTGACAACACGCTCTGCTTTTTAAATGGGAAAAAGGCGCAGAATGTCCTGCTGTACGGAGACCGCGGGACGGGAAAATCCAGCACGGTAAAAGCGCTTGTCAACGAGTATCCCGAGCTTCGGATCGTCCAGATCCCGAAGGGAGAGATCCTTGGGCTTTACCGTGTTTATGAGATCCTGAAAGAGCTTCCGCTGAAATTCATTCTTTTCCTCGACGATATTACTTTTAGCGACGGGGACGAGGGATATAGCTTTTTAAAGCAAGTGCTGGAGGGTTCGGTCATTCCGATGCCCGAAAATTGCCTGATCTACGCGACGACGAATCGGCGTCATATTTTAAAGGAAACCCATTCGGAGCGAAGCGGAGACGAACTTCACGCGGCGGACGCGCGGGACGAAAATATGTCCCTCACGGATCGCTTCGGGCTTTACGTCACCTTTTCCTCTCCGAATAAAGACGAATATCTGGACATTGTTCGCCAGATCGCTGCAGATCGCAGGCTGACAATTGAAATTGGCGAACTGGAACGGTTCGCGGAACGCTTTGCACTGAAGAAATGCGGGCGTTCGCCGCGTACCGCGAGACAGTTTATTGATTTTTTGGAAGCAAGAATGGAATTGAAGCTGGATTATGACGAGATATAAACTGATTTTAAAATACTGCTCGGTGCTTGTATCGGCTTTGCTTTTGATCGGCGGCTGTGAGATGGATCGGGGGCAGGAATCCGAAACGGAAGAGCTGATCCCCGTGATCGCAACGCTTCAGCCGGCGGACGAAGAGCCGCAGCCTTATCCCGTGACCGTGAACGACGTTCGGTTCGACTCCGCGCCGAAACGGGTCGTCAGTCTTTCTCCTTCGCTGACTGAAATCCTTTGCGAAATGGATTACGGCGCCACCATCATCGGTCGGGGAAGCTACTGCGATTTCCCCGCGGAGATTACGGCGCTTCCCGATGTCGGACGGCCGGCTAAACCGGACTATGATCTGATTCTTTCGCTTTCACCCGATGTTTTGTTTACGGCTACGGCGATTCCGGTTAAGGATAAATATCGGCTTGAGGAAAGCGGGATCAAAACGGTTTATTTACCGTATCCGCATACGGTTGAGGAATTTGAAAAGATTTACTGCGCGGTCGGCATGATCTATGAAGGATTGTTCGACGGGGAAGAAAAGGGGACGGAAAGCTTTTCCAAACTGAAACGTGCGCTGGAGGACACGAGCCGTTTTTCACTCGGAAGCTTTGTGTACCTGACGGAGGGGCTTTCTCCCGCCACGGGCGACACTCTTGAAAGTGCCGTTTTATCCCGATTTGGCGAGAACGCGGCGGCAGAAGGGGAAAATTATTCTTTCCCGACGGAAGCGCTGCTCGAAGCGCAGCCGGAATGGATCCTTTTAAACAGCAGCTATACGAAGGAAGATCTGCTTTCCGACGAGTTTTACGCCTCGCTGGACGCGGTACAAAACGGAAAAGTGCTCTTGGTCGATAATTCTTATTTTGAGCGTCCCTCGCTGCGGCTGACCGAGCTGCTTGAATCTTTGGCGGAACAGCTTGACGGATCAGGCACGTCGGGAGATGTCGAAGAATAAGAACCGATTTGATAGAAAGGAAACTACATATATGAAATTGAATTCTGTACGTCTTCCGCACCTGAACACGGCGGCGGAGACGCCTTCGGTTCCGATCACACTGCCGAAAAAGGTTGTCATCAGTATGTCCCAGCACGGCGGCGTTCCCTGCGATCCGCTTGTGAAGGTGGGTGATCCGGTAAAAACGGGTCAGCTGATCGGGAAGAGCGACGCGGTCATTTCCGCGCCCGTTCATTCAAGTGTAACGGGAACGGTGACCGAAATTACCGAGGTCATGAATATTTTCGGGAAGCGAAATCGGGCGGTCGTGATCGAAACGGTATTCCGTCAGGAGCTTTCGGAGGATATTCAGCCCCCCGTGATCGAGAGCCGTGAGGATTTTATCAATGCCGTTAAGAACAGCGGTTCGGTCGGTCTTGGCGGAGCAGGTTTTCCGACTTATGTGAAAATGAACTATCCTCCCGAGACGGAGATCGACACGCTGGTAGTGAACGGCGCGGAATGTGAGCCGTTTATCAATTCCGATTATCGGGCGTTTATGGAGGACGGGGAAAAAATTGTCGGCGGGATCCGCCTGATCTTAGATCATCTCGGGATCAAGCGCGCCGTGATCGGAATCGAGGCGGATAAGCCGCAGGCAATCCGCAAAATGCGGGAGCTTACCGAATCGGAATCCGATATTTCGGTTTATCGTCTGAAATCCGTTTATCCGCAGGGCGCGGAAAAGGTGTTGATCTATCACACGACGGGGAGAACCGTAAAGGCGGGACAGCTTCCGATGTCGGCGGGCTGTCTGGTGATGAACTGCTCTACGGTGGCGTTTCTTTATGATTATGTAAAAACGGGGATCCCGCTCATCAAAAGAAGACTTACCGTTGATGGGCCGATCGTCAATAAGCCGATGAATCTGATTGTGCCGATCGGTACGCCTGTCAAGGATATTCTTACGGCGGCGAATGTCTGCAAGCAGCCGGATCGCGTCATCATCGGCGGGCCGATGATGGGCAGCAGCATTTATGACGAAAATACGCCGATCTTAAAAACAAACAATGCCGTTCTGCTTTTCGCCGACACCAAAAAAAGCCGGGAAACCGCCTGCATCCGCTGCGGCAGATGTGTGCGTGCCTGTTCGATGGGATTGATGCCGACCGAACTGGAGCATGCTTATGACGCGCGGGACGCGGCGCGTCTCGAAAAGCTGAATGTGAATTTATGCATGAACTGCGGCGCGTGCAGCTTTATCTGCCCCGCGAAACGGAATCTTTCGGAAAAAAACCAGCTCGCAAAGCTGTTTTTGCGCGAAAATAAGTGACGGAAAGGAAGAAAAACATGAACCGATTATTGATAGAGCCTTCTCCGCATATCCGGAACCCGCTTTCCACACAGCGGATTATGCTTCACGTTCTGATCGCGCTGCTTCCGGCGGTCGCCGCAGGCACGGTGCTTTTTGGTCTTCGCGCGCTTCTGTTGGTGTTTGTATGCGCCGGCTGCTGCGTCGCCTCGGAGTGTATTTTTAACCTGATCGTGAAGAAGCGGCAGACGGTCTCCGACCTTTCCGCGGTCGTAACGGGCGTATTGCTCGGGCTGAACCTCCCGCCGACGCTTCCTTTTTACATGGCTGCGATCGGGAGTGTTGCGGCGATCATTGTGATAAAACAGTTTTTCGGCGGGATCGGTCAGAATTTTGCGAACCCCGCGATCACCGCGCGGATCATTTTAATGCTTTCATTTACCTCCTATATGACGACTTGGGTACAGCCCTTCTGGTACCGTTCCGGCGAAGCCGATCTTGTTTCGACGGCGACGCCGCTCGTGATGGAAAGCGGTTTTCCGACGTATTCGGAGATGTTTTTCGGTCTGCACGGCGGCTGTATCGGAGAAACCTGTACGCTTGCGCTTCTGATCGGAGGGATCTACCTGATCGCGCTTCGGATCATTCACCCGGTTACGCCGGTCATGTTTATCGGAACGGTCGTGGTTTGTACGCTTCTTTCCGGCGGAGACGTGCTTCGTGAGATCATGTCGGGCGGGTTGATGATCGGTGCGTTCTTTATGGCAACCGATTACGCGACGACGCCGATTACCATGAAGGGCAAACTGATCTTCGGGATCGGGTGCGGGCTGATTACCGTTCTGATCCGTGAATTCGGGACTTATCCCGAGGGTGTTTCCTACTCGATCCTTTTAATGAACATTCTTACGCCGCAGATTGATAAAATCACGTCGCCGAAGCCCTTCGGCGTTCAGAAGGAGGCGCGTCGGAAATGATGAACTACATAAAACCCGTTCTGGTGCTTTCGGTGATTACGACGGTGATTTCAGCGCTTCTGATCGTGACCTATAATCTCACCTATGTGGATACGTCCGGGATCATAACCGAGGCGCTGAACGAAAAATGTGTCGATCTGATGGGAGAAGGGGAGTTTCGGATCGTTACCGACTGGGAGGCGGAGGGGTATGCCACCGCGCAGCCCGATGATGTGGAAAAGCTGATCGTCAAAGACGACGGCACGCTTGCTTTTGAGATCATCTCGAGCGGGTACAGCAAAAACGGGCTGGATCTGCTGATCGCGATGAACAAGGACGGTACGGTGCGGGGGATCTCGGTCGTTAAAATTTCGGAAACGCCGGGACTCGGAACGAACGTAAACGACGACGAGTTTCTCCGGAAATTTGTACAAAAAAAGGAAAGCATAACGATCGTAAAGCGGACGCCGTCGGCGGATAATGAGATCCAGGCGGTAACAAGCGCGACTTATTCGTCAAAGGGCGTTGCTTCCGCCGTCAATACGGCAATTCGGACTTATCGGGAAATGGGGGCGATCGAATGAGTTATATGAAGGAATTTACAAAGGGTCTGATTAAGGAAAACCCGAATCTTGTCATGCTGCTCGGAATGTGCCCAACGCTTGCCGTTACGACGATGGCGATAAACGGTCTCGGAATGGGGCTTACGACGACCTTTGTACTGGTATGCTCGAATCTGGTGATCTCGCTGCTGAAAAAGGTGATCCCCTCTACGGTTCGTCTGCCTTGCTTTATTGTCATTATCGCGGGATTCGTCACCTTGGTCAGTCTCCTGCTGGATGCCTTTCTGCCGAGTTTGGCGGAAAGTCTCGGCGTGTTTTTGAGCCTCATTACGGTAAACTGTATCATCTTGGGACGGGCGGAAATGTTCGCCTGCAAAAATAAAGTGCTTCCGTCCGTTCTGGACGGACTTGGCATGGGGTTCGGGTTCACATGTTCGCTTTTGATCATCGGCTCGATCCGCGAGATCCTTGGGACGGGCAAATGGTTCGCCGTGACGGGCGAATGGCCCGGCATAACGGTTCTTCCCGATTTTGTGGAGCCGATGACACTGTTCATTCTTCCCGCGGGCGGATTCTTTACGCTCGGCTGCGTGATCGCGATTGTCGGAAAGCTTACAAAAAAGAAGCCGAAGGAGATCGGTTGCGAGAACTGCCCGAGCAGGGAAAGCTGCAAAAATGCGGTAAAGGAGGAAGGCTAAATGGAGCTTGCGAGAAATTTAATGATGATCCTCCTGACGGGTATCCTCACCGAAAACTTTATCTTGTGTAAATTCTTCGGGATCTGTCCGTTTCTCGGCGTGTCAAAAACGACTTCGGGTGCTGTCGGAATGGGCGTCGCGGTAACCTTTGTCATGATCGGGGCAACGGCGGTTACGTTTCCGATCTATCACGGGATCCTTGTCCCGCTGAATATTACCTATTTGAACACGATCTGTTTTATTCTGGTCATTGCCTCGTTTGTGCAAATCGTGGAAATGGTGCTGAAAAAATATATTCCGCCGCTGTACCGTTCCTTGGGGGTATATCTTCCGCTGATTACGACGAACTGCGCCGTTCTCGGCGTTACGGTTCTGAATATCGACTATGAGTATACTTTTGTGGAGTCGATTGTGAACGCGCTTGCGGGCGGTCTCGGCTTCCTTCTCGTCATGGTGATCTTTTCCGGAATTCGGGGAAGAATCGAAAAATGCAATGTCCCGAAGGCGCTTGCGGGGACGCCCGTGACATTGATCGCGGCTTCGATCACGTCGCTGTCCTTTGTCGGCTTCGGCGGGATCGTCGAGGGAATTTTCGGAAGCTGATCGGCTTCCCGTCTGAAAGGATTTTAGGGATATGGAAGAATATGTATTGCCGATTCTGGTTTTTCTGCTCTTAGGGGCGGCTGCCGGGATACTGCTTACGGTCGCGTCAAAGCTGTTGTTTGTGAAAACGGACGAAACCGTTGAAAAAATAACGGAAGCGCTTCCCGGCGCAAACTGCGGCGGCTGCGGCTATTCGGGCTGTTCCGGCTATGCCGAAGCGGTCGTTTCGGGAAAAGCGGCGGCGAATTTATGTAAGCCGGGCGGAGCGCCCGTCACGGCGGCGGTCAGTCAGATCATGGGGATTGAACCCGAAGTTACGGAGCGTGAATATGCGTTTGTACGCTGTAACGGAAATTGCGAAGCAACAGAGGATAAGTTCCGTTATATCGGGACGGAGAGTTGTGCGGCTGTCGAGAAGTTTTATAACGGAAAAGGGAACTGCGCGTTCGGTTGTCACGGTTTGGGAGACTGTGCCGCGGTTTGTGAATATGGAGCGATCAGAATGGAAAACGGCGTTTCGGTCATCGACGCGAAGCTTTGCCGTGCCTGCGGAAAATGCGTAAAGGCTTGCCCGAATCATCTGATCGTACTCGTAAAGGAAAGCCAGCCCCTTGCGGTTCGGTGTTATTCCGCCGATACGGGGAAGATGACGAGATCGGTATGCAAGAACGGCTGTATCGGCTGTGGTCTGTGTGCGAAGAAATGTCCGGAGGGCGCGATTTTTGTCGATCATAATCACGCGGAAATTGACGGGAATAAATGCGTCGGCTGCGGTGCCTGCGCACAGGCTTGTCCGACGAAATGTATTGTATCGCTTCCGGTTTGTGCTGACCGCATGGCCCAAGAAGGTGTTTTAAGTGAATCCGCGCAATAGTCACTGTGCAGATAAAGCGTGAAGCGAGAAGAAATAAATTGCCCGCTTAAAGTGTGAAGAGAGCTTCACGCTTTTGTGAAACGGGTTTTAGGAGAACAAAATGCGTCTGCTTCTATCCGTTTTTTCGGAGCATTACTTAAACATCAAGGAAATGCTTTCGAGAAACGCTTTTCATGAGATAAAAACGGAAGATGAATATTCCGAAATACATTTAAAGCATTATCTCCTGACGCGAGGCGGAAGACGAATTTTTGCTTTTACGCCGTTTCAGCTTCTTGCCGGGGTAATCTGCCTGCTCATCGGAATTTTCGGAATGGGCGAAACGAGCTTCGGGAGCGTGCTTTTTTCGATCGGTTCCGGGTTATTGATCTTATCGGCTGTTCTGTTCTTTTTGTTTTATGAACAGGCGCAGAAGCGGCGGGGATTCCGAAAGCTGCAAACCTATACTTATCTTTACTGGGCGTCCGTTTTGTGCGGCGGGCTGATCTTGTCCATCGGCGAATACCGCGCCGTCCACTCCGCTTTCAGCTTTTTTCTGCTCCTTGCGGTCGTGATGATTTTGCCGATTTTGTCAATTTTCGACAGCTTACTTATGGCAATGCTCTTTGCGGTTCCCGCGGTTTTTTACGGGATCGTCGAAAAGCTGGGACTTATTTTTTATCTTGCCGTGCTGTTCGGCGTGGTCGTATTTCTCTGGATTTTTGCGGAGAAATATCACTGTTACGCAGGAATGTGGCTGAGCGAAAAACAGCTTGAACAGGCGGCGCAGCGCTGTCTTCGGATTTCACGCACGGATTCGCTTACAGGAATGCTGAATAAGGCGGGGCTGACTGCGAAGTTTTACGAACGGTATGCGGATTTTTCGGTACAGCATACGATCGCGGTGTTGCTGATTGATGTAGATCACTTTCGTTTGTATAATCATCAGTACGGATATGATCGGAGCGATCGGTGTTTATATGATATTTGCAACTGCATTCGCATTTTTGCGAGACCGGTCACTGATATGGTGTCGAGATTTGGCGGAGATGATTTTGTTTTGATTTTGGAAGATCTTTCCGAATCGGAAACTGTTCGTTTCGCCGAACAGATCCGTCAGGGCGTGGAGAGAATGGCGCTTCCGCTTGGAGAAAACGGGATCGTTACGATCAGTATCGGGATCTCTTCGATCGTCGATCTGAAAGGAAAAGAGACCTATTCGGAGCTTTTAAATGAAGCGGATATACAGCTTATGATCGCGAAGCAAAACGGAAAGAATTGTATCGGCTATCGCGGACGCGCGTTTATCAGCGAAGAACGCCGTATGACGCGTTAACTTGACGGCGAAAGGAAGGGAAAAATGAAGCATAAGGCGCTAAAAACGGCGGTTCGCTCCGTCCTTCTTTCCGTTCTGATCTATGCCATTCTTTCTTTTTTGGTCGTCATGATCTTATATGAAAGCCTGTTCTCTCGGAAAGACATATATGAACACAGTGTTTACCTTACTTATGAGGACATTTCTTTGCCTTATCGGGAGATCACTTTTGATTCGGACGGTTTTAAGCTCTATGGACGGATCTATAATGAGGACGGAAAGGAAGGCACAGTCATTCTCGGGCACGGGAAGGATGGGAGCGGTGAAGATCTGCTCGCCGAGGCTCGTTTTTTCGCAGAAAACGGATTTACGGCGTTGGTATTCGATCTTACCGGTCACGGCAAAAGCGAGGGAGCCACACAGCGGGGACTTTGCCGCGCGGCAGACGATATGGAAAGCGCCGTTTTATTTTGTGAAAACGACGAACAGCTATCTCAAAAGCCCATTTATCTATACGGCTTTGGCGTAAGCGGGTATGGCGCGGCGTTGTGTTCTTCACGCGATTCGGTAAAAGCGGTTGTGACGGTCTCCGCTTTTTCGGACGTGCCCAAAATGACGCTCGAATATGCGTATTCTAACATGGGTGTTTTGGGATATTTGGAATATCCGATCATGTTGCTTTACCAATATATTCTTTTCGGAGACGAGCTGGGGCGAAGCGCGGTCGACGCGATCAATGCTTCCGATACGCCGGTTCTGGCGATCCACGGAACCTCTGACGAAACGGTTTCATTTTCGGGAGCCTCTCTTTCCGCGAGTGAAACACAGATCACGGGAACAAATTTTCAAACGATTACGGTAGAGGGCGGAAAGCATCACGGGGTTTTACGCTCCGAGGAAGCTGCCGCTTATCTGGATTCATACAATGACGCGGCATACGAACTTTTTCGGAAATATAACGGGGAGGTTCCCGCATACCTGATTGATCAGTTTTATGAACAATATGACCGCGAAAAAATGAGCGAGCTGAACGCGGAAATGATGCAGCAAATCATGTTATTTTATAAAAATTATTAAAATTCCCGGGAGGTCACCTATGGAGATCCGACTCGTTTCACCCAAGGATAATCGAAGCGAGATCAGCCGCGTATACGAAGAAAGCTGGAAGTACGCCTATCGCGGGATCATTCCGCAAACTTATCTGGACAGTATTCCGCAGGGACATTGGGCAGACGCCGCCGATCGGGAAGGCCGCCGCTCGCTTATTTTGTTGGAAGAGGGGCGAATCGTCGGGACATCATGCGTCAGTCGGTCCCGTTTGGAGGAGCTTTCGAATTGGGGTGAAATCATTTCGATTTATCTGCTGCCCGAATATATCGGGAAAGGATTCGGACACGCTCTTTTATGTGCCGCGGTAGAAGAATTGCGGCAGATGGGGTTCCGTTCGGTCTTTTTGTGGGTGCTAGAAGAAAACGTCCGCGCGAGACGTTTTTACGAAAGGGAAGGGTTTTCCGAAAGCGGAAAAGTGTTAGATGATGAAATCGGCAGAAGAGCATTGCGTGAGGTTCAGTACGTCAAAAATATATAAAATTTTTCTTTAGGGCAGGGGATAGATATAATGAAAAAACATATTAAATTAAAAAAATTTTTCACAATATTTGCCGTTATATTTGCTATTCTATTCATATTTTTGTTTTTCCTTGACAAATTTGGGTTTATAAACGCTGATAAAATGATACAAGATTTTATACTTTCGTTTATGTTGGTAAGTATTGGAATCGTATCTTTTAAGTCGAGTAAACTGATAGGAATTGCTTGCTTTATTGTTTCGATTTTTTTAATTATTGAAGGTATTCGTTCTTATAATCCATTTACTTGGTATCAATTCTGATTTATGTGAATAAACAAAAATAAGCCCGAAAGCAGTTGAAAAACTACTTTCGGGC
>CAYVZH010000045.1:0-23471 GCA_964456025.1 uncultured Ruminiclostridium sp.
CCGTGAAAAAGCGGGGAAAGGTCTTGATTTTCCCGTTTCCGTGTGCTATAATAAAAATGCTACGTAATTTAATACATTACTTTAAAAGTATGCGTTTTTTCCTTTACGGTAAAAACGCAGGCTCTTTTTCGCATACTTTTGAAGTAGTGTTGAATTGCGTAGCAGCTTCGAGCTATGCGTTTTTCGGTGCGTGGCTTCGGCTGCGCACTTTTTTATTTTTCCCCGAGTGCGGACGCGAATGTATATTGTATACTTTACTGAAAGGAAAAATCAATATGAACCGTAACAACATTCTGACAAGGCTTGCGCTTCAAAACGGCGTAAGCGTACCCGAGGTGCGAAAGGAAATTGAGCGGGCGATCAAAGAGGGGTTGGAAAATCCCGATCCCGAGGTGCGGGAAAATTGGCGCTCGATCCCATGCAGGGGGAAAACGCCGACGGTCGAGGAAGCGCTTGATTATTTCGTCAAGGAAGCAAAGGGAGGGCGGTGAGCTTTGGACTTTTTCGACAAACAAAAAAGGCTTGCCGATCGGTAAGCCTTTTTTTATTTATGTGCAGGAGTGCCGCTTCCGCAGGTTTTCGCTTAATCGTCTTCAACGACCTTAATCTGAACCTTCTGCGTGCTGCTTCCGCATTTTGCCGTGATGACAGCCGTACCCTGACGAACCGCGCGGACTTTGCCTTTCGAGTTTACCGTCGCGACCGATTCGTCCGAGCTCGACCATGTTACCGTACCGCCGCCCTTCTTGACGGCGGAAAGGGTAAGATCGTCGTCTTCTTCAAGAATGAATTGGAGCATGGTAATCTCGCCGTTTGAAGCGCTGTCCGAATCGTCAGAGCCTGCCGACCCGTCCGGGAAGGTGAACTTGATCGTTGTTTTACCCTGTCCGGAAAAAGAGGTGTACGCGGCCTTGCTGATCCGAATGTAATAAGTACCCTTATCGAGATCGGTATAGGTAATCACGCCCTTGTATTTTTCCATGGCGCTGTTCCAGTTGCAGTAAGTATAGTTGCTGAAAATTTCTTTATAGCTGCTCCCCGTGGTGTCCTTGCAGGCGCTGCTGGTCGGGAGAATCTTATTTCCGTCCGAATCATAAACGTAAATGTTGGTTGTCTGCGCCGCCGCGGTAAGATTGATCTTTAAGTCGCCGTTTTTGGTTAATTTAACCTTATAGTCGTGATTGTCGCTGTTATTGAGCTTAATGCTGAACGAATCGCCGCTCTTTTTGGATTTCGCGGTATCCGCGATACTCTCCGCCGACGCGGGAAGCGCCAGCGCCGCGGCTGTCATGACCGCCGCGAGTGCCACGGCGATGATTTTTTTGAACTTCATACGTAAACCTCCGCAATATAAAATTTTCGGCAGCGATTTACGCTGCCGAAGGTTATTATAGAACTTTTTTCCGGAAATGTCAAGACGGAATCCATGCCAAATTCTGCCGTTTTGCACTTTCGTTCATGAAATTATTACAATTTTATTACAACTTTTTCAAAGAGGTTGATTTTGCGGAAAAAAAATGCTATACTGATATGGACGCAGGGTCGGACATGACAGAAAAAAGACAAGGAACGGCAAAACATGGATAAATACGCAATCGGAAAAAATAAAAAGCTTCAGCAGGTAGCTGACGAGGTGGAAAAGGTCATCGTCGGAAAGCGCGACGTGGTGACAATGCTGCTGATCGCGCTTCTTTCGGGCGGTCACGTGCTCGTCGAGGACGTCCCCGGGGTCGGGAAAACGACGCTCGCGCTCGCGCTCGGGCGGGCGACGGGGCTTGTGAGCCGCCGCGCGCAGTTTACGCCCGACGTGATGGTATCGGACATCACGGGCTTCACCATGTATAATAAGGAAACGAATCGCTTTGAGTATCGGCAGGGGCTGGTCATGGCGAATATCCTGCTTGCCGACGAGATCAACCGCGCGACGCCGAAGACCCAGTCCGCGCTTCTTGAGGCAATGGAGGAGCAGACGGTAACGGTGGACGGCGTGACGCGCCCGCTCCCCGACCCGTTTATGGTGGTCGCGACGCAGAACGAGCTTGGATATGTCGGAACATTCCCGCTCCCCGAAGCGCAGCTCGACCGCTTTATGATGAAAATTTCCATGGGATACCCGACGGTCGAGCAGGAGGTCAGCATTATCGCGAGCCGACAGCTCATCGACCCGCTCGAAAACGTGATCCCGATCTGTACGAAGGAAGAGATCCTTTCGGCAATGGCAACGGTTCGGGAGATCAATATCGAACCGTCGGTCTACCGTTATATTGTGGAGCTTGTCGCCGCGACCCGGAACCACGCGGCGGTACAGCTCGGCGCAAGCCCCCGCGCGTCTCTGGCGCTCATGCGGGCGGCGCAAAGCTACGCCTTTCTGAACAGCCGCGCGTACGTCGTCCCCGAGGACGCGCTCCGCATGGTTCCCTATGTCATTCCGCACCGCATACGTCTTTCGCAGGACGCGAAAATGAAGCGGCTCGACGTCATGGACGTCCTCCGCGAGATCGTAAAATCCGTAAAACCGCCCTTTTCACGCGGCGGCTGAGACGAAGAAAAGAAGGGATCGTATTATGGCGAAAAACAGGATCGTTTATCTCCTCCTCGTCGTCTCCATGGGCGTTTTTGCGGGCGCGTACAACAGCAAGCTGACCTTTGTGCTGTTTCTCGGCTCGCTCCTTCTTCCGTTCGCGACGCTCCTGCTCTTAATCATAGAACGGATCGCGCTGAAGCTTGAGGTCGCGCCCGCGCGGGTCTTTTCGCAGAAGCTTCAGCAGTTCGCCGTGACCGTGACCGTAAGGAATCGCTTTTTTATCCCGATCTCGCCCATGCGGCTCACCGGGGCTTTTCAGGACGGGGACGGAAACCTCATCTCCGATAAAACCATGATCGTAAGCGTCATGCCCTTCTGCAAATCCGAATTCGTGTTTAACGGCTGCCTGAAATACCGCGGCGAATACCGTCTCGGGCTGCGCGAGGCGGTGATTTTCGACCTGCTCGGGATCTTCCGCGCCCGCGTCCGCCTGAACCCCGCGGTGACGGCGGTGATCGCGCCGCGGCGGCTTACCGTCGGGCAAAGCAACGCGCTTTGCAGCGACGATTACGACAGCGCGCGCACCCGAATGTCCTTTTTTGAGAACAACACCTTCTCCGCCGTCCGCGAGTACGTCGAGGGCGATCCGCTCCGCTATGTGCATTGGAAGCTCTCGGCGAAGCAGGACAAGCTGATGGTGCGGCAGCAGGAGCAGAATCTCGGCACAAACGCCCTCGTCATCACCGACACCTCCTCCGCGTTCCCCGACGAGCGGGATCGGATCCGCGCCGTGGACGCGGCGATTGAGGTCTCGCTCGCGATCACGGGGAAAATCATCGGCGACGGACGCTGCGCGCTGAATTTTTTCCGCCCCGCGGAGGACGCATCGCCCGAGCTTTTTTCGGCGGAAGCGCCCGAGGATTATGAGGCGCTTTATTACACCTTTTCCGTCCTCCCGATCCTGTCGAGAAGCGGCGCGGCGATCCTTACGCGGGAGCTTCTCGAACGGCAGATCGCAAGCGAGACGGTCTTTATCACGACCGATCTCCTGAACGCGGACGAGCTTCGCCAAATGCTCGACGGCGGGCTTTCCGGCTGTAAAAGTATCCGGATCTTTCTGACGGGCGGCGAGCCCGACGAGGAGACCGTGCTGCTCTCGGACGCGGACGAGCGGGTAAGGATCCGCGTGATCGACCCCGACGAGATCGCGCTTTCCCTGCGGAACGCATTGGCGGAATAACTTGGCGGCACAAGGCTCACCCCCTTTTTCGGAAAACGGGCGCGCGGCACGCCTGCACACAAAAAAAGAAACTATAAATAAGGTAGACTATGAAACAAAAAAGCGGACAGGACGTGATCCTGCACGACGCGTATTTTAATCAACCACCGCGGCTGATCGGGCTTCTGCTGATCCGGCTTGCTTTGCTGTGCGCGCTTTCCGCTTCCGCCGTATGGGCGCTTACCGACCTGTATGTGCTTCCCGAGGAGCAGTTCCTTCTTTCCCTCGCGGCGGCGGGTTTTTCGGCGGTTTTGTTCCTCCTCGCGTCCCTGTTCCCTTCGGGACTCGTTTATCTCGGTGCGGCGGGGATCACGGGGTTCGTCTGCCTTCTCCTGCGCGAGCCGCTTCTGACGAAGCTTTCTTTTTTCGCGGACCGTATCCTGCTTCGGATCGACAGCCGCCTTCTCTCGACGAAGCCTTTTCTTTTTCACAGCTATACCCGCCTTGCTTCGGGCTATTACGATGACAAGCTGAACGAAGGGTGGCTCGTCGGAATGCTCCTGCTCTGCCTTCTGACCGCGTTTGTGTTCACCGCCGCCTCACGGACGAGATTTCACCCCTTTTCGTCGGCGCTTTGGTTCGGGTTTCTGTGCGCCCCCGCGTTCACCGCGGAGATCGCGGGATTTCACCCGTCGATCATCGTATTTACCGCCGTTTTCGCGTCGCTTTGTACGATCAACAACAGCTATGAGCTGGACGGGCGGCTCGTATTCGGAAAGCCCCGCGCCGCGCGGGACGCTATGCGGCGAAACGAGCGGAGCTACCGAAAGCGCACCAGGTTTTTCCTTTTCGGGAGAAAGCTCCGGAGCGATCTTCCCCGCTATTTTAAATACAACGCGAACAGTATTTTAGCGCTCCTCCTGGCTGCGGCGGTTCTGACGGTATCGGCGGCTTCCATTCCCGACGGACAGGGCTTCGATTACGAGGCGTTTTTCAATTCGGTGCGGGACGCGGGCGTTGCCGCCGTGGATCGGATCGGCGGGGCGCTAGGGGTAAGCTTCGGCTCGGTCAACGACAACGGATATTTCAGCTATTCGCACTACGGCGATTCGTCGGGCGGGATCGGGATCAACGAGCCCGCCGAGGGGAATATCCCCGTTCTCGACGTGATCCTCGACCGGAACGATACGCCCGTTTTCCTGCGCGGCGACATCGGCGTCCGCTACACGGGGAGCAGCTGGACAGGGATCCGCGACGAATACGAGCGCTTCACCGACCGGAACGGTCTGCCTTACGCCGAAGCGCTGAGCGATTTTTACCCCGATCTGCAGTATCAGGTGCTGCGTCAGCGGTTAAGCGCGCTCGGCTATAATCCCGATCGGCTTTTCCCGCTCCAGAAGGTCTCGATCACCTACCGCCGGAATACCAAGGTCGTTTTCCAGCCCGTGGCGGCGTATGAGCTGACCTTTAAGGAAAACGATCTGTTTGAGACCTTCGGGGACTACATTCTGCGGGCGCGGAGCGGAAAGGGGTACCTGAAAACCTTTGAGACCCTGTCGCTGACGCCGTTTATGGCCAACTCGTATATGTCCGAGGCGATCACGTTCGCGAAGTGGAGCGGCGATCTCGAATGGACGCTGCCCGATGGCATGAGTTCCGCCATGTACAACGAACGGATCGCGACTTATGATCGGTTCGTAAAGGACGCGTATACGCAGACCGATTCCGTCGTTTACGCGTTTATTGAGGAAATGCGGAGCGCGGGAACGCTCTCGGAGCTTTCGGACTTTGATACCGCGCTGGCTGTCTGCCGCTATTTTAAAGAGCACTTCCATTATTCGCTCACGACCGATAACGGGACGGCGGAGGAATCGCTCGAGAGCTTCCTGTACGAAACGAGGGAGGGACACTGCGCCCTGTTCGCGACGGCGATGGCCCTGATCATGCGGGAGCTCGGCGTTCCCGCACGGTATGTGACGGGCTATGCCGCGTCCGGCGCGGGCGAGCTTACCGAGGACGGACGGTACCGCTATACCCTTTGCGAAGGGGATCTTCACGCGTGGGTCGAGGTCTATTTCGAGAACGCGGGCTGGCTCCCGTTCGATCCGACCGCTTCGGTAAGCGGCTTTGAGGGCAATACCGCGCTTCCGCCCGATCCGGCCGATTTGGAGGAAAGCGGTCTGCCCGCCGTGACCGAGCCTCCGGTCGAGTATGATCCCACGCAGACGACCTTTGTTTCCGAAGGCTCGGAGCAAGAGACCGAGATCATGGAACCGCCCGTCCCGGGCGGCGAAGATCCCGCCAACCCGGAGAACGAAAGCGCGCCGAACGAGGAAACAACAAAACCGCCCGAAACCGACGAAAACGGCGAGACCCTCCCGACAGACGAAAGCGCCGGCGGAAACGGGCGCGGAACCGATGCCGATCCGCGCCCGTCCGCTCCGAAAAAGAGCCTTGCCGAAATTTTTGTCGAGATCCTCCCCTATCTGACCTTTGCCGCACTCGCGGTCGGACTCGCGGCGATTGTGATCCTCTTTATCCGCGGCGTGAACCGCGCCGAGGAACAGACGCTTCAGTCGTTCCGGAAAAAGCCGCCCAACCGCGCGGTCGGCGAGATGTACCGCCTTGTGATCCTCCTTTTAACGAAGGAAGGCGTTCCGCCCGAAAACGAAACGCTTACCGATTACGCCGTACGGGCGGACGCGTCGCCTGCCCTGAAAGGTCTGAACGTTTTTATGGCGGACGCGATGCCGATCTTTATGAAATGCGAATTCGGGGATCCCGAAATTTCTCCCGTGTCCGAGGAGGAACGGCTTGCCGTTTTAAAGCTTACGTCCGCGCTTTATCGACGCGTGATCGAAAAAAAGAACCCGATTTCCGCATTTTTTACAAAAATTTCTTTATTTTTATAAAATCCTGTTGCAAAACCGAAAAATTTTTGATATAATAGTTAAAACAGACTCACTCAGAAAGGATCAACCGCTATGATGAACTTAATTACACGCTCCGACTTCGACGGACTCGCGTGCGGCGCGCTTCTTTTAGAGGCGGGGATTATTGATTCGTATACCTTTAAACACCCGAAGGATATTCAGGACGGGCTTGTCCCCGTGACCGAGAACGACGTGCTGGCGAACGTGCCCTTTGTCGAAGGCTGCGGTCTCTGGTTCGACCATCATTCCAGCGAATACGAGCGCAACCAGCTTGCGGGAAAGTATAAGGGCGAAAGCCGCATTACCCCGAGCTGCGCGCGGATCATCTACGAATACTACGGCGGGAAGGAGCGCTTTCCGCAGTTTGACGATCTCATGGAGGCGGTGGATAAGGTAGACAGCGGGAACCTCACCGTTGACGAGGTGCTGCACCCGCAGGGCTGGATTCTGGTTGGCTATTTAATGGACCCCCGCACAGGGCTCGGGCGCTTCCGCAACTTCACGATCAGCAATTATCAGCTGATGGAAAAGCTTCTGGTATGCTGCCGCACGATGTCCACGCAGGAAATCCTCGATATGCCCGACATCAAGGAGCGGATCGAGGTCTATAACGAACAGAGCGAGCTTTTTAAGGAAATGGTTCACGCGCACACCGAGGTAAAGGGTGACGTCATCATCAGCGATCTACGCGGCGTAAACCCGATCTATACGGGGAACCGCTTCATGATCTACAGCCTTTATCCCGAGCAGAATATTTCCGCCTGGATCGTTTCGGGACGCGGCGGAGAAGGCTGCTCCTGCGCGGTCGGCTATTCGATCCTGAACCGCACCAGCAAGGTAGACGTCGGAAAGCTGATGTTAAAATACGGCGGCGGCGGTCATAAGGCGGTCGGGACCTGCCAGTTCAGCAGCGAGAACATGGACGAACAGCTTCCGAAGCTTTTGGACGAGCTGGTAAATTACGACAAATATTATGATGTAAATTAAGGTATACTATGACTGTGACCGTCTGCTTTCGCGGACGGTCGGTCTTTATATCAAAACGGCGAACGGAAAGGAACTTGTTTGAAAAATCTTTGATTTTTCAAACCCGTCGTTTGTGCCTCGGCGATAACGGCAGGACGCCGCAAGGAGCAAGCATAAACCGCCGCACGGACGCGGCGGAATAAAAACTTGCTCCCAATCTCGGCACAAACTTCCTCTAGAGGAAAGGATTGATTCTATATATGACAGCAGCGGAATTCTCAAAAAAGCTTTGCGAAAACGTCTCGAAGGTCATTCGCGGGAAGGAACGGGAGATCAACCTGATCGCGGCGGCGCTTCTCTGCTCGGGTCACGTCCTCCTCGAGGACGTCCCCGGAACAGGAAAAACCATGCTCGCGCGGGCGGTGGCAAAATCGCTCGGTACGGACTTCCGACGGATCCAGTTTACCCCCGACCTGCTCCCCTCGGACATCACGGGCATGAATTTTTTCAACGCTAAAACGCAGGAGTTCGTTTTCCGGAAAGGCCCCGTTTTTACGAATATCCTGCTTGCCGACGAGATCAACCGCGCGACTCCGCGCACCCAGTCGGCGCTCCTCGAATGTATGGAGGAGCGGCAGGTCACCGCGGACGGCGAAACGCTTCCGCTTACCGCGCCGTTTTTCGTGATCGCGACACAGAATCCCGTGGAAACGTCGGGGACGTATCCCCTCCCCGAGGCGCAGCTTGACCGTTTCCTGATCCGCCTTTCGCTCGGATACGCTTCGCGCGCGGAGGAGATCGAAATTCTTTCCGGGATCGGCGAAACGCACCCGATCGGATCGCTTTCCGAAGTCCTCACGGCGGAGGAGCTTTTCTCGGCGCAAAAGGAAGCCGCCAATTTCCCGATCCACGAAACCGTGCTCGGGTATATCTCCGATCTCGGCGCGGCGACGCGGATACACGAAAAAGTCCGCCTCGGACTGAGTACGCGCGGACTTCTCGCCCTGAAAAAAATGTCGCAGGCATACGCGGCGGTTCGCGGCGAACGGTTCGTGACCCCCGATACGGTCAAGGAGGTCGCGCCGTACGTGATCGGACACCGACTGATCTGTAAACAGCTCAGTCTCACCCTGTCGAAAAAGAGCGCCGCGGAGGAGGTCGTTGAACAGATCCTTTCGGGCGTCCCCGTGCCGACGGAGGAATTATAATGGAACTGATTGCGATCCTGCTGATCGTCCTGACCGTGGTGCTGCTCGAGCGGCTTCTTTTCCGGAAGCTTGTGCTGCGGGGCGTCGAATACAGCGTCCGGTTCAGCACCGACGAGGCTTTTGAGGGAGAAACGATCGAGATCGTTGAGGAGGTCGTAAACCGGAAGTGGCTTCCCGTTCCGTGGCTGAAAACCGAGCTGAGTACGAGCCGCTGGCTGGAATTTACCGGGAGCGCCGCGGCGCGCGCCTCCGACGTCCGCTTTGTACCGAGCATTTTCGCGCTCCGACCGTACCAGCGCTGTACCCGCACGCGAAAAGCCGTCGCGCGAAAGCGCGGCTGCTTCCGCCTGGAAAACACTTCCCTGATCGGGAGCGACCTGCTCGGACTGGTCTCTGTTTCGCGCAGTATCCGCGTGGACAGCTCGATCCGGATCCTGCCCGCGCCGTACGAGGTCGGGGAGGGCGAGCTTTCCGCCCGTGAGCTTTCGGGAGAGCTTCTCGTCCGCCGCTTTTTCTGCGACGATCCGTTTTTGCGTTCGGGCGCGCGCGAATACACGGGGCGGGAGCCGATGAACCGGATCAGCTGGAACGCGACCGCACGGCAGGGAAAGCTGATGGTGTTCCAAAACGATTTCACCACCGAGAACCGCGTCCTGCTCCTTCTGAATCTCCAGAAATCGCCGATCGGAGAACCCCGCCCGCCGATGATCTCCGATACCGAAACGATGATCAAGGCGGCGGCTTTCCTGCTGTCAATCTTTTCCGAACGGAAAAGCGCCGTCAGCCTTGCGGTTAACGGCTCGGGCGGGATCTTCGCCGAAGGGGGAACGTCTCCCGAGGACACCCGAAAGCTGCTGCGCGCGCTCGCCGGACTGGAAAATACCTGCGATACGGATTTTGCCGAATTTTTCCAAGGAATCCCGACCGAGACGTTTACCGATCTTGTGATCCTGACGCCGTATCTCGACGAACGGATTCTGCTGCGCGCGCGGGAGGAAAAACGACTCGGACGGAACGTGCTTTTTTACTGTAACGACGATGTACCGGAGGAATTCGGCGTGATCCCGCTCGGACGGCTGCACCGTTATCTGCTGATCGACGACTAACCGCGAAAGGAGGAAGAAAAATGCGGGAAAGGCTCTTGAAGATTCTCGCGGTCGCCGCGTTCGGAATGGTCTCCTTTCCGGTCGTGCTGACAGGCGACGCGCATTCCTTCGGGAATATGGATCCGCTGCGGCTCTGCGCTTATTACGCGGCTTTTCTTGCCGTGTTCGCGCTAGGTTATGCCCTAGGGCAGGTGACGAAGCGGCACAAAAAGCTGCTGCTCCCCTGTCGGTTCTTAGGCGCGGGAACGTTCTTCCTTTCCTTTTTTCTGCTTTGGTTCACCGACCGGATCATGGTGATCGGCGCCGTGGGCGCGGCGGCGGTTTTCTGGTACTTCCTCGGCGAGCGCGCCTCGCGGAAGCATTACGCCGACTTTTTCCCGCTCCTCGCGTTCGGGATCTATATCGTCGTAACGCTGTTTTCGTATTTTGCGTTTTCCTTCTCCGCGCCCGAGGAGCTTCGCCCGCCGATACAGAACACGGTCATCGCCTCGTTTCTGACGGAGCTTTGCCTTACCGCCCTGCTGATCAACCAAAGCGACATCTACGATAAGGCGAGCCGACGGCGGGAAACGAAAACCATGCTCCCGCACGGGCTTTCGGGGTATAACGCCGCGCTAGTCTTGTTTTTTACAGGCGCGGGGCTCGTCCTGTATCTCTTTTCCGACAAGATCGTTTGGCTTTTGTGGGAGATCGTGCGGCTGATCCTTCGACTTATTCTGGCGCTGGTGCGGATTCCGACGGATTTCTTCGTCCCCGCGGAAGAGAGCGGCGACCTGAGCGAATTGCTCCCGAAAAGCAGTCCCTTCGAGTTTTGGAATAACCTTGCAGCGCTTCTCGCGATCGTGCTGATTATCGTATTCCGGAAGCAGCTCTGGGCTTGGCTCAAAAACGTCGGGCGGGCGATCCGCGACTTTTTTTCAAGAGAAGCGGCGGAGAGCGGAGAGCCGCTCGGCTTCGTCGATCTTTTCGAGGAAGTCCCCTCCCTCAAAAAGAAAAGGACGCAGATTATTTCCGACGCGCAGCTTCTGAAAAAATACCGCACGCAGACTGATCCGCTCCGGAAATATCGGCTCGGGTACCGGCTCCTGCTGCGGAAAATGAACTACGCGAACGCCAATATTACCCCGTCGGATACCGCTTCCGCGCACCTCGAAAAGGGGCGAAGGGTATACGGAGAGGCACTTTCGCCGATCGTCGAGGGGTATAATGCGGTGCGGTACCACGCGGAGGCCGCGGGAAGCGAGCCGACCGACGCGCTTGAAAAATTACTGGAATCATAGTCATGAATAATCTGAAAGGATAAAAATAAATGAACGATGGATTTTTAAAGATCGGCGCGGCCACGCCGGAAATTCGGGTAGCGGACTGCCGCCATAACGCGGATCGGATCATTGCCGCAATCCGCGAGGCGGCGGAGAGGGGCGTAAAGCTTCTCGCCCTGCCCGAGCTTTGTGTCACGGGCTATACCTGCGGCGACCTCTTTTTTCAGGGAACGCTTTTAAACGCGGCGGAAGAGGCGCTCGAGCGGATCGTTTCCGAAACGGCGGGGCTTGATCTCGTGGCGGCGGTCGGCGTTCCGCTCCGCGAAAACGGGAAGCTTTATAACTGCGCGGCGGTATTTTCCCGCGGGGAAATTCTCGGGATCGTTCCGAAGCGGCATATCCCGAACTACAACGAATTTTACGAAAAGCGGTATTTCGAGAGCGGCTTCCGCCCGACCGTCTTTTCCTGCCGCTCTCTTCCCGAATTTTCGTTCGGGGTCGAGATCTGCGAGGATCTCTGGTCGCCCTGTCCGCCGTCGGGGACGCTCGCACTTTCGGGGGCGAATCTGATCCTGAATCTCTCGGCGAGCAACGAGGTGGTCGGAAAGGCGAAATACCGCCGGACGCTTGTGGCGGGACAGTCCGCGCGCCTGCTCTGCGGCTACGTCTACGCGAGCGCAGGTGACGGCGAAAGCACGACCGACGCGGTTTTCGGCGGACACAACCTGATCGCCGAGAACGGGGTATTGCTCGCCGAAAGTCCCCTGTTCCGGAACGGTCTTTTAACGGCGGAGGTCGATCTCGGGCGGCTCGCGTTTGAGCGGCGGAAAAACACCGCCTTCCTCCCGACCGATGAAGCCGAAAAGATCCTCTTCGATCTTCCCGTCACGCCGACGGAGCTTTCGCGGGACTTCCCGAAAACGCCCTTTGTCCCGAGCGGGAAAGCCGACCGCGACAGCCGCTGTGAAACGATCCTCGCCATGCAGAGCGCGGGGCTGAAAAAAAGGCTAACGCATACGAACGCGAAAACGGCGGTGATCGGGATCTCGGGCGGACTGGACAGCTGTCTCGCCCTTCTTGTGACGGTGCGGGCGATGGACGCGCTGAACCGTCCGAGAACGGATATTGTCGCGGTGACCATGCCCTGCTTCGGCACCACGAGCCGCACCAAGGGAAACGCGGAGCTTCTTTGTGAACGGCTCGGCGTGACGCTTCGGGAAATTGATCTCGCGCGCTCGGTCAAGGCGCATTTCGAGGACATCGGACACGACGGAACCCCCGACGTCACCTATGAAAACGGACAGGCGCGCGAACGCACGCAGGTGCTCATGGACATCGCGAACCAGACGGGCGGCCTCGTCGTCGGGACGGGCGATCTCTCCGAGCTTGCGCTCGGCTGGGCAACCTATAACGGCGATCATATGTCGATGTACGGGGTGAATGCCTCCGTGCCGAAAACGCTCGTGCGGTATATCGTCGGCTATTACGGCGAAACGTGCGGCGACGAAGCGCTGAGCGCGGTTTTAAAGGACATTCTCGATACCCCCGTAAGCCCCGAGCTGCTCCCTGCCGAAAGCGACCGGATCACCCAAAAGACCGAGGATCTGGTAGGGCCGTACGAGCTGCACGATTTCTTCCTCTACTACGCGATCCGCTGGGGCTATGCGCCGAAAAAGGTCTTCCGCGCCGCGCTTCGGGCATTCGGCGATGCTTACCCCCGCGAAGTGATCTTAAAATGGCTGAAAACCTTTTACCGCCGCTTTTTCAGCCAGCAGTTCAAGCGCTCCTGTATGCCCGACGGCCCAAAGATCGGTTCGGTAACGCTCTCTCCGCGCGCCGACCTCAGAATGCCGAGCGACGCGTCCGCAAGGCTTTGGCTCGACGAGCTGGAGGAATTGTCATGACGGTATTTGAACAAATTTACGCGGTCGTCGCGCGGATCCCGAAGGGGAAGGTCGCTTCTTACGGGCAGGTCGCGCGGCTCGCGGGGAATCCCCGCTGGGCTAGGGTCGTGGGGTACGCCCTGCACGTAAATCCCGATCCCGAGCATATCCCCTGTTTTCGGGTCGTGAACCGCTTCGGCGAGGTCTCGGAGGCGTTCGCCTTCGGCGGAAAGAACCGACAGGTCGAGCTTCTCGAAAAGGAAGGGGTCGAATTCGACGAAAACGGACGGGTAAAGCCTTCCTATTTTTGGTGAGGAGACATACCGCCCCGAAACAAAAACATGAACGAATTTTATCTTCTGAAAGGAAAGGAGCGCCTATGCCGCAGCTCTTCAAAAAATTTCTCCCGATCCTTCTGACCGCCGCGATCCTTGCTTCCTCCGCCTGCGCGAAGGAAGCCGAGCCCGCGGTCACGACGGTTTCGGAAACGACCTCGGCGACGAGTGAAACCACCGCTCCGTCCGTTTCGGAAACAACGACCGGGACCTCGGAAAGCACGACTGCCACCACCGTTTCGGAAACCACTTTCACGACGACCGAAACCACTGTTCCGACCGCTTCGGAAACGACGATCGAAACTTCGGAAAGCACAACTGTCACAACGGTTTCGGAAACCACTGCCACGACGACAAAAACGACTGTTCCGACCGCTTCGGAGACGACCTCGACGACAAGCAAAACGACCGCTTCGGAAAGTACGACCGAACCAACGTCCATTGACGCGGTCTCCTCGCCTGCGCCAAAGAAAAAAACAAGAAAGCTTTCCAACCCGAACGCCTCAAAGCAAGCGCAGAAGCTGTACGATTATATTTGCGATACATACGGAAACGCGATCCTTTCGGGACAGCAGGAATCCACCTGGATGGGAAGCGAGCAGTACGAATTCAATTATATTTTCGACAAAACCGGGAAATATCCCGCGATCCGCGGGCTCGACTACATGAACGACGATTTCAGCGGAGTCAATCGCCGCGCGAAGGAATGGCACGAGCGCGGCGGGATCGTAACGATCTGCTGGCACTGCGGCTGTGATTTCAGCGGGAGCTGGAGCGAGTGCATGAACACCGAGATTTCGGACTGGGACGCGGCGCTTACCGAGGGAACGCCCGAATATGACAAGCTTGTCGCGGGAATGGACAAGGCGGCAAAAGCACTGGCCGAGCTTCGCGATCAGGGGATCTCGGTTTTATGGCGGCCGTTTCACGAGCTGGACGGCGGGTGGTTCTGGTGGAGTAAGGGCGGCGCGGAGAATTTCAAAAAGCTCTGGACGCTGATGTACGACCGCTACACGAACCACTGGGAACTGAACAACCTGATCTGGGTGTTCGGGCTTTCGCACGAAGCGCGGCGCGGCGGGGACTGGTACCCCGGCGAGGCGTATGTGGACGTCGCGGGCGCGGATTCCTACACCGACGGAGCGAACGCGAGCCTTTACCGTATCGTGAAGCGCTTTGTCGGCGAGGAAATGCCAATCTGCTTCCACGAATGCGGGCGGATCCCGACGGTCGAACAGCTTCGGAAAGAGGACACGAACTGGGTATGGTTCATGACCTGGCACACCGAATATATTACCGACCATAACGACGTCGGCGACCTGAAGAAGATTTACAACGACGAATATGTGATCACGCTCGACGAGCTGCCGAGCTTAGGAGTCTGAACAGACTCCGGAAAGGAAAAAACATGGACATCTTAAAAAATCTTTTGGAAACCTCAAAAAATCTTCTCGCTTTTTTGATCTCCGCCGCTGTTTTGGCAGGGTGCGGGTCAGAAACCCCTCCCGCCGAAACCGAACCTGCCGTTACGACCGAGTCCGCGCCGGTCATCACCGAACGGAGCTTTGAGGCGGAGGAAGCGTACGTAAAAATGCTCGGGCGCACGCACAACGAGGAAGGAATCCTGTGGCTCGCCCACTCCGCGAGCGGGATCGAGTTTACCGTAAAGGGAACAAAGTGCGCGGTCAAGATTATCGGCGACAATATGATGGGAAGCGAAGGAAATCAGGCGCGCTTCGCCATAGAGGTTGACGGCGAACGCGTTCTGGACGAAATGATCACGGAGCACGAAACGGTTTACGACGTTTTTTCCTATGACGAGGAAAAAGAAGTGACCGTAACGGTATTAAAGCTTTCCGAACCGGGGAATTCCACCTTCGGGATCGACGAGATCACCGTGACCGCTTCGGAGGATATTGCACCCACGGCGGAAAAATCGCCGAAGATCGAATTTATCGGCGACTCGATCACCTGCGGCTACGGCGTGGACGACGAGGATCGGAACCACCATTTCTCAACCAACACCGAGGACGCGACAAAGGCGTACGCCTATAAGACCGCGCAGCTTCTCGGCGCGGATTACAGTCTCGTTTCGTACAGCGGGCACGGGATCATTTCCGGCTATACGCAGAAGGGGAAAAAGGTGAGCGCGCAGCAGCTCCCGAGAAAATACAAGACCTACGCGGTAAGCGGCGGCTCCTCCTACGAGGGCTTCCGGGTATCGGACGAGAACTGGGATTTCTCAAAATTCGTCCCCGATTATGTTGTCATCAACCTTGGGACGAACGACAGCTCCTACACGGGGAAGGACGAGGAGCTGATCGCAGAATATACCGAAGCGTACGTCGAATTCCTCAAAACCGTCCGCGAAAAGAACCCCGACGCGCACATTATCTGTACGCTCGGCGTGATGGGCGCGGACTTATATGACGCCATGTGCGCCGCGGCGGAACAGTATACCGCCGAAACGGGAGACGAAAATATTTCGACCTTCCGCCTTTCGACGCAGGACGGCTCGACCGGGTTCGCCGCCGACTGGCACCCTACCGCGGCGACGCACGATAAAGCGGCGGAGGAGATGAGCGAGTACATCAAAACGCTGATGAACGGGTAAAGAAAATAGCAAACAGCCCCTTTCGGATAATCCCGAAAGGGGCTGTTTTTATGAAAACAAGCGGACGATCCCTGACCTGAATTTTCTTTTCCTTTCTTTTCCAGATTCGGCAGAGTTTTCCCCCGAAAATGATGAATATTCCGAAAAAAATTAGAAATAATTTTAGTAAAACCGAAAAGAAAAGGATCGAAGTTTGAAAAATCGAAGATTTTTCAAACCCGTCGTTTGTGCCTCGGCAAATCCTCTCGGCACAAACTTCCTCCAAAGGAAAGGAACGATTATAAATATGAACTCTTTTTATAAAATGATATTAGCCCTTCTCGCGATCACCGTGATCGCGATTTCCATACAGACAAGGGAGGATCTCCCCGCGTATTCGCAAAACGGATCGTCGGGCACCGAGGTCGAAGAGATTCAGCGCGTCCTCGCGGAGCGCGGGATCTTTAAAGGGGAGATCACGGGCTACTACGGCGCGCAGACCGAGGAAGCCGTGCGCACCTTTCAGAAGCAGCAGGGCTTAAACCAGACCGGAATCGCGGATGACGCGACGCTGAAGCGGCTCGGGATCACGATCGGATCGCGCCCGGAGGCGTCGGACGCGAACGTTTCCCTCCTCGCGCGGATCATCTCGGCGGAGGGACGCGGCGAGACCTATATCGGACAGGTCGCGATCGGCGCGGTGATCTGTAACCGGATCGAGCACCCCTCCTTCCCCGACACCCTCTCGGGCGTAATTTACCAGAACGGAGCCTTTACCGCGCTCGTTGACGGACAGTTTAACGAGCCGATCTCCGACAGCGCCTATTCCGCCGCACGGGACGCGCTCTCGGGCTGGGATCCGAGCGGCGGAGCGATCTACTATTACAACCCCGACAAGACGAGCAACAGCTTCATTCATTCCCGCCCCGTCATCAAGGTGATCGGAAATCACCGATTCTGTTCCTGATATTGATTTCCGATCTGAAAGTGCACAAAAAATCTCTTGACTTTCCTCTTTATTTCGTGTATACTAAAGAGTAAGGATTGGAAAATTTTTCCGCCCGAAAATACTGAAATAATAAGGAAGGTAATGACAATGAAGACTTATGTATGCCCCGTTTGCGGATACGTTCATACGGGTGATAACCCGCCCGAAAAATGTCCCCAGTGCGGCGTTGCCGGCGAAAAGTTCATCGTAAAGGAAGGCGCGGCGGATAAACTCGCGTTTGCGTGCGAGCATGAAGTCGGGATCGCGAAGGCGGTCACCGATCAGGCGATCATCGACGGCTTACGCGCGAATTTCAGCGGCGAATGCACCGAGGTCGGAATGTATCTCGCGATGGCGCGCGTCGCGCACAGAGAGGGCTATCCCGAGATCGGGCTTTACTGGGAAAAGGCTGCTTATGAGGAAGCCGGTCACGCGGCGATGTTCGCGGAAATGCTCGGCGAGGTCGTTTCGGCTTCGACGAAGGAAAACCTCGAAAAGCGCGTAGCGGCGGAGCACGGCGCAACGCAGGGCAAGCTTGACCTCGCAAAGCGGGCGAAGGAGTTGAACCTCGACGCGATTCACGACGCGGTACATGAAATGGCGCGCGATGAGGCACGTCACGGAAAGGCTTTCGAGGGCTTACTGAACCGTTATTTTAAATAATTTTGTGCAGGAGAAAAATCCGGCGGGCTTGTGTTCCCGTCGGATTTTTTGTTTAAGGCTACACCGCACAATGATTGTCGTTCCGGCGACAGTCAGATTTGTCTGTCAGATTGTACAGAATTTGGGCAGGAAGGCTGCCGCCTTTCAAGCAAATTCTGTGCAGTATGACGAAAAATATGGCTGTCGATGGGACGGCAAAGGCGTAGCCGGTCATTGTGCGGTGTTGCCTTAAATCAAGACTGTGTTTGTGCGGTTTTACGCTTTCGGCGGTCACAAACGCCGAAACGAGATTCCCTCCGTTCCGTCGCCGATGGCAACGAGAAAGCTGCCGTCGCCGTCCAGCATTCCGAACATATCCGATCCCAGATACAGCAGCTTATTTTCATGACGATAATCGGGGAAACGGCATTCCCCTTCGGAAAACGGAGCGGAATCTTTCGTGATCTCGAAAGTAAAATCCTCACGCAGCTCCAGACGAAAATCCCTGCTGGTATACGGCTGGCTGCCTGAGATCGCAAGCGCCGACTGCCATTCCCCGACCAGTAAATCGAAATAAAAAGCCTTACATTCGCATTCGGGGATCAAATCCTCACTGTCCTTATAATCGGAAAGCGTAAGAAGGATCTCCTTCGCCGCCGAATACTCGTTCTGTTCCATCAGATTTTTTGCGGTCAGGTAGTCGCATTCCCGAATCAGTTCCGCGCTGTCCTCGTAATCGGGATTTTCGAGGAGAATTTCCTTCGCCGCCGCGTAATCGCCCGATTCCATCAGTCCCCTCGCCTCGTGATACCGAAAAACCGCGCAGCCGCAAAGTCCCGCAAGGAGAAACAGGAATAAAAACACGGAGCCGATCTTTTTCATTTCTTTTTCCCTTCTTTTTGCGTTCCGTTTTCGTTACATTTGCATAACAGGAGCTATTCTTCCTAAAATTATAGCATAATACTTCCTATTTGTCAAGCAAAATAGGAAGTATAATTCTTATATGGAAGAAAAAAGGCGCAGGAAAAGTTCCTGCGCCGGAAAGGAACGGTCAGACAATGCTTTTATTTGATTTCCGTGCCGTCGGGAATAAGCTTCTCGCGGTACGAAAGCGGGCGGGAATGACGCAGAGCGAGGTCGCCGAGGCGGCGGGGCTTTCAGATCGGACGTATGCCGACATCGAGCGCGGAACGGTCAATATGCGCATGGAAACGGCGCTGAAAATCTGCGAGGCGCTGAAGATCACGCCCGATCTTATTTTTACGGAGGAAAACGAAAGCCTTTTCGCGAAGCGGGACGAGCTGCTGGAGCGGCTGAACGCCTGCACGCCCCGACAGGCGGAAACCGCGCTGCGGCTTTTGGCGGTTTATCTGGATTCCGTGGTGTGAACCTGTGCGCGGGAGCAGGTTTCGGCGGATCCCCGCGGTTCGTTTTGCAAAAAACTTGACTTTTTCGGGAAAATCGACGATAATAGAGAGGGGCGTTACGGCACTCCTGCCCCAAAAGAAAGGAGCCGCAAAGTGAAATTCAAACAAATTCTCGCGGCAGGCACCGCCGCCGTGGTCCTTTTCTCCGTTTCGGCTTGCAGCAAGGAAGAAATTCAGGAAAAGATCATGGAGGAAGTATTTGCGTCATACACGACCGTACCCGAGACCGCAAAGCCCGCCGCCGCGACCACGACCGCCGTCGTTTACAGCGAGTCGTCCGCGTCGGATTTTACATATTACGAGGAGGACGGCGGGATCGTCATCACGGGGTACAAGGGCAGCGCGAAGCACCTCGTGATCCCTGCTGAGATCGATGGCTACCCCGTGACCACGATCAGCGGCGGTCTTACCCCGTTCAGCACATCGCTTCGGAGCGTGATAATCCCGGATACGGTGACGACGCTTCGGCTGGGGGCTTTTTATAACTGTGAAAAGCTCAGCGAAATCGTCATTCCCGAAAGCGTGACAGATTTCGGAGACTCGTCCTACGGCGTATTTGAAAACACGGTATGGCTGCGAAAGAAGCAAAGAGAAGATCCGCTTGTGGTCGTGAATCACGTTTTGATCGACGGGAAAGCCTGTACCGGAGACGTCGTCGTTCCCGAGGGCGTTACGCAGATCGTCGCCGGCGCGTTTCGGGAGTGTGCCGAGCTTACCGGCGTCACCCTTCCGAGCACGCTGGAAAAGATCGGAAACTTCGCGTTCGACGACTGTTCCGCGCTTGAAAGAATCGAATTTCCGGACAAAACCATCGAGGTTGGGCTGTGGGCGTTTGGTTCGAGCATTTTTACGACTTGTCCCTGGCTGGACAAGAAGAGGACGGAAGAATCGCTTGTGATCGTAAATCATATTCTGATCGACGCGTATAACGACAATACCGGCGGCATGATCCCCGATACCGTCACGGCGATCGCCGGCGGCGCTTTTTCCAACGCTTCTTGCGAACACGTTGTGATCCCCGACGGGGTCACGAAGATCCCCACTTCCTGCTTTGTCTCTTCTTCATTGAAAACGGTCGTCATTCCCGACAGCGTGACCGAGATCGGAGATTCCGCTTTTTGCGACTGTCAAAATCTTGAGGAGATCATCATTCCCGACAGCGTGACCGAGATCGGGTCGAACGCTTTTATTGATTGTCAAAATCTCAAAAAAATCACGCTTCCCGACGGATTAAAATTTCTCGGAGAAGAAGCATTCTCGACGTATCCCAGCTGCGATGTCACTTATCGGGGTAAGGTTTATTCCGTTTCGAGTTATGCCGAGGGTTACAACGAGCTTTATGCCGCGATCGAAGCGAATCGCTGAAAAAATCGGATCGGAGGGATTAGTTTGAAAAATCTTTGATTTTTCAAACCCGTCGTTTGTGCCTCGGCAAATCCGCTCGGCACAAACTTCCTCAAGAGGAAAGGAATGATCATATTTATGAAAAAATGCAAACGGATTACTTTTGTTTTTCTGCTCCTTCTTTCTCTGCTGATCTGCGGGTCATGCGGCGCGCCTTCGACCGAGGAAGAAATCATCCGCTGCCTGAACGAAAGGGACGCCAAGGGGATCAAGGCGATGCTCAGCAAGGCGGCGGCTTCGCGAGCCGACCTCGACGAACAGATCGAAGATGTTTTTGATCTATTGGGAGAGGAAACCATTCTGCGGTACAGCAGAAGAGGCGGTTTTGAGGAAGAATCGGTTAGATATGGTAAAACCACCTATCACTCAATGTACATGATCATAGAATCCATCGAGCTCTCCGACGACGTGGGGCTTGACGGGATCGTTTATCACACCTATGAAGCCTATGACGAAAAACCGGATCAAGTGGGGGTATCGGGGATCTATCTGACCTTTTATGATACCAGATACGTGATTGGAGAAGAATAAAAAAGCCGCCCGACCGATCCGCCTGCCCGAAATCACCGATCCCGCTTCGTCAAATCTTGACTTTTTTCGCTTTTGGGTGTAAAATAGTTCCGTTGGAATTTATCTGAAAGGAATGACAAGTTTGAAAAATCTTTGATTTTTCAAACCCGTCGTATTTTCGCAGAAAAATACAATCCTCATATAGGAAAGGAATGATTTAAATTATGAAGATCCAGCTTTCCGAGCGCTCGAACCGCTTCGGCGAAAATATCTTCAATCGGCTCGACGCGGTAAAGGCGCAGCTTTTAAGCGAGGGGAAAGCCGTTTATAACTTCTCGGTCGGCTCGCCCGATTTCCCGCCCGACGAGCACGTGATGAAGGTCGTGAGCGAGGCGGCGCTTTGCCCCGAGAATTACCGCTATACGCTCGGTGATATTCCCGAGCTGATCGAGGCGGCGCAGCGCTGGTACAAGCGCAGATACGGCGTGACCCTTGAAAAGGACGAAATTCTCGGCGTTTACGGCTCACAGGAGGGGATCGCGCATATT
This sequence comes from uncultured Ruminiclostridium sp., assembly GCA_964456025.1. Classification (GTDB taxonomy): domain Bacteria; phylum Bacillota; class Clostridia; order Oscillospirales; family Ruminococcaceae; genus Ruminiclostridium_E. The sequence continues at coordinate 21,549 of CAYVZH010000045.1, forward strand.
GCCCTCCCGCTCTGCGACGTGGGGGACGTGATCCTTGTGCCCGATCCGTATTACGCGGTGTTCGAGCTGGGTCCCTTCTTCTGCGGCGCGAAGATCGTGCATTATCCGCTTTCGGCGGAAAACGGCTGGCTCCCGAAGCTGGACGAGATCCCCGCCGAAACAAGAAAAGCGGCGAAAGCCATGATCGTTTCCTACCCCGCGAACCCGATCTGCAAGACCGCGCCCGATCATTTTTATGATGAGCTGATCGCCTTCGCGGAGGAAAACAATATCTTTATCCTGCACGACAACGCCTATTCCGAGATCATCTACGACGGGAAGATCGGCGGCTCGTTCCTTATGCACAAGGGCGCGAAGGAGGTCGGCGCGGAATTTAACTCTCTCTCAAAAAGCTATAATATCCCCGGGCTTCGCGTTTCGTTCCTTTTGGGCAACCGCGAGGTGATCGCCCGTTTCCGCGCGGTACGGAGCCAGATCGACTACGGCGCCTGCCGGATCGCTCAGCTTGGCGCGATCGCGGCGCTCGACGGGCCGCAGGAGAGCGTAGCCGTTCACCGCAAAATTTACGAGGAACGCCGGAACGCGCTTTGCGGCGGATTCCGCTCGATCGGCTGGGATTTTGCCGATTCCGAGGGAACCATGTTCGCTTGGGCGAAAATTCCGGAGGGCTTCCAGAGCTCGGAGGAATTCGTGCTTGAACTTTCCTGCAAAACGGGCGTGATCTGTACCCCGGGATCAAGCTTCGGCGAGCGCGGCGAGGGGTATGTGCGCTTTGCGCTCGTGCTTACGTCGGAGAAGATCGCCGAAGCGGTACAGGCGGTGAAGGAAAGCGGGATTTTAGGAAAAACAATATGAGTCAGGAAAAAATCTTACGGTCGGATTTCTACTATGATCTCCCCGAGGAGCGGATCGCGCAGACCCCGATCGAGCCGCGCGATCAATCGCGGCTGATGGTCGTTGACCGGGAAAGCGGCGCGCTTGAACACCGCCGCTTTTTCGAGCTGCCCGAACTGTTCCGAAAGGGCGACCTGCTGGTCATGAACGACTCGAAGGTATTCCCCGCGCGGCTTTACGGCGTAAAACGGACGACGGGGGTGCAGTGCGAGGTGCTGCTGCTGAACCGCCGCTCGGAGGATACCTGGGAAGCGCTGGTGCGCCCGGGGAGAAGACTGAAAAAAGGGACGGCGGTCGATTTCTCCGAGGAGCTGAGCGCCGAGATCCTCGAAACGGTCGAAGGTGGGAATCGGCTCGTGCAATTTCACTTCGAGGGCGTTTTTTTTGAAATTCTCGATCGGATCGGGCAAATGCCCCTTCCGCCGTACATCACCGAAAAGCTGAAGGACAACGCCCGCTACAACACGATCTACTCCCATGAGCTTGGCTCCGCCGCCGCGCCGACCGCGGGACTGCATTTTACGGAAAATGTATTCGCGGGGCTTCGCGAAAAAGGGATCGATACCGCGTTTGTGACGCTTCACGTCGGGCTTGGGACGTTTCGCCCCGTGAAGGAGGAAAATATCCTCGATCACCAAATGCACGCCGAGCATTATACCATTCCGCCCGAAACGGCGGAGAAGATTCGGGAATGCCGCGCGCGCGGGGGAAGGGTGATCGCGGTCGGAACGACGAGCTGCCGCACGCTCGAAGCCGCGGCACGCAGGCACGGCGAGGTCGTACCGTGCAGCGAAAGCACCGATATTTTTCTGTATCCCGGCGCGAGATTTCAGGTGATCGACGGGCTGATCACGAATTTTCACCTTCCCGAAAGCACGCTGATCATGCTGGTGAGCGCCTTTCTCGGACGGGAAAAAACATTGGCTGCCTACGAAACGGCGATCTGCGAAAAGTATCGCTTTTTCAGTTTCGGGGACGCGATGATGATTCTTTAAAATATAATACTAATAACCATTTAAAAACCGATTT
>CAYVZH010000046.1:0-21082 GCA_964456025.1 uncultured Ruminiclostridium sp.
GCATGAAGGCGTCGCAGGGCATTTTGACCGTCCGCGGCGGTATGACCTCTCACGCGGCGGTTGTTGCGCGCGGTATGGGTACCTGCTGCGTATCGGGCTGCGGCGACATCAAGATGGACGAAGAGAACAAGAAGTTCGAGCTTGCCGGAAAGGTTTATCACGAAGGCGACCCGATCTCGATCGACGGCTCGACCGGTAACATTTACGACGGCATTATCCCGACCGTAGACGCGACCATCGCGGGCGAATTCGGACGGATCATGGCCTGGGCGGACAAGTACAGAGTATTAAAGGTAAGAACGAACGCGGATACGCCCGCGGACGCGAAGAAGGCGCGCGAGCTTGGCGCGGAGGGTATCGGTCTTTGCCGTACCGAGCATATGTTCTTCGAGGCGAGCCGTATCGCGGCATTCCGTGAGATGATCTGCTCCGACACGGTGGAGGAAAGAGAAGCGGCGCTCGCGAAGATCGAGCCCATGCAGCAGGGTGATTTCGAGAAGCTTTACGAAGCGCTTGAAGGCAACCCCGTTACCATTCGCTTCTTAGACCCGCCGCTCCACGAATTCGTACCGACCGAAGAGGCGGACATCGAAGCGCTCGCGAAGACGCAGGGCAAGAGCGTTGAAACGATCAAGAACATCATTTCTTCTCTCCATGAGTTCAACCCGATGATGGGTCACAGAGGCTGCCGTCTGGCGGTTACCTACCCCGAGATCGCGAAAATGCAGACCAAGGCGGTCATCAAGGCGGCGATCAACGTCAAGAAGGCGCACCCCGACTGGAACCTCGTTCCCGAGATCATGATCCCGCTCGTAGGAGAGATCAAGGAATTAAAGTACGTGAAGGACGTTGTCGTTAAGACCGCGGACGAAGTCATCAAGGCGGCAGGCTCCGACTTAAAGTACGAGGTCGGCACCATGATCGAGATCCCGCGTGCGGCGCTTACCGCGGACGAGATCGCGAAGGAAGCGGAATTCTTCTGCTTCGGTACGAACGACCTGACGCAGATGACCTACGGCTTCTCGCGCGACGATGCGGGCAAGTTCCTGAACGCGTACTATGACGCGAAGATCTTCGAGAACGATCCGTTCGCGAAGCTCGACCAGATCGGCGTGGGCAAGCTCATGGAAATGGCGATCAAGCTTGGTAAGGCGACCCGTCCCGAGCTTCATGTCGGCATTTGCGGTGAACACGGCGGCGACCCGTCCTCGGTAGAATTCTGCCACCAGCTGGGTCTGACCTACGTTTCCTGCTCGCCGTTCCGCGTACCGATCGCGAGACTTGCGGCGGCACAGGCGGCGCTTCGCTAAAAGCGAAATTGCATAAAAATAAATAATGGAGCCTCCCTTTGATCAGGGAGGCTTCTTTTTGTTGTGCGCGGGTGTGTTACGGGGAAACTGATTCCGTGGATTCGCCAACCACTGAAAACTCTGCGGAAACCGTGTATATCTCATTATCGAAGTCGTGCATTTCATGAATATAGCGGCACTTTCCCTCAAATGGGACATAGAGCTCCGTGGGAATTTTAAACCTTCCCTCGGCGTTTTTCCCGATTACGTAAGCCGAAGCCGCCAGAACCTCCACCTCTTCAAGATATTCTGCTTCGATCCATTCTCCGTTTTCCTCCCTCAAAAACCAAACGCCTTTTTCAATAAGAGACGGCACGGAGCCGTTGTATATTGTAAGATAAGCGTCTCCCGACCGGCAAAGCGGACATTCTCCTTCAAACGCCGCATATACCAAAGGCCGCTGTGTCTCCTCGCCGTCCTTTGTCCAGCTCGCTCCGCCGTTCGAGCTTTCGTATACCGCTCCGTCCGGAAATTCGACGCTGATTTTCGGGAAATCCTCCGTCTCCGGCATTTCCTTTACGAAATACCCGTCCGCGCCCGCGTAATATTTCCGCTTGCCTTTTACGCGAATCCACCCATTCTTTATAAGCTTGCCGTTTTTCCAGTATCGCCGCCCTTTGTCCGATTTCGTAAAGCCCGTATATTTGCCTTGGCAAACGCCGCTTTCGTCGAATTTATAGCGGATCCCGTCAACGACGGCGGATTTCGTCAGAACCGTTCCGTCGGACTTGATGCAATATTCTTTCCCGTTTACGGTTACAAAAGAATCGGTATATTCTTTAAACCGAAATGAAACTTTTTCATTTTCATATTCATAGCTTTGAAAATGAAATACGGCGAATACAATCTTTTCGTTCTCCGGAATCGTTTTCAGAAGCTCCTTGAAGGTATATACGCTTCTGGTCTTCGTAGGGATTTGGATCACATAGATATGGCTCCGATCCGTATAGACATACAGCCGGAATGTTTGGTCTTCGACTTTTTTGCTCTCGGTTTTTTCAAAAGAAATGAGTGTTTTCCGGGATAAAAGCTCAAGCTCATTTTCATTCTCTTTTCCAAGGATATATGTACCGTAAATTCCATCATAGATCATGTTTTCACAATAATAACGGACAGCCTCGCCATGATCTTCGATCGCCAGCGCGATCAGATTTCGCTGATCATCGTTTAGCTCGCGGTCAATCGCCCACACCGGGATCGATTGAGTGAGGAAAATAATTACGGTAAGCGAAAGCAGAAGTATTTTTTTCAATTTGTGTCGAATCTGTTCGCGGGGTAACATAATAAGAACTCCTCTCTTCTCCCTTTTCGGGCGCGTATCAGCTTCCTTCATATAATATAACATGATTTCCGTGTAAAAGCGGATAGTTTTTTGCAAAAAAGAAGAAATTTTGGGGAACTTTGTTACTTTTGATTGTTTTTTTGGTATATTTTTCTATGATTTGTCTGTTTTGACGGGAAAATAGCGGGGAATTTCCGTAGGACGCGGCGGAAGGTTGACAAACCCCCATTCGCGTGATATAATAAATTATATATCTTTATTGAGATATATCATGAACTGCAATTGCAGAAAGGAACGGTAGAATATGAAAATCACATTAAAAGACGGAACGGTTCGCGAATTCGGCGACGGTCTGAACGCATTCGACGCGGCAAAAGAGCTTGGCATCGCCAAGACCGCCTGCGCCGCGAAAATCAACGGAACGCTTTGTGATTTACGAACTACCGTGCCCGACGGGGCGACGCTTGAAATTCTGACCTTCGAGGACGAGGACGGACGGAAGGCTTTCCGCCATACCGCGTCCCATATCCTCGCGCAGGCGGTAAAACGCCTGTTCCCGGAGGTAAAGCTTGCGATCGGCCCCGCGATCGACAACGGATTTTACTACGATTTCGATAAAGAGACCCCCTTTACGCCCGAGGACTTGACGAAGCTTGAGGCGGAAATGAAAAAGATCGTAAAAGAGGGGATCCGTCTCGAGCAGTACGAGCTTCCCCCCGCGGAAGCGATCGACGCGCTCAAAAAAGCGGACGAGCCGTATAAGGTGGAGCTTTGCGAGGAACACGCGGGAAAGAACGAGCCGATCTCGTTTTATCGGCAGGGCGAGTTTACCGACCTTTGCGCGGGTCCGCATTTAATGTCCACCTCGTCGGTCAAAGCGTTTAAGCTGACCTCGATCGCGGGCGCGTACTGGCGCGGCTCGGAGAAAAATAAAATGCTCACCCGTATTTACGGAACGGCGTTCCCGACGAAGGAAGCGCTCGCCGAACATCTCAACCGGATTGAGGAAGCAAAAAAGCGCGATCACCGCAAGATCGGCAAGGAGCTCGGCTTATTTACGCTGATGGACGAGGGCCCGGGCTTCCCGTTCTTCCTTCCGAAGGGTATGATCCTGAAGAACGAGCTGTTAAAGTATTGGCACGAGATCCACGAGCGGGACGGCTATCTCGAGATCAGCACCCCGATCATGCTCAACCGCTCGCTCTGGGAGACATCGGGGCATTGGGATCACTATAAAGACAATATGTATACGACGACGATCGACGAGACCGAATTCGCCGTGAAGCCGATGAACTGCCCCGGCGGTATGCTGGTCTATAAAATGGAGCCGCGCTCGTATAAGGATCTTCCGATGAAGCTCGGCGAGCTGGGCCTGGTTCACCGCCACGAAAAATCGGGACAGCTCCACGGGCTGATGCGGGTGCGCTGCTTCACGCAGGACGACGCGCACATCTTCATGACCCGCGACCAGATCACCGATCAGATCAAGGGGGTCGTCCGCCTGATCGACGAGGTTTATACCCTTTTCGGCTTTAAATATCATGTGGAGCTTTCCACCATGCCGGAGGATCACCTCGGTTCACTTGAGGATTGGGAAATGGCGACGAACGGCTTAAAGAACGCGCTTGACGAGCTTCAGATGCCCTATGTGATCAACGAGGGAGACGGCGCATTCTACGGGCCGAAGATCGACTTCCATTTGGAGGACTCGATCGGGCGCACCTGGCAGTGCGGCACGATTCAGCTTGATTTCCAGCTTCCCATGCGTTTCGGCGCGGAATATACCGGCGCGGACGGGCAGAAGCACCAGCCGATCATGATCCACCGCGTTGCGTTCGGTTCGATCGAGCGCTTTATCGGGATCCTGACCGAGCATTACGCAGGAAAATTCCCGCTTTGGCTGGCTCCGTTACAGGTGAGCGTGCTCCCGATCGCCGACCGCCACAACGAATTCTGCGAAAAGGTGATGGACGCGCTGAAAAAGATGGGTGTCCGCGCGGAAATGGACACGAGAAGCGAGAAGATCGGCTTTAAGATCCGCGAAGCGACGCTTCAGAAGATCCCGTATATGCTCGTCATCGGCGATAACGAAGTGGAAAGCGGAAAAATCGCGGTTCGCTGCCGCGCGCGGGGCGACCTCGGCACCATGACGATCGAGGAATTCTGCGGACAGCTTCGCGAGGAGATCGAGGGGAAGCTTTCGATCCAATAAAGGCAGCGCCGCACAATGATCGGCGGATTTTACCGCGGCATAGTTTGCGTCGTCAAGTTAAAGGTTTTTCTGTCCGAAACGTAGAATTTTGACCCTCGTTTTTGTTAAAAAGAGAGAATTGTGATTTTTTTCCAAAGGAGTGCAATTTTTCGACCGATTCAAACGTTTTAATAGGTAGAAGCCGCTCGGCTTACGAGACCGAATCAGGAGGAAAGTTCACAAATGAAAAAAACAAAAGCCCTTGCCGCTTTGTTGTGCCTTGCTCTGCTCGGCGGCTGCGCCGAGGGGAACGCTGACCGAACAGTTGTTCCGACCGCGACATCCGCTCCGACCGCCGCGCCGGTTCCGGTCATGACCGTCACGTCCGTTTCGACGACGGAGGAAACCGACGATCCCGCGGAAGAAAGCGAGTCCCTATTCGCGAGCGAGGAGGATAAGGCGGCGTTTGAACTGCTGGGAGACTACGACGCGTCACTTTCAACTTATCCCACAAGACATGTGGAGCTGCATATAACCGGGGAAAGCTGGGAAAAATCGGAGGACTACGAGCTGTTCCGGGAGTATTTTTTCGGCTCGTGGGAAAAAGACAATTGGGAAACGCCGCTTGTCATAGATGACTCGGAAAGCGCGTGGCTTGCCAAAGATTGCCATAACTCTTTCTTGATGGATTTTTACAAGGTCGGCGAGGACGTTCTGGTTTTTCAGGTCGGAAGCGCCGTGGGGGGCGCGCTGTACTGGCTGGATAAAAACGTGCCGGATACTTTATATTGGGCGGACGGCGCTCCCGGAGGCTCTCCGAACGGTATTTTTTCAGGCGAAGACGGCTTCCCCCACGCGTGGATTTTCCATAAATCCGACGCCGCAGCGAACGAACCGGAAAATAATTATTTAAGCGTATACCGTCTCAGAGAAATGGCGCAAAAGCATGGGATCAATTACGAAATGCTGGTGAAATTCGAGCTGGCTGACGTCGTGCCGGAAGAGGTCATGTGGAGCGGTCACGACGACAGATATTATTTTTATCCGATGTATCTGGTTTCCGAAGCGGACGACCGGATCGAGATCAAGACGCAGGCGGGAGATGTCTACTCGTATGCCGTTGACATCGAGATCATTCTCGAAAGGGTTGACGGTGAATGGGTGAGGACGATCGAGACGGCAGGAGATCCCAACGCGTATCAGCTGATCGGAACGTATTGGGATGCTGCAAAGGGGCTTTGCGTTGATTTTAGCAGTATACCGACACCCGAAAACTACGACCTGTTCAGAGAATATTTCTTTGGAGTTTGGGACAGTTCCGACGGGTATCTGCCGTGGAGCTTAACGCTCGACGATTCCGAAAATATCAATTTCGCGGGGCGCGGTTACTTCAGAAAATTTTATCAGCTGAGCGATCACGTGCTCGCGTTTACATTGCACACCAACGCTGACGCCTATGTGTTATGGTTGGATATGGATAATCCTGATATAATGTACATTGCGGTATGTGGCGTGAATAACGAATTATATGATTTTACCCTCGATGGTGATACAGCTGATGTACATACTCTTACCAAGAACGACGCTGCGCCGAGCGAGCCTTCCGACGGATTTTTGAGCATCTTTAAGCTGCACGAAATGGCAAATGAATATGGCATGGATTTTGACCTGCTTACGTATATTGATTATGGAATGATCGACGGAACACATTATCTGCATAGTGCGACGTACGATTTTTATCCCATGTATCTGGTTTCCGAAGCGGACGACAAAATCGTGATCCGAACAACGGTCGGGAATCTCATGCATACAGACCTGAAACCGATCGAGGTGATCTGCACATTTGAAAAGACGGACGGGGAGTGGACAAGAGAAGTTGCCGAAGCGCGGTAAAAGCGGTTTCGCACTTTCGATTCCGTAAATGCAGTCCTGCCGCGCGGCGGGAAAGTACAAATTTGGGGGATTTTTCGGGAAAAAGAAAAATCCCCCGTTTTATAGGGTTTGCCTGAAGAAAGGATCATCATTATGAAAAACGAGATCGACGAATACAAACGGGCGCTGAAAAACACGCTTGACGCGGGCGGAGAGATCAATGAAGCGATCCTGCATACGCTTGAAAAACGGATCGGGTTTTATCAGCATGAGCGGCTTATTCACCTGATCGTGACGATGACGTTTGCGATCATGACGGTGCTGTCCTTTTTTATGCTGACGCTTTCGGGACAGCTCGCCGCGCTCCTGCTTTCGCTCCTGTTTCTCTGCCTGACCGTCCCGTATGTGGGGCATTACTACTTCCTCGAAAACAGCGTGCAGGAATTATACAGGCTTTATTACGACGCTTACGAAAGATTTTGTACGCAAAAGGAGAAGAAAGGGGAAGAAAACGATGGAACGAAGGAATGAAGACGATGTGACCCGCCTCGGGAATCCCGCGAAGCCGACGGGAGAAGCGGGGGAGGAAATGCTCCTGCGCATGAACGAGAGCCATTTCGCGGTGACGGGCTGGGCATTGCGGCATTGGCATTTCAAGGAAAACGATACGGTTCTGGACATTGGCTGCGGCGGGGGCGCGACGTTAAAGCGCCTGTCCGAGCGGATCACGTCGGGACGGCTTTTCGGGATCGATTATTCGCCCGTTTCCGTCGCGCTCTCGAAAAAGACGAACGCGGCGGACGTCGCAAGCGGGAAAATGACGGTCACGGAGGGCTCGGTTTCGGCACTTCCGTTCCCCGAAAACAGCTTTGATAAGATTGTTACGGTCGAGAGCTTTTATTTTTGGCAGGATCCGAAAAACGACCTTCGCGAGGTTCTCCGCGTCCTGAAGCCGGGCGGACGTTTCCTCCTCGTCGCGGATATTTACGGGAAAGACGGGCTTTCCGAGCGAGCGCTTGAAAATATCCGGAGCTATCATATGAACAACCCGACCCTCGACGAGTTTCGCGCGCTGTTTGAGCAGGCGGGCTTTTCGGAAACATCCCTTTATACGAAAAACGGAACGGACTGGCTTTGTGTGAAAGGCATGAAGTGAATTTTTAGAGATTTTTGAGAGAATTTTTTAAGAGAAAAAATATATTACTGGGTGACTCTGTCCCCCAGACCCCCTGCAAGCCTTTAAAAAGGCTTGACCTAAACTTTAATATCGCTTTTTCATATTTGACATTAAGAGAATAGTTTGAGAATTTCGGCGATTTTTCAGAAATCTTGAATCATATCACAGGCTTTTATTTTCTTCTATACTATATAAAGCGATATTGCCTTTCGCTTCTTTGCAAGCGGGAGGCTTGCAGGCAAAAGCCCCAAGCGAGCCGCAAGGAGGCGGCTGTTGTCCGTCCAAAACTTCGGCATGGACGCCGAAGTCCAAAACGGACAACCCTGCATTGGATGCGGCACAAAACAAAGCGCTTGCCCACAGCGCTCCCCAATCATAAATTCTTTTCTCAAAAAATTCTCTCAAAAGGAGGTTTGACAGCATGAATTGTTCGGCGATCGTACTGGCGGCGGGGGAATCGCGCCGCATGAACGGCGAAAATAAGCAGTTCCTTCTGATCGACGGGATCCCCGTTCTGATCCGCGCGCTGCTGGCTTTTGAGGAATGCGCGGAAATTACCGAGATCGTGGTCGCCGCGCGGGAGGCGGATCACGAAGCCATTCGCGCCCTGTGCGGGGTGTATCGGGTCACGAAGCTCAGAGCGGTTGTTTCGGGCGGCGCGACCCGCGCGGAATCCGCCTCCCGCGCGTTTGGTGAAATTTCGGAAAACGCGGAGTTTGTCGCTGTCCATGACGGGGCGCGCCCGTTTGTAACGCCCGGATTGATCGCGGCGGTACTGGAGGCGGCGAGAGAAACGGGCGCGGCGATCCCTGCCGTTCCCGTAAAGGATACCGTTAAGCGGACGGAAAACGGGGAAATCGTCGAAACGCCCGACCGTTCCGCACTCTTTGCCGCGCAGACGCCGCAGGTGTTTTCCGTCGGGCTGTATCGGAGAATGCTCGTGCTCGGGGACGGAAATGAAGGCGTGACCGACGATTCCATGCTCGCGGAGCGGCTCGGCGTGCGGGTGCGGCTCGTCGGAGGAGACCCGACGAACCGCAAGATTACGACCCCCGAGGATATGATTGGCGGAGCGGCACGCCTGTCCAAAAAGATCCGGATCGGACACGGCTATGACGTACATCGGCTTGTTCCGGAACGGCGGCTCGTCCTCGGCGGGGTGGAGATCCCGTATGAATTGGGGCTTCTCGGGCATTCGGACGCGGACGTACTCACCCACGCGGTGATGGACGCACTTCTCGGCGCACTCGCGCTCGGCGACATCGGGAAGCACTTTCCCGATACCGATCCCGCCTATGCGGGGGCGGACAGTATCGCATTGCTGCGGCGGGTGGTCGGGCTGGTGCGGGAACGGGGGTATCGGCTCGTCAATCTCGACGCGACGGTTTCTGCTGAGAAGCCGAAGCTTGCGCCCTTTATCGTGAAAATGCGGGAAAGGCTTGCCGAGGCGTGCGAGGCTTCCGTTGATTCGGTGAGCGTGAAGGCAACGACCGAGGAGGGACTGGGGCTGAAGGGCGCGGGGATTGGCGCGACCTGTGTCTGCCTTTTGGAGGAAATATAAAAAAGGTCCCCTAAGCCATCAAGACTTAGGGGCAATGAAGAATATAACAATTGAGGAATCATCATGAATCCTTTTATATAATACCATGTTTTCCCGCATTTGTCAATAGAAAAATCAAAAATATTTGTTTTTTTCACTTGACCATATCCAAAGAAAACCACCGACGAGGCAGAACCCCGTCGGTGATCATGATTTTGAATGAGAAATATCTTACTTTCTCTTCTTCGATACGAGAACAGCGCCGCCCGCAACGATCGCGAGGCCCGCAACAACAGCAACGTCCTCAACGCCGGTTTCAGGCGAACCCTTGGAAGAGTTGGTAGCAGCCGCTACATCGCCTGCAGCAGGAGCAGCCGCGGTCTGCGCGGGAGCGGAAGCCGCAGCACCGCCGCCAACGGTCGCAACGCCCTTCTCGTCAAAGGAGATCAGCGTATTGCCGGAAGCGTCATAGCAGGAAACCTCTAAAACAACCAGCTGAGACATATCAGCGCCCCATTCCTGAACGCCGATCTGTACGCAGCCTGCGGTGCTGTAGAAGTTATTGTAACCCTGCTCGATATTGCAGACAATTTCATAAGTATAATCGCCGACCTTTTCGGTCACACATCTCTTGGTGTCGTCCTGCGTTGCGATTTCGAGTTCATCGTCCACAATGCCCCACCATTCGTTGGAAGGCCAGTTGTGCTGCGCTACTTCGTCTTCCGTCATGGTACCGCCGTTGCAGGAGGTGATAACGGAACCGCCGAACGCACCTTCAAAGAAATCGGGATCGTCGGTCGTAAAACGAACGCGGATCTGCGCGATCGCTTCAACGTCTACGCCGTAGTCTGTAGCGGGCTTTCCTTCTTCGGGGCTGCCAACGTTAAATACCTGAACGAGCCAACTGCCGGAACCGCCGCCTAAGCCTGCGTCATGATCCTCCGGGAACGCAATGGACGCGCTTGCCATAGTTGCCATGGATGCTACCGCAACGGCAGAAGCGCCGATCGCGGAAACAATTTTATGAAGCTTCATTTGAGTATCCTCCTCATTTTCTTTCATACGGCGCACATACTACACCGCTTATTGGTATTATATCATTTTCTTGCCTTTTCGTCAATGGGCAAAACGACGAAATACGGGTACGCCGTTTAGCGATAATATATGAATAAGCCCCAAGTATTACCTTGGGGCTTATGTACTTTATTGCTTTACGGTAAGCTTACTTTCTCTTCTTTGCTACGAGAACAGCACCGCCCGCAACGATCGCGAGACCGGCAATAGCGGCAACGTCCGCAACACCGGTATCAGGCGAACCCTTGGAAGAATTGGTAGCAGCAGCTACATCACCCGCAGCGGGAGCAGCAGTGGTCTGCGCAGTAGTAGTTACAACAGGCTCAGGCTCGGTAACAGCAGCCGTGGTTTCCGCGGGAGCTTCATCTTCGTCGTCAGCATCTTCGTCCGCGTCGGTATCCTCATCCGCGTCATCTTCGTCCGCGTCGGTATCTTCATCCGCGTCGGTATCTTCGTCCGCATCAGTATCTTCATCCGTGTCGGTATCTTCGTCTGCGTCAGTATCTTCATCAGCAGCCGCGTCATCATCAGCCTCAGCTTCGTCATCAGCTACTTCAGCGGGAGCAGCGTAAGCAGGAACGATGTTTCCGCTCGCGTCAAGCGCCGTTACATTATCAATGTAAATGTCGTAATCAACCGAAGCAGCCCAACGCATAACCAGCATGTGTGCATCATCGGTCGGATCAGCGATGTTGATCTTGGTTCTCTTTATTGTAGTACCAATCGAACCTTCGGTGTACTCTTCAAGAGTCCAATCCTGCTGATTCCACGCAACGTTCGCGCCGCTGGCCTGAATGCCGACCGCGCCGCCGCACCAGCCGGGAGCTTCAAAGCCGGAATCCTCATCGCCTTCCGCAGACTGGATCGTGAAATCAAAGGTGATCGTATCAACCTTGCTCAGATTTGCACCATAGATCTCGTCGAGATCGAAGTAAATCTTCGGAGCCTTGGTCTTATCCTGGATATCAACCTTTAACTGCTTGGAACCGTTGTAGTCAACGACAGACAGAACGGACTTATCTCCGCCGTCATCCGTCTTCATCGAAATTCCGGTAAATGCATCGTCCTCAAAGTCGATTACATTTGCTTCTGCACTTACGGAAATCGCCATTGCGGAAACAGCAAGAGCACCCGCAACAACAGAAGAAAGAACTTTTCTTAACTTCATTTTGAGTATACCTCCATAAAAATTTACGATTATGCCGCTAGGCACTAATCTATCCTTTATTATATCGGAAAGGCAGGAAATTTTCAATATCCTTTTTGCACAATAATGCGGGAATAATTTAGGCTTTTTTCACATATAATGACTTATTTTTCCTACATTTCCAAGGCTTCCCGGCGGATATTCCGAGAATTTTTATTTCTTCTTGTATATTTATCATTGTCTTTTCACAAAAGGGGGTTAAAATAAAACCGCAAAAGGCGGAATTCCGCTTTTATACTATTTCACGGCCGAAATGTGTACAAAAATTCAGACAAAATCCTGAATCTATGGATTTTGTGCAGAAATTTTGTCTATACATTGAAAGTGAAATGGTATTCGGAAAGGGTTTGATGTTCATGAGAAGAACGGCGGCGCTGCTGGTCGGGTGTCTGCTCTGCTCGGGCTGTTATACCGCGGGCGGCTATACGGAACCGGTGCGGGAGGAAGCCTCCGTCGGGGCGGGTGAACCGTTCGGGAACGGGGGCGTTTTTTCCAATGAGTGCAGTATCACGCTCGGGGAAATGATCAGCGTCTGCGGTGGCGGAGTGCTCGTCGAGGGAAACCGCGTTTCGATCACCGAGGGCGGCGTATATATTATTTCGGGCGAGCTTACCGACGGATCGGTCGAGGTGGAAAGCGCCGATCCCGTAAAGCTGATCTTAAACGGCGCGTCGATCTCCGGAAAGGGTACGGCGGTCCGAAGCGGCGGGAGCCTTACCGTCGAGAGTGCGAAAGGGACGGAGAATTCCCTTTCTGCCGCCGAGGGAACGACGCTGTATGCGGCGGAATCGCTCACGCTCTGCGGGACGGGTGCGCTTTCGGTCTCGGCGGAAGGCGGGAAGGGGATCAAGGCGGGCTCGCTCGGCGTAACGGAATGCGGTTTGACGGTCGTTTCGGAGGACGACGCGATCCGCGTTTCGGGCGAAGCGGTCGTGAACGGCGGGAATTTCGACCTTTCCTCCTTCAACGGGAAGGGGATCTCCGCGGACGGCGACCTGACCGTGAACGATGGGGTTCTTACCGTCCGGCAAAGCACCGAGGGACTGGAAAGTAAGGCGATCCTTACCGTAAACGGCGGGTATCTTTCGGTCACCTCGTCGGACGACGGCCTGAACGCGGGCGGAACGGACGGAGTACACGTCATTGAAATAAACGGCGGCTTCACGCTCGTGAACGCCGAGGGAGACGGACTGGATTCCAACGGCGATATTGTGATGAGCGGCGGGACGGTGATCGTTTTCGGTCCGACCCACGACAAGGACGGCGCGCTCGACTGCGGCGAGGGGCATAAGATCACGGTAAGCGGCGGAACCCTGCTCGCGCTCGGGAATGCGGCAATGGCGCAGAAGCCCGAGAAAAATTATCTTTTCGGGGAGATCGGCGCGAAAGCGGGGAATGTTGTCGCCGTGACCGGCGAGGACGGCTTTGAGTTGATCTCGATCCCGATCCCGAAGGACGCGCAGACAGCTGTCTACGCGGACGGAAGCGACCCGGCGGGGCTTCGGTTCAAGGTGGATCCGGTAAACGTCCTCCCCAAATAAGCAGCCCTAAAAGAAAAGCACAAACCGTTGGTCTGTGCTTTTCTTTAATTGCAGGAATCAGAGCATCGAGCGGTACAGCGCGGCAAGCTCCTCCACGCTCGTATCTCTCGGGTTTCCGGGGCGGCAGGCGTCGTCATAAGCCGACTGCGCCAGGAAGGGAATATCCTCTTCCTTTACGATGTCCTTTAAGTTCGCGGGGATTCCGACGTCTTCGCCGAGCTTCCGAACGGCTTCGATCGCCGCCGCGCGGTATTCCTCCTGCGACATCTTTTCCGTTCCCGAAACGCCCATCGCCTTGGCGATTTCGCGGTATTTTTCGCCGGTCGCCTCCGCGTTATACGCCATGACAACGGGGAGAATGATCGCGTTCGCGATCCCGTGGGGCGTATCGTAAAGCGCGCCGAGCGGGTGCGCCATCGAGTGTACGATACCGAGTCCGACGTTCGAGAAGCCCATGCCCGCGACGTACTGTCCGAGCGCCATGTCGGTTCTTCCCTCCGGTGTGTTGTTGACCGCGCCGCGAAGCGAACGGGCAATGATCTCGATCGCCTTTAAATGGAACATATCCGAAAGCTCCCAAGCGCCCTTCGTGATATAGCCCTCGATCGCGTGGGTAAGCGCGTCCATACCCGTCGAGGCGGTCAGCGATTTCGGCATGGTTGACATCATATCGGGGTCAACGAACGCTACGACCGGAATGTCGTGCGGATCAACGCAGACCATTTTCCGGTTCTTTTCCACGTCGGTGATCACATAATTGATCGTGACCTCGGCGGCGGTTCCCGCGGTGGTCGGGACGGCGAAGATCGGTACGCAGGGGTTCTTCGTCGGCGCAACGCCCTCGAGGCTTCTTACGTCGGAGAATTCGGGATTCTTTACGATAATGCCGACCGCCTTGGCGGTATCCATGGACGAGCCGCCGCCGATCGCGATCAGGTAATCCGCGCCCGCCGCCGTAAACGCCTTTACGCCGTTCTGTACGTTCTCGATCGTCGGGTTCGGCTTGATCTCGGAGTAGATCTCATACGGAAGCGAAGCCTGATCCAGAAGGTCGGTCACCTTTTTGGTCACGCCGAATTTCAGCAGGTCGGGGTCGGAGCAGACGAGCGCTTTTTGAAAGCCGCGGTTTTTCGCCTCAGTAACGATCGCTTCGATCGCGCCCGCGCCGTGGTAGGAGATTTCGTTTAAAATAAATCTGTTCATTGGGAGAATCCGTCCTTTCATTGATGATGAGGCTGCACCGCATAATGATTGGCGTTTGATCGTGCAACAGATTTGTTGTCAGATTGTACAGAATTTTCGCAGGAATCCTGACGGATTTCAAGAAAATTCTGTACAGTATGACGGCAAAGATGTTGTATGAGCGAACGCCAAAGCCGAAGGCGTTCATTGTGCGGTGTTGCCGTAATATAATTATACCAAATTTTTACGGAAAAATCAATCGTTTTTGTTAAAAATTACGTGAAAAAGCGGTTTGACGTTTTTGTCAATCGTAAATACGGCAGTCGGGAAATTTTTCCTTGATCGCGTTCACCTGCTCCTCGGGAATCTTACAGCCGCTAATGGAAAGCCGGTCAAGCTCATCCAGCTCCAGCAGCGGCGAAAGATCGGTCACCGCCGTTTGGTCGAGGGAAAGCGTTCGCAGCTTCGGAAGCGCGGACAGCGGGGAAAGATCGGCGACCGCGGTAATGTCGAGGTAAAGCGACTCCAGTTCCGTCAGCGCATCGATCCCGCTCAGATCGCTCAGTTCCAGGTTCCGGCTCAGGTTCAGCGTCCGGATCGTGCTCCCTTCCGGGAAATCCGGAAGCGCGGTCAGATCCATCCATTGCAGGCTGAACGATTCCAGCGCGGGAAGCGCGGGAAGGGTGGAAAGATCGGCGGATTTACAGGAGTCAAGCGAGAGCGAGGTCAACCCGCTCATGCCCGAAAGCGGCGAAAGATCGGTCATCGTCATGCGCTCCAGCGTCAGGATATTCAGCTTCGGCAGGGACGGAAGAGAGGAGAAAGCATTCTTGCCGATCTCGCTCAGAGACAGCCCGTTCAGCGCGGGCAGCGTTTCCAGCGGGGAAAGATCGGTAACAGGAACGTCTTCCAGCTCGAGCGACTCAAGTTCGCTCATCGTTTCGATCATGGACAGGTCGGAAAAGCGGCAGTTAGCAAGAGACAGAAAGGTAAGCCCGTCGAGCTGTTCCAAAAAAGAAAAATCGGAGACGGGGCAGTAGAAGAGATTGAGCGCGCGAAGCGACGGCAGAGACGGGAGGAAAGAATAATCTGCACAGTTCGAGAAGCTGATGTGCAGGGACTGAAGCTCCGTCAGCGCGGCGAGCGGGGAAAGATCGGTCACGTTTCCCTCGTTCATGAGCGTAAGATCCTCGAGCGCGGAAAGCTCCGCGATCCGCTCTATATCCGCGTTGGAGAGGTTTTCCCCGTAAAAGGTGAGCCATGTTTCGTTCGGGGAGTAGCGCAGTGCGCCGATCGTGACCGTTTCGTCCTCTTTTGCTTCGGAGCGCCGCACGGTGAAGCCCGCTTCCTCCAGCGGCGCGGCGTTTTCCTCGGTCACGGGGACGTTCTCGGCGTGAATTATCGGATAACGGTTCTCAAGGTCGGGGAGCGAGAGAAGCGGCGAGAGGTCGGAGACCTTCGTTCCGTCAATGGTCAGAATGGAGAGCCGAAGAAGCGACGAAAGCGGGGAAAGGTCGGTCACGTCCGTTTTCGCGAGGTTCAGGATTTTGACCTTGCAGTCCGCAAGCGGAGAAAGATCGGAAACGGGGTTTCCGAACAGGTTCAGATCGTTCAGCCAGAGCGCGAAGAGCGGGGAGAGGTCGGAAATCTCGTTCAGGCTCACGTCCAGCTCGGCAAGCTCCTTCCGCAGCTCCGCCAGCGGCGAAAGGTCGGAAATCTGATTCGCCGAAATATAGAGTGTTTGCAGGTTTTGCGCGTTCTGGAGCGGGGAAAGATCGGCGATCCGGTTCGCCCGCGCTTCAAGCCGGCGAAGCTTCGGGAGCGAGGAGAGGGGGGAAATGTCTGAAATTTCATTTGCGTTGATGTACAGTACGGAAAGTTCGGACAGGGCGGCGAGCGGGGAGAGGTCGGTGATCCGGTTCGCGCTCAGGTCGAGGCTTTCAAGCGCGGTCATCAGCGAAAGCGGCGCGATGTCGGCGTCGGTCAGGTTCCGCCCGCTCAGGTCAAGGTTGGTCAGGTCGGCGGAAAAGGTCTCCCCGCCGATCTCGACGAATTTGACGGTGTCTACGGCGGTGAAGCTCCGTTCGTGGGGCGCTTCGGTCACATTCCCGGCGGCGGTGAAGCTTTGTTCGTGAGCCGCTTCGGTCACGCTCTCGGCGGGCGGAGGCGTTTTTTCACAGCCGCAGAGCAGGGCTGCCGCGAGCAGTACGGCACCGAAGGATAGGGCGCGTTTGTATTTCATGGGTCACTCCTTTTTCATAAATTGAATTTGCTTAAACTTCCTGTTTTCTCCATTATGCGGGATTTGAAACAAATTGTCAAGAAAAAGGCAAAAAATTCTTATAAAAAAACAACCGCCCTTGCGTACAAAGGCGGTTGAGATTTATGGATTGTGTTTGGGGGTGAAATCGTATTATGTACCCTCCGAAAGCGCCGCCCGATACGGTTCGAGATATGATTCCATCATATTGTAATACGTATCGCGGAGCTGCGTATAGGACGTGCCGTACCAGATCGGCCCGTCGAACAGGCTATCCTCAAGGCTGTTGATAAAGACTTTTGAGAATTCCTCGCCGAGACCGAGAGAAGCGTCATAGACCATTCCGAACTTATCGGGATCCTTCATATCGTCCAGCATATTGAGCTGCCGCTCGTCGTAATATTCCTTGAATTTCTGCTTTCTTGCCGTGTTGCACTCGGGGCAAACGGTCAGATCTTCCTGATTATGTTCCTTGAAGTTGTATTTGCAGCTCGGGCATTTCGGGTAGTATACGGGATCGGTGGACATTTTCTCCGCGCGGTCCGCCGCGATGATCTCCGCGTCGGTCGAGTAGATACGGCTGCACAGGATATAATCCACGCCGCCCTGAACGTTTTTCGCGCCCGCGGGTACCAGATAGCCTACCGAGTCGGAGCTGATGTAATATTTATCCGCCTGCGGATCCTTCGGGAAAGGAACGAACGCGAATTCATAGTCGAGATTGTTTTTGAACAGTCCCTCCTGCGCGCTGGTGAAGCCCCATTCCCAGCCCATGGAGAGGAAGAGTAAGTTTCCGTCGATAAACGCGTCTCCCGGCGGAACCCAGCCGTCGCCGATCAGGCCGTCGCGCTTCGCGGAGCTTAAAAAGTCCATCGCGCGTTGAATATCGGTGTCGCGCATATTATTGAGAAATTCGTTTCCGCGAATTTCCATCACCTTTTTCCCCGTGGTGTTGGCGAAGAAAAGCGCCGACCACTGGCTCCCCGCGAGTCCGATATGCTCTTCGCCCTGTTCGACCCAGGTGCGCATCATGTCATAGAAGGTGTTCCAGTTCCAGTTCCCCTCGTCGTACAGATCCATCGGATCGGGAAGGCCCGCTTCCTGGAGCGTGACGCGGTTGTAGATAATGCTGTGACCGGGCATCGGCTCCTGCGGGAAGTAGTAATGCTTTCCGAGGAAGCTGAACTGCTCGATAATATCCTTTTCGTCCGCCCAGAGCGGCGAATCAATGTCGAGCCAGTCGTCAAGCGGCGTATAGAGCTTTTTGGAGATCGCCCAAGGGAACGAATCCCAGTCATAGCGCACCAGATCGGGAGAATCTCCCGCGGCGATCAGCATATTCAGCTTCTCAAAGTATGCCGTTCCGCTCGTGGTGATCTCGGTTTCGATCGTTCCGCCGAAGCGCTCGGCGAGGAGCTGCGTCAGCTCGGGCGTTTCGTTCGTAAAATCGTAGTAGCAAAGCCCCTTTACGACCCCCGCCTTTTGTCCCGGGACATAAAGCGGACCCGTTCCGATCTCGTTCGAGGCGTCGATTTCGTCGATCGCCGCTATTTCGTCATAGTCGATTTGTTCGTCAAGCTCGTTCACGAGGGTGGTGGTTGTTCCCGCGGCGGGCGCGGTCGTTGTCTGTACGTCCGCGGCGTCCCGTCCGCCTCCGCCTCCCGCGCAGGCTCCCGTTCCGACGGTCAGGGACAGCGCCAGCGCCGCGCAGAGCGTCTTTCTTGTCTTTTTCAAGGGAATGCACTTCCTTTCTGCTCGTTTTTCATTTGTATTATTTATTATACCATATCCCCGCGGATTCGTCAAGCTAGGAATCGACTTTTCCCGCAGAACAGGGCGATTTCAGACATTCCACAAGCTCAAAAACCAATTTCTGCTCCCTCTGTGAAAGCGCGGTAATATCCACAACGGTCTTTTCGGGCGTACAAAGGATCCCATCTACCGTCGTATTAAAAATCCGTGCCATTTCAACAACGTGCTTTAGCTGCGGGATCGAAAACCCCATTTCCCAGGCGTTTACCGCGCTTCGCGTTACGCCGAGCCTTTTCCCGAGCTCCGCCTGTGTGATTCCGATATTGTTCCGAAGCAGCGCGATCCGCTCGCATAAATCATAAAGCATTTCAGCTTCTCCTCTCGATTTGTGTTCTTTGATATTTATTATATCTTTCATGAGCTTATTTTTAATTGTCTTAAATGATATTATTGCTTGACAAAAAGGTCGAAATATGTTAATATAGAGCTATAAAGTTTATTTATAGGAGGGTTTTTTAATGAAAAAAACAATTATGACATTCGGATTTATTTTAGCCGCCGTGATGATTAGCGTAGGAATCATTCTCCCCGTACCCGATACCGAAATTTCCGGTGGTTCTTATTCTTCAAGATCAGATGGAAAGTATCTTGAATACGTCGGCGGAGACGCATACAATATCCAGATCGAGGCTTCAATCCGAGGCGGAGAGATTTCGGGCAGGACTGCCGCAAAAACCATTTTACTTACCGGCGGTGCAGTCCTTTTCGTCCTTACCCTTTTCGCGGGCGGAGTTCTCGAAACGCTTGAACAGCACAATCAGTCCGCGTATGAAATAAAAAAGCTTTTGGAAAACTCCGCTCAGTCATCTCCGAAAGCTCCTTTCGCCGCTTCCTCGACAGCCGATTTAAAGCCCGCCGCTCCCGTTCCTCCCCCTCCGTCCGAAACATGGAAATGCGAAAAATGCGGAACGACGAACGGCAAGCACGATTCTTTCTGCTCCAACTGCGGAAGTTACAAATAAAATCCGAAGAATACTTTTAAAAGCCAAGCCTCGCTTGGCTTTTTCTTTTTTGCTTCCTTGCGGAGCGGCCGCCTGCCCCCGAAAAAGTAAAAAATTTCTTGACATCTTCCGCCCGCCGTACTATAATAAAGGTAACTACGGAAAGGAACGAAAAAAGATGAAATACGATTTTACGGCCATTGAGCAGAAATGGCAGAAATACTGGGACGAGCATAAGACCTTCCGGGCGGAGGAGGATCACGCGAAGCCGAAGTTTTACGCGCTCGTCGAATTCCCGTACCCCTCCGGCGCGGGAATGCACGTCGGGCATATCAAGGCGTACGCGGGTCTTGAGGTCGTAAGCCGCAAGCGGCGGTTGCAGGGGTATAACGTCCTGTTCCCGATCGGCTTTGACGCCTACGGGCTCCCGACCGAGAACACCGCGATCAAGACGGGCGTTCACCCGCGCGAGGTCACCGACCGGAACATCAAGAAATTCACGGGACAGTTAAAGCGCGTCGGGTTTTCGTTCGACTGGGACCGCGTGATCGACACGACGGACGAGGACTATTATAAGTGGACGCAGTGGATCTTCCTGAAGATGTTCGAGAACGGGCTGGTGTTCCGCGATAAGACGCTGGTCAACTACTGCCCGAGCTGTAAGGTCGTTCTCTCGAACGAGGATTCGCAGGGCGGAAAGTGCGACATCTGCCACAGCGAAATTGTCCAGAAAACAAAAGAGGTCTGGTATCTCCGGATCACGCAGTATGCGGATAAGCTTCTGGCGGGGCTGGACGAGGTGAACTACCTCCCGAATATCCGCCTCCAGCAGGAAAACTGGATCGGAAAATCGACGGGCGCGTTTGTGAATTTCCCGATCGCGGGGAAGGACGAAACGCTCCGCATTTATACGACCCGCCCCGATACGCTTTACGGCGTGACCTTCATGGTTATCGCGCCGGAGCACCCCCTGATCGAAAAATACCGCGATTCGATCGCGAATATCGACGCGCTGGACGCGTATAAGGCGGAATGCGCAAAGAAGAGCGAATTTGAGCGCACCCAGCTCGTCAAGGACAAGACGGGCGTAAGGATCGACGGACTTACCGCCGTGAACCCGATCACGGGAAAAGAGATCCCGGTCTATATTTCCGACTATGTCATGATGAGCTACGGAACGGGCGCGATCATGGCGGTTCCCGCGCACGATACCCGCGACTATGAATTCGCGAAGAAATTCGGGATCGAGATCATCGAGGTCATCAAGGGCGGCGATATTTCCAAGGAAGCCTATACGGGCGAGGGCGAGCTGGTCAATTCGGGCGAGCTGAACGGGCTGACCGAAAAGAAAGCGGCAATCGAAAAAATGCTCGCCATTCTCGAGGAAAAGGGTGTGGGCGAGCGCGGCGTTCAGTATAAAATGAAGGACTGGGCGTTTAACCGTCAGAGATATTGGGGAGAACCGATCCCGATCGTACACTGTCCGAAGTGCGGGGACGTAGGCGTTCCGTACGAGGAGCTTCCGTTGAAGCTGCCCCCGGTGGACAACTTCCGCCCCGGCGAGGACGGCGAAAGCCCGCTCGCGCGGATCGAATCGTTTGTGAAGTGCAAGTGCCCGAAATGCGGCGGAGACGCGAAGCGCGAGACGGACACC
>CAYVZH010000047.1:0-20942 GCA_964456025.1 uncultured Ruminiclostridium sp.
ATGGTATAAAGGTTCTCCCAAAGAATCCCGAGAAGCCCCTCAATCATCTCCGACATCGGGCGGGCAGCCGCCGCAAGCACGATAAACCCGACGACAAGCTTCAGCTGGATATTCACGACATAGACCTGAATGGTCGGGATCGCCTTCATCATCAGCCCGACGCATACCTCGGTGATCATCTCCGCCGCAATGATCGGAAGCGCCAACTTTACCGCGAGGGTCATCACCGTTCCGAAATAGAGGACGATTACCCGCGTCAGATCGAGCGTCGCGTCCGTAAAGCCGTAGCCGATCGGGATCGTCTCATACGAAACGGAAAAAAGCCGGATATAGCTTAAATGCCCGTTCGTGATAAAGATGTATAATATAAATAAGTAGTAATAAACATTCGCAAAGACCGGCATATTGATACCGGTCGTCGGATCCATCGTTTTCGCCATACCGAGCCCGATCTGGGTGTCGATAATTTCGCCCGCGTAAACGAGAACGGTCAAAAGCATATTGGTAAAAAAGCCGAACACAAAGCCGACGAAAAGCTCGCGCAGAACCATCAGCGCAAAACCCAGCATTCCCGAAATCTCGGGAACCGCCGCCGATCCGCCGACCGTCGGAAGCATCAGCACCGCAAGCACCACGGAAAGCCCCGCCTTGATCCGGTTCGGGACATTCGAGCGGTCGAAGATCGGGTTAAAGCTGAAAATCCCGGTCACGCGGCATAAAACGAGCAGGAAACCGACGAAATTGTTATAGATCACGTCCCAGACCATTTCCGCCAATCCTTTCCGTTTTACGGGAGATCCGCTTCGCCTTGCAAAAACGGTAAATCAAAATTATAACCCAAGCCCCGCCATCAGATCCATGATCTGATTAAAAAAGTCGATCACGCTGTTGCACATCCAGGGACCCATCGCGAGCAGCCCGAGCGCGACAATGACCGCCTTCGGAGCGAAGGTAAGCGTCTGCTCATGTACCTGCGTCGCCGCCTGTAAGATCGCGATCACAAGGCCCACGACCATTGCGATAATAAGCGTCGGCGCGGCAAGCTTTAACGCAAGCACGACCGCCGCCGTGAAAATTTCAAGAACAACGTCCTGTGTAAGCATTCAGACCAATCCCTTCCGGAAACAAGAACCGGGCTACAAGTTAAACGAGTTTACGACTGTGCCGACCAGAAGCTGCCACCCGTCCACCAGAACGAACAGCATGATCTTAAACGGCATGGAGATCATCGACGGCGGGAGCATCATCATACCCATCGCCATCAGCGTCGAAGAAACGACAATATCAATCACCAAAAAAGGAATAAACAGCAGGAATCCCATCTGAAACGCCCTCGTAAGCTCGCTTACGATAAACGCCGGGATCACCGTCTCCAACCCGAGCTGGTCGATAAAATCGGTCAGCTCCGCGTCCGTTTCGGTTAAGATCACGGGGTCGCGTCCGAGAATGTCGGTCATCAGCGGCTCGTTATCCGCCACGCCCGTCGCCATCGGAACTGTTTGAGGCGGAACCGTCGTTACCGTCCCGTCAGCGCTTTCCGCCGACGCGGTCGTGGAGACCGTCGAGATCGGCGCGCTCGTGATCGCGGGCGTTCCCGTCGGGGCGGCGGTCGTCTGTGCCGACGTTCCGTTTTCGGATTCATCGTTCCGGTAAACCGTCGCGTTCGAGAGATCTAAAAAGAACTGCATATTCGCCTTCGTGGTATTCTTGAGCATGAATTCCTTTAAAGGCACCGACGCGCGTTCGGCAAGCTCCGTGGCGCTGATTTCGCCGTTTGAATACGGCTGATACGCCTCCTCATTGATCCGTGAGAAGGTCGGCCACATCACAAAAATCGTAAGAAACAGCGCAAGCCCCGTCAGCACCGAGTTCGGCGGAATCGACTGGGTCTGCATCGCGTTTCGTAAAAAGCTGAATACAATGATGATCCGCGTAAACGAGGTCACCATCACCAAAAAAGACGGCGCAACCGAAAGGATCGTCACAAGCAGGATAATTTCAAGCGTCTGTGAACCGTCGATCCCGAAAACGTCCTCCATCACGGAGGTGTCGATCGGCTCCGCGTCGGGATTCTGCGCAAGGATATGCGTTTCCTCGTCCGACCCGGGTTCCGCGGCACTGAGCGCGCCGGCCGTCACACAGGAAAGAACCGTCAGCAGGATCGTCAGAAAAAGCGAAACAAAAAATCTCAAAAAAAGCTTCGCGTTTTGTTTGACCGTTTCTTTTATCATTCGCCGTCACCCTTTTCCGACTTCTTTTCCTCATGACGCTTCATCACGGCGGCAAGCACCGCAGAAAAACCGTTCTGAGGCGGCTCCTGCCGAAGCTGCGCGGTATATTCCTCGGGAGTCGTATCGAGATCGCAGATCTTTTCGATCCGCTGCGGCGTTACACCGATCAGCATGAGCCGATCCGCGACGCACACCACGAGGAGCATTCCGTCCCGCCCGACCGTTACGCGGTCGAGCACGCGCATTTTACTTCCGTTTAAAACGCTTACGCCGTGACTGAACCGCTTCATCAGATATAAAAACAGAAAAAGCAGTCCGAAAACGAGCGCGAGACAAACGACGACCCATAGGATCTCTAGCATGTCTCTTTACCCTAAGATCTTCGTAACCGTCGCTAAAATTCTGTCGGGCTTAAAGGGCTTTACAATAAAATCGAGCGCGCCGAGCTTAATCGCCTCAACGACCATCGCTTCCTGTCCCATGGCGCTGCACATAACCACCTTCGCGTCGGGGTGCTTCGACTTGATCTCGCCGAGCGCCTCGATCCCGGTCTTTACGGGCATGGTGATGTCCATGATGACAAGATCGGGCTTTTCCGCCTCATACGTCTGACAAGCCGCTTCGCCGTCGGGCGCTTCCAGAATGTTCGTGTAGCCGTTCTGGGTCAGCGTGTTCTTAATGAGCATTCTCATGAAGGATGCGTCGTCTACCAGTAAAATCTTCTTGTCCATATTCCTTTACTCCTTGCTTAATGAGTCGATCAGTTTCGACTTTAAAATTTCCGTGATTCTTACCGCGAAGTTATCGTCGATCACGACGACGTCGCCCTTCGCAATGAGGTTTCCGTTTACGACAATATCGACCGGCGCGCCTGCCTGGCGTTCCAACTCGATAATGGTCCCCTGTGTAAATTCGAGAATATCCTTCACCTTCCGCCGCGCCGAACCGATCTCGACCGTAATGTCGAGCGGAACGCCCATCAGAAGCTGAAGATTATCCTTTTGTCCGCCCGTGAGGTTCAGCTCCGTCGCCTCAAAGCTGTTGAGCTGTGCGTTCTGCACGTTGACGGGCTGCGGCGGATAGCCATAGCCGTAAGGCGGATAGCCGTAACCGTAAGGCGGCGGATAAGCGCCGTACGCTGCGTTCGGATCCATACCCATTTGCGGCATTCCTTGCTGCATCTGCGGCATTCCCTGGGGCATCTGCGGCATTCCTTGAGGCATTTGCGGCATACTCTGCGGCATTGGCTGCGGCTGCGGCGCCGACGGCTGCGCGGGAGCGGAAGAAGCCGCAGCGGGCGCCGCCTGAGCCGGCGGTTCCGCCTCGGCAGGCTCCTCGGTTTTTCCGATCACCCTACCGGAAATATATTTCGCAAGCTCAACGCTCATGACTGACTCGAACTCGGATTTTATCACACCGTCAATCGTTAAGTCGAAATCGATCGTTACAACCTCGTCGTCGGGATCGAAATTCTGAAGCTCGACAATGCTGACCTTATCCATGATATACGGCGTCGGGGTCGAAATATCGACGGTTACGCCAAGGAAGTCCGAAAGCGCGGTCGCGCTCGCTCCCATCATCTGGTTCATGACCTCGGATACGGCGCTGATATTGAGCTCGTCAAACTCGAAATCCGGCGTTACGACGAGCGGCATACCCATCAGCTGATTTAAGATCAGCTGGACGTCGTCCTGCTTCAAGACCATCAGATTCGATCCGGAAAGGCCTTTGATATACTCAATCTTGACGCAGACCGCCGGCTCGAGCTTCTCCGTTTGAATATCCCGAATAAACGTCTGACGAACCTTCGGCGTGGTGATCCATACTTTCGCGCTTAACAGCTCGGAGGCCGCGGTAGCCGCGCTCCCCATGCTGATATTCATGACCTCGCCGAGGGCGTCCTGTTCTATTCCGGAAAGAACATTTTCATCCATTCGTTAAACCTCACTTCTGTAAACAGTTTCGATTTTTACGGCCTTGTTCTGATTCAAAGTGCCCATTTTCCCGTCGAACCACGGTTTATTGTCAATTTTAAGAACGACATTGCTGTTAATGTTTTTATCCAAAGGAATAATATCGTCCACCTGAAGATTCAGAATATCCGCCACATCGAGCGTAAGCTCTCCGAGAACCGCCGTTACGTTCAGCGACGATTCGTTCAGCGCCCGCATGATCGTATCTCGCCGCTCCTGCTCCCGCCCGACGTCGAACCGCCTTACGCTCCTTACCGTTTTGGAAACGTATTTCTGCATGACCTCGTCGAGATTCAGAACGGGGATCGAGACCGTAACGATCGTTTTCGTGTCGTTTACCGCGACTTCGAGACAAACGATGATCATCGTATCGTCGTAATCGACCGCCGAGAACACACGCGAATTCGTTTCGATATTCAGCACCGTCGGCGAGACCTCGACGTACGGCTCCCAAGGCTCCCGCAGAAGCCCCGCGAGATTATTGATGATCTTCTGGATAATGCTTACCTCGATCTCGGTAAAGTCGCGGTCGGTATCCTTATATTCGCCCCTTCCGCCGAGAAGGCGGTCGATCAGGATATAGGTGAGCGAATTGGAAAGCTGAATGATCGTCGGCGTATTGTCGATCTCCTCGTCGTTTACGCCGAGATCGACCGTCCCCATCATGACGTAATCGGGAAGACTGTTGTTAAACTCAAAGTAGCGCAGCTCCTCGATCGACGTAAGGCTTACCTTGCAGTAAAGCCGAAGCAGACCCGTCAGATAAGAGGAAAGAAGCCTTGCGTAATTGTCGAAAATGCTGTCGAGAACCTTGATCCTCTCTTTTGTGAACTTTTTCGGCGAACGGAAGTCGTATTCCTTCGCGTCGGACTTCTTCTCTTCCTTGCTCTCTACGACCTCACCCGACATCGCGCTGTTTAAAAGTGCGTCGATTTGCTCCTGTGTTAAGGTATCCGCCAAACCCGGTTCACCTCTCTTTCGCTTTTTCGGTTTTCGTTTCGTGTTTGTGCGGAGTTTTCCCCTCGGCTATTCTTCCGCGCCCTCTGCCGATTCTTCCTCCAAGGGCTGTAAAATGCTCTCGGGGATCTCTGTGATCGGATTTATGTAGGCGGGACCCGAGAAATCGGTGTCCCCTCCGGACATAAACGGTTCTTCTCCTTTATACTTATCGTCGAGACCGCTGATGATCTGCTCTACGGTGTCGGAGTTCACTCCGCCCATCGGGTCGAGTCGGTCGATCTGCGTCGACTCAGAATGAAGAATGCCATAGTCATACTGAAGAATATCCTGAAGGATCGCGGTATCGCTTATCTTCTCATCGTTCCGGATAATGATAAGCTCTACGCGGCGATTCTGCTGCCGCCCCTCGGGCGTACTGTTGTCCGCGATGGGATCGTAGCAAGCGCGCCCCTCGGCGATATACTTCTCGCTGTCCATAATGCGCTGAAACTCTATGTATTTTACGACGGCACACGCGCGCGCCGCGGAAAGATCCCAGTCATTGACCGCGGAAAGCACGTCGGCAGTGTGTCCCTGTACCCGTATTTTCTTGATATAGCTCTGGATCGCTTTCAGCCCCGGCATATATTCCTTTAAAGCTCTGCGTCCCGATTCAAGCAGAACCGCGCTGTCCCCTTCAAACATGATCGAGTTGTTGAAACGGATCGTGATCTGGTTCGACGAGGTTTGAGAAACCTGGATCGAGTCGGAATAATTGCTCGAGGCGGCGGTCATGGTCGCCCATACGTAAAGATCGTCAAAATTGTTCGGAAGACCGATCCCGTCGGTCTGGCTTTGCTGCGTCCCCTGACCCGCATTCGCTGGTCTGTCGGCGTTCCCGTCCTCGTCCGTTACACTGTCGGTGTCTTCACCGATGTCCTCGAGAACAAAGGGGTTAATGAAGGTTCCCTGTGAGTTAAAGGACTGGAATATGAACTGAAACTTCGTTTCGTCCGGGGTAGAAGCGGAATACAGCAGTACGAAGAAGCAAAGCAGAAGCGTTACCATGTCCGAATATGTCGCCATCCATTCGTCCAAGCCCTTTTTCGCTTCCTGTTTTTTCTTAGCCAATCGCCCGCCCCCTTTCACTTTTTCTCAACGCGCCGAGGCGCGGCCTTCATACCGGTTTCGCCGCCCGACGCCCGCAAAGACTCACCGCAGGAACAAATGCGTCCCTTTGCGGAAAAAAGTGCATCATACCGATTCCGTTCAAAGGTGTCCCGAAAAATCATCGAAAAGCCGCATAGATCCAAGTTTTTACCTGATTTTTCCAATACCTTATTTTATTCAGAAATCCGCGGAAAATAATCTCCCTGTTAAGTGTACCGTATTATTTTACCACACTTCGAGCCTTTTTGCAATTCTTTTTTTAAAATTGACAAAATTTTCTGAAAAATTTTTTCGACAACCGTCTCCCGCCGACTTGGAACTCGTTTTCATTCTATGAAAACAAGCTCTATTCGCTTGCGGAGCCAGACGACCGCTCGCTCTTTGAAAGCATGAATTCAAGCTTTTCCTGGATCACGCGGGGGTTCGAGCCTGCCGCGATCGCCATAACGCCCTCCACAACGATCTCCATGCAGAGCATTTCGGCGCTGTGCGAGTTTTTTAAAGCCGATTCAAGCGGGGTAAAAATAACGTTCGCGAAAAGCGAGCCGTAGAATGTTGTAATCAGCGCTACGGCCATCGCGCTTCCGAGGTCGCCGTTATCAAGGTTTTTCAGCATGATAACGAGTCCGACGAGCGTACCGAGCATTCCGAACGCCGGTGCAAGCGAAACGCCCTTTCCGAAGAATTCACTTCCCTCGGCGTGACGCTCCGACATCAGGTCGAGCGAATCCTCGAGCATCTGGCGAACCTTACCGGGATCGTTCGCGTCAACGATCAGCATAAGACCTTGCTTCATGAACGCGTCCTCGCATTTGTTCGCGCTGTCTTCCAGCGCGAGAAGGCCCTTGCTTCGCGCGACCTTCGCGTATTCGACGATCTGATCTATGTACTTGTGCGGATCATACTTCGGCGGCATAAGCGCGAGCTTGAAAAGCTTCGGAATGCGCTTTAAGAAGGAAAGCGGCGAAACCGCGATCAGTACGCCGAAGGTACCGCCGACCGTGATCGCGAGTGACGGGATATCGATAAACCAGCCCATCTCACCGCCGTTAAAGATACCGAAGATGACCATGCCAAAGGCTACAACCCAGCCGATCAGAATTGTAATATTCAAGAAAGGTTCCCTCCTAGGTTAAATTCGGGCGTTGTATAAGCTGCCCTTGCTCGTCCCGTTTTCGCCGGCTTATGAAAGCCGCCTCGGGCTTCCATAAGCCGACGAAAAAGAAAACTGTTATTTGTGCAGGCGTGCCGCTCCCGTCCGCTTCGTGGATCGGGGCACCGCCGTGCCGGAACGCGAAAGAACGCGCCGCCCTGCGCAGTTTCCGCGAAAGTGACAAAAGAAAAACTTAGAACATATCTTCACAAGATATTGTGCCTGCCTTTTCGGCAAATTCTTCCGATGACTTCGTTAATAACCCTTGAAATCCGTCAGGATTCCTGCGGATTTTTGCCTCGCCCTCGTAAGAATTTGCACGAAAAACCAAGTACAAATCTTATGAAGACAAGTTCTTATCCCTCTCTGCTGCCCGACTCGCGGGTTCTCTGTCGGCAATACCGGCTGAACGCGGCGATCTTCTGAAGGATCTCCTCCATGGATTCCTGTACGATATAGGTGTTCCCGTTCGTCATGGTAATGACGGTATCCGGCGTTTCCTTCACGTTTTCAAAGTACTCGTCGTTCAGCATGATCGGCTTTCCGTTCAGCTTCGTTAAAACAACCATACCCGTACTCTCCCTTCAACATATATTCCGCAAAAAAGGATAATGCCGATTTTCGTCTGAAAGTATAAAATCAGCCAAAATTCCCCGAAAATTCCCTCGTTCGGGGGAGAAACCTCCCCCGTGAAGGAAACAGCATGAACCGCCGCGAAATCCGATCCGCAGCGGATCACACTAATATCTTAAACTTACCGTTTCAGGTTTACAAGCTCCTCAAGCATGGTATCCGAAACCGTGATAACACGCGAGTTCGCCTGATACCCTCTCTGGGTGATGATCATGTCCGAGAATTCCTGCGCTAAATCTACGTTCGACATTTCGAGCGCGTTGGATACGACCTCGCCCGCGCCGTCCGTCGTCGGAATCTTGACCTGCGCCTCGCCCGAAGCCAGAGACTCACGCCAGAGCGAGATTCCCACCTGATCGAGACCGATCGGGTTCACGAAGGTCGCGATGTCGATTCTTCCGAGCAGGAGAAGCCCGTGTACCGCGTGACGTCCGTAGATAACGCCGTCCTTGTCAATGCTGAGCTGTTCGAGATCATCTACGGTCTGCTCCGCCGCGACGCGTCCGTCGGTCATGTTGACCGTGCTGAGCGCGACCGCCATATCCGAGAAGAAGTTATCTTTACCGCCGTCAAGGCTTAAGCGTTGGGTGTGTCCCTTCAGCGTGCCGCCGAAATCGAAGTCTTCCACGTCGGTTTCCCCTTCACGCGTTCTGGTCGTTCTGCCGGTCTCGTCGTCCGTCTCGATCGTGACTGCATACGCCGTAACGGTCAGGTTCTTGTTGGAATCTCCGCCCGCCGCGAGGTCGATCTGCGCCTGAATCTCCTCCATCGTCGCGCCCGTCTCGGGAACGATGATCGTCAGGACGTTATCGCGCCATTTCGCGGAAACGGTGCTCTGTCCGCTCTGCGTCTTTAAGTTGATCTCATATTTGTTCGCAAAGGCACCGGGCGTTACCGCGGTAAATTCGAGGTCAAGCCCCGTCCGTCCCGTAACCTCGTTCGGATCGTCCTCGTTTTCATGCGCTTCGTAAGTAAGCTGAAGGGTATTCGTCGCGTTTTTCGCTAAAATTTCATCATAAGCGGGAACCGAGTCAAACTCGATGTTGAGCGGGAGCACGCCCTCCTCTAAGCCGACGCCGCCCTGCTCGATCGCGGTGTTGAGCGCTTCGCGGAATTCCTCAACGGCGACATTGAACGCCGTCTCAACCGCGGTCTGGAGCGCTGCGATTTCATCGGTCGAAGGAGCGTCGCCCGTTCCCGCCTCATATGCCTCGATCGCCGCGATCGTATCGCCATACTCCGCGTAAACGGCGTTCATCGCTGCCTGACCGAAGTCCTGCGAAAGATCCATGTAGATCGCGAGGTTCGAGCCGCTTCTCGTCGCGAAGGGCGTATCGGAATCAATGATCGTAAAAGAAAGGTTTCCCGCCTCGCCGTAGGTGCTTGCCGAAATGGTAACGCCGTAGCCGTTTACCGTCTTGGTCGCGCTCGCGACGTTATTGTCTACGGGCGGAATGCTGATGTTAATGCGCTGCGACTGCCCCGTTTCCACGTTGGAGGGATCGCCCGAAACGCCGAGAACGATATAGCCGTTCGGATCGACGAGGTTCCCGTAGCTGTCTACCGAGAAAGCGCCGTTGCGGGTATAGAAGATATTTCCCGCGTCGTCCATAACCTGGAAAAATCCCTCGCCGCTGATCGCGCAGTCATAAACGGTATCGGTGTAGTTAAAGCCTGACTGGGTCATAACCTGATTTACCGTGCCGAGGCGAACGCCGTAACCAATCTGAACCGGGTTCTTACCGCCCGAGATCGCGTCACCCGAGGAAGCGGTAGCCTTTGTCTGATAGTATACATCTTTAAAGGTAGTTGTCCCCGCCTTATAGCCGACGGTGTTTACGTTGGAAATATTGTTTCCGACTACGTCCATTCTCTGGTTGTGGGTTTTCATTCCGGCAACACCGGAATACAGTGATTTCATCATAGCGTTTTGATCCTTTCATACCGCCGTCCCCGCTTCTCTGTCGTTCAAAGCGGGCTGAAATCCCCTTGGAGTTTCCCCCTTGGTCCGATTTACATAATTACAGCGGAATCAATGTTTGTGAATATGTTTCCTTTTAAGTCGTCTGTCGAAAGCGTCGTGATGACCTTGTTGTTTTTTACGCTGACGACGAAAGCCGTGCTGTCCACGAGGATCAGACTTTCCTCGCTTCCTCTCTCGGCGGCAAGCTCTACCCCTCGGTTCAGCCGCTCGATCTTTTCGTTTTCCGCTACGTCGATCTGCCTGCTTTCAAGCCTGCGGATCGCGTGTGCCGAAAAATCGACCTGTCTGCGCCTGATCTCTTCACCGAGCGCGTGCGCAAAGCTGTTCTCCTCGATTTTTTCGGATCCCTTTACCTGAGAAGCCCCGCCTGTCGTAACGCTTATCGCCGCTGCGTTTCGCTGTGCAAGATATTCGCTGATAAGCATTTTGCTTCTCCTTTCTTACTCTACTCCGAAAAGACCTCTGAGATCTTCCTTTTCCTCTTCCGAGATAGGCGGTTCGGTCCACTGCGCTTCCGGTTCCTGTACCCATGACGCTGCGCCCGCTGTCTGTGCGGCTTCCTCCGCGGTCTGCTCGTTTTCAACCAGATCCGTCAGATCACTCTCGTCCGTGCGGTCCGTAAGCGTTCCCGCCGTATCGGCCGGGGTCGTTTCCGGTTCTGCCGGCTCCGTCGGGGTCTGTTCCGTCGTTTCCGGGGCTTTGTTTTCGGTCTTCGGTACACTTGCCGCGATCTCTTCGTCCTCGTCCGTATCCGTCGAAGTATTCGAGTTCGCCGTGTCCGTTACCTGTACGATGTCGGTCACATCATAAGCGTAACCGTTCACCACAACGCGAACCATTCTGTTCTCAATCTCGATCGACGAAACAACGCCGCGGTCTAACACCGTTTCTCCGTTTGCGTCCTGCGCCTGTACCATGACCGTTTTCCCGAGAATTCCCGCCGCGAACGCGCCGTAATCCCCGATCTGCG
The DNA here is from genome assembly GCA_964456025.1 of uncultured Ruminiclostridium sp. Classification (GTDB taxonomy): domain Bacteria; phylum Bacillota; class Clostridia; order Oscillospirales; family Ruminococcaceae; genus Ruminiclostridium_E. The sequence continues at coordinate 11,054 of CAYVZH010000047.1, forward strand.
AGAAACCGTCCAACGCAGAGCCCGACTGACCCGCGCTTCCGTGTACCTGCTTGATCGCGCTGAGCTTATAGGTCTTATCGTTGACCTTGATCATGACTTCGTCGCCGTAGGAAACGGATTCTACCGTGCCCGTTACGAGATCTTCCTTCGTCTTGCCCTGTACGGTTACGATCTGCCCGATCAAGGAATTCGCGTAGTTCTGCTTCTGCAAAGCGAAATTTTCCTGCTGCGCCTGAAGCGAGGTGAACGAAGCAAGCTGGGAAATAAACTCGGTGTTCGAGGTCGGCTCAAGCGGATCCTGATTCGACATTTCCGCAACCAGAAGCTTATAAAAGGAATCCATCGTCACAACATCGTTTTTGTCGTCGGTAAAAAGATCCTTATACTTCTCGTAATTGCTTTCGCCTGTCGCGATTTTGTCCAAAGGCGATGTCTGCATAAATTTTCACTCCTTTCTTAAATATTAAAGCTGCTGTAGAATTTCGAGGAAATCTTCCCCGTCGTCCGCCGGCTGTTCTTCCGCCGGCTCTTCCCGGTGTCCGTAAGGATTTTTGCTGCTGCCGTCGTAGTTGTCCTGCATCAGCTGCGCTTCCTCGCGCCCGCTTACGACCTGATACCGCTCAAGCTCCACGCCGTTGTTTTTCAGCGCCGCTCCGATATGATCGCTCCGCGATTCGAGAAGCTGTCTGGTCGCGTCGTTTTCCGCCGCAATGCTGACCTGTACCCTGCCGCCCGCGCTAATCAGTCTGACCGTGATCCGTCCGAGGCTTTCGGGGTTCAGCACCATCGTAAATTCGCTTCGTCCGCCGTTTACGGTCTCGCTCCTTGCCAGAAGCTCATCGGTAAGCTGCCGCTCGATCGGGATCGCGTCCGTTTTCGGCTCGTTCCCGAGGGGAAGCTCGGTTTCCCGTACCGTTTCTCTCGGAATCACCGCGTTCGGGTCAAAGTGCTGCGGCTCGTCTTTTCCGCCGCCGAGAATACGCTCAAGCTCGCTCCGCCCGTCCTTGTGATTCGGGGAGAGGAAAAGCTCTCTTGCCGAAAAACGGTGGTTTTGTTCGCCGCTGTCGGGTCGGTTTTCGTCCGCCACGCTTTCTTCGATCCGGGGCAGGCGTACTTCCGTCCGCGCCTCCGCCGTTTTCGGTTCCTCCGTAAACTCCGCCTTGGTTAAGCCAAGCTCCCGGCGCGCCTTATCGAGAATGTCGGATAAAAGCTGCTCCGCCGTTTTCGGCTCCGCCTCGCGGATCGGCTGTTCCTGTGCGGTCGCGGTGCGTTCCATGGGGATCTCGGGCTGTTCGGCTGTCTCCTGCGCGGGAAGTGTCGGGTCGGTCGTTTCCGCCGCCTTTACGCTCTCTTCCGCGCTCGGTTCCGCCGCCGCTGTCTTCGGGATCTCACTTTCGCCCGTCTCACGCGCTGCCTGTACGGTTTGCGGTTCCGTAGTCTGTGCCGCCGCCAAGGGTTCGTCGGTCGTTACGGATTCCGTATGTACCGCGGGAATTTCCCGCTGCGCGTTCACCGCTTCTCCGAAAACTTCGCCGCTTTCCGAAAGTACCGCTTCTCCGGAGAAAATCTCCCCGGTGGGAATCTCCTCAGCGGAATCCTCCTCCGAAAGCGCCGTTTCTTCCGAAGAAACACTGCTTTCCGTAAGCGTCATTTCCGAACGGTAGCTCCCGCTGATCTCGGTGATCTCCGCCGAAGCGTTCTTCACCGTTACCGTAAGCTCCGCCGGCTTCGTTTCCTCGCCGCTGAGCATTGCCATCAGAAGCTGCATCGCGAGGCTGATCGATGCGTCGCCGTCTTCCTTCTCCTGCATTTCCTTCAGGATCTTCAAAAGCGCGTCGATGATCTTTCCTTCCTCGTCCTCGTCGTCCTCAGTCGAAAGCTGAAGAATCAGCTCCTTGAGATCCGCCGCGAGCGTCTCGCTGACCGCGCGGTATTCCATACCGTCCGTAAAGGTCGCGATGATCTTTTCGCCGCCGGGCTTCTCGGCATTCGTGTTCACGACCGCGTTTGTGTCCGCGTCCGCGTTCACGTCCGTCTGCGCATTTCCGGAGATCGGCTTTGCTTCGGGAATTTCCGCTTTTGCCGTATCGGGATTCACCGAAGTCTCGGCAGTCTCGGCATACGAAGCGTTCTCCTTACGAACAGAACCGACCGCGCCCTGCTGCGCCTGCTTGGTGTGGACTCCCGATAATACCTCGGAAAAGCCCGAATCCGAGCCGTCGGAAAAGGCGGCGGGTGAGCTTTGCTGCGCAAGGCTTACGCCGATCACAGCCGTGCTCATGGTTGCTTTCAACACACTGCACCTCCTTTCTGTTCGGTTGTCAGTACCACGGAAACGAAAGCCCTTCTTTCTCCGGAAAATTCCGCAAACGGAAGCCCCGGATCCGGAAAAAAGCCTTCCTCGCCAATGATACCAATATAATTATACACAAAAGCCCCATTAAAGTCAATTCTTTTCAAAAACTTTTCTTACTTTTTTACGGGATTTTAAGGAATATTCGGTAAAATGCAACAACTTTTCCATAGTCTTTTCGTCAAAACGCCGAAATTCGGGAAAAATAAAAAGAGACAAAAGAGAAAATATAATGAGGGGGCTCCACCCCCAAACCCCCGCCAAATGGAAATAGCGAAAACTTTGTTCTGCGCGGCGTCCGTGCCGCGCCTTGGGTTTTCGCTCCCGACGTCCTGTCGGCTTTTTCCTTTGGAATCCTTTTTCCCATCGCAATTCGTACCGATCTCAACTTTGCGGCTGTCAGGTCGAAAGACTTGCGAAAAACACATTTGTTTTTCAAAAAGTTTCGTAATAAATCGAAACGGAGGGAACAATCCCTCCGTTTTCAATCAATAATACCGCGTAAAATCGGGAAGCTCGTCCCTTGTCACGTAAAGCTCGTTATTATACGCGTAATCGAGTTCGTCGCGGCTTACATGCTCATACGAGATCTGCCCGTCCGCGCCGACAATATAATCCCCGCGCCAGAGCGAGAACCAGAGCCAGAGCGCGTTGTCCCGCTTCAGCAGGTCGGGATTCGGGATCCGCCCGCATTCCGTCAGCGCGATGGGCTTCGTACGGATCGTATAGCGGATCGCGTCCATCATGCGGTTGTTCGCCGAAATATCCGAATCGCTGTAAACGTCCATGCCGACAATGTCCGCGTAGTCGTCCCCGGGGTAATAGTCATAGCTCTCCCCGCTCCAGATCCAGATCAGGTTCGTAAGCCCGTGATAGTCGTTCAGCCGCGCGAACACCAGCTTATAAAGCCAGAGATAGCTTTCCGCGTCCTCGCCCCACCAGTACCAGCCGTTCCCCGCCTCGGGAAGCGGACGGAACAGGACGGGAACGTCCTCCGCCGCGAGCATTTTGAGCCGCGCCGCAACCGTGTCAATATCGCGGATCAGGCGGTAACAGCCGCGGGAAATGCGTCCCGTCTGTTCATAGGTCGAAAGCCCCTCCGCGTCGAGCATTGCCGCGTCGCTTTCCGAGACCGCCGCCGAAAGGCTGAAATCCGTAAGATCGGTATAAATACTCGATTTTTCGTCGCTCGGCGCCGCCCAGTACCAGCTGTAGCTTACCAGTCCGCCGTTTTTCCACCATTCGATCGCCGTCGGGATCTCGTCCTCGTTGTCCTTATCGCTTCCCTCGTAATATTCGGTAAAGATCCCGAGATCGCCGCAGCGAACCGCGCTGTACCGTCCGGTATCCATGTAGACCGCGTTGATCTCGGTGTTTGTCCCCGCGGTGCAGTACTGCCCCGTAAGGACGCGGTTTCCGTATACGTCCGAGAGATATTTTTTGATGGTTTTCGTTTTGTCGGAAGCGTTTTTCGACACGCAGGAGGAGGAGACCGCGTACGCGAGCGCGGGGACGCTCCCGCTGTTTTCAAGCGTGATGTCGTCCAGATAGGCGATCCCCGAAAGCGCCTGGAACGTAAGGCTGTTTTCCCCTTTTTTGAGGTAGATGTTATCGAGATAGAAATAGTCGAAGTTTATGCTTTCGCGGACATAGACCGCGCCGACCGTGTCGCCGTCATAGGTCTGATAGCTTCCGTCCGCGCTTTCGACCTCCTTCGTCCCGCCGACGATCACGGCGATCTTCGCGCCCGTCGTACAGATCCGGAGCCCGAGCTTATAATGCTGCGACGAGGGGACGGTAACCTTGATGGTCGCGTAATCCTTATCGCCGAGCGAGATAAAGCCCGTCCCGTTATAGCCCGTAAGCCCTTCGGTATACGAATAGGCGTCGGTGTTGAATTCAAGCTGATAGCTCTCGCTGTATTCCGTTTCCGACACGATGAAGTCGCTCGGGGAATAGCGGTCGAGGCTGAGCGTCGCGAGCGGGACGGTCTCGCCGACCCCGTCTGGCGCGCCGATCTCGTCCGTTTCGTCCGGCAAAGGCTCTTCCGCCTCCGTCCCGCTCTCCGTTCCCGAAGCTTCCGTGTACGGGATCGGCGTACCGCAGGACGCAAGCAGCACGAGCACGGGCGCGAGCGCCTCCACAAAGGCGGTCAATCGAAGAAATTTTCTCATTTTGCCATTCTTTCCTGTACGCGGATAACCGTCTGATCCCCCTCGTGAAGCGGGGAACTGAAATTCGCGGGAACTCCGTTGATCTCGAGGATCAGCTCGCTGTTCGGCGCGGTCGGATCGATCTTGATCAGGTTCAGCAGATCAAACAGCATGGGCGGATTCTCGCCCCGGTCGAGCGTGACTTCCTCTCCGTTGAGCGTGAGGTGAATCCCTCCGCCCGTCCGGTCAAACGGGATCGCATTCGGGCTTGCTGCTGCGGCCGTTTCCGCATTTGCCGCGTCCGATTCGCCGCCGGTCATTTCCGTTTCGTTTTGGGCAGGGTTCGTCTCCGCCGTGTTCGCTTCTCCGACGTATTCCCCCGCGTAGGCGATGATGTCCCCGTCGGTAAGGAGCGCGTTTTCGTCCGCCTCCTCGCCGTTCAGGAAATACTGCACGCCGTCCAGCTCAATATCCAGGCTCTGTAAAAGGTCGCCGAGCGTCTGGATCCCAGTCGTCTCGATCTGATCGAGCGGCTGAATATCATAATCGGGATTCTGCTCCGTGCCGTTTACATAGGCGCGAAGCCCGAAGCGCCGCTTTTCGCCGCAGAAGGTAACCGTACCGCTCCCGATCCGGGTAAAGTCGATCTCGTCGGAAAGCTTCGCCGCCGCGTTTTCCCCGCAGACGGCGGGTTCAAAGCGGATCCGGTCGCCCTGCGTTACCTTCGAGGTAACGGAAGCGGGCTTTTCGTTTACATAGACCTCCGAGGGCGTAAAGCCGCTGCCCTTGCGGGTGATCCGTTTTCCGTTAAGGCTGAAGCTGAGCGAAATGCCGCTCCTGCCCATAATATCTGCGCTCTTATACCCCGCGAGCCGAAGCGCCTCAAACACGCTGAGCTGCTTGGTATCGAACGCGCGCACCTTCTTGTCGTTTACGGTGATGACCGAGAAGTCATAGCCCTGACTGAGCCCCGAGGTGACCGCGATCCCGAGCGGAGTTACATATTCCGCGCCAAGCTGCGCGCCCTGTTCGTCCACATTTTTGAGGAAGTCCCCGCCCCCGATCGCGACACGCGATTCGTCGAGCTTCAGCTTCTTCGCGACCAGTCCGGTAAGCCCCTCGATCAGGCTCCCTCCCCCGACAAGGAACACCGCCGCGGGAGAACCGCCGTTTACGTCGAGGATCGCCGAACAGATCGTTTCCGCGAGAATATCGACCGCGGGAGTCAGCTTTTCGTAGATCTCGCCCGCCTTGATCTTATGCGTCACGCCGAGAATGTCGCGGAATTCAAGCTCGCCGCCGTCCGCCGTACAGTTCTGCTTCAGCATTTCGGCGGTGTTGAAATCGACGAGGAAGGTTCGGATCAGCTCCTCGGTGATCTCGTCTCCGGCCGTCGTCGCCATTGCGTAGGCACAGACCGTCCCGTCCTTCACGATCGCAATATCCGACGTACCCGCGCCGATGTCCACCAGCGCGATATTGATCAGCCGGATTTCCGGCGGAACAATGACGTTCATCGCCGCGATCGGCTCCAGCGTAAGGCTCGATACCTCGAGCTTATTCAGATCCATGACCGTATAAAGGCTCTCGACGACAATGCTCGGGAGGAACGCCGCGATCAGCTCGACCTGCGCGGTATCGCCCTTATGTCCCTCAAGACTGATCATTTTGTAATCGTCGAGCTTATAGTTGACGATCGAATAGCCGACGCAGTAGAAAATCGTGCTGCTCTTCGGGCTTAACCCCTCGTCAAGCTGCGCCTGCGCCCGCTGTACCGCCTCGATCTCCATGGATTTTACGTCGTCCTCGGAAATCGTTTCCTTTTCCGATACGTCGAAATCCACGCTCAGCCGGCAGGTTTTGAGCGCGCGTCCCGCCGCCGCGATCGAAACGCGTTCAAGCCTTATGCCGCCGCGCCGCTCCAGCTCTTCCTTAACCTGCGCGACGATCTTCGCCGTCTGCTTGATGTCCTCGACCTGTCCGTCCACCATGGCGCGCTTGGTATGCGGGATACTTACGTATCCCGTCAGGCGGAACTTATCGTCTATGTATTCGCCGATAATGCCGACGACGGTGCGCGTCCCGATGTCGAGCGCGAAAACCGTGCTCCCCTGCGGGCGAAGCTCGGGCTCTTTTCTTTCCTTTTCTTCCTTTACGTTCATAACCGTTCCTTTCTCCTGATCGCGGAAAGCGACCGTATGTGGGGACGTTTTCTTTTTCTTCATCGTTATGCCTTTCCTTGTAGAACAAGTTTGTGCCGAAAAGCGCAGCTTGGCTGCCGACGAGGCACAAACGACGGGTCTGAAAAATCTTCGGTTTTTCAAACTGATCCTTTTATCCGTTTTGGGCACGCCTGCCCGAAATCATCTGTCGTAAAAATCAATCCAGAAAATCCTTCAGCTTCTTGCTTCTCGACGGGTGACGGAGCTTTCGGAGCGCCTTCGCCTCGATCTGACGGATCCGCTCGCGGGTCACGTTAAACTCCTTCCCGACCTCCTCTAAGGTGCGCTGCCGCCCGTCCTCAAGCCCGAAACGGAGCCGAAGCACCTTTCCTTCGCGCTCGGTGAGGGTGTTCAGAACCTCGTCAAGCTGTTCCTTCAAAAGCGTGAGCGACGCAGCCTCGGCGGGCGCGGGCGCTTCCTCGTCGGGGATAAAGTCGCCGAGGTGACTGTCCTCCTCCTCGCCGATCGGCGTTTCGAGAGATACGGGATCCTGTGAAATCCGAATGATCTCGCGCACGCGGTCGAGCGGGAGCCGAAGCTCCTCCGCGATCTCCTCGGGGGTCGCTTCCCGTCCGTTTTTGTGCAGGAGCGTACTGCTCACCTTTTTTACCTTTGTGATCGTCTCGACCATATGGACGGGGATCCGGATCGTCCTCGCCTGATCCGCGATCGCGCGGGTGATCGCCTGCCGGATCCACCACGTCGCGTAGGTCGAGAACTTATACCCCTTCGTATAGTCGAACTTATCCACCGCCTTGATCAGGCCGAGATTCCCCTCCTGGATCAGGTCGAGGAACTGCATTCCCCGCCCGACATAGCGCTTCGCGATACTTACCACGAGGCGGAGGTTCGCCTCGGAAAGCCGCTTCTTCGCGTAGGGGTCGCCCTGCGACATACGCTGCGCAAGCTCGATCTCCTCCTCCGGCGTCAGGAGCGGGACGCGCCCGATCTCCTTCAGATAAATTTTCACGGGGTCGTCGATCGCGATGCTGTCGGTCGAGAGCGCGAGGTCGAGATCGTCGTCCGCCGTAAAGTCGAGCGCGGTGTCGAGATCCTCGTCCGCCGTGAAGTCGTCCACGATGTCGATATTGAACGCCTCAAACTCGTCGTAAAGCTTGTCGATCTGCTCCGCGTCGATGTCACAGGTCTCGAGCGCGTCGGTGATCTCCTTCGTCGTGATTTTTCCGTTCTGCTTCCCGTGCTCTAAAAGCTCGGTGAGAACCGTTTTATGTTCCGCCATTTTGAACGTCCTTTCCTGAAAGAATGACTTTTTTGACCTTTTCTTTATGTTGAATCGCGGGACAGTCTAACCGCCGCGCCTTGCCGCCGCTCTTGCTTCGTTTTCCCGTTTTCTCGCCTGCACCCTCGCGAGCAATTCCTCGTTCGTAAGCTCGGAGAGCGGCTTTTCCGTTTTCTTTTCCCGTTGACGCACCAGCTCGTCTATGTACTCGTCAAGCTGCGGAAGGCTGTACGGAAGGCGATCTGCCTGCCGGCATATCCCTGTTATTCTGCCCGCTTCTTCCGCCGTAAATTCGTCTCCGATTGACGAAATCTCTAAAGGGAGGCCGCTTTTCAGACGGTTTACGCCAAAATCGTAGACCCGTCGATAAAATTCGTCCGAAAAATCCTCCGCCGTGATCTTCTTCACGATATGGGGGAGCAGGTCGGGCGAATGGAACAGATACGCGATGATCCCGCGCTGAACACGTTCTTCCTTGGAATAATGCGCTTCGGCGGGCGTTCCCGGCTTCGCGCTTCCCGTCCCGCGGATCAGCTTTCGCTCCCCGTCGCGCCGCTCGTAATACCGATCCTTTTTCCGACGGTCCTCGACGACCTCGCGGAGCACCGAAGCCTGCTGCCCCGTAAGCCTTGCCGCCTCGGTGGTATAGGTCATGCGCTCGGTGTCGCTCCGAAGCGTGGCAAGGAACTCGACCGCGCGCTTGAGAAATTCCGCCTTCCCCTCCGTACTTGAAAGCTCAAGACCGATCTTCAGCTTCGCGAACTCGAAATCGACCGCCGACCCCGCCGAAGCGAGAATGGTCCGGAACTGCTCCGCGCCGAAGCGCTTCACAAATTCGTCGGGATCCTTTGCGTCCGGGATCTTCAATACCCGCGCCGTGATCCCCGCCTCGCCGAGCAGGTTGATCGCCCGGACGGTTGCCTTCTGCCCCGCCGCGTCCGAGTCGTAGGAGATTACGACCTCGTTCGTGTAGCGCTTCATGAGGTTCGCCTGCTGCGGCGTGATCGCCGTCCCGAGGGTCGCGACCGCGTTGTCGAAGCCCGCCTGATTCAAAGCGATGACGTCCATGTACCCCTCGCAGAGGATCAGGCATTTTTCCTTGGTATTCTTCGCGAAGTTGAGCGAAAAAAGGTTTTCGCGCTTCTGGAAAACAAGGGTTTCGTCGCTGTTGAGATATTTCGCGGGCGCGTCCTTTTCGAGCGTCCGCCCGCCGAAGGCGATCACGTTCCCGCGGCGGTCGATAATGGGAAACATGACCCGCCGACGGAACTTGTCGTAAACCGAATTGTTTTTTCGGGCAAGAAGCGCCCCCGAAAGCATTTCATCGTCGCTAAAGCCCTTCGCGCGAAGCGCAAAATGCAGATTATTCCAGCCGTCGGGCGCGAATCCCAGTCCGTAGCGGCGGATCGTGTTCGGGTGAAGCCCGCGCTCCCGCAGGTAATCCAGCCCCTCCCGCCCCGCTTCGGAAAGAAGCACGTCGCGGAAGTACCTTGCCGCCTCGCGGTTCATTTCAAGCATTCGGACGCGGCGGTTCGCGCCCTGATCCGTGATCTCGTCCTCGGGCATGGAAAGCCCCGCGCGCTGCGCCAGGAATCGAATACTTTCGACATAATCGAGCCGCTCGATCAGGCGGATAAAGTTGATCACGTCCCCGCCCGCGCCGCAGCCGAAGCAGTAAAAGCTCTGGCTTTCGGTGTAAAGGTGACAGGAAGGAGTCTTTTCGGAGTGGAACGGGCAGGAGCAGACATAATCCCGCCCCGTCCGCTTGACCTCCACGTAGGAGGAAATGACGGAGACAATGTCGCTGCTCTGCCGAAGCGTATCCAGAAAGCTTTCCGGAATCCGTGCCATCGAAAATCCTCCTTTCCGGGTTTTTATAAGAGAAAATATATATGATTTATTGGGGACTCCGTCCCCAAAC
>CAYVZH010000048.1:0-20532 GCA_964456025.1 uncultured Ruminiclostridium sp.
CCGCTTCCCATCGCTATTTTTACCAATTTCAACCTTGCGGCTGTCAGGTCGAAAGTCTTACCAAAACGAGTTTGAATTTTTCCAAAGGAAGTTTATCAATAAAAACGACGGCACGGATTAGTTTCCGTGCCGTCGTTTTTTAGATATTTTTTAGATATATGCGGAAATATCCGTCACAAAGGCGTACGGCTCCGCGCACATTTTCGTAAGCGCCGCCGCGAGCAGGGCGCGCGCGTCGATCAGATACGCCTTCGCCTCGCCGACCTTTCCCGTGCGAATATCGGGTTCTTCAAGGATCCATTCGATCCGCTGAAACTCGCTTCCCCACCCGAAGCCGTCGCCTCCGGTATACAAGCGCCGCTCCCCGTTCACGATATATTCGGCGGAAGTCGGACGCAGGTACGGCGGCTTCACGATATTTTCGATCCCGTGCATAAAGGTGCAGGCGTGGAGGACGTCCCCGAGAAACAGCAGCTTCCCGCGAAAGACCGGCAGCAGCATAAACGGGGAATGCGGGCCGACCGCCGTGTCGTCCATGATATGCCCGACCGTCAGGCGGTGCGCAAGCTTTCCGCGGGCGCATACCGAATGGGTCGGGTTCACGCTTCGCAGCACATCGGGCATTTTCCGGAACGTTCTCGGCAGCAGACCGATACAAGGCTCGGTCGTTTCGCTGTCAAAAACGGGGCTTTCGGGCGTTACATTGTCATAGGTCAGCGCGGGCATTAACAGTGTTCCCTCCTCGCCCAGAACCGCCTGAAGGTCGCCGATGATCTCCTCAGGTGTGCGCTTTGTTCCGAGTGCTTTCATCGAGGAATGTACCAGAACAACGTCCCCGCCGCACAGTCCCAGCTCGGACAGCTGCCGTCTGTATTGTTCACTTTCCGTCATTTTTCTTCGCCTCCTCTTTTCTTTACGGGAAGCATCAGATCGAGCTTTATTTCAAGCCCGTCCTCGGGCCAGCCGCGAGACGCGTTATAGAGCCAGTTCAAATGCTCCTCAAAACAGCCGCCCATAATTTCCGCGCCCCGTTCGTCGAAATCCGGTTCGACCTGTTCGTTCTCCCGAACCCATTGATACAGATCGTCCCACCGATGAAATTCGGGAATCGAGATCGTCATTACGGCGTACAGACCTCCCCGAAAACGCTTTTTTACGAACGGTTCGGGCAGCTCCATTTCCTCCGGAACCGTGACCCAATACTCATAACCGTGCAGTCCGTCCTTCAGCACGCCCGGCTGCGGGTGATTAAAGCCGAACATTCTCGCGTCGGGCTTTTTTTCGCACAGGCGGCTTTTTTGAACAAATTCCGAGATCACATTTCCGACCGTTTCTTCCGGATTCGGCCCGATATAGTGATGGGCCGCCACGGTATACGGGGGAAAAACCGTGATCCGGACGTCGCTTTGCTGCTTGCCGAGCACTTCATTCGCGCGGTTCAGGCGGTCGATCGAAACATCCATCGTGCTTTTCTCCTTTACAAATTTTTTGGAAAAGCAGAGCGTGTCGGAAAGCGCGGTAAGCTCCCGATCCGAAAGCGGATCGAAGCTTCCCTCGGGATCTGCGCGGGTGTTTTCGTCGAGACGCTCCGTAAGACCGTCGAGAATTTCCCTGATCACGCCGAGCGCAGCGATCTCCCCGTCAAGCTGTGCCAGATTCCGCCGAAGGATCGCAAGCGCGGACGAGTTCCGGCCGCCGTCGAGGATCGCGGCAATATCCTTTAAGGGAATGCGAAGCTTCCGCAGCAGGACGATCTGCCGAAGGCGCCGTACGGCATTCTCGTCATAGGTGCGGTAGTCGTTGCCCTCCCTGCGCGGCGGGTCAATCAGCCCCATCTTTTCGTAGTATCTCAGCATTCTCGGCGTTACGCCCAGGCTCTTCGAGACCCGGCTGATCATCAGATTTTCCATGACAGCATCTCCTTTCGTCTCAGAACTTGCCTTCATAAGAGGATTGCATGGATTTTTGAGCGAAAATTGTTGCAGACGAGGAAAATTTTTGCAGGAATCCTTCCGGATTTCAAAGAAATTTGACAAAGTCTGCGGCAATTTTCGCCGAAAAGACGCGCGATCCTCTTGTGGAGGCATGTTCTTAGTATACAGCATGACATTATGTCAAGGTCAAGATCAATTTTATCAAATTGCAGATAAAAATTCAATATTATGCAAAATTTTTCACAATACAGGAGAATCCGAACCCGCTTTTGTCTATTATAAACAATTCGCGGGCAAAAAATTTTCCGAATTTTTCCTTGCCTTCGTGGAAAAAGTACCTTGATTTTTGCGGCGGGGTGTAGTATAATACTTCATAGTGGTATTTTAGTCACTTTTGAGGTGAAAAGTGGTAATTTTGAACACTTTCCACCGAGTTTTCAACCGTTTTGCGGATTTTCTCCGGACTTTCCACCTGTTGAAAGTGTTGAAAAGTTGAAAATGTTGAAAACTCAAAGACGCACCGAAAGGAGGGACAAGGCTTGCTCGAACATTTTTTATGCGGCGAATTTAAAAGCACGCTCGACGCAAAGGGACGAATGAACTTCCCCGTAAAGCTTCGCGAAGCGTTCGGCGAAAGCTTTGTCATCTCGAAAACGATCGGCGCGCAGTGCATTAAGGTATACACCGCCGAGGACTGGGGCGCCCTTGTCGCGCGGATCCGGGCGATGCCGCAGACGAAAACCGCCGAGATCCAGCGTTTCTTATTCGGGAGCGCCTTTGAGATCGAGCCGGACAAGCAGGGACGAATGCTGATCCCCGCGCCGCTCCGCGAATACGCGGGACTCGAGACCGACGTGGTGATCGTCGGGCTTTCGGGCAGGGCGGAGATCTGGGACAAGGCGAAATGGGACGCCATGAACGCGGCGCAGAATACGGGAGCTCTCGCCGAAACGGCAATGGAGCTGGGGATATAAGGAATGGAATTTCAACATCGTTCGGTTTTGCTGCTGCCCTCGGTGGAGGGGCTCGCGATCCGTCCCGGCGGGGTCTACGCCGATTGCACGGCGGGTGGCGGGGGACACAGCCTCGAGATCGCGAAGCAGCTCGGAGAAAACGGTACCCTGCTCTGCTTCGATCAGGACAGGGAAGCGATCGAGGCGGCGAAAAAGCGCCTTTCGGGCTATTCGTCGATCTTTCTTCGCCGAAACTTCTCCGAAGCGAAGGCGGCGCTTTCCGAGCTTTCGATCGACGGGCTAGACGGCGCGCTGCTTGATCTCGGCGTTTCCTCGTATCAGCTCGACAACCCCGCGCGCGGATTCTCCTTTCACGAGGACGCGCCGCTCGATATGCGCATGAGCGGAGAGGGGCTGAGCGCCCGCGACGTGGTAAACGAATACGACGGCGCGTCGCTCGAACGGATTCTGTTCAACTATGGCGAGGAAAAATACGCGCGCGGGATCGTAAAAGGAATCCTCTCGGCGCGAACGGAAAAACCGATCGAAACGACGGGAGAGCTTGCCGAGATCATCAAAAGGAACGTCCCGTTAAAGGTAAGGCGGGAAAAAAATCCCTGCCGGAAAACCTTTCAGGCGATCCGGATCGAGGTCAACCACGAGCTGGACGTCCTCCAAACCGCGCTCGACGATTTATTTGAGCTTTTACGCCCCGGCGGAAGGATCGCGGTCATAACCTTCCACTCGCTGGAGGATCGGATCGTAAAGAACCGCTTCCGCGAGCTGTGCGAGGGCTGTACCTGCCCGAAGGACTTCCCCGTGTGCGTCTGCGGAAAAACGCCGCGCGCGAAGCAGATCACGCATAAGCCGATCGTCCCCGACGAGGCCGAGCTTGCGGAAAATCCGCGAAGCAGAAGCGCAAAGCTCCGCATTTTGGAGAAATTGAAATAATAAGTTTAAATTTACGGAAATACAAGATAAAGGAATGATAAAATGTACGACGATCGGTCGAATTTAGCTTACGATCTCGCCCTGTTCGAGACGGACGAGGAAGAGGAGCGCCGCCGCGCACAAAAGCGTGCCGAAAAGAAGGAAATCCATATCACGAAGAAAAAGGCGGTCGCGCGAAACGGGAGCGTCTTTATGGCGCTTACCTCGGTCACGCTCGCCGTGATCGTCGCATTCGCCATTCTGTACAGTAAGGTACAGCTTTCCGATTACACCGTCCTGATCAGCGAGGCGAAAACCGAGCTTCAGCTTGCCGAGCGCGAAAATCTCCGCCTGAACGCCGAGCTGGACAGCATGGTCACGCTCGAAAACGTCGAAACGATCGCCGCGGAGGAGCTCGGGCTTCAGAAAACGCAGAACTCGCAGATCATTTTCGTAACAAAGAATACCGAGGAAATGGCACAGGTCGCCGAAACAGACTCGAATATTTTCGTGTCGATTAAGGACTGGTTCTACGGCGTACTGGAATATCTCGGCTTTTAACGCAATATATTGTAATACGGGCGTGTCCGATTACCGCCCGTATTTGTTGTAATATTGCTTTTTGTTTATATATTTTTTAGGGCAGGGTTCGCTGCCCAAAACATCGAAAGGAAGATCCTATGGCTCAGAAGAAAATGCCCGACAGCACAAGCAGCACGCCGATCATCGCCCCGACCGCGAAAATGCGGCGGAGAATGTTTTTCGTCGTTCTGCTGCTCCTTGTCGTTTTGGCGGGCTATATCTGTACGGTTTTATACGACACGGCGGTCAATAAATCGGAATACTACCGCTCGCGCGCAAATTCACAGCAGCTTACGAAATATACGATCAACGCGAACCGCGGCACGATCTACGACCGGAACGGGAAAATTCTCGCCCAGAGCACGACCGTCTGGGACGTCGTGATCAATCCGCATCAGATCCGGAAATTCGACTCTTACACATCGGACGAAGACGGGAATGTGATCGACCAGGGCTCGCGCGACGAGGACGGCGACGGGGTTCCCGACGGAAATATCCTTACCTCCAGAGGCGAAACGAAGGTTGAACAGATCGCACGGGGACTTGCGGACATCACCGGCGCGGATTACGAAACAATCGTCGACCGGATCAAGAACGACCCGAATCAGTATTATGTGGTCAAGCGGAAGGTCGACCGCGCGACCTATAACGCGCTTCTCGATTTTATTGCCGAAAACGGGCTGAATCAGTACTCCGTCCCGCTGATGGAGAACAGTAAGCGCTATTACCCGAACGACACCCTCGCCGCGAGCATTATCGGCTTTACGAACTATGACAACGACGGCGTATACGGGCTCGAGGCATATTACGACGATTACTTAAAGGGCGTGGACGGGCTGGTCGTCATGGCGAAGGACTCGCACGGGAACGCCATGCCCTACGACTACGAGAACCGCCACGAGGCGAGCGACGGAAACAGCCTGATCCTCACCATTGACGAGGTGGTGCAGCACTACCTCGAAAAGAACCTCGAAATGGCGCTTTCGACGTACGGCGTCGCCAACCGCGCGGCAGGGATCATCATGAACGCGAAAACGGGGGCGATCGTCGCGATGGCGACCGCGCCGAGCTTTGACCTCAACAATCCCTCCACCCTCTCGGACTACGACCGCCAGCGGCTCATCGATCTGGAGGAGCAGCTCGTTCTCGACTACGCGGCGGGCTCCATGACCGATCAGGACGCGATCCGCGAGCTGATTGACAAGGAGCTTGACGAGACCGAGGCCGCCATGCGCGAAAAACAGTGGAACAATAAGGCGATCTCGGAATTATACTTCCCCGGCTCGGTCTTTAAGGCGATCACCTGTGCCACCGCCTTAGAGGAGGAGGTCATCAACCTGAACTCGACCTTCGACTGCTTTTACGTAAAAACCGTCGCCGATACCGATTTCCACTGTCATCTTTCCTCGGGACACGGCGCGGGACAGTCGCTTCAGGACGCGTTTGCCGCCTCCTGCAACCCCGCGTTTATCGACATCGGGCTTCGGCTCGGCTCAAAGGTTTTCTCCAGCTATTTTGAAGCCTTCGGATTTACCGAAAAAACGGGGATCGACCTCCCCGGAGAATCCTCGCCGCTTTACGTTCCTTACCAGCGAATGGGGCAGGTAGAGCTTGCTTCCTCGGCGTTCGGGCAGACGAATAAGATTACGCCGCTTCAGATGATCTGCGCGTTCGCCGCGACGATCAACGGCGGCTATCTCGTAACGCCGCACGTCGTCGATAAGATCGTGGACAGCGACGGGAACGTCATTAAAACAGCGGACGCGCCGATCAAGCGCCAGGTCATCAGCGAGGAGACCTCCGCCACGATGCGGCAGCTTACCGAAAATATCGTTATCAAAAACGGCGGAAATAACTCAAAAATCCCCGGCTTCCGGATCGGCGGAAAATCGGGAACGTCGCAGAAGCTTGACCTGTATCACGAGTACAATATGCGCTATGTCGGCTCCTTCTGCGGCTTTACCCCCGCGAACGACCCCGAATATATCATGCTCGTTATGGTAGACGAGCCGCTCGGCGGCAAGTATTACGGAAGTATGGTGGCGGCGCCGGTCGTTTCCGCGGTATTCAGCGAGTCGCTCGAATACCTCGGCGTTTATCCGCAGTACACGGCGGAGGAGCTTGAGCTCCAGAACACGACCGTGCCCTACGTATACGCCTTTGAGGTTCTCGACGCGATCACGGCGATCAACGAGCGGGGCTTAAAATATGAGATCATCGGCGACCAGAGCACGGGAAAGATCAGCCGTACCGTCCCCGGCGCGGCGGAACAGATCCCCCGGAACGGAACTGTCGTCATTTATATGGAGGGAGAAAGCGAAAAGACCGCGCTTGTCCCTTACCTGATCGGAAAGACGGTCGAGCAGGTCAACCGCGAGCTTACGAACGCGGGGCTGAACGTTTCGCTCAGCGGCGGCGCGATCAATAACGCCGAGGCCGTCGCAACGGCTCAGTCGGTCGAAGCGGGATCGCTCGTCGGTCTCGGAACGGTCGTCAACGTCACCTTCATCGTCGATGAGGGAGAAGGCGGGTAATAGTACCCTGCCATTAAAAAGTCAAAAGCAAAGGGGGCATTTTCTTGCGGCTTTACGATATTTTAACCGAGAACGAGCGCGGGGACTGCCCCGACAGCGAGATCGGAAAGATCACCGATGACACCCGTGCGGTCGAAGAAAACGACATTTTTATCGCCATTACGGGGAAAAATTTCGACGGACACGCCGCCTGCGCGGAAATGCTTGAAAAAGGGGCGGCGGCGGTCGTCGCCGAGCATGATCTCGGGCTTTCGCGGCAAATTCTCGTCGGCAATACGCGAAAATTTTACAGCATTCTCGCTTCGCGCTATTACGGCGAGCCGACGAAGCGGCTGAAGCTCATCGCCGTCACGGGCACGAACGGAAAAACCACTACCGCGAACGTCATTCAGCAGCTTCTCAGCGCCATGGGGCACCCCTGCGGCTATATCGGGACGGCGCGCTATGACACGGTCGGAAAAACCTATGAAGCGCACCTCACTACCCCCTATCAGCCCGAGCTGTACCGCCTTTTCCGCGAAATGGCGGATCACGGCGCACAGTACTGCGTCATGGAGGCTTCGTCGCAGGCGCTTTCGCAGTACCGCATTTACGGCGAGCATTTTATCTGCGGCATTTTTACGAATTTAACGCAGGATCACCTTGACTGGCACGGGACAATGGAAAATTATTACAAAGCGAAAAAATCACTCTTCCGCTCCTGTGACAGCGCCGTGATCCTTACCGACGATCCATACGGAAAGCGGCTGTACGACGAGCTGAAAAGCGCGGGAACGGGGATCCGCCTCGCCTCGGTCAGCACGGCGGAGCCCGCCGATTTTTTCAGCGTGAATATCCGTCTTCGCGCGGGGGGCGCTTCCTATCGCCTTTGCTCGAGAGAGGACGAACAGTCCTTCCCCATTGACATTCCCATGCCGGGACGGTTCAACGTCGAAAACTCCCTTTGCGCGGCGGCGGCGTGCCGCTCGGTCGGAATGGGGATCCGCGAGACGGCGGCGGCGTTCGGCTCGGTCACGGGGGTATGCGGACGGGCGGAGGTGCTTTACGACGGCGAATATGCCGTTCTCTGCGACTACGCGCATACGGCGGACGCGCTCGAAAAGATCCTCTCCTCGGTAAAAGGCTTTGTTAAAGGGAAAATTATCCTTGTTTTCGGCGCGGCGGGAGAGCGCGACGCGGGAAAGAGAAAAGCCATGGGCGAAACGGCGGCGCGGTACGCGAATCTCGCGGTCGTTACCTCGGATAATCCGCGTTTTGAAGACCCGCAGGCGATCATTGACATGGTGCTGGAGGGCTTCGAGGGAAGCGTCTGCGAGGTCGTTCCCTGTATTGACAGGCTGGAAGCGATCGAATATGCCGTTTCCCGGGCGGAGGAGGGCGACGTTCTCCTCCTCTGCGGGAAAGGGCATGAGGAATATCAGGTAATCGGGGACGATTACCGCCCGTTCAGTGAGCATAAGATCATTGCCGCGCTCTGCGGAGAGGGAAAAGGAAAGGGGTAACGCTGCTATGCTTTGGATCATTTTAATCACAGCCGCGGCGGCGATGATCTTTACGGCGCTGCTCGGCTTCGCGGCGATTCCCATGCTCCGGAAGCTGAAATTCGGGCAGACAATCCTCGACATCGGCCCCGCCTGGCACAAAAAGGAAAAACAAGGTACGCCGACGATGGGCGGGATCATGTTTATTCCCGCGATCGCGGCGGCGTTCGTGATCGGGATCGGAATGCTCGCGGCGAACGGAATGATCTCGCTCGAACAGACCGAGGCAATGAACTACGTCAACGCCGTTTCGGGAATTTTGATGGCGGTGATGTTCGGGGCGATCGGCTTTATCGACGATTTTACAAAAATTCGGCGGAAGCAGAACGAGGGGCTTACCCCGACGCAGAAAATTATTTTGCAGGTGCTCGTGATCGCGGCGTATTTTACCGTCCGTATCCTTGCGGGGAACACCTCGACGGTCGTAAATCTTCCCTTTCTCGGCGCGCTTGATCTTTGGTTTTTTTATTACATTCTGATGGGGCTCGCGATCCTCTACCTCGTAAACGCGGTCAACCTTACCGACGGGATCGACGGGCTTTGTACGAGCGTGACGCTCGTTTACTGCGCCGCTTTCCTGATCATTACCGCCTCGCTGAACGCGGTGGGGCTTACGGTGCTCGCGGCGGCGACGGGCGGGGGCTGTCTCGGCTTCCTGATCTGGAACGCGCACCCCGCGAAGGTCTTTATGGGGGATACCGGCTCGCTTTTCTTCGGTGGGATCGTTGTCGCGCTCGGGATCGGCTCAAACGCGGAAGTCCTGATGGTGATCGCGGCGGCGGTCTATATCTGGGAAGCGCTTACCGTCCTCATTCAGACGACCTATTTTAAGCTTACGCACGGAAAACGGCTCTTTAAAATGACCCCGATCCACCACAGCTTCGAGCTCCGAGGCTGGAAGGAAGGGAAGATCGTCGCGGTGTTCTCGCTCCTCGGCGTTCTCGCGGGAGCGGCGGCGGTGCTGCTGTCCAAGGGGTTGTAAAGATAGAAAAAGAGATATGAAAGAGAAAAAATTTTTAGGGGGCTCTGCCCCCTTTCACCCCCGCCAAAGGGAACAGGCGAAAACTTTGTTTCGCGCGGCGTCCGTGCCGCGCCTGGGGTTTTCGCCGCCGACGTCCTATCGGCTTTCCCATTTGGAATCCCTTTTCCCATTGTAATTTTTACCAATTTCAACTTAGCGGCTGTCAGGTTGTAAGTTTTGTTAATAACAAAAGGGATTTTCGTAAAAGAGGTTTTTTAGCTTTCGAGGAAAGGAGAAAAGGAAATGCCCGCACAGAGAACCACCCAAAACCGTACATCTATGGGACGAAACCCGCAAGGTGCCGCGGTACGTCAGGATCGCATGGCGCGGCAAAGCCCCGCGGCACGGCAAAATCATATGGCACGGCAAAATACACAGCGCCGCTCCTCCGCCATGCCGCAGAACGCCATTCCCTTCCGGGGAGCGGCTTCGCCCGCCCGCGGGAATAAAACGGCGGGTACCTCCCTGCCCCAAAGCCGAAACAAGGGTCAGCTCCGTCGGTTCGTAAACTTCTCCATACCGCAGCGGTTCGATTTCTCATTTTTCATGATCGTGCTGATCCTGCTTGCGTTCGGGCTTGTCATGCTTTTCTCGGCGACGTTTGCCTCCGCGAAATATTCCTACGGCGACAGCCTCTATTTTGTAAAGCGGCAGCTGATCTTCGCCGGGCTCGGCTTCGCGGCGATGATCGTCCTCTCGTTTATTGACTACCATATTTACGCGCAGAAGATTATTCTGAAGGTCGCTGTCCTCGTCGGCGTCACGCTCATGCTGCTTGTACGAATCATGGGTACGACCGTCGGCGGCTCGGAACGCTGGCTCCAGCTCGGCGAGCTTCGGTTCCAGCCCTCCGAGATCCTGAAATTCGTCACGATCATTGTCATCGCGGAGTATATGCAGCGCAATTACGAAAAGCTCGGCGATTTTAAAACCGGCTTCTTCCCGATCCTGCTTCGCATCGGGATCGCCTGCGGACTGGTTATTTTACAGCCGCACCTTTCCTGTACGATCATCATTCTCGTCGTCTCGATCGCCATGCTCTGTATCGGCGGGGCGAAGGCGACGCACCTCTGGCTCGTTGTGGGGCTGATCGGCGTGGGGATATTCCTTGTTATCGAAGTATTCCCGAAAATGGGGTATGATTACGTCACGACGCGGTTTTTAAGCTGGCGCGACCCCGAAGCGGATATTCTCCACCAGACCTACCAGACCTACCAGTCGCTCGTCACGATCGGCTCGGGCGGAATGTTCGGGCTCGGGCTCGGGAATTCCCGCGAAAAATACGGCTATCTCCCCGTAACCGA
Source organism: uncultured Ruminiclostridium sp. (assembly GCA_964456025.1). GTDB lineage: Bacteria > Bacillota > Clostridia > Oscillospirales > Ruminococcaceae > Ruminiclostridium_E. The sequence continues at coordinate 10,800 of CAYVZH010000048.1, forward strand.
AAACGACTTCATTTTCTCCGTAATTTGTGAAGAACTCGGCTTCGTCGGGGCAGTCCTCGTGATCCTCCTGTTCGTGATCTTCGTGGTTCGCGGATTTTATATTGCCTCCGCCGCGCCCGATAAATTCGGCATGCTCCTTTGCGCGGGGATCGTGATCCAGCTCGGGCTTCAGGCGCTCCTCAACATCGCCGTTGTCTCAAACGCGATCCCGAATACGGGAATTTCTCTCCCGTTCATCAGCTACGGCGGTACGGCGCTCATCATGCAGCTCGGCGAAATGGGAATCGTACTCAATATCTCGAGAAAGGCGGCTTTGCAGTAAATGAAGGTGCTTCTCGCCGCGGGCGGAACCGCGGGACATATCAACCCCGCGCTTGCCATTGCCGATAAGATCAAAGAGATCTTCCCCGAAAGCGAACTTCTTTTCGTCGGTACGCCGAACGGCATGGAGGCTTCGCTTGTCAAAAAGGCGGGTTATCCTTTCCGCGCCATTCGCATGGAGGGACTCCAGCGCAGATTCTCCGTTCACGACCTCCTCCGGAACGCGCAGGCGGCGTATCATTACCTTACCGCGCGATCGAGCGCGAAAAAGCTTCTGAAGGAATTCCGCCCCGACGTCGTGATCGGGACGGGCGGCTATGTCTCCGCGCCGATCCTTCTGAGCGCGGCGAAGCTCGGAATCAGAACGGCGACGCACGAAAGCAACTCTCTCCCCGGGATCGCCACGCATATGCTCGCCCGCCACGCCGATCTCGTTTTCGTCGTAGATCAGGCGGCGAAAGATCGCCTGCCCCAAAATAAAAACGTCATCATTACCGGAAACCCGCTCCGCACCAATATCCCGATCGAGGAACGGAGCGCGGCGAGAAAGCGGCTCGGCTTACCCGACGGGCTTACCGTCCTCTCCTTCGGCGGGAGCCTCGGCGCGAATAAGATCACCGAAGCGGTCGCGGCGCTTTTAAAATGGGAGAGCGAGCAGGGCGGGATCAACCACATTCACGGCTACGGCGGAAACGGACGTGAAATGTTCGACGCGCTGATGAAGTCGGAGGGCGTCGAACCCACGAACCGCATGATCCTGAAGGAATATATTGATAATATGTATACCTGTATGTGCGCGGCGGACGTCGTGATCTCCCGCGCGGGCGCAATGACCCTTACCGAGCTGAAGGCGATCGGGCGCGCGTCCGTCCTGATCCCGTTCCCGCAGGCGGCGGAAAATCACCAGTATTATAACGCGCTCTCGCTTTCGGACGAGAACGCCGCCGTCCTGATCGAGGACAAAGACCTCGAAAAAACCAAGCTGATCGGGATTATTGACAATTTCCGGAAAGATCCGGAGCGGCTCCGCGAAATGGAACAAAACGCCGCGCGGCTCGGGACAAAGAACGCCGCGGACGTCATTGTAAGTAAGATCATCGACCTGATCGGACGCGAAAATATCTCTTAATCCAAGGCGTATTGCACCAAAAAACCCTTTCCCGCATAAGATGAGAAAAAAGCTTTTGCAAAACGGCAAAAGCGGCAGGAAAGGGTGAATGATATGTCTGCACGGCAAAGGCTCGTCGTTCAGGGCGGAAAACGGCTCGAGGGCGAGATCCCCGTTCAGGGCGCGAAAAACAGCGCGCTTCCGATCCTTGCCGCCACAGTCCTGATCGGCGGCGAAACCACGCTTTATAACTGTCCCCGTCTTACCGACTGTGACGCGACGCTTCGGATCCTCTCGACGCTCGGCTGCGGCTGCCGCCGGGAGGGCGGCTGTGTGACGGTAAACGCTTCGGCGCTTACGGGGACTTCGATTTCAAACTCGCTGATGAGGGAAATGCGTTCCTCGATCATTTTTTTGGGCGCACTGCTCGGACGGGCGCGCCAGTGCCGCTTAAGTTTTCCGGGCGGCTGTGAGATCGGGGCTCGTCCGATCGACTTTCATCTCGCGGCATTCCGCCGAATGGGCGCGGATATCCGCGAGGAACACGGGTACCTGAACTGTACGGCGGAAAAGCTTAAGGGCGCGCGGATCACGCTTCCCCTCCCCTCCGTCGGCGCGACCGAAAATATCATGCTCGCGGCGGTTCTCGCGGAGGGAACGACGGAAATACATAACGCGGCGAGAGAGCCGGAGATCGTCGATCTTTCGCGCTTTCTCGAAAAATGCGGCGCAAGGATCAGCGGCGCGGGCTCGGAAACGATCACGATCGAGGGCGTCCGGAAGCTTCACGGCTGTGACTATACGGTCATGCCCGACCGGATCGCGGCGGCGACCTACCTCTGCTGCGGCGCGGCGACAAGGGGCGAGCTCATGCTCACAAAGGCGGATTCCCGCTCGATGGAGCCGATCCTTTCGGTGCTGGAACAGATCGGGTGCAGCGTGTACAGCTTCGGAGAGGACTGCGTTTACCTCAACGCGCGGAAACGGCTCAAAGCGCCGCCCATGATCCGGACGGCGGTTCACCCCGGCTTTCCCACCGACGCGCAGCCCGCGCTGATGGCGCTTTGCGCGACGCTCCCGGGGACGTCGATCTTCGTTGAAACGGTTTTCGAGAACCGTTACCGCCATGTCGCGGAGCTGGCGCGGCTTGGCGCGAAGATCAACGTCGAGGGGCGGGTCGCCGTGATCGAGGGAGTCGATCGTCTGTCGGGCGCGGAGCTGGAGGCGACCGACCTTCGCGGCGGCGCGGCGCTCGTCACGGCCGGACTGTTCGCCGAAGGGGTCACGAAGATCGGAAAAGCCTGCTATATCTACCGCGGATACGAGGATCTCGAAGCGCGGCTCCGGAGCGTCGGGGCGGAAATACGCACCGAGACTTAAGGCAGCACCGCACAATGACCGCCTGCGGCTTTGACGTACATCTGCACAACATTTTTTCCGCCATATTGCACAAAAATTTCTCGACATACGTGATCTCCCCCTGCCGGGGGAGGTGTCAGCGAAGCTGACAGAGGGGCTGACCGAAAGACCAGTATGCCTTCAAAATTTTTGCACAATCTGACGAAAAACCTGCCGCACATCTGTACGCCAATCATTATGCGGTGTAGCCTTAATCATTTTATTTCATTTTATGCGGTACGGACGTAAAAAAGAACGGAAGGAGGGAGCGCGATGCCCGAGTTTCATCGGCTCAACAAATCGAGGACGACCGAGCTGAGCAAGGAAGAGCTGAACCGCCGCCTGCGCGACGAGGTGAAGCGCTCCGAAACCAAAAAGAAAAAGGCAAAGCCGTCCGACGCGTCGAAGCGGCAGCAAAAGCTCTCCGAGCAGACGAAAAAGCAAATGCCGCCGCAAAGCCCCGTCCGCCGAAAGCGCGAGGAGGAAATGAAGCGGCGCGAAAAACAGGCGGAAAAGGCGAAGAAAAAGCGCCGCCACGGAAGCTATATTATTTATTACATTCTTCTCGGCCTCGCCGCGTTCTTTATTTTCTCGATCCTTTCGGTCACCGTTCTGTTCAACACGGAAATGATCATCGTCGAGGGCGAGACGGTCTATACCGACGAGGAAATTATCAAGGCAAGCGGACTTCACGGGGACGAAAACCTCGTCCGTCTCAACCTTTCGGGGATCAATAAGCGGATCACCGACGCGCTCGTCAGCCTCGACAGCGCCGAGGTCACGAAACAGTTCCCGAACGCCATCAAAATCACGGTTAAGCCCGCCGAACCGATGGCGAACTTCTACTACGCGGGGAAAAACTACGTGATCTCGCACGTCGGACGGGTCATGCAGATCGACAGCAGCGCGGCGGACTGCATGGAGGTCGTCGGCTACCGTCCCGGCGAAAGCGTCGTCATCGGGGACTATATCACCTCCGACGATCCCGAGCAGGACGCCCTGATCGCCTCAATCACGGACGCGCTCACAAAGCTCGAGTTCCCCGAGATCACAAAGGTCGACATCACCGACCCGCTCACGATCACCATGACCTGCGAGGGACGGATCCTGATCCGCCTCGGCTCGATCCTTCGGCTTGAGGAAAAGCTTACCATGGCGAAGGAGATCATCGAAAATTACGTTGAACCGGGCGCACAGGTCTCGCTCGACGTGTCGAGCGGCGAACGGGTCGTTCAGCGTCCGATTACCTCCGCGCCGATCACCGTCCCGACGGAGGAATCCACCGAAGAGCCGCCCGAGGACGATCCGGGGGAATCCCCCGAAGAAGAACCGGGCGCGTAAAAGCGAAAAGTGCCTTTCGCGGACAAAAAAACACCGTCTGAGTACAAAAACCACTATATTTTGCGGTTCGGTCAAAAAAACAGAACAACCTGTGCACTTTTTTTGAAAAAACTATTGAAATTTCAGGTGAAATCTGTTACAATAGTGTATATGGGTTTCGTTGTATCAAAATCGGGAGGTATAAAACGTTGGCGATTGAAATTGATGAAGAAGGCTTCGCAGTAGAAAGCGAAGAGCCGGAATTTGACCATCTCGACGAGAGTGCCGTTTATAATATTGAGATCAAAGTATTCGGCGTTGGAGGAGGCGGCTGTAACGCGGTCGAAAACATGGCGAAAAAGGGCCTCCGCGATAAGGGCGCAAAGGACGTAAGCGACGACGACGTCAATATCGAGTTCGTCGCGGTGAATACCGACGTCGCCGCCCTCAAGGATAAGGATAAAACGCTCATGCGCCGCGTTCAGATCGGAAGAAAATGCGCGAAGGGCAGAGGCGCGGGCGGAAGACCCGAGGTCGGCGCCGAAGCGGCGCGCGAAGACCGCGAGGACGTGGAAAAGTATCTCAAGGGCTCGTCTCTTGTGTTCATTTCCGCGGGTATGGGCGGCGGAACGGGTACCGGCGCGGCTCCCGTCATTGCCGAGATCGCGCAGGAAATGGGGATTCTTACGATCGGCGTTGTCACCAAGCCGTTCGAATTCGAGCGTGAGCAGAAGATGAATCAGGCGATGAAGGGGATCGACGAAATGCGCAAGCACGTAGACGCGCTTGTCATTATCCCGAACCAGCGGCTTTTACAGCTCAACGAAAAGCAGCTTACCTTCCACGCGGCGTTCTCTATGGTAGACGACGTGCTTCACCGCTCGGTAAAGATCGTTTCGGATATGATCAATAAAACGGCGGTTGTAAACGTCGATTTCTCGGATTTAAGCACGATCATCAAGAACGCGGGCGACGCGCATATCGCGATCGGTATGGGCTCGGGCGACAAGAAGGTGGACGACGCAGTTCAGCAGGTTGTCAACAGCCCGCTCCTCGAGACCTCGATCAAGAACGCGGGACGGCTTCTCGTTTACATAACGCTTTCGCAGGACGCGCTCATGACCGACGTTGACGACGCCATGCACGCGATCACAAAGGCCTGCGGCGCGGACGCGGAAATTATCTTCGGCGCGAACTACGGTCCCGCGGATATGAAGGATTCGATCGCGATCTCGGTTATTGCGACCTGCTTCAAGGAAACCGCGATCGAAGAAAGCACGCCGAGCGTCGCGGAAGAGATCATTAACGGGTCGGTTTCCGCCGCACAGGGAAATGATTTCGCGAGCTATATCTCACAGACCGGATCGCTGAATACGAGCGATAACGGTTTCGCGGATCTTGAAAAGATCTTTAAGAGCAGAAGCTGATCCTTATTTTCAGGTTAATCTTGACCGAAAATCAGGAAAATATCGAGAAATGAACCGCCGATTATCTGAAATCGGCGGTTTTTTGTATTTTCACCAAAAGGAGTGATTGAAAATGAAATTTTCCTTCCCCCATTATGGGAATTGTATCGCAAACCTTGGCTGTTCGGTATTAAAGCATTACGGGATCGACCCGCCGAACCCCACCCTGCCGCAGATCGACCGCCTGCTGTCCAAAAATTACAAAAACGTTGTTGTGCTGCTTCTGGACGGCATGGGCGTCAGCGCGCTGGAAACGCACCTCTCCGAAAACGGCTTTCTGCGCCGGAATCTTTTGTGCGCATATTCCTCCGTTTTCCCGCCGACGACCGTCGCGGCGACTACCGCCATAGACAGCGGACTGTATCCGAATCAGTCGGCGTGGCTCGGCTGGACAGGCTATTTCGACGAGATCGGTCGGAATGTCGTTTATTATTATAACATAGACGACGACACGGGAGAGAAACTTGATTTTTCGCCCGCGTGGACATATGTTCCCTATGACGGGATCGTCGCGCAGGTCGGGCGGAGCGGGATCGCCGCGCATTATCGTGCCCCATTTGTCGAGCCGTACCCGAAAAGCTTCGGGGCGTTCTGTGAGGAGATCGAGCGGCTTTGCGGCGAAGAGGGGCAAAAATATTGCTATGCTTACTGGGACGACCCCGACCGCACCATGCACAGGCACGGCGTGGACGGAGAGGAAGCGCACCGCATTCTTACGGAGATCGAGCAGAATGTTGAACAGCTCGCGGAGAAGCTATCGGACACGCTTCTGATCATTACCGCCGATCACGGACACGTCAACACGCAAAACGAACCGCTCACTGACGACCCCGCAATTACGGAATGTCTGGTGAGAATGCCCTCGATCGAGCCGCGCGCGCTGAATCTCTTTATCAAGGAGGGAATGCACGAGCGGTTTGAACAGCTTTTCAAGGCGCATTTCGGCGGTCAATTTCTGCTGCTGACCAAAAAAGAGGTGCAGGAAAAGCACCTCTTCGGGATCGGGAACGATCACCCGCGTTTTGAGAAAATGCTCGGCGATTATCTCGCGGTCGCGACGGGCAATACCGCGATTTTTAATTCCCCAAGCGAACCCCGAAAATATAAGGGCGGACACGCGGGACTGACGGAGAACGAGCTGACGATCCCGTTAATTGCCGTGGAGCGGTAAAATTTACGCTTCCTCCAGCGCCCGTACCACGTTCACAATATCGTCATAGATCGCAAGCTGCGCCAGATGATCGCACTGCGTTTCCGTCTTATTCAGAAGCACGAGATTTTTCCCGCGAAAATACCCGACGTAGGAGGCGGCGGGGTACACGACAAGCGACGTCCCGATAATGAGCATAAGATCGGCTTCCGAGATCGCCTGAACCGCCCGCAGAACGGTGGACTGGTCGAGTGGCTCCTCGTACAGAACCACGTCGGGCTTGATGACCCCGCCGCAGTCACAGTGCGGCACGCCGTTCGTTCCCGTCACCGCCGACGCGTCGTAAAATTTCCCGCAGCGCAGGCAGTTGTTGCGGTGAACGCTCCCGTGAAGCTCGATCACGTCCGTGCTCCCCGCGCGCTGGTGCAGCCCGTCGATGTTCTGCGTCACGACCGTTACCGTTTTCCCCTTCTGCTCCAGCGCGGCGAAATAGCAATGCGCTTCGTTCGGTTCGGCGTCGGGATAGACCATTTTCGTCCGATAAAATTCGTAAAAGGTTTCGGGATCCTGCTCGAAAAAGGTGTGGGAAATGATCTGCTCGGGGGTATAATTCCCTTTCGTTTTCTCGCTGTACAGTCCGTTCGCGGAGCGAAAATCCGGGATCCCCGAAGGGCAGCTGATCCCCGCACCGGTAAAGACGCAGATTTTCCGGCTCTCGTCGATCATCTTTTTTAAGGCGGTAATTTTCTCGTTCATGACAGTTCCTTTCTTTTTTGAGAAGATTTTGAGAGAAATTTTATGATCGGGGGCTCTGCCCCCAAACCCCCGCCAAAGGAAACTTTTTCCTTTGGAATCCTTTTTCCCATCGTTACTCTTACCAATTTCGACCCTGCGGCTGTAAGGTCGCAGGTCTTGAAAAAGCCTTTATAGAGGAATTGATCTTCCCAACTCCTGCACATACAAAAAGCTTCCATAAAAATGGGCTGTACCGAAGCACAGCCCACCGTAAGATATTCAATTGTCAAAAATCACTTGTGCATCGGAGGTAATCCTTTCGTAGAAACTGCGAAGATTTTAATAATCAGCACATGGGACTTTATTCCTTTCCGTCAAAATATCGCCGTCAGTAGAAAAACCTTTCGTGTTTGTTCATTGGAACCAACTCCAATCATGAAAAATTTTCTATGGTTACGCTTTCGCGGAAGCCGGCCGCAACGACCGGAAGATCTATACAGTATGCCTTTACCGTTTGTGGGTCCGAATCAGGAGTATCGACAAAACATCCGGGTTTAAGATTCCCGGCTTGCGAACGGATCGAAGCCGCGGAAGATCTTCAAATTACCTGCTTTTTTCAGACGAGCCGACGCTCGATAAAGACATTTCAAATGAATTTTCTTGATCCATGGGACTCGCCTTCCTTTCCGGTTAAATTCGGGTCGGGACGTCATGCCCGAGCCGTTTCAGATCGCCGAAACCTACCTGTATAGAATGATAGAAGGGAAATTCAATTTTGGTTTTCCGAACCCTGGGGAAAGATCCGCTTTATATCGTCCGCTCTCTTTCCTTGATATAAGCATACCACACTTTTTGGGAATTGTCAACCCCTTTTTCTTAGTTATTTTGCATGATATTTTCAACATTTATGTGTGCATATTGTAAAATATACGCATAAAATTCCCGTTTTCAGAGCAATCGGTATTGACATTGAACCGCCGTTTTGGTATAATAAATCTGTTGGGTGCGCATAATGTACTCAAGAAAGGAAATCGAAATTTATGGCAGACGAAGAAGAACTCGAGGGCTACGAAGCGGTCGTAGTCGATCTCGACGGCGAGGAATTTGAGCTGATTGATACCGTCGAGGTGGACGGAAAGGTTTACGCCGCGCTCACCCCTTATACCGAGGAGGACGAACTCCCCGAGGACGAGGAGATCGAATTTATTATTCTGGAGCTGATCGACGATCCCGAAAGCGATCAATGCACGCTGAAGACCGTGGACGACGAGACGCTTTACGCGAAGATCGGCGACGCATTTACGGCGCTGTTCGCCGAGGAATTTGAGGAATAAAAGCTGAAAAATACGGTTTACTGCCGCGTTCGATACAGCATGGTTACTATAATCCAACACATTATAATCGGGATTTCAGACCGGCGACGGATTGCAGACCTCCCGTCCTGCGGAAGAAGGGAGCGTGAAAGCGTCGGATGATTTTTACCCACCCTGCTTCGTGCGGGTTTTATATGCCATGTCCGGCGCGGCGGTTAAATAAAGGGCTTCCAATACTTATTTCCGATTGAAAAGTGTACAAAAATTCAAGCAAAGGCTTGAATATATGCGCCTTTGCGCAGGATTTTTGTTTACACTTTTATCGGAAATCAGTATAAGGGAGCCTTTTATTTTTCCTATTCCTTGCAAAGGGCTTCCAGCAGTCCCCTGCACCCTCTCAGCACGTCCTCATATGTATCGTCAAAGTTCCCCGTATACCAAGGGTCGGCAATATCGCCGCCCTCCCCCGCGTATTCAAGCAGCTTATGGATCTTCCCCTTTTTATCCGCGCCGACGATCCGAAGCGTATTGCGGACGTTCGCGCCGTCCATGCAGATCAGCAGGTCGTACTTTTCGTAATCGCCCTTCTGAAGCTGCTCGGCACGGTGCGCGGCGGCGGAGATCCCGTGTTCGGAAAGCTTCCGCGCCGTCCCGCGGTGAACGGGATTCCCAAGCTCCTCGGTGCTTGTCGCGCGGGAGACAGTGGGAAACCGCTCCGAAACGCCGCGCTTTTCGGCGAGATCGCGGAAAACATATTCCGCCATGGGCGAACGGCAGATGTTGCCGTGGCAGATGAACACAATTTTGGACATTGGATTTTTCCTTTCACCGTTACATCGGCTTTAAATTCTGATTAAGCCTGTCCACCATCCAAGCGATCCGCTTCTCCCGTCCGGCGTCTGTCTTTGCGTCAAAATACGCC
>CAYVZH010000049.1:0-20140 GCA_964456025.1 uncultured Ruminiclostridium sp.
CAACAGCGTTCTTTCGACGTATTCGATCGCGACGGTCGGCGACGGTCTCTGCTCTCAGATCCCGGCGCTTCTGATCTCGGTCGCAACGGGTATGGTCGTTACCAGAACCGCGAGCACGGGAAGCTTCAACAACGACGTAAAGATCCAGTTTACACAGAACCCGACGGTTCTGATCATTACCGGTATCGTAATGCTGGTGCTGATGCTTGTTCCGGGATTCCCGAAGGTGATCCTGGCAATGCTCGGCGCGGTGCTGATCTTCGCGGGCGTCCGGCTCGGGCGCGCGAAGCAGGCGGCAGATACCGCCCGCGCGGAGGAGGAGTCGAGGCAGAGGTTGGAGGAAGCGAAGCAGCAGCCAACGACCGATACCGATTTCTACCGCGATATTGATAACGTCTTTAAGCTTCTGAACGTGGAGCAGGTCGAAATGGAGTTCGGCTACAGCTTACTGCACCTCGTGGACGAGCGAAGCGGCGGAAACTTTATCGAGCGCGTCGTCTTGTTCCGAAAACAGTTTGCCATGGATATGGGTATGGTCATTCCGTCGGTGCGAATGCGCGATAACCCCGAGATCAACCCGAACCAGTATGTCATTAAGATCAAGGGCGAAGAGGTCGCGCGCGGCGAAATTCTCGTTGATCACTATCTCGCGCTCGATAACGGCGACGTCGTTTCTCCCGTGGACGGGATTGATACGATCGAACCGGCGTTCGGGATCCCCGCGCGGTGGATCAGCGAGGATAAAAAGGTCGCGGCGGACGTTGCGGGCTATACGCTGATCGATCCGGTTTCCGTCATGATCACGCACCTTTCCGAAATTATCCGGAAGCACTGCCACGAGATCCTGACGCGTCAGGACGTAAAGACCATGGTCGAAAATATCAAGAAAACGAACCCGACGATCGTCGAGGATCTTGTTCCGAATATTCTCCCCTACGGGTATCTTCAGAAGGTACTTTCCATGCTCCTTCAGGAGGGGATCCCGATCCGCGATATGGAAACCGTTCTCGAGGCGCTTGGCGACCACACCTCCTCTATGAAGGATATTGATATTACCGTCGAATACGTGCGGCAGGCGCTCAAGCGGACGATCACAAGACGCTTTGCCGAAGCGAATTCGCTCCGCGTGATTACGATTGATCCGAAAATCGAGGATATGATCGTCGCGAGCGTGAAGAAGTCGGATCAGGGAAGCTATCTCTCGATGGATCCCGACACGATCCAAAGGATCGTTGCGCGGGCGACCGAAGAGGTGAATAAGGTGAAGGACGTGATCCCGACCGTGATCGTTCTGACCTCGCCGATCGTAAGGGTGTACTTTAAAAAGCTGATTGACCAGTTTATTCCGGGACTTACCGTCCTTTCATACAGTGAGATCGACAGTACCACGCAGATTCAGTCGGTCGGAAGTATCAACTTGTAAAGGATCCCGTGCTTTGACGAAGGATCGGTATCGGACGTTATCAGACAGAAAGGAGGGAACGGCTCTTGAAAACGGATTTTGACATTGTTTCGGCAATCGAAAAATACCGCGAAACGGGCAGCGTCAATCTTCGCAACGACATCGTGCTGCATTATCTCGACCTGGTTCGCGTGATTGCCGTTTCTCTCCGGAATACCTACTCGAAATACGCGACGACCGACGACGTGGTGAACGAGGGCGTGATCGCGCTGATCGGCGCGATCGAGAGCTTCGATCCCGAGCGGGCGGTGAAGTTTGAGACTTACGCAAACCTGAAGATCAAAGGCGCGATCATTGATTTCGTGCGGAAGCAGGATTTTGTGCCAAGGCAGGTGCGGCGCTTCGGGCGCGATCTCGACGTTTCGTATAACGAGCTTTTTAATCGGCTCGGGCGGCACCCGACCAACGACGAGCTTGCGGAGTACATGGGGATCACGAAGGAAAAGCTTGCGCGCGGAATGTCAGAAGCGGCGGGCGCGATCACGCTTTCCTTTGAGGAGCTTTTATATGAGGATAATTTCAGTCTCGAAAACGGCGACCGCGCGGATAAGGGACTGTATGACAGGGAGCTGAAAACGGTCATCGCCGAGGCGATCGAGGCGCTTCCGCCGAAGGGGCGGCAGGTCGTGACGCTTTATTATTACGAAAAGCTGAAATTCTCCGAGATCGGGACGGTTCTGAACCTCACCGAATCGCGAATTTGTCAGATCCACGCGAAATCCATGCTGCTGCTGAAGCGGCGGATCTCGGAATACATGAATATATAAAATAAAATTTAATCAAGAAAATTTAACCGAAAGGAAGAAATATATGCTTAGAGGCTTTTACAATGCCGCGCAGGCAATGCTCAACAAGCAGCGGCAGCTTGACGCGATCGGAAACAACCTCGTTAATGTCAACACCGCGGGTTATCGGAAGGACGAGGTCGTATTAACGACGTTTATGGACGAGCTGATCCTCGTGAACGAGCGGAAGGAAACGTCCGGACACTTTTTACAGACCTACGTGGACGACTCGAAAACGAATCTCGAGCAAAGCAATTTTACCTTTACGGACAGCAATTTCGACGTCGGAATCTTCGGGAACGTTTATTTTAACATTCTTGCCCGGGACGGCGAGGTATACCAGACCCGAAACGGACAGTGGGAGCTTGACGACGCAGGCTATCTTACCCTCGGGAAGGCGGGGCGCGTCCAAGGTGAAAACGGCGACATCTTCCTCGGAACGGACGATTTCATTATTCGGAACGACGGAACAATCCTGATTGATAACCAGCCGTACGACCGCCTGCTCCTGACCTATATCCCGCCCGAGGCCGACGTAGATAAGATCGGGGATAACCTCATGCGCTACGACGGAGACGGAACAATCCCCGAAGGGGAGGTCTTTGACGTGATCCAGGGGGCGTGGGAGCATTCCAACGTGGACGGAAATAAGGAAGTTACGCAGATGATGGAGGCGCACCGCCTGTACGAGGCGAACAGTAAGATCCTCCGTGTACTCGACAGTATCAACAGCCGCGCGGTAGAGATCGCGTCGATACAGTTATAATCTTCGGAGTGTGTTTGCAAGCAGGCTCTAGGAAAGGAACTCTTTTATGAATATTTCTTTTTACACGGGCGCGTCCGGCATTATCGCGCAGCAGGAAGGCATGAACATCTATTCCAACAACATCGCGAACGTCAACACGGTCGGCTATAAATCCCTCCGGCCGAGCTTCGCGGACTGTCTTTATACCGTCCAGCGGGCGACCGAGGAGGAATGGCAGACCGGTCACGGACAGTATGTCATGAAGACGGACTATATGTGGGAGCAGGGTATGTTCGTCATGTCGGATCAGGATCTCGACTTCGCGATCCCGAACGATAACTTCTTTATGGTGCTTGACGAGCGGGGGGATACCTACCTGACCCGCGACGGCTCGTTTGAGATCACGCAGATCGACGATCACTGGGAGCTTGTGACGGGTCGCGGGGAATTCGTCCTCGATAACGAGGGAAATCATATCGCGATTGAATTCCTGACCGAAACGCATCGGATCTCCGACGAAAACGGGAATATCATCGGAACGGAAGAGGTCGAGACGAACAACATCGACTATAACGCGCTGACGAACGCGATCGGGCTTTTTGAGGTTTATAACAACTGGGGACTTGAGCAGGGCGAGGATAACCATTTCGTCGTAACGCCCCGTTCGGGAGAGCCGGCGCCTTCGGAGGACCGTCAGATCGTGCGTCAGGCGCTCGAAATGTCCACGGTCGATCTCGCGAGCGAAATGGTGCACCTGATTGAAACACACCGTTCATACCAGCTCAGCGCGCGGGTCGTAACGACCTCCGACGAGCTGATGAGTATCGCGAATAATTTAAGAAACTGATTTTACTTTTGGGCAGGCGTGCTTTCCCGCGGGGAAAGGCGGAATGACCGGCTTGTATTTGTCGGTGGCTGTCGGCGGATATTTAAGAAAGGAACTGTTTTATGGGAATTAAAAGCTTTGAAGATCTTGGCGCGATGGAACTCGACGTTCTGACCGAGGTGGGGAATATCGGATCGGGGAACGCGACGACCGCGCTTTCACAAATGCTCGGGATCCCGCTCGATATCGACGTTCCCGCGGTGCGGATCCTCGATTTTCAGACGGCGATCGACTACGCGGGCGGCGCGGAGGAGGTTGTCGCGGGCGTATTGGTGCCCCTTCGCGGAGATATTGAGGGAATGATGCTCTTCCTGCTTGAAAAAGAGCTTACGAATATCATTATTTCCACCTTTTTCGGCATGGAAGGGGTCGAACTTTCGGGAATTACGCCGGAAATGTCGTCGGCGCTCACCGAAACGGGGAATATCCTCTCCGGCTCGTATGTAAATGCGATCGCCGAGCTTGCGCAGGCGTACATTGAGGTCGAGACGCCGATGATGACCATTGATATGCTCGGCGCGATCATGAGCGTTCCCGCGGGGGCGTTCGGCGAAATGAGCGACAAGCTTCTTTATATCGACAATCTTTTAAAAATCGACGGCAAGAACATTAAGTCGAAAATGATGCTCCTGCCCACTATCGAGTCGCTCAATACTTTATTGCAGAAGCTCGGGGTGATTTCGTCATGAGTCAGAAACTGATTGTCGGAATATCCGACTGGAAGATCGGCAGGGGAGACGATACGCTTGTAACCTACGCGCTCGGCTCCTGTGTCGGGATCTGTATTTACGATCAGAAAACGGGTCTGGCGGGGCTTTCCCATGTACTTCTCCCCGACAGCTCGTCCATTATCGGCGGTCGGGATACCCGTATGAAGTTCGCGGATACCGCGATCCCGGATATGGTCGCGGAGATGCAGCGAATGGGCGTCGGGGGACGGCTTACCGCGAAGATCGCGGGCGGCGCGGTCATGTTCGCCGCCGCAAGCTCGCAGTTCAATATCGGCGAGCGGAATGTCGCGGCGGTAAAAAAGGCGCTTCTGGCGCTTCGGATTCCGATCGTTGCGGAGGATACGGGCTTAAATTACGGAAGAACGATGACATTTTTCGCGCAGGACGGAAGTGTCGAGATCAACTCCATGATCAAGGGAAAAAGCTATCTGTAATGCTATTTCCTGACCTTGCGGCTCGGGTGAACTTCGGGGAGGAAAACATTGGCGAATCTAAAAGAACTTGACGCGATCTTTGATCGGATCCTGACGGATCTGAAAAACCCGGACGCGCGCCCGGAGGAAAATCCGTTTGAGAATCTTGAGGTCATGGAGGACGCGCCGCGTTTTCGGTCGGTTCTTCCGATCACGGTGAAGGCGGCGAAAAACGGGCTTTCCGCTTCGGTTTATGTTGCCGCGCCCGAGCATCCGAACAACCGTTTTTCTCTCGGGGATCTTCATACCGCGATCCGGAAAAAGGGGATCAAGGCGGGGATCGACGAAAAACTGCTCGAAAAGATGACGGAGGAGCAGCTTTATAACACCGAGATCGTATTTGCGGCCGGGAAAGCCGCCATAGATGGGATTAACGGAAGTGTCCAAAATCTTCTCGAACCGGAAACGGATATTTCGGAGGGCGAGATGATCTGTCGGATTATTCCCGCGGAGAAGGGTTCGGACGGTTTCGATATTTTCGGAAATACGCTGAAATCGGTGAACGGACACGCGCCCGATATTCCGCAGGGCTACAACACCTGCCTGAATCGGGATCATACGGCGCTTGTCGCGGCGGCGACGGGGAAGCTGAAGTTTCGGGACGGGGTTTTTTCCGTTCGGGACGAAATGGTGATCGAAGGGGATATCTTCCGCTCCGTCCACCCGACAACATACACGGGTGACCTCATCATTCACGGGAACGTCAACGAGGGCGCGATCGTGAACGCGGGCGGGCGCGTCCATGTTTACGGAAAGGTGACGAAAGCGACCGTTACGGGGAAAAGGGTCACCGTGGACGACGCAGTAACCGGCTCGTATCTGACCGCGCGGAGCGGAAAGATCGCGATCAGCGTCTGCACGGGAAGCACGCTTGAGGCGGAGGGGAATATCGAGGCTTCCTCGATCATGAATTCCAAGGTGAGCTGCGCGGGTAAGATCCTTTGTCTCGAAAATCCGGGACGGATCAGCGGCGGCACGGTTCGGGCGATCGGGGGGATCGAATGCCTTGTCGCCGGGAACTATATGCACGACCTGACGGAGATCATTGTCGGCGACTGCTCCGAGTATACTGAGGAGCGGAAGGCGCTCGATCGGCATCTTGCCGCGATCGATACCCAGCTTGAGCGGCTCGCGCTTCGCGAGGAGGAGCTGAAGGAGAAAAAATCCGTCGGGAAGATCACGAAGGAAGAAGCGGACTTTCTCAAAACGACGGCGCGCGTAAAATTACAGCAGGCGGTCGAAAAGGAGCCGCTTCAGGATCGAATGAAGCTTGTGGACGAGATCATCGGACGCGCGTCGGCGGCGACGCTCGAGGTCGGGGTCGCGCTTCACACGAATGTAACGCTCATGATCGGCGGTCACACGCGCATTATCGGTACAGAATACGGAAAATCATCGGTTTCGGCGAATGAGATGGGCGTTGTGATTGCGTAAAAGATGTTCGTATAGGGCATATTTCTTTTTTCGGAAAGGAATGTGCCTTTATTTTTTTGTGCAGGATTCCGCCGCGAGATTGATGACGGTTTTCCCCTTTTTTAAAGCTAAATTTGTGAATTTAGCCGCTCCGCCGCACGGACAGGCAACATAAGCGATCACAAGATCCGACTGTTCTACCATGAAGCGGTTCCGAAAGCTGATCGCGAAGCGCTTCGGCACAAGCTCGATCCCCTCGGGAAACACGGTCGGCGCAGGGTCGGGATCATGCTCGGGCAGATAGGCGAGCACGGTAAAATAGCGGATCGTCGGAAATTCCGCGCTCAGCTCATGAAGCACCGAAGCCGCCATTCGGTCAAAATTCCCGTGGTTTCCAACATAAAAGAGGTCGGCTCCCTGATGTTCGATCAGATCAAGCAGGGTGGTTTTGATTCGGTCGCGAAGCTCGGACGGCGCGTCGCGATGTCCGAAAAAGGTACAGGTCATACTTGTTTACTCCTAAATTCGATTAAACACAATCATATATTATAATTATACAATTGCATATGACTAAAGTCAATAGCAAATGGAATATTACTGAATTGTAAATGCAAAAAGCATATAATAAAAGTACAATTCGGAAATATTTGGAGATTGTAAGCATGAATAAGCCTGTATCCTTTAAAAATTGTGACCGATTTATCCAGCTGGGGATTGCGATCGCCTCGCTGCGGCGAATCCGGGGACTTTCTCAGGAAAAGCTTGCCGAAAAAGCGAATATCAGCCGTACTCTGCTCAGTAAGATCGAAGCCCCGAATCTGGCGCACGGCTTTTCTATGGAGGTATTTTTCGATATTGCGGACGCGCTGGACGTTGCGCCCGAAGCGCTTATTACCGCGTCGCAGTTTTCCGAGGATATTATCAATAGGAAGCCTGAAAAGAAATGAAAGTGCCGTATACTTTTGAGGAAGTATACGACACTTTTTTAAATGACCGCCTTGAAAGACTGTGGGAATTTTTTTGCCGCTTTGACCGACCAAAGCGGCGGAAAGTCGCCCTCTTGGCACTGCCCTCAACTCTTTTTTCGTCTTTTTAAACCTGTAGGACGAAAAAAGAGGTCGGGCAAGCTCCAAGAGGGACCTTTTTATGAACTTGAGGAAGATTTTTTACAGCGACATTTTTTGTTCGGTTTTTTCTGAGTTTTCAGAAAGCCCCTATTTTTCTCGGCGTTTTCAAGTAAGTGCGAAGAGCGGCTGCTTGTTCTTTGCGCTTAGCACCGAGTACTACACACCCCAAGGAGTCTGTACAGAACGGGGTTGGGAGGGTGCGAGGGAAAAGCCTTTGTTTTCCGGTTGGAGGACTTGTTCAATTTGCTGCTATCTTTATTTTGCTTGCTTGTAAAAGGAAGCAAGGTTTCTTCTTTTCTCTAAACTTTCCGCTTGATCGAACAAGTTGGAACTGTGATGTCCTCAAGTGTACTGCACAAAGACACCGACTTCCCCCGTTGATGGTCTTTGAGAATAACAACAAGATTTGGAAATCTGCTGAAAGCCGGGAAAAAATCGCAGAGAATAGCCGCTGTAAAAAAACTTACTCAAGTTCATAAAAATTCCCCCTCGGCGCTTGTCCGACCGCTTTTTTCGTCATGCAAGTTTAAAAGACGAAAAAAGAGTTGAGGACAGCGCCGAGGGCAAGCAGGAGGCTTGCAGGCAAAAGCCCAAAGCGCCGCACGGACGCGGCGCAAACAAAGCTTTTGCCGAGGCGAGCTTTGCGCCACTTTGGTCAGTCAAAGTGGCAAAAAACTGCTGTAATCTTTCAAGATTGTGATTTTAGAGAAAGGAAGCGTTACGGCGAAAAGCCGACTTTCCGCCGCTTTGGTCGGTCTAAGCGGTAAAAATTCCCACTATTTCCTCGTCACCCACACCCGCATTTCCCCCTCGCCGCGGTTTCCCCACGTATAATACGGCACGGCGGTGAGGGTCACGGGCGTTTCCGCCGGCTTTTCCGTGATGTAAAGCTCCGCCTGCTCGGAAATTCGCGTCCCCTTCAGGGTAAGCCGCACCGTCCCGCCGAGCAGGTCGGCTTGATACGGCTCGGTGGTGATCGGCGCGTTTTCGTCCGCCCGAAGCGAGAGCACGTTCCCGCCGTGGTCGATCCCCTCGAAGCAGTAGACGAGCGGCCCGCGCCGAACGGCGACCGCGCCCGTGTTCTCGGCAATTTTCGCCGACGGGTACACGAATTTCGCGCGGTCGTCAAGCCGAAGCTCGATCACGTCCCCGCTTTCGATCCTGTCCAGACAGATATAACCGTCCTTTTGGGGCAGGACTGCCTCTTTCCCATTTACCGTGACCGAGAAGGTCTCGCTCCAGCCGGGAATCCGGATCAGGAGCGCTTTCCCGCCGACCTGCACCCTGTACCGAACGCAAAAATCATAGGGATATTCCGTTTCGCACCGTAACTTTACCCCGTTTTTAAAATCAACCTCGCCCGCCGCGAACAGGTGGCAGTAGCACGCCGTTTCGGATTCGCCGTAGGCGTATTTCCCGATCGAGCTGATCGCGCGCGCGATATTCGGCGGGCAGCAGGCGCAGGCGTACCAAGCCGAGCGCTGCGGGCGGTCGTGCCAGTGCGTGGCGGCGGCACCCGAGATCCCGGGGATCACCTCGAGCGGATTCACGTAAAAGAACCGCTTTCCGTCGAGCGACATTCCCGCGAGGACGGTATTATAAAACGCGTTTTCCATGACGTCGGCGTATTCGCCCTTCGGCTCCAGCTCCAGCATTCGCGAAGCAAACATCATCAGCCCGACGGACGCGCAGCTTTCCGCGTAGGCGGTATCGTTCGGGAGGTCGTAATCGACGGTAAACGCCTCGCCGATCCCGGTCGAGCCGATCCCGCCCGTCACGTACATTCTTTTTCGGGTAATGCTCTCCCAGAGTGCGCGGCAGGCGGCTTTCATCTCCCCGTCATTCGCTTCCGCGGCATAGTCCGCCATTCCCGTATAGAGGTATACTGCGCGGACGGCGTGTCCGACCGCGTCCCGTTGCTCGCGGACAGGGGCATAGCTCTGCTGATAGATCATGTCCTCGGCGTTATTGCCCCAGACCGTCCAGTCCCGCGCCTCGCGTTCCTTTTTGTAGAAATCCCGATCCACGCCCCGCGCGTTCAGGAAATGCTCCGCAAGCTCGAGACAATGACGGTTCCCCGAAACGCGGTACAGCCGCAGCAGGGCAAGCTCGACCTCCGGGTGACCGGGATAGCCGCCGTGCTTTTCGGTGATGAACCGTTGATAGATGTGCTCGGCGTTTTTCAGCATGACGTTTAAAAGGCGATCCTTCCCCGTGACCTCATAATACGCCGCCGCCGCTTCCATAAAGTGACCGGCGCAGTAAAGCTCGTGCCCTTCGAGAAGGTTTGTCCAGCGCTTTTCGCGATCCTCGACCGTAAAGCGGGTATTGAGGTAGCCGTCCTCGTCCTGCGCCGCCGCGATCAGCTCGATCAGCTCGTCCGCCTGCGCTTCGAGCAAAGGATCGGGAAAAACGGCAAGGGAATACGCCGCCGCTTCAATCCATTTCGCCGCGTCGCTGTCCTGAAAGACCATGCCGTAAAAGCCGTCACCCTTGTCCCCGTTTTGAAGGACGCTTGCCGCGTTGCGGAAATTCTGAATGACGTGGCTTTTCTCCGCGCCCTCCACCCGGTCGCCGAGCACGGCGTACTGATAGGGCAGGACTTCGTTTTTGACAAGCGTTTGATACCGTTTTATGAACCCCTCCGCGGGGCGAAACGCCCGAATATCGAGCTGCTGCTGAATTTTTGACATTTTCCGTTCCTCACATTTCCGAAAATTTTCCTTCTTTCATCATAGCACAGCGGAGCGGAAAAGTCAAAGATTTTTTATTTATTTCAGGAGTGCGGGCGGTGGGTTTGAAAAAATTCTTTGGCGCGTTCTCTGAAAAGAACGCGCCAAAGGCGGGTATTAAAATTTGTTATATTCTTCCTTTATAATTGTAACGTGTTGGTCGATGCAAGGGGATCTGGTTAAAAACTAAACTTAGTCGCTGGAAACAAGTAATGATATTATTAAGGATTGCGAGGACGTATTTTCATACTTCGCATCATAATACGGGCGGTTTCTGTCTAGAGAAGATGTGGTTACACTGATCGCTTTTGTATTCCCTTTCTATTCATTTAATACTTTGTCAAAAAGAGTTCAACCATTGTTTCCGCTACCCAACCCGACGTACCCGCGCGACCGATCACATCACCCGCCTTTACCGTATCGCCGACCGAAGCTGCGGGGAGATCGAGGTCAAGGTGCCCGTAACCCCAACAGGTTCCGTCCTTCGATTTCACCACAACAATTCGTCCAAGTATCGCTGTATATTCCGAAAATACGACCGTTCCGTCCGCGACCGAATAAATTTTCTCCCCATGGGGAAGAGCAAAATAGAGGCGGTTCTCAACTTTTTTCCTGCTATTTTCGTATTTTGGATCAAACGGTTTGGCAGGCTGTTTTTCGAGCGCTTCCAAAATATCGGGATCGTCAAGGAACGTGATCTCGGGTTTTTCATTCAGATACGGCTTCGGGTCGATCGTCGTTCCGTCCTTCCGAAGCTCAAAATGCAGGTGCGATCCCGTAGCGTAGCCCGAGCTTCCGACCGCGGCGATCACGTCGCCTTTTTTGACCGAATCGTCCGCTTTGGCATACAGCTCGCTGCAATGCGCGTAAAGGGACTGAAGCCCGTTTCCGTGATCGATCAGGAGATAATTGCCTTTGGGATTGTCATAGTCCGCTTCGAGAACCGTTCCGTCGGCAAAGGCGTGAATATCCGTCCCCTCTTTTGCCGCAAAGTCGATTCCATTATGGTTGTGGGAATAATCGCCGAAATCCGCGCTGATATTCATTTCGCGAAGCGGGGCGACGGTCGGGATCTTTATTTCATCGTCCGGCTGCTCCGTGAAGCTTACATTTTTCTCCGCCTCGGTCATTTCCCGTACCGAGACGACTTTCCCGTTTTCGTACACGGTACGAACGTTCACGGTCTCCCGATCCCCGACGCTTTGCGACCCGTAGGTAAAGGTTCCGTTTTCCGAGTAATCTACGAAAGTCCCGACGAGCTTCCCGTTAAAATAAACGTTTCCTTCCGCTTTGTTATAGGTGATCCCGAACGTCGCGTATTGGTCGAAAATGTCGGGAATGGTCTTTCCGACCGCGCTGTTTCCTTCCGTGAGGGTGATCGGCGCGCTCGAACCGTCTTCGATCACCGAAACCGATGGAATCGGATCTGCCCCGCTTCCCGATCCCGCGGAAACCTTGGGAATCACGTCCTCAATGGTCACTGCTTCATTCTCAAACGCGCGGAAATCATTTAGGTTCAGCGACTTCGTTTCCTCGATCCCGATCATTGTTCCGAACGGGTCAATGCTCCCGTCGCCGTTGTCCTTCGGCGTCCAGATCGTGCGCACGTCGATCTCGCCGTTCTCGTCCAGATAGGTGTAGCGGCTGATCATCGCGATCTCTTCCAGATCGTTCACGCCGTCCATGAAAATGCGGACGGGTTTTCCGTGGAAATAGACTTTTCCGTTTTCGTCGCGGGTCAGCCCAAACCGTCCATATTCGGCGAAAAGCCCGTCGATCCGCGCCTTTGCCTGTTCGGGGGTTTCAACGTAGGCTTCGGCGGTATTGGTTTGCGTGATCTCCACGGCTTGGACAACGTTATCCCCTTCTGCCAGCCATGCCTGCGTGTTCGTCCGGCGAACGGCGGTATTTTCCTCCCATTCCGCTTCGGTCGCTTCCCGCACGCCCGTCAGAGTGCCGTCCGTATAGACCGCGTAGAGGTCGAGCGCGTCCTCGCCGTAATTCCACAGACCCGCGTGATTGGAAATAAAGAGCCCGGCGGTCTCGTCGTAAAGCGCGCGCACCTCTTTCCCCCGATAATACATTTTCGTCTCGTCGTCGGTTTCGTCATACCGAATGCTGATCCCGAACGGGAGATAGGGCTTCAGAGCTTTTTCAAGCTCGTCTTGGTTCATGGTTTGTTCCTCGTCCTTCGGCAGCGTCTGCATGAGAACGGCTCCGTCCTCGCTCGGCTTTGAGACATTTACCCCCTTTTTGATCTCCTCCAAAGTTGCCCGATATATGGCGAGAATTTCGTTCATGCTTTCCCGCGTAAACGTGTGGAACTTGCCCTCTTTATCGTACCAGCCGCTCCCCGTGCCGATCAGGGATTCCATTTCTTTTTCCTGTTCTTCGATCCATTTTTCGTATTCCTCGGCTGTCCACCACTCCCATTCGGAAGAAGCAGAATTTCCGTTCTTTAGGGTTTCATCCATTTCCTGGATCGTCTTTTCCTCATTCGTTACGGCGGTTTCCTCCTCCGGCTTTGCCGCCGCGGAGGTGAGGAACACCCCCGCCGTGCCGCAGACCAGCAGAACGGCGGCAATACTTGTAATCACAGATGTTTTTTTCAGTTTCATAATGGCTTTAATCCTTTCTTCGGCGGCGAAGCCCGCGAAATGGCTGAAAAACGGGAGAAATCCGCTTTTCCGCGCTTCCATTCCGATGAGAGTTTTCGCGTAGTCCGATCTGTCGCCGATCCCGAGCTGCCGAATTGCGCTTTCATCGCAGGCAAGCTCCAGATCGCGTGTAAAAAAGAAGAACATGATCCATACGAGCGGGTTGAACCAATGCAGGCACACCGCAAGGGCGCAAAGCGGCTTTTTCACCGCGTCAAAGCGCCGGATATGCACCAGCTCGTGCGTTAAAATATGTTCGAGCGTTTTTTCGTCCGTCCCGATCGGATCGGGCAGTAAGATTACGGGGCGAAATACCCCATAGGTCAGCGGCGCGCTGATCCGATCCGAGCGGCGAACCGTGACCTTCCGGCGGAGCGGGCAGGCTTTTTGCCACGCTTCGATAAAGTCGCTTTGGATCGGGAGGGACATTCGGAATTCCCTCCGCCCGCGGAGATAGACCGCCGCGAAGACGAGAAGCAGCAACGCCGCACCGCTGCACCAGATCAGCGTTAAAACCGTTTCGGGGGAAATGTCGGCTTTCGGTTCCGCCGTCTTTATCGGCTCGGTTACGGTCACAGGAACGGTCTCGGGAATGGGAGACGGCTCTGTGATCGGTGAAGTGACCGTGATCGGGTTTGAGGGCTGCGTCGGCGTAACGGTCACAGAGGGCGCGGGAGTCGATACCGCGGGAACAGGCGCAGGCTCGGCTTCGGGCGCGGGAAGAAGCGCGTACAGGCTCACCGCCGACGCGATCGAGAGCGGCAGCAAAAGCCGCAGGATCGCCAGTCCCCAGAGGGTCGAAAAGGTGCGCTTCGGGAGACGGTTCAGGAATACCGCGCGGAGCAGAAGCACCGCCGCGATCAGAACCGCCCCGTAAAGGCTCATTTCGGGGAGAGATAAAAATTTCACGGCCGATCACCCGCCTCACTCGCCTCGTCTACGATTGCCCAAAGGCGCTCGAGCTGCTCGGCGGAGAGCTTTTTCCGCCCGAGAAGCGCCGCGAACAGCTTATCCGCGGAGCCGTCGTAAACCTTGTCGATCAGCTCGTTTGTTTCCGCCTCCTGAACAGATTCCTTTTCCACAAGCGCATGGCAGAGGAAATTCGGTTCGCTCCGCTCGATCGCGCCCTTTTTGATACAGCGCTTGATGAGGGTGTAGGTGGTGTTCACGTTCCAGCCGACCTCCTCGCGAAGCGTCTCGGCGATCTGCTTCGCGGTCGTGTCCCCGCCGCGCCAGAGCACGTCCATTACCTTTAATTCCGCGTTAAAAAGCTTTCCGTCCATGTCAAAATACCGTCCTCTCTTTGTACCGATTTTCGCTCAAAGGTATACCGAAAAAATCCTCGCAAAACCGCATATATTCAAGCTTTTGCTCGATTTTTACGACACCTTTGGCCGAAAATCGGTACGACCTGTGAAATTCCACAATACTACCGGTGTAGTTTCATAATACCACAGTAGTATGGATTTGTCAAGGGAATTTTTAAATTTTTTTAATAAAGAAATCCGAAAAAACACTTTTTCCCGTATATTTTCACCCCTGTCACGCAAAATAGGATTGCAGCCGTGTGAACGGCGGCGAACACTTTTCAGAAAAGGAACGGTTCATCGCATGACGACGAAAATGAAAAAAATTCTCTCCGCGCTTCTGGCGGCAATCATGATCGGCTCTCTTTCGGGCTGCTTCTCCGACCCGAACGATAACAACGGGACGACCACCACTCCGAAGACTACGACCACCCCGAACACCACCACCTCCGATACGATGCCCGCGCCCGCAGGGACGGGAAATTCGGAAAATACGGGGAATACGGACAATACGAATCCGGCGGACACAACGCCCGCGGGTTCGTCTGGTGAAAACGGCGAATATACCGCCGACGATAACGGATCGGTCGCGGAAAAAACCGACGATACCAAGAAAACTGACGAGGCGGCTTTCGCCTCGTCGTACATGAAGCTCGCCTCGAACGGGCTGAGCATTATTAAAATCGGCTGGGGGCTCGGGAAGGAGACCGACGGCGAAAACCGCCCCTTAGACGCGGTGAACGCCGAGGAGCGGTATAAAGACTTTTCCGCACGGTTTCTCCCCGAGGGGAAGAAGATCTGCCTGACCTTTGACGAGGGGTATGAAAACGGCTATACCGCCGATATTCTGGACGTTTTAAGAGAGCGGAACGTAAAGGCGGTCTTTTTTGTCACATATGATTACTGCCGTACCGAACCGGAGCTTGTTCAAAGAATGATCGACGAGGGACACGTCGTCGGGAACCATTCCTATACCCACCCGTCCATGCCCGACTGCTCGGAAAACGAGATGATCGAGGAAGTTTCGGTGCTTGACGACTACGTCGCGGCGCAGTTCGGGTACGATATGACGCTGTTCCGCTTCCCGAAGGGAGAATTTTCCGAAAATGCCCTGAACGTGGTGCAAAAGCTCGGATATACGAGCGTGTTCTGGTCGTTCGCGTATAACGATTGGGACACCGCGGCGCAGCCCGACCCCGCCGAAGCGCTCCAGAAGATCAAGAATTCCACCCACAGCGGCATTTACCTGCTTCATGCGGTATCCGCCACCAATGCCCAGATCCTCGGCGATCTTCTCGATTACTGGAAATCGCAGGGGTACGCGGTCGGCGCGGAGTTGTGATTGAGAGATTTTTAAGAGAATATAAGAGAAAAATATGTTTATTTCGGGGCTTTGCCCCGAACCCCACTTCCTTTTGTGCCAAAAGGAAGCGAAAAGCAATATTGCTTTATCAAACAATTGAAAAACAAATAAGTTTGTGCTGTTCGACAATTTTTGAAAACTTGTCGGGCAGCACAAACTTTTTGATCTTTTAAAATGTGCAAAAGCGATACAAAAGTTTAGGTCAAGCCTTTTCAAAGGCTTGCGGGAGTCCGAGGGCAGAGCCCTCGGTGACATAAATGATTTCTCTTAAAATCTCTTTAAAAATCTTTCGTTCTACTCATTTTTTTCGACGATCTCCGCCGCCGCTTCCGCCTGCGTAATGCGGCGGTTCATGGCGGTCTGCTGGAGGTGCTTGTGCGCCTGCGCCTCTGTCATGCCCTGCTCGACGAGAAGGAGCTTTGCGCGGCCGATCAGCTTTTGCTCCGCGAGGCGGTTCGTGAGCGCGGCGACCTCTTCGCGAAGCGCAGCCTCGTGGCTCAGGTTCAGTTCCGCAAAAGCGTACGCCTGTTCCAAAGCACCCTTAAAAAGCGGCTTCGGGATCACGTAAACGCCGAGTCCCTCCGTCTTTTTCCGAAGCGACGCGGCAAGCTCCCTTTTTACCAGCGCGAAAAGGTGCGCGGTTGTTTTTTCTCGGATTTCCGCGAGAAGCTCGACCCCGCTTTCCCCCGAAAGAGGGATCGAAAGAAAGATCAGGTCGAATCCGCTCAGGTCGATCGCCCGGATCGTAAACCCGTCGGTCGCGGTACGGATCTCGGCGTTCGTCTCCGTCAGGAAGCGGGCGAGCGTTTCGGCTGCTTCGGTTGTTCTCGCGGCGATCAGAACGCGCATTTCTCTCCCTCCCGTACGACGGTTTTTACTGTTTGTTTACTTTACCCCGACCCTCATTCGGTAGCAAAAATCAATGTTAAATTCCCGCTCGCCGAAAAGTGATCGGATCGTATCGGAAAATGCCCTGACGTCGCTTTCGATCAGCTCGGGACAGCGTTTTAAGATCGTCTGTAAGCTTCCTTGGCTGAGGAGAATGCCGATCAGGCGCTGTGCCGTGCATTTTTCCGTGTTCGAGAACACAAGCTCGCGGGCATAGCGGAAATATCCGCTTTCTTGTATGTTTTTCAGGTGTTTTTCCTTGCTGTATCGGATAAAACTGCCGTTGATCTCCGGTGTGTTCGTTTCGACTTCCCGAACCTTTCCGTAAAGCGTCATGTACGCTTTTTCCGCCTGCCAGAGCGTGACGGGCGGCCAGTCGCAGTCGATCGTGGCGAAAACGCCGTCCGTCTTTAAAATTCGGTCAACCTCTTTTAACGTCGCGGTCGGTTCCATCCAGTGAAAGGACTGTGAGCATATTACGGCGTCGGCGGAGCGGTCGGGGAGCGTGGTGCTGTCCGAAAACGCCTGAATAAATTCCGCGCGGTCAAGGTTTTTCCTTCGCGCGACCGCGAGCATATCCCCGCTCGGCTCGATCCCGATGACGCGGCGGGCGGCCGTCTGCCAGACGGCAGTGGAAAGCCCCGTTCCGCAGCCGAGATCGACCACGGTATCCGGCGTTTTTCCGAGATAGGCGCAGATCACCTTGACGGGATATTCGGGAACCGACGGACGCGCGTTTTCATAGAGATCGGCGAAGCCCGTGAAACGATCCGCGTTTTTTTCTCTGTCCGTCATGGTGATAGCCTCCTTTTTCGGGATTGGTGCGTTTGGGAGAATCAGTTCTCCGTATAAAGCCGACGGTACGGGCTGGCGGAATTCGGGGTCAGGAGCCAGAAGCGATCCTTCAGGTAGTCCTCCGCGCTCCCGCCGAAGTTTTTACAGAATTCGTCGATATATTTCCGGATTTCCTTTTTGTCCGATTCGTCCGCTTCCTTACAGCTGATCTGTTTCGCAAGGCGCTTCGGGGGCGTTTCGCTCCGGATCAGCATTTTTCCGCCGTGCATTCCCGCGGCGCAGAAATTCCCGACGGGGCATTCCCCGTTCGCCCCGTTCCCGAGGACGATGATGATCCCGCCCGCCTGATATTCGCCGAGGAAGTCGCCGACCGTCCCGCCGATCACAATGGTCGGGAAAAGCGACTGATATTCCTTCATATGAATTCCGACGCGATAGCCCGCGTTTCCTTGGACGAGGATTTTTCCCGAGCGCATGGCGTAGCCCGTCGTATCGCCGACGCTCCCGTGAACGATGATCTCGCCGCCGTTCATGGTGTCGCCGATCGCGTCCTGCGCGTTCCCGTTGACAACAATTTTGCTCCCGTTCAGATACGCGCCGAGCGCGTTTCCGGGGATCCCCTCGACGGTAATGGTCTTTCCGCTGCTGCCGCAGCCGATATAGCGGTGTCCGAGCGCGTTTTTGACCGTGACCGACTTCGCGGCGCTTTCATTGACGCGCGCGTTTACTTCCTCATGGCTCAGACCGCTTGCGTTGACTGTCATAAAATCATTCCTTTTTTTCTTTAATTGCAGGGAGTGCAGCACTTCCGCCTTTGGCAGAAGTGCGCTTGCATACTCTTACGCGTGATTGGAAAGCTTTTTCTTCCGCGCTTCTTTTCCGAATAAGAGAAGCTGCGGCTTTTCCTTTAAAAGCGGGAGATCGACCGTATCAATCGGAACCTGCTCGCGGATCAGCGAGGTATAGATTCCCGCGCGCTTGATCTCGTCGCCCATTAAGATGAACCCGACGAGCTTCCCTTTGCGGAAGATCAGGCGCTTATAGTTCTCGCCGTCGGCTTCGGTGAAATCATTGTCTCCGTCATAGCTTCCCGCCGTGATGATATGAAGTCCGTAAAAGCCGATCGCGTTCATCGGGATCGCCTTTTCGTACAGGACTTTGTCCGAGGCTTCCTCCCCCGCCATGTTCTTCCCCGCGATTTCTCCCTGCATATACGCGTTCGGGAGAAGGGCGAGGATCCGCTCCGTCCCCGAGGAAAGGTCATAGCTTTCGGTGCAGTCTCCCGCCGCGTAAATATCGGGAAGGGAGGTAAGCTGGGTCTTGTCGGTCTTGATCCCTTTTTCGACTTTTCCGCCCGCTTCCCGGATCAGCTCGGTATTCGGGCGGACGCCGACCGCCGTAATGAGCAGGTCGAAGGAAATTTCCGTTCCGTTTTTGAGAGTGGCGATGTTCCCCGCGAAGCGCTCGACCGACGTGCCGAGAATGATCTTCGTTCCCTTGTCCTCGATGTGCTTTTGCATGATCTTTCCCGCGTCGAGGTCAAGAATGGAGGGGAGGATCCGATCGGCAAGGTCGATCACGGTCAGCTCTTTTACCGTTCCCTCGACCGCCTCCGCCGCCTTCAGTCCGATCAGTCCCGCGCCGATAATGAGGACGCGAGAATCGGGCTTCAGCTTTTTCCGGATCTCCTTTACGCTGTCAAGCGTCATGAAGGTAAAGCTGTTCTTTACGGTATCAAGTCCCTCGGTCGGCGGAACGAACGGCTTTGACCCCGTCGCGTTCATCAGCTTTTCATAGGAAAGCTCCGCCCCGTCCTCGAGGAATACCTTTTTCTGCTTCGGGTCGATTTTGGTCACCTTTTTCCCGAGAACGGGCGTGACCTTATTCTTTTTATAGAAGTCCTTTTCGCGGTAAAGCATTCTTTTTTCGTCGGTCTTTCCGAGCAGGAGATAGCTGATGAGCGGACGGGAATAGGTGTGGTGCGCTTCGTCGCTGATCAGCGTGATCTCTCCGTCGGGATCGACCGAGCGGATCCCCTCGACGGTACCGATCGCCGCCGCCGAGTTCCCGATAATAACATATTTACTCATCGCAGCCGCCTCCTTCCTGTAATTCTTCCTCAAAAACGATCGCGCGGTTCGGACAGCCCTTGACGCAGGCGGGTTCGCCGTTTCCGTTTTTGGTGCAAAGGTCGCATTTCGCGATCGGGGTACGGCTTTCGTCGATCACGATACAGCCGAAGGGGCACGACGAAACGCAGGTATAACAGCCGACACAGCGGCTTTCGTCCACCGAGATGACGCCGTCCTTTTTCGAGAGCGCACCCGTGATACAGGATTTTACGCAGATCGGGTCGGGACACTGGCGGCACTGTACCGCGAAGTTTATATCCCCGCCCTCCTCGACGGTGATTCGGGGGAGGGGGTTTGCGCCTTCCTTTTTAAATGCTTTGATCATATCGGACTCGCCGCTGTTCGCCGCCGCGCAGTAAAACTCGCAGAGGTGACAGCCGAGACACCATTCTTCGTTTACATAAACACGTTTCATTTTACCGGTGTTTCCTTTCTTTAGAGAGGAGCTTTTAAAAGAGAATTTTAAGAAAATTTTATTGATTTTTGGGGACGTTGTCCCCAAACCCCTACTTCCTTTCGGCACCGAAAGGAAGCGAAAGGCAATATTGCTTTATACGATGAAAATAAAATCGTAAATCTGTGATTTTATTTAGGTTTTTGCAAAACAACCGAATCTCAAATAAAGAATATAAAAGTTTAGGTCA
>CAYVZH010000050.1:0-19469 GCA_964456025.1 uncultured Ruminiclostridium sp.
CTGCCCCTCAAAGTGGCTTGTCTATCATCTTAACATTTTTTTAAGAGGTTGTCAAGGGGTTTTTAAAAATAATTTTAAAAATTCGCTCCGACCGGATCCTTACCCGATCGGAGCGAATACATATTCCCTTCCTACGCGTCCAGCCATTGAATAAAAGCGGTTTTATCCGCACTGTTGTAGCCCGCGCGCCTGTAAAAATCCAAAACACCCGGATCCTTCGAGCCGGTAAGCAGCATGATCTTATAACAATTTTTCTTCTCAGCGACCATTCTTGCATAATTCAGGCATTCCGAAGCGTATCCCCTTCTTCGGTAATCCGAATGGGTGACGACATTCTCCACGATCGCATACGGGCGGACCCGATGTGTTAAATTCGGAACGATCACGCAAACACACGAGGAGACGATTTTCCCGTCAACCGTTTTTACGATCAAATGATGATCGGCGTCCTCCATGATCCGCCGCCACATTTCCTCTAGCTCGCCGCTTGGCTTCGGAACACTCGTTTCGTGCAGGTGCAGATACAGTTCCAGAATCTCGCTTAGATCCTCCCGATCCGCCTCACGTACCATAGTGCTTCCCTCCCGTCAGTCTGCCAGACGCCAAAGATAAATGAACGAAACGACCACCGAAATCCCCGTTACAATAAAGGAAATCCCGAGATTTCCCATAAATCCGCTCTTTATTTCTGCGTCTGTCTGTAAGAAGTAATTCAGCCAGTTCAGCGTTTCAAAGAAGGAGATCTCTACCCCGAACGTATTCGCGATCGACTCCCGTACCGCTGCGGCAGTCGTCGTCACCACACCGGCAAACGTCATGAACAGCGACAGAACGGAGCTGATGATGATTCCCTTTTTATCCATTGCCCGCCCCGCGAGATAATAGCCGCCGAAGGTCGTCAGAACAATCGAGATTGCGCCGAACCGACTGATCATATTCAGAAAGCACGCGATCAGAACCCAGATCACAACGCCGACCACGCCGCAGGTAAGCGCGCCGATAATCCCCATTAACGCGTTGCTGCTCTGAGAAATGCGGTCGGCATATGTAGAATGTATACTGCTCGGGTCATAAGGCGGCGGTGCCTGCGTACCGCTCAGACCCGCGCCGTGTTCCTGCGCTTGATTATAAGCAGGCGGCGGAGCGGAGCGTCTCTTTTTAGAAAACCCTTCTCCCCGCGCGTCCCGGTCGATCATATCGTTCGACGATGCGTAACCGGCGGCGTAACCGCCTCCCTCGTCCGCCGGGCGAGCCCGCACCGAAGCTGCGTAAGCGTTTTTATCCTCCTCAAGCGGCATGACCGCGTCGGGGCCGTCGGGCGGGGATACCTGTTTTTCTTCGCGGTTCGCGTTCGGATTGACGAGCGGAACATGCCCGCCCGGACCGAGCGGCGTTTCCTCCGCATCAAGCTGCGGGTGTCCCGTCGTGATCGTCGGATTTAAGACGAGCGACTCGATCTCGGTCACGTCGATCGGCGCGCCGTCGTTGCTGTCATCGCGGATCTCGGTCACGACCGTCCCGTCGTCCACCTCCGGCTCTTCCTTTTTTAATTCGACTTCCCCGTCGTCGTTGATCAAAAGCTCGCTGAAGCCCATTTCGGGAACGGGCTCCCGCTTCGGCTCCTCCGGCGGAAGCTCAGGCGGCTCCTCATATGCCTCGTCAAAAAGCATATCGTCAAAGCCGTCGTCCTCCGGTGTCTCCATAGGTGCCGACTCCGCCGCTTCCGCCTGCTCGCGTAAATATTCCCGCTCCATTTCCTCGAAAAGCGCCGACTTCGGCGGCTCCGGCTTCCTCTCTTCCTCCGCATCGACTAAAAGCGACTCAAAGCCGTTTTCTGCTTCCTTCGGCGCACTTTCCTCCGCGAAATCGACAGGAAGCTCCGCCGTGGGCGGGTTCTCCACCAACGGCTCGTCCGCTTCCGGTATTTTTTGTGCACTTTCCTCCGCGGAATCGACGGGAAGCTCCGCCGCGGGCGGGTTCTCCGCCAACGGCTCGTCCGCTTCCGGTATTTTTTGTACACTTTCCTCCGTGAAAGCGGCGGGAGCAGCCGCCCCGACCGTGCCCGAGGAAAAAGCCGTGTCCGTTTTTATTTCACGGGCAAAATCGGGCTTTTCCGCAGCCGGAAGAATCGGGCGGTATCCCGCGCCGCACTTTCCGCAAGCCTGCGTGATCACGCCGTTCGCGTCGTAAATCCCCAGATTTTCCGCCGCACCGCATTCGCAGCAGCAGTTCACATAAAAATTCAAGGAAAGACTATCGGCGAAATCATAGAGAAAGCGTTTTAAATGCGTAAGATTCGCGAACGCGTCCTCCGTCCTCGCGAGAGCGACCGCGATCCCCCGCTCGGTAACGCGGAAATTACGGATCAGATCCGGAGATAGCTTCTTCTGCTCGTTTAAATAATCCTCCGGCGATTTTATCGCCGCGTATTCTCCCGCTCTGACCCACAAAAGAAGCCCGTAGCTTCCCGTAGCGAGATTTTCGCGCACAGCCGCGGAATACCCTTTAATCTTCCCGATCAGGGCTTCCTCTCCTTCATAATAATCAAGGCCAAACTGTACACCTGTATCCAGCAGTTCCTTCATATTCGTGAATATTCCCCTTCCGAATCACACTTCAAGGAACCGTGACGCCCGCGCGGACAGCCCGATACCGGCGACCGAATCCCGATATCATTCCCGCTCCCCATTCAAAACGTAAACAATTCCGTATTCTATATTACAACATTTTTGTGCGAAAGTCAAGAAATAATATTGAAATCTTCCCTAAAATATGTTATAATGGTACTTGCAATGCTTTACGGGCGTTTCGGGATATGACCGCAGGCCGGATTCCCGTCACCCATTCCGAAAGGAGCGACTGTGATTGAAGATCATAAAAGCGAACACTTATATCCCGATTTCGGGAGAGCCGTTTGAGCTTCCGCTTCCGCTGAAGCTGGAGCTGCTGTGGGCAAACAATCTGCTTTGCGTTTATTCCGTATCGGAGGACGAAACGGTCGATTACACCTATAATATCAATACGGACATTCCGATCCTTACCCCGACGGGGCGAAAGCTCCGCATGAGCGATATTTACTATCTGCTCCGCTCGCGTGTATTCCGTGACAATCCCTATGTAACGCCCGCGGAGCTGGCGCGGCTCGGGCTTACGGAATATAACCCCTATCGGATCGTCCGTAAGACCTACGGGATCCTTCCCGGGGACTGCTACTGGATCCGCCGCGCGGACGATAAGACCGATTATGCCGCCGCTTCGGAGCTGTACCGCGATTATTATACGCTTACCCCGGAGCAGCGCGCGGAAAAATACAAATTCAAAAAATCGGACGAGGAAGTCTCCTATGTTCAGATCGAGGATTTTCTCGACCTGAACGAATACTGATTAGGGCATGCTGCCGCTGCCCGAAACGCCCGTCTTACAGTCGTCTTTTCCGTGTTTCTGCGTTGATTTTTCTTGAAATACATCAAGTATTCCCGCGAAAAATCGCCTTGAAACACGAAAAATCTGACCGCAATCCGAGCATTCCGGGCAGCGACAACAAGCCTTGGAAAGGAAGAACCGGTGAATCAATCGAACGATTATGACGTAATCATTATCGGCGCGGGCGCGAGCGGCGTTTTTACGGCTTATGAGCTGACGAAGCTTCGTCCCGCGCTTCGTGTCTGCATGATCGACCGCGGCGGGCCGATCCAGAGCCGCCGCTGTCCGATTGACGGCGAAAAGATCACCTCCTGCGTCCACTGCAAGACCTGCAGCATTATGAACGGCTTCGGCGGCGCGGGCGGAATGTCCGACGGAAAATACAATATCACAAACGCGTTCGGCGGCGACCTCTATACCCATACGGGGAAGGAGGAAGCAATCCGCCTGATGGAATACGTCGATCGGGTCAATCTCGAAATGGGCGGCGGGGACGCAAAGCTTTACAGCACCGTTTCAAGTGGATTAAAAGCGGAAGCGCTCAGGCACGACCTTCACCTTCTCGACGCGAAGGTGCGCCACCTCGGAACCGACCGAAACCGCGAGATCCTCCAGAACATCTACAACGCGATCGAGAAAAAGCTCGACATTCATTTCCACGAGGAGGTCTTTTCGGTTGCCAAAGACGCGGACGGATTCCAGATCAATACCGACCAGAGCCGCTATACCTGCCGCAAGGTCGCCGTCGCGGCGGGACGGTCGGGGTCGAAATGGATCTCCGAGCTTTGCAAAAAATTCGGGATCGAAACGAAAAGCAACCGCGTGGACATTGGCGTCCGGGTAGAGCTTCCCGCCGCCGTATTTGAACATATCACCAGTCAGGTCTATGAAAGCAAGATCGTGTACCGCACGAAAAAATACGGCGATCTTGTGCGTACCTTCTGCATGAACCCCTACGGCGAGGTCGTAAACGAAAACACGAACGGGATCATTACCGTAAACGGACACAGTTACGCCGATCCCACCCTGCACACCGAAAACACGAATTTCGCCCTGCTCGTCTCGAACACCTTTTCCGAGCCGTTTAAGGACAGCAATCTTTACGGCGAGTCGATCGCGGGGCTTTCCAACATGCTCGGCGGCGGTGTGCTGGTACAGCGCTTCGCCGATCTTGTCGCGGGACGGCGCACCAACGCCCACCGTTTTTCACAGTGCTTTCTGACCCCGACGCTGAAGGCGACGCCGGGTGATCTCAGCCTTGTGATCCCGAAGCGCCAGCTCGACGATATTATCGAAATGATCTACGCGCTCGATAAGATCGCACCCGGAACGGCGAACGACGACACACTTCTTTACGGGGTCGAGGTAAAGTTTTATAACTCGCGCGTCAGCGTGGACGAACACCTCGAAACCGCCGTAAAGGGACTGTACGTGCTCGGCGACGGCTCGGGCGTGACTCATTCCCTGTCCCAGGCGTCCGCCTCCGGCGTTTACGCGGCGCGAACGATCGCGGAATTCTTCCCCGAAAAGGCATAGCGATTGCCTCAAATATATAACAACAATGGAAAGGACATTTAACCTATGAACGTATGGCACGACATCGACAGCGAACGGATCACCCCCTACAGCTTTCTCTCGGCGATCGAGATCTCACGCGGAAGCAAGATGAAATACGAGCTCGATAAGAAAAGCGGTCTCCTGATCCTCGACCGCATTCTGTATACCTCCACCCACTACCCCGCGAATTACGGCTTTATCCCGAAAACGCTCGCGGACGACGGCGATCCGCTCGACGTTCTCGTACTCTGCAACGAGCCGATCCAGCCGCTCGTCCTCGTCCCCTCCTACCCGATCGGCGTGATTAACATGATCGACAACGGGAAAAACGACGAAAAGATCATCGCGATCGCCTTCGAGGATCCGAACTACAATTCCTATCGGAGCATTGAGGCGCTTCCCGCGCATATTTTTGAGGAAATGCAGCATTTCTTCCGCGTCTATAAGCAGCTTGAGGGAAAAAGCACCGCCGTCAACGAGGTGCAGGGGCATAAAGCCGCCGCCGAGACCATTGCGCAGTGCATTAAAAATTATCAGGAAAAGTACGGAACGACTGAGAAAAACGGAGAAACGGAATGAGTAAGATCGTCGCAAAAACCGCCCCGATGGGCTGGAACAGCTGGGACTGCTACGGTGCCTCGGTAAACGAGGAGACCGTCCGGAAAAACGCCGACTTTATGGCAAAGCATTTGAAGCGATACGGCTGGGAATATATCGTCGTGGATATTCAGTGGTACGAGCCGACCGCGGACAGCCACGAATACCACCCCTTCGCTCCGCTCTGTATGGACGAATATTCCCGCGTGATCCCCGCCGAGAACCGTTTCCCCTCCTCCGCGGGCGGAAAGGGCTTTGCGCCGCTTGCCGAATATGTGCATTCGCTCGGACTGAAATTCGGGATCCACATCATGCGCGGGATCCCGCGCGAGGCGGTCGCCAAAAACCTGAAAATCAAAGGGACGGATCGTACCGCGCGGGAGATCGCGCGTTTTTCGTCGATCTGTAACTGGAATCCCGATATGTACGGCGTCGATCCCGCGAAAGAAGGCGCGAAGGCGTATTATGACAGCATTTTCGAGTTGTACGCCTCGTGGGGCGTCGATTATGTCAAGTGCGACGACATCTGCCGCGAGCTTCCGCGCGAGGAAGAGGAACTGAAGCTTTTGAGCCGCGCGCTGAAGGACTGCGGGCGCGATATGGTGCTGAGTCTTTCGCCGGGCCCCGCGCTCCCCGAAAAGGCGGAGCTTTATAAGGAAACCGCCGATCTCTGGCGGATCACCGACGATTTCTGGGACAAGTGGGAGCTGCTTTACGAGATGTTCTCCCGCGCGGAGCGGTGGTGCATTCATACCGGTGCGGGAAACTGGCCCGACGCGGATATGCTCCCGGTCGGTCCGATCTTACAGGACTACAACCCCGCGAACCGCACGAAATTTACCGAGGACGAACAGCTTACCATGCTGACCCTTTGGTGCATTTTCCGTTCTCCGCTCATGATCGGCGGCGAAATGACGGGCTTTGACGATTTCACCATGCGCCTGCTCACGAATGAAAAGATCCTCGCCATGCACAAAAACGCCCGTCATTCCCACCCCGTATGGCGGCGCGAAATCGACGGAACGGAATATATCCTCTGGACGGCGGTCTGTGCCGAGGGCGGACAGTATCTTGCCCTATTTAATGCGGGAGAAAAAGCGGGCGAGCTTTCGGTATCGCTTTGCGACCTTGAGCTATGCGGCGCGTTTTCCATGGAAGAGCTTTGGAGCGGCGAAACGCTGACCGGAACGGACTCGTTCTCCGTTTCCCTCCCGCCGCACGGCGCGAAGGCGTTTTTGCTGCACACCGTATCATAAGGCAATGTTATTTGATGAGGAAATGATGCTTCTCGCGATCGAGGAAGCAAAAAAGGCGGCGGCGCTCGGAGAAGTCCCCGTCGGCGCGATCGTCACGGACGAAAACGGCGAGGTGATCGGGCGCGGTCACAATGTCTGCGAAACGGAGCACCGTCCGACGGGACATGCCGAGATCCTCGCGATCGAGGAAGCGGCAAGGAGCAGGAAAAACTGGCGGCTTTCGGACTGCACCTTATACGTCACGCTTGAGCCCTGCCCGATGTGCGCGGGCGCGGTGATCCGATCCCGCCTGAAGCGCGTCGTATACGGCGCGTTCGATGAAAACGGCGGCGCCTGCGCGTCGGTGACGGCGCTTTTCGAGGAGCGCTTCGGACATAAGCCGCTGGTACGGAGCCGTATTTTAGAGCGGGAATGCGCCGCTTTATTAAGTGATTTTTTTCAGGAAAAGCGCTGACCGGATCGGACGTCGAAAAATCTCCGGAGGAAGGGGGATCCGCATTTGAACCGTTATAAAGCCCTCGCGGCGAATACGATCATTCTCGGGATCGGGCAGTTCGGCTCGAAATTCCTCGTGATCCTGATGATGGGATTTTATCAGGCGGCACTCGGAAAAACGGGCTACGGCGAAATCAACAACATTATTGACGCGGCGACGCTCATGATGTCGGTCGCGACGCTTTCCATCGGAGAATCGCTGATCCGCTTCGGGCTGGACAAGGCATATAATAACCGGCAGGTTTTCTCGATCGGGCTTCGCGTTACGTTTGCGGGGCTGACCGCCTGCCTGCTGTTTGTCCCGCTGATCGGGCTTTTTTCGATGATTTTTCCCGATAACGCGGTTCTTGCGCTTTTAAGAGATTACGCGTGGATCACGATCCTTTACGTCGCGACAGGAAGCCTGAAAAGCTGCTGCGCCCTGTTCGTGCGCTCGGCGGGATATGTGCGGCTGTACGCGCTCGACGGGATCCTGACGACGATCATGAACATTCTGTTCAATCTCATGCTTTTATTCTGGTTTCAGCTTGGGAATATCGGCTATCTCCTTTCGGTCATTCTGGCAGACATCTGCTCGATCATCTTTTTGTGGATCATGGCGGGGCTTCACCGCTATTTCACACTCTTTAAGCTCGACCGCGAGATTATAAGCGCAATGCTCCGCTTCTGTATCCCGATGATCCCGACCTCGGTCATGTGGTGGATCATTAACTCGTCGGGAAGCTTTTTTGTTTCAAGCATGATCGGCTTTGAGGAAAGCGGACTGTATAAGGCGGCGTATAAGCTTCCGAGCATGATCTCGATCTTTTCCGGGATCTTCTCACAGGCGTGGAATATGTCGGCGATCACCGAAAAAAATTCCCGCACCATCGCGAATTTTTACACGAACGTTTTCAATATTTTTCAGTCCTTTGTCTACGTGATCGCGGGCGGCTTAATGCTCGTCATTAAGCCCGCCGTTCAGATCATCTGCGATCCCGAATTCCATACCGCCTATCAGTACACGCCGTTTATGATCCTCTCGGTTTCCTTTACCTGCTTTTCGACCTTTATGGGGAGCGTTTACGTTGCCTCGAAAAAATCCGTCCGCTCCATGGTGACCGCCGCGATCGGCGCGGGTGCGAACCTGATTCTGAACGCGCTCCTGATCCTCCTGATGGGGCTTCACGGCGCGGCGCTCTCCGGATTTATCAGCTTCCTGATTATCTTTATTCTCCGCGCGGCGGATACGCAGAGAATGATCCGAATGGATCTGAAGCTCCCGAAAATGCTCGCGAATTCGACGATCCTACTGCTGATGAGTCTTGTGATCTTTTTCGTGACCAACCTGATTTTTTATTACGTCGCGCTGGTACTCCTGTTCGGACTGATCGTTCTGCTGAATTACCAGTGCGGGCTGATGGCGGTGAAGATGATCTTAAAGAAAAAGAGTTGATTTTTGTGCAGGCGTGCCGCTGCGCGGACTTTGTTCGCCGTTCGTTAATAAGGAGAGAATTGTTGGACATTTTAAACTTTGAAAAAAAGCACGTTAAGGAAGCAATGGAAATTGCTCTTGCAAGCTACTATAATGAGCGGCAATATGTAAAAGATTTACCGCAGGTGTGCGATATTCCTGATTTATACGGCTTCGCCGAGAACGGATTGGGCGTTGCTGCATTTGAAAATGAAAAGATGATCGGATTCCTGTGCTGTTGTGAACCCTTTGACAATGCGTTTCGTGCCACTGATGTGAGAGGGATTTTTTCTCCTATGGGTGCAAATGCAGCCGTTTCTAAAAATCGCTCAAAAATTTATGCCGCCATGTATCAAGCGGCAGGGGAAAAGTGGGTAAAGACCGGGGCGGTTTCCCACGCAATCTGCTTATACGCCCATGATGAAGAACTTCAGCAACAGTTTTTCCGTTATGGCTTCGGTTTGCGCTGTTTAGACGCTATTCGTCCGATGGAATTGATTGACTGTGAACCTTGTGCAGGCTATGATTTTACCGAATTGTCAAAAGCCGATTTTCATTGTGTTTATCCGCTTCATTTGGCGTTGTACCGCCATTACTGCGAAAGTCCTTTCTTTATGAATCGCAAGCCCGAAACGCAAGAGGAATTTACAGTATCCTCAATGCAGGGAGGCGGACGTTACTTTGTGGCAAAGCAGAACGGGAAATTATGCGCATTTGTAAAAATTTCGGTTCCCGGCGAAACGTTTGTTGCAAAGGGTAACACCTATCGTCATATCAGAGGCGCGTACTGCTTGCCGGAACACAGGGGTAAGGGATTATATCAAAATTTACTGAACTTTACTATATCTGTGTTGAAAAAAGAAGGCTATACCAGACTTGGAGTAGACTTTGAAAGTTTCAATCCAACAGCCCGTGGATTTTGGCTAAAATATTTTAACGCTTACACGAATAGTGTAGTACGAAGAATTGATGAGCGAATTACGCAGCTAAGATTGTAAAAATGTGTTCTCCATTTATCACTTAATGGTGGTAATTAAAACATAGAAATACCGCCGAAGAACAGCCTGCCCCAAAATCTATCGGAAAGGAACGCTCCAAAAATGAACATGATCATTCACGACCTGACGGACGAACGGTTTCAGGCCGCTTTTTCCCAGATACCGAGCGATACGGCGGTCATTTCCGACAACGGCGCGGTTCAGACCTGCGTCGGCTGCTTTGGCTGCTGGATCAAAACGCCCGGCGTCTGCGTCCTGAAGGACGGCTATGAAAATATGGGCGCGCTTCTGTCCCGAACGGATCGCCTGATCATCATCAGCGAGTGCTGCTTCGGGGGATACAGCCCATTTGTGAAAACTGTGCTGGATCGGAGTATTTCCTATCTTCTTCCCTTTTTTAAAACAATCGGCGGCGAAACGCACCACCGGCAGAGATACCGAAAAGATCTGACCCTCTCCGTCTATTTTTACGGAGAATCCGTTTCGCCCCGCGAGATCGAAACGGCAAACGAGCTTGTAAAGGCAAACAGCAGAAATTTTTACATATCGGATTATAAAACGGCATTTTACGAACAGCCGGAGGATTTCTGCTGCGAAGAAGATTTTTTAGGAAAATAACGGGAAGGAATCGGTTCCATGAAGATCTGTATCATCAACGGAAGCCCGAAAGCGGGCGAAAATACGTCGGAGCTTCTGATCGGGGCGCTCGTTTCAAAATTTCGGGAAACGGACGAGGTAAAGATTCACCGGATCACGAAAAAAGGCTTCGGAGAAGCGCTGTACCGCGACATAGCGGAATGCCGTGCTCTCGTTTTCGCGTTCCCGCTCTATGTGGACAGTATCCCCTCTCACCTGCTGCGGCTGCTGGTCGATTTAAAGGAAAACGGCGGACTGTCCCCCAAAACGGCGGTATACTGTATCCTCAACAACGGCTTTTTTGAAGGAACGCAAAACCGGATCGCCGCCGAGCAAATGAAAAACTGGTGCACGGCGGCGGGACTGAAATGGGGACAGGCGATCGGCGTCGGCGCGGGAGAAATGCTCCCGTTTCTGAAAGAAATCCCGCTCGGTCACGGCCCGTATAAAAATCTCGGAGGGGCGCTGGAAACCTTCGCGGAAAATCTGCTGAACCGAAGGACGGGAGAGGATCTTTTCCTTTCTCCGAAGTTTCCCCGCGCCTTGTGGCGGTTTCAGGCGTCGCATTCGGTATGGTTCCCACGCGCGAAGAAAAACGGCTTGAAGCGGAAGGAGCTTTTTCGGAGGGAGCATTCATGAAGCTGACGAAATGCGCTTCCTCCGATCTTCCCCTTCTCGCAAAATGGAACAGGCATCTGATTGAGGACGAGGGAAGCGATAACCCGATGTCCGTTCCGGAGCTGGAAAAGCGAATGAGCGATTTTCTGAACAACGGCTATGTCGCCTATCTTTTTTGGAAGGAAGAAAAACCCGTCGGCTACGCGCTGATTGATCTTACCAAAACGCCGTACTACCTCCGCCAGTTTTTCATTGCGAGAGATTCCCGAAGAAAGCATTTCGGGCAAGCCGCGTTTGCCCTCCTGCTTCGGGAGCTGAATTGCGAAAGGATCGACATCGACGTGCTGACCGAAAACGAAAAAGGTCAAGCCTTTTGGAAGTCGCTCGGCTTTCGGGAAACCTGGCGGCATATGCGCCTGCACATCACTTGACGGAGAGAACGATGGAAAAGGAATATCTTCTTTGGCTAGTCATGGCGCTCGGCGCGGGAAATCCGCAGATTGCCGAGCTTATCTCCCGCTTCGGGAGCGGCGAAGCCGTATACCGCGCCTTTCGGGACAATATCTCGCTCGCGGGGCGGGAAGCGGTCGAGCGCGCCGCCGCCGTGACCCTCGAGGAGGCGAAGGAACGTCTCATTTCACTGGAAGCGCGGGGAATCCACACAATCCCGATCGGAGGGGCGTTTTATCCCGAACCGCTGAAACGGCTCGAAAACCCGCCCTGCCTGCTGTTCGCGCGGGGGAACGTCCGGCTCCTCTCG
This sequence comes from uncultured Ruminiclostridium sp., assembly GCA_964456025.1. GTDB lineage: Bacteria > Bacillota > Clostridia > Oscillospirales > Ruminococcaceae > Ruminiclostridium_E. Next base: position 11,794 of record CAYVZH010000050.1, read on the forward strand.
GGAAAGCTCCTGTCCACGGCGGGCTCCCGCGATATTACCCCCTATACCGTTGAAGCGCAGGATCGGCTTTGCACCCGCCTTTGCCAGAAATACACCCTTGTCAGCTCGCTTTCCTACGGCTGTGACCAATTGAGCGCGATCTGCGCGCTCCGCGCACGCCGTCCTTTTGTGGAGATCCTGCCCTGCGGCTTTGACCACGAATATCCGGACGGGAGCCGCGTCCTGCGCGAGCTACTCCTGAAAAACGGCGGCTGCGCCTTGACCGAACAGCTTCCCGAAACAAAGCCGAACCAAGGTGCGTTCCTCCGCCGCGCAAGGATCATCGGCGGGATCTCCAAAGCACTGCTGATTTTTCAGGCGGGAACGCAAAGCGGTGCCCTGAAAGCGGCGGAGCACGCGGGACGCGTCTTTTTTCTCCCGCCGCATAACATTTTCGCCAGAGAATACGCGGGAACGGCGCGGTTCGTCCGCGCGGGTGCGTCAATTCTTTTCGACGAAAAGGATCTCGTCCCTGTTTACGACGGCGAATACCGTCCGAACCCGATCAAGCCGCCGAAAAAATCCGCTGTGAAACCAACGCCCGAACCTGCCGCGCCTGCCCCAAAGGCAAGCAAGCCGGAAATCCCCCAAAAGGAAAACTTCGATTCCGAGCTGCACTGTCTCGTCTACCAAAAAATCGCGGAAAGCGGCGAACCGATCTCCTTTGACCGGATCTTTGACGAAATTCCCTGCGAGCTTGCGTATTTAAACGAAGTCCTGCTCGATCTCGAGCTTTCGGATCTGATCCGCCCGCTGCACGGCGGAATGTTTACGGTATATGAATAATGCTAATTTCTGCCTAAAAGCGTAGTTAAAAAATCTGCGCAAAAATCATATACGAAAATTTTTGCTTGATTTTTTAAACGCTTTTTAGACAATAATTAGTATAAACCCGACAAATATGCGAAAAAAACCGCCCGAGAAAAATTCCCGAGCGGTTTTTTATTTAGTCATCAACAACCTCTTCGTAGACATCGTCGTCATAATAGTCCTCGTCCTGCCCCGCATACGGCGATTCTCCGTTTTCGGAAATGATCGCGCAAAGCTTATCATACAGCCCGTCGGGCGTCTTAAAAGTGTTCCGCGAAAGTCCGATCACGATCACGTCCCTGTTGATCCGAACGTCATAGAACCACCCATCGACCCGGATCCCAATGCTCCCCTGTTCCCGATAGGAAACGCTGCCCCCGCGGGGAAGGAACGCGCTTTTCCCCGCATATTCCTCGATCAGGGCGCGGAGCTCCGCGCCGTCGCCGCTTAGGAGAAGGTCGCTGCGCGAATCCTTTCCGTAAAGACTCACTTCGGTCAGGGTTGTAAAATTCTTCCCCGTAAGATATTCGCCGAGCGTTTCGTAAAATACGGGCGCGGGGAGATTTTTCTGCCGGCAGTATTCCGTCAGGATCGCGCGGACCTCCGCCTCGTCGATCTTAAAAAATTTATCATCGCCAACCCTTACCGTACCGTCCGTATAGAACGCGAAATACTCCGTCCGAAGCGATTTTCGCGAGACCAGCTCAATACGGATCGGAGCGTATTCGCTGTTTGACCCCGTTTGAAGCTTTTCCTTTTTATATTTTTCGAGCAGTTCCGCGAAAAACGTGCCGTCGGAAAGCGCCCCGTACATGGTGCAGTCATAATAATCACGAATTCCGACATAGACCTGCGCATAATCCTCCGCCGAGCCGAGCTGTTCGCTTAACTCGCCGACCGTTTTCAGCTCGCTCACTTTAAACCTCGTTTCGATCCGCTCGGTAAGCTTTTCAAGCACCTCATCGTCCAGCCGATAATACGCCGAACCCGAATACCCGTCCATAAATACGCAAACGATCCCGTTTCGGAAAAATTCCAGATAAACCGTCTCGGCCGTTATGTCGTCCTCGTCCTCTACATCCTCAACCGAGGCAGATTCCTCGAAATAAAGATTATCATATTGATTGCGGTCGGATTGATCACTTTCATAAGCCGGCCTGATCACGGGCGCTTCCTTCCCGATATTTCCCCAAAAGAGGGGAAGACCTCTCTCCTCCGGCTCGCCCTCGATATATTTTGCCGTGCCGATCAGCTTCGCTAACGCGGGATCACGGTAGGTTTCCGGGTCGATCCCCTCCACGATCGGAAGGCCATAGAACTTCCCGTCTATCATGAAGTTCCCGTTGTGCAGGTAGCTGTCCGCAAGGGAACAGCCGAGCAAGGCCCGCACCTCCCCGTTCAGAGTAGCGCGCTTCGCGATCGGCGGGAGCGGCGATTCATCGCCCGCTTCGTCGTTGTCATAATCCATGTCATCGTCGTCCGAATCATCATAGGCAACATCATCGTCGTCCGAATCATAGTCCGAATCGTCCTCATCATCGACATAGGCAGCATCGTCATCGTCCGAATCATCAGTGATTATATTCTCGCCGCCGTCCTCATCGTCAACCGCTGTATCTTCATCGACCTCTGTATTCTCTCCGACCGAGTCTTCGTCCTTATCGTCTGCCGCAGCTTCCTCACTGTCGGGGATCCCCGTTGCGGGAAAATCGTTCGGATCTTGGGGACTCGGGTCAACCGTTAACGGAGAGGAGTCGGTCACGGCCGGGACACCATTTTCTCCGCCGACGTCATCGTCCTCGTCGTCCCATTCGGTCGTATCCTCCTCGTCGTCCACCACGTCTCCCATCGCCCCCGGATTCTCGTCCTCGAACTCGTCCGGACCGGGTCCGTAATTCGGATTTGCGTCCCGAATGTCCGACGGAACGATCCCCGCCGCGCCCGGATTCTCGTCCCGAATTGCATTGGGTTCGTCCGAATCGGTTTCCGCCGCGGACGTACTTTCGACGGGTTCATCGATTGTCACCGCACTGCTTTCGTTCGGCTCGACGGGAACCGAGTGCGATAAAAGCCGCGGGAGAAGCACCGCGCAGCCGATCGCGATCACCGCGCACGCGGCGGCGGTCAGGATCGGGATATATTTTTGGATCGGACGATCCGTTTTCCGAATCAGTCCGCGCATTTCCCGTTCAAAGCTCTCGGAAAAAGCGACCTCCTCCGCCCTGACGGGAATCTCCCCCGCGTACGCGGCGGTAAGCGCCTCGTCGAGCGCACGTTTTAATATTTCATGCATAAAACAATCATTCCTTTCCTGTTTCGGAACAACTTCCCTGATTTCCGCTTCAAAAACGCGCATAACCCAAGCGCAGACTTGTAAATATGCGGCTTTGCGCGAAATTTTTATCTGCGCCTTTCCCGGAAATCAGGATTGGGGATCGCCCTCCTCCAGCAGAAGCCGCAGCTTTTTCCGCGCCCGCTGGAGCTGCTTTTTTACCGTCTCCTCCTGCTCGTAAAGCGCCGCCGCAATCTCTTTCACGCTAAGCTCACGCACATGGAACAGGTAAAGCGGCTCGGCGTACCGCTCGGGAAGCGAACGGATCGCCTCGACAATGCGGCTGTAATTCATTTTGGACAGGACTTCGTCCGAAACGTCCTCCGAAACCGCGCTAAGCTCGTCCATTTCCTCCAAAGGAAAGGACGCGTCCCTTTTTTCACGCCGATAAAGATCGATCGCCGCGTTTCGCGTCACGATCTTCAGATACGCCTCCCGCTGCGGCGCAGTGAGGGGCGAAACCTTTGAAAAGCTTCTGGCTACCGTAAAGAAAGCCTGGCTGACGGCTTCCTCCGCGTCGTGGTGGTTTCCTAAAATTCGATAGGCAAGCGCGAAAAGCCGCCCCTTATAGGTTCGGTAAAGCGATTCAAAGTCCGCCTTACTCTCCGGCTCGTCGATCATCGCCATATAAAACGCAATCATCGCCGTATTCGAAACCTGTTCCCGCGCGGAATACCGCAAAAAGACCGTACCCCGGAAAGACAGGTTCATACTCCTTTCCTCTCGTTGTCCCGAGAGCGCTCCACCGACAGAGCGTCCCCGTTCCGCTTCAATATAAAAGAACGAACGCCAAAGCCCCTTAGGGACAAAAAATGTCAAAAAATATTTTAAAATTTGAAACCCGACGCTCCCGTCATGCCTAGTACTTGGTAAAGTCTAAAGCTTGAATAAGATTGCGGTGAATGATTTTGTCAGGCTGGGAGAACGACCGCAGGAAGGCTGCCGCCTTTCAAGGGAGTTCGACAACGCATGGCAAAATCAGGCATGGCAAGATTATCAAGTTTTAGGCTTTACCAAGTACTAGCTTTTCCCGATATTCCCCGCGGATACAGCCGATCAGAATCAGCCCGCCGCAAGCAAGATCATTTCCATAAAAACTCCTAAAAGAAACGGCTCTCACCGTCAAAGAGAGCCGAAATTGCTTTGATTCAATTATTGAGACATTCCCCGAGCGATTCCCATTCCTTTTCGCGGAAGCCGACGAGAACCTTATTCCCGGTGATAAGAAGCGGGCGCTTCACAAGCATTCCGTCCGTCGCGAGAAGCCGGAGCCGTTCCTCGTCGGACATGGCGGGAAGCCGCTCCGAAAGTCCCATTGACCGATACAGGATCCCGCTCGTGTTAAAAAACTTCTTTGTGGGAAGCCCGCTTTTTTCGACCCATTCGCAAAGCTCGTCATATGTCGGGTTTTCCTCCTTGATATTGCGCTCCCGATACGCGATCCCCGCGCCGTCCAGGTATTTTTTCGCTTTTTGACAGGTCGTGCATTTCGGGTAACAGAGCAAAAGCATTGTCATTTCCTCCTCGGCGGTTTCTATATTTTTTTGCGCGTCGTTTTTCAATTCGCCCGTACCGTGCCTCGTCCAAAGGCGCGGTTCACCGAAAGGATCTCCTCCCGGATCTCGTCGGGCAGCGCCTGAAGCGGCTGCGGCGCGGGACGGGCGGTATAAAACCCTTGGATCAGGTCAACGCCGTAGCCGATCACGGCGGAAAGCTCCTCGGAAGTCTCGACCCCCTCCGCGATCGTCAGAATGCGGTTCGCCTGCGCGAAATCAATAATGTTCCGCACAAACATCTGCTTATTATTATCCTTATGGATCTCCGTGATCAGAAAGCGGTCGATCTTGATGACCTGCGGCTTATAACGAAGCAGGTTCACAATGTTGGAATACCCCGCGCCGTAATCGTCTACCGCAAGCTGACAGGAGGAATCCTCGCCGCCGAGCGCCTTGATCCGGATCAGCTCCTCGTCGGAAATATCGTTCTGCTCGGTGATCTCGATCGTACACATGCGGAGTATATCGCGGTATGTATTCCCTAGCACGTCATAATCGTCATCGTTCAGAAAATGCCCGGGGATCGTATTGATAAAGACCCGCTTCCCCTCGAATTCATCGCGGTGCTCCGACATAAAGCTCAGAACATTCCGGAAGGTCGCGATCTCCACGTCGTAAAGACGGCGGTACGCCTTCGCCGTTTCGAGGATCTCCATCGGATTCATGCGTATCTCCCCGCCCGTGCGCATTAACGCCTCATAGGCGTAAATTTCTCCCGTCCGGGCGTTTATGATCGGCTGAAAATGGTAAATGAACAAATCCCGTTCGATCAGGAGATCGAACATGCGGTACTTATCCTCGGGGGGCTTCTGCTCCTTCAGGACGGGACCGTTCCCCGATTTTAAGCGGTTCAGGTACATCTCACCGCTCGCTATCTTTAAGAAGGAAATAATATCGCCGTCCCAGTTCGGCTCAACGACCGTACAGCCGCAGTTCACCTCAACGAAATAATCCTTTTCAATATCGTTGTTATAGCTTTCGATAATCCCGAAAAATACCGAGACCGCGCGCGTAATAACCTCGCCGATGTCCACCGAGGGATCCTCGATATTCAGAACGGCAAACTCATTTTCCGAAAGCCGCGCAAGCATGGTATTGAGCGGATTCGCAAGCTGAAGTGCCTCGGAAACGAAACGAATCACTTCCTCCGCTTTCGAAAGCCCGTAAGTTTCATAAATAAACCTGTATTGCGGGACGCAATACACGGATACCGCCATTCGCTTCTGCCGGACCTCGTCAAAACGGTTTTCGATCTCCCGCACAAGACCCCGCATATTCATCAGATCGGTAAGCGCGTCCCGATAACGCATTCTCTCAATGTCGGAGGTAAGATGCTCCTGCTCGAGACGACTCACGAAGGTCCCGAACGCGAGATTCATTACCCGGAAAAACCGATGGAGCCGATGTGCCTTCTCCTGAAGCTCCGATGTTTTGAGTACGTAATACCCAAACACTTTATCCATGACGTAAATCGACTGGAAAATATACATTCCTTTTTTTTCGAGACTTTTCGCCAGCGCGGGAACCATTTCCCAAAGGTCAAAGACCTCCTGATTTTTCTTTACATAATTTTCGTCACAAGCGGAAAGAATGATCATCTTTTCGGTAAACGGATTCTCGGGATCGGTAATTTTATTTTTTCGTGCCGCGACAAGAAAATCGCTGTTTAGGGCAATAGACGAGCCGGGAAGGATATTTCGGTAAATCGTTTCCCCGAACACACTTATATCCGTATTTTCCACCAGGTGATCCGCCCAGTTATAAATGACATTTTCATGCGCGCTCATCGACTGCACCAGCGAATACAGCCGTTCGGCGTCCGAGCGGTAGCTCGCGTTGACCTCTCTGCGGCAGCCACAGGATTCCGAAAACAGCAGCGTATAGTTTTCCTCGGCACGGTACGGTTCTTCGCCCCGCTCCAATGCGCCGCGGATCATCTCAAAGCACTGCTTCGCGAACATGGGAACGTCCTCCTGACAGGTCGTGAGGCGAGGCTCGTGATACGAAACGCTCTCGATCCCGTCAAAGCCCGTTACGATCACGTCCTCGGGTACCCGATAGCCATGCCCCCGCAAACGGTCGCAGGCGGTCGAAGCCATCGTATCGTTCGCGCAGATGATCGCTTCGGGAATGCGCTTCTCCTCTGCCCACCGATCAATCGTCCGTTCGACAGGAAGCTCCCAATAATCACAGTAAGCGATATTTTCTTCTTTTAATGTCAGCCCATGGCGCGCCATAACCGCGCGACAGCTTTCAAGCCGCTCCTCGGAATTCACCTCGCCCTTGACACCCGCGAGAAAACCGATCTCCCGAGAGCCGTGAACGGTAAGAACGTGCTCAACCAACTCCGAGAAAACGGGACGGGAATTCCGAACGAGCGAAAAACAGCCCTCCCGCTCCCCGAAAAGGATCAGAACGGGGATATTCCGCTTTTTCGCCTCGCCGATCAGCCGATCAATCAGCTCCTTGTCATAAATGCAGTCGTCCTTGATCAAAAGCGCGTCTAAAAGGTCGAAATTGATCAGCTTATAGATCGAAGCCGCGCCGTCCCCGTATTTATCCTTTTTAAAGAAGTCCAGAAAGCTGTTGAACACCAGCAGGCGGTACTCCGTCTCCTCTGTTTCGTGATAGAGCTTCTGTAAAAATTTCGAGGTGACCTCGTCCTGTACTTTGGTAAGACAAACCCCGATCATTTTAAATCCGTTCAGCATAGCGGCGATCATTCCTTTTCCTATGGAAAATATTTTGCGGGAATACGCCGACCGAGCAAAAAGCCGTCTGCCGGGGCAGTCTCTTCCCACAAAGCGTTTGTTTCAGTTTTCTTATTATTTTATCATAATAGACGAATTTTGTCAATAATTTACTGTAAAATTATACAAAATGTTTTGTAGTGCTACAATAGATGTTGGACACAAGAGAAAAAAGAGTTGAGAGATAGA
>CAYVZH010000051.1:0-18980 GCA_964456025.1 uncultured Ruminiclostridium sp.
CCGCCCTGCTGAAGGACAGCGGCTTTACGCTGCTTATGGACGATTTCGGAAGCGGATATTCATCGCTGAACGTACTGCTTGAATCGCCCTTTGACGTTATCAAGCTCGATAAGCGGTTTATCGAAAATATGATGACCTCGGACAAGGGGCGGAATATTCTCGAGCATGTTCTGCAAATGGCGTCGAATCTGGACATAACAGTCCTTGCCGAAGGCGTTGAAACCAAGGAACAGGTAGAGCTTCTCAGAAACATAGGCTGCGATCAGGTACAAGGATATTATTACGCAAAGCCAATGCCCGAAGATGATTTTTTTGAACTGCTTAAAAAGTGAGATGCGAATCATAATACGAATAACCATTTAAAAACCGAATAAATCGGTTTTTAAATGCCCTGCCGCAAAGCGGCATGGCGAGGGAGCGCAGCTCCCTCGGTTATTGTATTGAACGTAAATAACCTGCGCCTATCGGTGCGCCTTCGGCTTCGCCGAAGGATTTGATTTGTGGATTTTATCCGCAAATCAAATGGTTATTAGTATAAGCCGGTTCCTTTTGCGAATATTGAAAGAATCTTTTTGACCACGGTATTACAAATTAAAAGCTGCATTTTTAGTGCCAAACGCATAAAAACGCAGCTTTTTTCTTTTGCGCACCGACCGCGGGCTTGACCCGAATAAGCGGGGCGTGTTCGAGATGATGTAAAAATCAACAAAAAACGACCGTGTTTTTGGATAAAATGAAAACAAATTTACCATTTACACGGGATTTTGAAATCTTACGAAAAAAAGGGTTGAAAAAAACGCCAAAATACACTATAATTATATATGTATGTATTATTGCAGTTCGGGATTGACAAGGAGATGTCGTATGCGAAGCATTCTCAAAAATAAAACATTTCCGAGGGAATTCGGCGCCCGGAGGAAAAGAGCGGTGCGCGTGATGTGCATGAAAAGAATTGCGGCATTTGCGGTATGCCTGCTCCTCGTTTTGTCCAATTTCATCACGGTGTTTGCCGACGGTGCGCAGTCCAATAACCGGACGATCAGAGCCGGGATTTTCAGCTTTGACGGCTATCACATGAAGGACGAGGAAGGCAGGCTGACGGGCTACGGCATTGAATTTCTCAGCCTCGTTTCCCAATATTCCCGATTGAATTTCCAATACACGGGCTATGACAGAGCCTGGGGGGAAATGCTTGACATGCTGGAAAACGGTGAAATCGACGTGGTGACCTCTGCCCGCAGAACTCCGGAGCGGGAGGAGCGTTTCGCCTTCTCCCTTCCCATCGGCAGAAACAATACCGTTCTCTCGGTTCGGGTCGATAATATGCAGCTTCACCGCGGCGACTACAAATCCTATAACGGAATGACGGTGGGGCAGCTGGAGGGGAGCAGCCAGAACCAAAGCTTAGTGGAATTCGCGGAGGAAAAGGGTTTTTCTTATCAGATAAAGGAATACGACGCCGCCGACGTTCTTGAAGCCGCTTTGCAGAGCGGGGAGATCGACGCGATCCTTTCCAGCGATCTGAGAAAAGCGACAAACGAAAAGACGCTGGATATTATCGAGGAGGCTGACTTTTACGCCATCGTCAGAAAGGACGATATGGAGCTGCTTGACGAGATCAATTACGCTATCGAGCAGATGGATATCAATGAGGGAGACTGGAAAAATGTGCTGACATATCGGTACTACGGTCCGGTCTATTCCTCCGCGCTCTCCTTTACCGAGCGTGAGACGGCGTATATCCGGCAGGTGGTTTCGGGAGAGAAGACCATCACCGTGACCGCTCTCGGCGACAGGGCTCCCTATTCCTACACGGAGGACGGAGAATTAAAGGGCATTATACCCGATTATTTTGCCGCGGTCATGGAGCTTGCCGGGCTGCCTTATGAGACCGTTGCTCCGGAGGACAAGGACGCTTATTCCGCCCTTGCCGACACAAACGGGGTCAATGTGGTCCTTGACAGAATCGGCTCCGACTATAAGATCGAGGACGCCGTTTATCACGGCTTCGATACGGACAGCTATCTGACGGCGAGAATGGCAAAGGTGACCCGGCAGGATTTTACCAGTGACATCAAGGTTATCGCCGTGTCGGATTCTGAAGGGAAGGATCTGATTGAACAGGAGCTTTTAGAGGGATATACGGTTCTGAGCTATTCTACCGGGGAGGAGGCTATGCACGCCGTTCTGAACCGGGAGGCGGACGCCGCTTATGTATATGTCTATACCGCGCAGCTATTTGTAAACCATGATCCCACCGATTCTCTGTATTACAGCATGCTGAACGGCATAAGCACGAGATTCTGTATGTACGTCGGCGAAAATACGGATCATGAGCTGATTACCATACTGAACAAATGTATTAAGCAGATTTCCGTGGAAACGCTCAACCAATTGATTTCAAAGTACACCACCTATACCATCGGCGATATGACCCTTCCGCAGTATATGCGGGCAAATCCGGGAATGACGCTCGCGGTGTTCTTTATATTTGCTCTGACCGTGTGCGCGATCCTTGCGCTCTATCTGCGGGGACGGTGGAACAGGAAGCTGCTGCGCGCAACGGAGCAGTCGAACAGGAAAATGTGCGAACAGCTTGCCATTGTGGAGGCGCTGAGCCGTGATTATACAAACGTTTATGCCATAAACGAAGAGCGCGCTACTGCCCGGATCATCAAATTGGAGGGTTATGTGACCGAAGGGCTGAAAAAAGGCTCAACAGAGGAGCATAACTACGCCCCGATTCTTGAACAGTATATCCGCGCCCGCGTTCATCCCGACGATCAGCAGGAGCTCATTCAGGCTCTTTCGCTGGATAAGGTCAGGGAGGTGCTGGACGCGAACGAGGAATATATGGGGAGCTACCGTATCGTAGATAACGGGGATATTCATCATTTTCAATATACTTATTTAAAGATTGGAAATAACGATTACGAACAAGACGACTTCATTCTTGCGGGATTTCGCAATATTGACGAGGTGATCCGCAAGGAGCAGGAGCAGAAGATCGTTCTGTCGGAGGCGCTGGCTCAGGCTCAATATGCCAACAACGCCAAGACCACCTTCCTGAACAATATGTCGCACGATATCCGCACGCCGATGAACGCCATCATCGGGTTTACCTCTCTTGCCGTGACCCATATCGACAACAAGGAGCAGGTGCGGAATTATTTAGGGAAGATCATGACGTCGGGCAATCATCTGCTCAGCCTGATCAACGACGTGCTGGATATGAGCCGTATCGAAAGCGGTAAGGTCAAGATTGAGGAAAAGGAGACCAGCCTGCCCGAGATCATGCATGATCTGAAGACCATTGTTCAGGCTGATGTGAAAGCAAAGCAGCTTGAATTCTACATTGATACGCTGGATGTGGCAAACGAGACAATCATCTGCGATAAGCTCCGCCTGAACCAAGTGCTTCTGAATATTCTGAGCAATGCCATGAAATACACAAAGCCCGGCGGTATGGTCAGCGTCCGCGTGATCCAGACAGCCGAAGCGCCGGAGGGCTATGCCTCCTATGAGTTCAGGGTCAAGGATACCGGTATCGGCATGGGCCGTGAATTTTTACAGCACGTTTTCGAGCCCTTCGAGCGGGAACAGACTACCACGGTAAGCGGTATTCAGGGAACCGGTCTGGGACTTACCATCACCAAAAACATTGTGGATATGATGGGCGGGACGATCACGGTGGAAAGCGAGGAAGGGAAGGGGTCGGAATTTACCGTGTCCTTCTGCTTCCGGATCGCCGACGCTCCTATGGAGGCGAAGCGGCTGGAACAGCTTGCGGATCTCCGGGCGCTTGTGGTGGACGATGATGTGAATACCTGCGTCAGCGTCAGCAAAATGCTTTCCGCCATCGGTATGCACCCCGACTGGACGACGCTGGGAAATGAGGCGGTGATCCGCACGGAATTTGCGCTCGAGCAGAACGAGCCTTACAGCGCGTATCTCATTGACTGGCTGATGCCGGATATGAACGGGATAGAGCTTGTCCGCCGGATCCGCAGGGTGATCGGAGATATGACGCCCATTATTATACTGACCGCCTATGACTGGTCGGATATTGAGGAAGAGGCGAGAGAGGCGGGCGTAACGGCGTTCTGCTCCAAGCCGCTCTTCCTTTCGGAGCTGCGGAGCGTTCTGGCTGCGCCATACATGGAACAGAAAAGCAAGGACGAAACAGAGACGCCGGAGACGCGCTTTGACGGAAAGAGACTTCTGCTGGTGGAGGATAACGCGCTGAATCAAGAGATTGCGCAGACGATCTTGGAGGCTGCGGGCTTTGCGATCGATACGGCGGACGACGGAAGCGTAGCCGTGGAGCGGATGAAAGAGATGCCCGCGGACACTTATGATCTGATCCTGATGGACGTTCAGATGCCTATTATGAACGGCTATCGGGCAACGAGAGCTATTCGGGCGCTGGATGATCCCGGAAAGGCGGCAATCCCGATCGTGGCGATGACCGCCAACGCTTTTGAGGAGGACAGGAAGGAGGCAATGGATTCCGGAATGAACGGGTATGTTGCCAAACCCATAGACATAGAAAAGCTGATGGAAACGCTGGAGGATATTTTAAAATAACAGTATAGGAATAGGGTCTGATTTGTATGAAGGCAGAAAGAAAAGGTATTCTTGTTTTCATATAACGGAGGAATAAATGAAAAAGAGATCCCCAAAAATCGTTGTATTGCTCTGTATTACGGCCGCCTTGTTCATATCCGGTTATATCGGACTGATCACGCCGCCGAAGGTGTTGATGATTTGGTATTTTGAGACAAACCGACAGGATTTTGAGGATATTGCCAATTACTTAAACGACGGAAAACCGCATTCTTACAGCCGTTATGATACAAGTGTTTTCGGCGTTTCAGATGTCGATATTGCATTTAAAATGATAAAGCTGTTTATATTTGGAGGATACTCCGGAATTGACGTCACCCGGCGATCCAGTAAATATACGGTCAAGTTTGTGATCTCCAATTTATTTGTTGGGGAAGGCGAGCCTTATTTTATTCGGTTTTCTTTGTATGAACAAAACGAAGAGAATTTGAGTACGGAAACATTTAAAATGGGCTATGAGGAAATTTCCGATCATTGGTATTATTGGTACCGCAAAAGCTGATTGGGGAAACATATTGCGGGGATGAGCGGCGGGATTGGTAAATTTAAAAAAATCGTAAAAATTTTGAAATGAGTATTGACAAATCGGAAATGATGTGGTAAAATTTATATGTTATAGTTTGATGTGCAGGTGTGGCGGAATTGGCAGACGCGCTAGCTTCAGGTGCTAGTGATCGCAAGGTCGTGTGGGTTCAAGTCCCGTCACCTGCACCAAATAAGAACCGCAATCGCAATTAGGCATAGAAAAACCTGATTGCGATTCTTTTTTACATTTTTTACTGATGATATTATATAAACATAGAGGAAATGAGGACAGAAAAGTGGCATTAAAGATATTTTCGTTCTTTTCTGGTAGCGGTTTTCTTGATTTAGGCGTTGAGTTAACCGGCTATTCTATTGAACTTGTAAATGAAATTTCTCCAGCTTTCTTGAATGCTTATAAGTATTCAAGAAAGAAAATGGGACTCCCTACACCTAAATATGGATATAGCAATATTGACATAAATGAATATTTAGATAAACGCGCTGACGAATTATGTGGCTATATTTCTGAGGCAAGGCAAGGTAATAACCTTGTAGGTTTTATTGGGGGACCACCCTGTCCCGATTTTTCGGTTGCTGGAAAACAATGTGGGAGAAATGGCAATAATGGCAAATTGTCAATGTCATATGTGAAATTAATTCTCGCACAACAGCCTGATTTTTTCCTTTTTGAAAATGTAAAGGGATTATGGCGAACTGCTAAACACCGAGAATATTACGAAGAACTAAAAGCCATACTTTCAAAAGGCGGATATTATATGACTGACCGCCTAACAAACGCAATAGAGTTTGGCGCGCCACAAGACCGTGACAGAATTCTGTTGTTCGGAATTAACAAGAAATTGTTCCCGGATTGTTCAGATAATCCCCTTGCAAACTTTCCTTGGATAAAATACATTGTTTATTCGTTATCAGACATTAAGCAGATTCAATGGCCAACAACGACGTCTTTTGCCGAAAACAGCATTATGGATTGTCCAACAAATATACCGCGAGAGTTAACGGTGCAATATTGGTTTGACAAAAATGATGTAGAGAACCACCTTAATGGTAAAGAATGTTTTGTCCCCCGTTCAGGGATAACAAGGATGCTATCCGTTGACGAGGGTGATGACTCGAAAAAATCATATAAGCGTTTGCACCGATGGCGTTATTCACCAACTGTTGCCTATGGCAACAACGAAGTGCATTTGCACCCATATAAAACACGGCGTTTAACAGTGGCAGAAGCACTTGCGTTACAATCATTGCCGAAAGAATTTTCTTTGCCGCCTGATATGTCTTTGACAGATAAATTTAAGACCACAGGAAACGGCGTTCCATTTATGCTTGCAAGTGGTATTGCCAAAACAATATCTGATTTTATGACAGGAGTGTTAGAATAATGACAAAGTATACAGCATATAATCTCGTTCGTGCGGTTAATTTATTGCAACGCAACATAAACTATAATTATGTAAATCCTAAAACTCCTGGACTCATTCGCATTGAAAATGTAATTTTGCCTGCAGGTCCGATTCAAATAAGGCGTTGGAATCCACAAAAAGGCGAAAACTATACTGACAAAAATACGGAAAGTATATCGTCTGAAATGATATGGCGTGTTGCCAATGCTGTAAATCCTGGCGAACCGATAAACCTCGATAGAATTTTGGGTGGTTCATATAATACTCGGTCTGTGCTGGAAACATTGATGGTACATACCCCGGAATTTTATTATTGTTACCCCGGTAGAATAAAAGATATTGATGGACATTCGTCAATAGAACATGGGCACAAGCATTTAATATGGTTACCGAACGAACCGCACAAACAGGGGGTTTTGACCGAAAAGCAAGTGCCTAATATGGCCATATCTGAGATTCCACTGCAATCTGTTACATATGACAATTTGATATTGCCAGATAATATGACACTCGGCGGGAATATTGACATTGAAGTTGTTCGACGACACACACAAATTCAAATTGCACTTTATTTAATTGGTTTGCAGTTGGGGTATAGGACATGGATAGCACAAAACGACAAGGGTATTATTTACAAGGATAAGCCTTTGATTGAACAACCAGGTATTATACCCACATTAGGATCAGAAAACATTATTTCTGCATTTCCAGGCGCAGAACCATCAGCGCGTTTTATTGACTGTATATGGTTTCAAAATCATCGCTTCATGCCCGCTGTTATGGAAGTTGAGCATACAACCGGGGTTACATCTGGACTAACAAGAATGAAAGGATTACAAGACGCAATGCCTGCGTTCAATACCCGATATGTGGTTGTAGCGCCTGATAACGATCGGGAAAAGGTAGTTGAAGAGGCGAATAGATTGCAATTTACATCCCTTGACGCAAGATATTTTTCCTATTCGTCAGTTGAAGAACTGTATTATATCTGTACCCACAGAAATTTGCACGGCGTAACACAAGATTTTCTAGACTGCTACATGGAAAAAGTTTGTGTAAATTAAAAGAAAACTCAAATATTGTCAATCATGCTTAAGTCACTGATTTCAGCTTACAAAAGAAATTAACAACCATTTTGTCCGCATCTGCTGCCGCTGATTGCTCACCTTGTCGTAATCACGACAATCAGAGATTTTATTTTGCAATTATATGATTTTTGCATTATACTCAACAAAGAAAAAGCGATACAAACCGAAAGGACATTTCAGATGAACGAATCTCTTAAAAAAATCAACGATGTGATTGAAAACGGCAGATACAAAGCAACATGGGAATCCTTGCAGCAATACCGCGTTCCCGAATGGTACCGCGCCGCAAAGTTTGGGGTGTTTATCCATTGGGGTGTATACTCCGTTCCCGCCTTTGACAGCGAGTGGTATCCGAGAAATATGTACATACAAGGCAGTTCAACCTATGAGCATCATATCCGCACCTACGGTTATCATAAGGATTTTGGATATAAAGATTTTATTCCCCTGTTCAAAGCCGAAAAATTCGACCCCGCCGGGTGGACGGAGCTGTTTAAGCAGTCGGGCGCGCAGTACGTGGTTCCCGTTGCGGAGCATCATGACGGATTTCAGATGTACGACAGCGATCTGTCACAATGGAACGCAAAGCAAATGGGTCCGTGCCGCGATGTGCTTAAAGAGCTTTCGGCGGAGTTTGACCGTGCGGGGCTTACGCTCGGCGCGTCAAGCCATCGCATTGAGCATTGGTTTTTTATGGGTCACGGAAAGGAATTCGACTCCGATATCAAGGAGCCTCTTTCGCGGGGCGATCTCTACTGGCCGTCAATGCCCGAACCCGAGCTTCAGGATCTGTTCTCCCAACCCGCGCCTTCAAAAGAATTTCTTGAGGACTGGCTTTGCCGCTGCTGCGAGATCGTGGACAAATACCGCCCCAAAATCGTCTACTTTGATTGGTGGATACAGCACAGCGCTGTCAAACCGTACTTAAAGCAGTTTGCGGCTTATTACTATAACCGCGCGGAGGAATGGGGTGAAGGTGTTGTTATC
The DNA here is from genome assembly GCA_964456025.1 of uncultured Ruminiclostridium sp. Taxonomy (GTDB): domain Bacteria; phylum Bacillota; class Clostridia; order Oscillospirales; family Ruminococcaceae; genus Ruminiclostridium_E. Next base: position 8,651 of record CAYVZH010000051.1, read on the forward strand.
AACTACAAGCATGACGCCTTCGAGTTCGGCACCGCAGTGCCTGATATTGAACGCGGACAGTTTGCTGACGCAAAACCGTATATCTGGCAGACCGACACTGCCATTGCGAAAAATTCATGGGGATACACCGAGGGAAACTGCTATAAAACCGCCGAACAAATCGTTCGTGATATGGTGGATATTGTGAGCAAAAACGGCAGGCTTCTGCTCAACATTGGTCCGAAATCGGACGGCACGATTGCTGAGGAGGAAGTAAAGATTCTGAAAAAAATCGGCGAATGGCTAAAAATAAACGGCGAAGCAATTTACGGTTCAAAGCTATGGCGGCGTTCCGCTGAGGGACGCACCGAGATAACCGAAGGACAGTTTTCGGATTACGATGAAAAGCCGTATACTCACGAGGATATACGGTTTACGGTAAACGGCGGAAACGTCTACGCTATCTGTTTGAATATGAGGGGAAAGAACCGTATTTGTATCAAATCTCTCGCCGAGGCGGACGCTTCCCATAAGCCGAATTTTCACGGGATTATCCGCTCGGCGGAGGTGCTCGGATATGACAAATCGCCGCAGTGGAAGCGTAATGAAAACGGGCTTACGATTGAGACTGTGACAGTCGAAAGCGGTATGCCGGTCGTGTTTAAAATCGGCGTTGAATGAGTAAATAAACAAGGATTTTAAAATCCGCATCATCTAAAACAGCGTATTTCCGAAGGAAAGTTTTCGGAAATACGCTGTTTTTATAAAAATCTGAAATAAAACCGCTTAACACCGTGCAGTTCCTCAAACGCCGTCTTTACAGGTTCCTTTATGTTTTTCAAGGTACATAAGACGATCGGGATAGCTTATAAGCTCATCTATGCTTAAACCGTCTACGTTTTCATAACAGTAAGCTCCGACGCTTGCGGAAACCTTATACGGCTTACTGGAGTTGGCATTGTATTCGGCAAAAAAGGCACGGATTTTTTGCTTTAATTCCTCTATATCCAGGCAGCCCTTACATACCGCGATCATTTCATCTCCTCCAAACCGAACGCACAGCGCGTCGGAGGGGCAAGCCGCCACAAGTGCGTCTGCCGTCGCTTTGATCGCCGCGTCGCCCTCCTCGTGACCAAAGCTGTCGTTAATATATTTTAATTTGTCCAGATCGGAGAGAATGACGGTCAATTCCGTACCGGGATTATTCTCGAGCAGCTTTTGATATTCCAGAAAAAAGCCGCGCCTGTTAAGAAGACCGGTAAGGCTGTCGGTACGGTACATCTCGTCTATCTTATTCATGAGATAATTTTTGTACTTCATATTCCGGTATCCGCCTATCCCGTTGTTCAGCGTATTGATGACCTGCGGTATTCTGAGAAAGCTTTCATATATGTGTTCTCTGAAATGAAAGCATAAATACCCTATGGGGGAGTCGAGATGATAAAGAGCCGTAAAAATAAAAATGCGGTTTCTTTCCATAAAATAATGAAGACCGGGAATGATGTCCTTCGAATTGAATTTTTGGGGAATAAACGGAACCGTATCGGTATTGTCATAGATCAGCAGCGACTCCTCATTAAGAAAGCTTTTGCTTCTGTCAAAATCAAGAGGATTGACCGTTTCGTCCGTGCAGTCCTTATTCAATATACAGCATACGTCATAAAACAATCTGCCGTCCAAAAGAGCGGAGATTTGCTCAAAATTTTCGCAGACCTGCATCTTCACGGATATTTCGGCAAGCTCCGTATCCTCCGTCTGGTATCTGCAAAATCTGTTATTCAACAAATTCATGTATTCCGCGGCGCTGATAACGTTGCGAGGGGTGCAGCCGCAGGATTCGGATAATATCAGCTCGGGTGTTACGTCAATAGAACGGTTTTTCAGCCTTCCGTCTATAATATCGGGAAGTACCTCGGCAAGCCTTTTCGCCAGAACCGAATAGCTGCACTTCACTGAGGTGATACGCGGAGTTGTAAATTTAATTTCATTGACCCCGTCATATCCCGTCACGATAACATCTTCCGGCACCTTGATTCCCCGTCTTGCAAAAACTCCTACGGCGGCAATCGCCATTACATCGTTTGCGCATATAACGGCATCAGGAATGTTATTGTCATCAATAAGCTTGTTCACTGCCTGTTCCGCGGGCTCAAACCAAAATCTGCAGTAGCTTATCATACTTTCGTCAAAATCAATATGATTATCTTTTAATACCTTTTTTAACGCCTCAATACGCTGCTCGGAATAAAAATTCCCTTTATCACCGGCTAAAAAATGTACGGTTGAGATACCGTGATCCTCGACAATATGACGGGCAAGCATTTCAAATCCGCAGGCGTTGTCAAACTCAATATTCGTGCAGTCCGGGTATTTTTCGCCAATGACTGCCACAGGCTTATCGTGAGCTTTTGCGCGGCTTATAATAGAGTCGATGACCTTTTTGTTTTTTATTTTATCATTAAATACGATAACGGCGTCAATGATATTGAAATCCATAAGTTCAAAAACAGAGGACTGACCGTATACAGATGTATTGTTTTCGTCCAATTCGGAGCAGGTGCTGTAAACAAACAGGATGTATCCCAATTCCGATATTTTTTCGTTCAGCGCACCTACAAATTCAAAGCTTGTCACTTCATGTATTCCCGATATACATAACGCAATAATTTTTCGGTTGCCTAGCATTTGATTCACCGCCTTTTTTAAAATTCACAATTCGTTAAAAATTTTGTTCCGTAAATAAAGCCTCACTATTATTCTATTGAAATACAGACCTTGTTTTTGTCATTTTCTTGCTGTAAATATCATATTTTGGTTCATTATTTGACTTATGGAAAAAAAGCGCAAATATGTACATTTTTTAAGGCTACACCGCATAATGATTGTCGTTCGATGTGGCTAGCACACGCAAGCGTGTGCACAGATTCTTTTGTCAGATTGTGCTGATTTCTTGCAGGAATCCTGACGGATTTCAAAAGGAATCAGCGCAATATGGCGGAAAATATGGCAGTCAATCGGACGGCAAAGCCGAAGGGCGGTCATTGTGCGGTGTTGCCTTAATATGAGGAAATACAAAAAAGCGGTGCCGCACGGGAGGATTTCCTCTCGTGCGGCGCTGAATGCTATGTAAGACTTTGATTCATTGCACGGTTCTTTTTGTTATCGCGGAGCATGAACACGAAAATGACCAGCGCCGCGATGTAAAGCGGAATATCCAGGATCAGCAGCTGCGGAATGGTCGGCGTAAAATCCTCGGGAACCCCGCTCAGAAACAGGTTGCTTGTGACCGTGCCGCCGAAGTTGTTCATCGCGTGGAAGATCGCGGCGGGATAGATCGAATTCGTCTTTTTCGTAAGCCACATCAGAATGATCCCCATAAACGTGCAGGAAACGCACATACAGAGGAATCCGAGATAGGGGTAGCCCTCGTAATCCGTGCCGAAATTGTGACCCTCGACGGTAAGCTCCGCATGCCACAGCCCCCAGAGAATTCCGCCGACAACGACCGTTCCCGTCGTGCCGAGCAGCGGCTCCATTTTCTGGTTCATGTAGCCGCGCCAGCCGAATTCCTCGCCGAAGGTGTTGAACGCCATGAGCGGAGCCATCGCGAAGACGATAAGAATTTCCGTCAGCATCTGGCTGAAGCTGAGGTTTTTGCCAAGTCCCGACCAGTCGCCCCCGCCGATCGTAAGCGTCGCGATGATCCCCTGCGCAATTCCCGTCACGCTTAGGGTAACCAACGCGATGATATAATATCGGATATTCCCTTTGAGATTTAGGTGCAGCATGCTGTCGTGCCAGCCCTCGTGCGTAAGCTTTCGGGTAATGATATTCGCGAGCGCGGGGCCGAAGCCGACGATCCATGAAAACACGGGCATTTTATACGTTTCAAACCATTCGTGATAGCCGAAGATCCTGCTGTATAGGATCGCGGGGATCCAGGTGATCCCGAAGGCGAGCAGAAGAAAGATCACAAGCCTTTTGGCTTCGAGCTTTTTATTTATCATACTCGTTCACCCCTTTCATAAATACCCGGCACGCCACCTTGTACGAAAACAAAAACGCCGCAAAGATGATATAGGGGAAAAGGCACAGGATCAGCATGAGCACCTCGTTCGCTTCGCCGTCGATCACCGAGGTGGCGATTTCCATCAATTTCGACTGAACGTTATAGGGCAGCAGATCGAACACCACGACCCCCGCCACGCAGAGCGCGAGCATGACGATTGTCTTGACAATGCTCCCTCTTTTCGTCCCGTACCGCACCGTAAACGGGATATCCAGCGCGCTTATGGACAGCAGCAGGTATACCCCCACGAAGTAAAAGGACTGCATATTTGTCGCCAGCTCCTTGCCCGTTGCGAAGTAATAGACGGTCGCAAGCAGGTGATCCGCAAATATTCCCGATATCATATAGATCAGATTGATCATCAGCGTCATCACATATTTGCGGTACAGAAAGCCCTTTGCGCCCTGCGGTGTGGAAACGATGAAATACGCCCAGAGCTTCTTGTCGTCTCCCCGGAATATATTGCTCATCAGACCGCTTGCGACAAAGATCCCGACCGCCCACATCAGGACGCGGAAGACCATGTCCGTTGCCGTTTCAAAAAGCCGGTCGATCTCGGTATCGCCTGTCAAGACGCCAATCGCCGCAAAGCAGAACGGATACGCAGTCAGCAGGATCGGGGCTGCCGCCGTAAGGATCAGGATCAGCCTGTTCTGCTTCAGTTCTTTATACAGCAGACCCTTTACGCCGTCCGCCTTTGCGGCAAGCGCGGCTTCCGGCTTGACCTCGGCACTTTCCTTTTCGGGTTTTACGGTGCCGGAATAGGCGGATTTCAGGCTGTGATAGGTCGCGAAAAAGCTCGCCGCCATCATCGTGAGCAGCAGCGGTACTGCCCACGCAAGCGCTCCCGCCGTAAACACGGGGATCTCGAGCACGGCATCGCTGCCCGAAAGATCTTCAAGGCTTATACCGTTCGCCATGAAAATAACGATAACCGTAATGACCATCAGTGCCGTCGACGTCAACCCCGCGATCGACTGCTTTTTTTTCATTTCCGCGCCGCTGCGCGCCCGAAGGAGGATCAACTCATTGGGAAGCATGGACAGGATGAACACCGCAGGGATCACGAGATACCAGACGATATAATTCGCGCCGAACGGCTTGCCCAGATGCGCGCATAATGCCGCGGCGTTGCAGAGGTTCAGCAGAATGCACACGAGGACGACGGAGAATCTGCGGACAAATCGCGCCGCCGTGCGCTCCAGCGGCCGAATGGGCAATGCGTAGGAATAGTTCAGCCAGCCCGAGTCCATGTTTGACTTGAAGGTCTCGTCTGTAAAAAGGTACATTACTCCGACTAGCGCCGTCGCGAGTACGACCGCGTCCACGATCTTGCCAAGCTCCTCCTCGGTAAAGCCTTCCGAGCTTATCGAAAACACCATGACCCACGACATCACGACCCACATGAGCAGAAGCCCCGCCTGCAGGAGAACGGTTTTTCTGGAGATCCGAAACTCCTGAAACAACAGCGAACGGAATTTCATCACTGCCACCCCATTTCGCCCTTATGTACGTAGTACAGCATAATATCGTCAAGTCCGGCCGGATCGATCACCGCGCTCTGGTATTTCTGCCGCGCACCTTCGCGGTCGGAGAGCATGACCTCCGCGCCGAATTCGTTTTCACGGACGCTGACAATATCCGCGCGGTCGATGTTCCCGATCTCGTCTTTTCCGCATTTCAGGATCCCGTGCGTTTCGAGGATCACGTCCTTATAGCCCGACAGGAGGATCTTCCCCTTGTCGATAAAGGTAACGCTGTCGGCGATTTTTTCGAGATCGGCCGTGATATGTGAGGACATCAGGATCGACCGCTCGCCGTTTTGCAGATACTCCATAAAGAGGTGCAGGATCTCGTCACGCACAACGGGATCAAGCCCCGTCGTCGCCTCGTCCATCACGAGCAGCTCGGCATTGTGCGACAGCGCGCAGGCAATCTGAAGCTTCATTTTCATGCCCTTGGAATACTGCCCGATCTTCTTTTTCGACGGAAGCTTAAAGCGCTCGAGATACGCGGAATATACGGCGTTATCCCATTCGGGATACAGCCCCTCGAAAATACGCGCCATATCTATGGCATTGAAAACATCTTGGAACGGAAGCTCGTCAAAGACCACGGCAAGGCGCTTTTTGATCTCGAACTCGTCCTTGACGTGATCGAGCCCGAGCAGTTTGATCTCTCCCTCGTCGATATTCGTGATGTTGAGCAGGCTGCGGATCGTGGTGGTCTTTCCCGCGCCGTTCTGCCCGATGAATCCCATAATGCTGCCCTTGGGTACGGCAAAGCTCACATTGTCGAGCACAAAGCCCTCGTACCGCTTTGTGACGCCCGAAATTTCGATTGCATTTTCGTATTCGCTCATGCTGATAATCATTCCTTTCCGATGAAGGGCTTACGCAAGGGTACAAACGGCGGGCTTTACGAATCCCCACCGTTTACAAGGTCGAGCAGCTCGTGAAGCTCTTCCATGGTCAGCCCGATTTTGCGCGCCTTCTCACCCGCGTCGCCGAGCAGCGCCTCGATCGCCTTGATCTGCTGCTCGCGGAAAAGCTCCAGATTCTGCACCCGGACGAACGAGCCTTTCCCCGTGTATGACTCGATAAAGCCGTCGCGCTCCAGCTCTTCGTAGGCGCGCTTGGTGGTCATAAAGCTGATGCGGAGCTCGAAAGCCAGATTCCGCATGGACGGAAGCATTTCGCCCTCCTTCAGCTTTCCCTCGAGGATCAGCGTCTTGATCTGGTCGGCGATCTGTAAATAGATCGGCTTTCCGCTTGCGTTGCTGATGTTGATGTTCATTTGGTATATACTCCTTGTTGTCCAATTGTATAACTACCATGTATACAATTATATCATTGGTGTTCCGGTTTGTCAATAGGTTTTATACAATTTCCGAAAAAAATTACGTTTTCCCGAAAACCGACGTTACGGTAATGAACTCGCCGTCGATCTCCGCGAAGATCTCGCCGTTCATTTTGTGCATAAGCTGTCGGCAGATATACAGTCCCAGCCCGCTTCCGCGGATATTTTCGGCATTCGCGCCGCGCCAGAAGCTCTCGAAAATATGCGGAAGCTCGGACTTGTCCAGCGTGCAGCCCCCGTTTCTCGCGGCGATCAGAACGCCCTCGTCGTTTTCGGGGAAGATCAGCTCGATCCTTTTTCCGTCGCCGTATTTTACCGCGTTTTCAATCACGTTCTGTAAGACCTCGACGGCGCGGTTCAGGTTGCCGGACAGCAGGCAGTCCCGATATTCCCTGACGGTAAATTCCGTTTTCACAAGCTCCAGCTTTTCGCCGTAATATGCCGTTATGCTCTGCACCAGTTCCGAGAGATAAAACTCGCCGTTTTCCACGTCGAGGCTCAGGAAATCCTCGCGCGAGGCGGTAATGATCCGCGAAACATAGCCCTCGATCTCGTCCGCCTTTTCGTTGATGCTCTCGGCGATTTCGCGCTGTTTTTCCCGGTCGGGATACAGATTTTTCGACAGCGCCTTTGCGTACAGCTTGATCGCGGAGAGCGGCGTTTTAATGTCGTGCGAAAGCGACAGCAGGAGCGTTTTCTTTTCTTTCTGAAGCTCCAGCTCACGCTGCTTCTGCTGCTCGAGATTTTCACGGAGCAGGTCGATTCCCCACAGGAATTTCCCAAAAAAGCGGCTCTTGCTTTCCTTTACGGGCGGCGTGAGGTTGCCCTTGGAAAGCTCATAGGGGACGTTCGTCAGCCGCTCGAACGGGCGCAAAATTTTCCCGCGGACATAAAACAGGATCCCGAACACCAGCACGATCATGACCGATAAGATCACGTTTACGGCGGCGATGATCTGTACGTTTGACGAGCTGTTTTTCGTCCTGTAATCAAAGCGGTACAACTCGCCGCCGATCTCGCGGATCAGGTAATCGCCGTCCGAATTAAAAAAATCCTCGCCATACGCCGCGATCCGATAAACGAATTCACACCTTGACAGATCGGCGCTTTCAAGCCCGTTCTGTTCGATCTGAAGCGCGAGCCGGTTGATTTCAACGCGGTGCGGTCTGCCGTTTTCGGGCGAATTCAGAAAATGCAGCAGCAAATTCGCCGAAACAAAAATCACGGCGGAAAGCGCGGTCACCAACGCGAAAATTTTTCTCCATGCCCTCATAGATACTTGTACCCCACTCCCCAGACTGTCAGGATCTTTTTCGGCTCCTTCGGGTCGTCCTCGATCTTCTGCCGGAGCCGCTTGATGTGGACGGTGAGCGTCTGCGGCTCGGAATCGCTGTCGCTGCCCCATACCGTGTTGAAGAGATATTCCTTGGAGAGCGTGCGTCCTTTGTTCTCGATCAGCAGCACGAGAAGGTCGAATTCCTTCGCGGTCATTTCGAGCGGGACGCCGTTCCCGTATACGGTGCGGCTGAGCTTATTCACGCGGATATTACCGTCGGTAAGCTCGTCAAGCGCGTATCTCCGCCGGAAGATCCCGCGAATCTTCGCGAGCATGATGTCAATATCATACGGTTTTTCAATATAGTCGTCCGCGCCGAGATCAAGCCCGAGGAGCTTATCGTCCTTTCCCGTTTTCGCACTGACGATCAGGATCGGGGTGTTGCTTTCCGCGCGTATTTTCCTGCATACCGAGAAGCCGTCCGCGCCGGGAAGCATAATATCAAGCACGATAAGCCTTGCGCCGTATTTTTCATACAGCAGCAAGGCTTTTTCCGCATTTTCGGCGGCGGACACCGTGTAATTTTCCGCGCGCAGAAAATCACACAGCACCCCCGCCAGTTCTTTGTTATCCTCAACGATCAGAATGTCGGTCAACGTATCACCTTCAAAATTATTTTATGGTTGTTTTTACGCCGCTCACCAGCCCATCTCCATTAGCCAGCCGTTCAGCGCGCGCTCACGGTCGCGCAGCTTCGAGCTGTCGTACCTGTCTAAATTATACTCCCCTTTGATGTTCCCGTCAACAATATATAAAATTCTTGTGCATTTTGCTGCGACTTTTACGTCGTGTGTCACGAGCATGACGGTCGTGCCCTCGGCGTTGAGCTTGGCGAGCTCCTCCATGACCTCGTCGGAGGACGTGCGGTTGAGTGCGCCCGTAGGCTCGTCGGCGAAGATCATTTTCGGCTTGTTGATCATGCTGCGACAAATGCAGGCGCGCTGTAACTGCCCGCCCGAAACCTCGTTGATGTCATTGTCGGCGACGTCGATGATCCCGAGCTTGCGCATGAGCGCGTGACCGCGTTCGACGGTCTCGCGGCGGGATTCCTTGATCTTGTCGGACTGGCACGCGGGGAGAATGATGTTATCGAGCACCGAAAGATTTTTCAGCATATACATCTGCTGAAAAATAAATCCCATTTCGTCAAGCCGAAGATCGGCAAGCTCCTTCTGGTTCATTTTTGCGATGCTGCGTCCGTCGAAATCCACCTCGCCCGCGGTGATGTTGTCCATTCCCGAAACGGCGTACAGGAGCGTGGATTTTCCCGATCCCGACGGCCCCATGACCGCGACCATTTCGCCCTCGGCGATATGGAAATTTACGTTCCGAAGGACGTTGTTCTGCCGCTTATTTACGATATAGGTCTTGCAAAGATCCTTTACCTCTAATATGTTTGTCATAACTATAATCCTTTCTTTCCTATGAGAGGATTGCGTTTCCCACGAGGAAACGCGACGGGTTTGAAAAATCGAAGATTTTTCAAACATTGTTCCTTTCCTGTTATTCGTTATTCGATATTTCCGAGGAAGAAATTTTCCTCAGTCCCTGCGCCGAGAGAAACGCCGCGAGCGACGTGACCGCCAATACGATCAGCGGATAAATCACATAGACCTCGGCCGCGCGGATTTCGTATTCGATATTGTACACGCCCATCATTCGGAAGATCGGTGTGATGATGACCGGCGAAAGCGGCGATGATAACATCGCTCCCATAAGCACCGAAACGATCAGCACGATTCCGATCCGAAGCGTCTGCCATAATGTCAGCGCGTTATTTTTAAAGCCGATCGCCTTGAGCAGCGCGATCTCGCCCTTTTCCTTGGTGATGAAGCTCTTTACCATCAGCACCGCCACAAGGGCATTTATCCCGAGAATGATGCTTAATATCAGCAGCTTCATACTTTCGAACTGGTCGGCAATGTTGCCGATCATATATTCAATATACTCGCCGGGAGTAAAAATTTTCGCGTCGGGGTAGAGCTTTTCGAGCATTGCTTTCCTTTCGGAAAGCTCGGCGTTGTCGGGATCGTCCTTGTAGTTCACCTGAATTCCGAAGCTGCCTCCCGCGTAGTCATAATCAAGCT
>CAYVZH010000052.1:0-18937 GCA_964456025.1 uncultured Ruminiclostridium sp.
CAAACTCCGTTTGAACTGTTGTTAAATTTTCCGCTCATATTTTCACCCGCTTTCAGATCAGCCATACAAATTCCGATTTACCTCACGTATAAAACCTTGCATTTCCTCATTATATCAGCCTTTGGAAGACTTTTCCATGATTTTTCCGACATAGTTCCGCACAATCAAGACAGGTCGATCCGGTTCACTGCGCGGATTCTCCCGAAAAATCCCCCGCCAGATATTCCGCGATCACCAGATCGACCATTCTCCCGTAGCTTTTCGTTCCGTCGGTCTGATTGTTGATTTTCAGATATGTATCGTTGATCGCGGCGGAAACGGTCGCGACGGGCGTTTCGTATTGCTGCCAGAAAACGCTGTTGAGATACAGGTGACGCTGTACCCGCGGATCGATCAGGGCGTAAACCTCCGCGTATTCCTCCGTGCTGCACTCCCTGTAATAAGCGTTCAAAAGGTTTTTCATCGCGTTATGACAGCCGCTGTACATCAGGTAGGGATCGCCGCTCTCACGGCAGGCAAGGTAGGAAATAAAATTTGCCTCGTCCTCGCGCATAAAGCCCGTCATATGGGAAAGCTCATGGCAGATCGTATAACCGACGCTTTCCGAGGTCTCGCGGGTGTTGTAATTTGCCTCCATCGTATACGGCGCGAAAAATCCGACGATCTTTGTATAGCACATCAGCGGGGACGCGATGATCGGCTTCGCGCGGGGGTAATAAGAGCAAAGCACGGGATATTCCTCGGAGATATGGTTCATGGCAAGGATCGCCTGCTCCAAAAGATCCTCCGGAAGGATACAGCGCCCCTCTTCGTCCGATTCCAGCGAGGGCGCAAGCTCGTTCACCCGCCCGATCATAAACAGGAGCGTTTCGTAAAGCTGTTCCTTCGTATACTTTTCAACTGTAAGCCCCGAATATGCCGAAAAGGGAGAACGGTAATAATTGATCCCGCAGCAATAGGTAAACATGACCGCGACAAGAGAAAGCGTCATTGCCGCCGTCGCCGCGGAGGAGAGAAGAAAGCGCTTTCTCTTTCCTTTCCCACGAACCAAGCGCACCGTAAAATAAACAAGCGCAAAAATCACCAAAAGTCCCGCAAGCACCAGAACGATCTCCGCGAGCGAACAGGGGAAAAACCCGCTGATCCGCGCGAAAATATTTACAAGCATGGGATAAACATGAAACGCATACCAATCGGCGAACGAAACGGAAAGCTTCGCCGGAATGATCCCTATGAGCGTCAGCAAAAGCGCGGCGGCGGTCACGATCCATCGGATTTTTATGGACTTTTTCATTTTATGATCTTCCCTTTAATAAAATAATCTTGACAAAAAATTCGATCTGTGCTAAAATGATTCCCGTAAACTAAATCAGGTGGACGCGGGGAGAAATCTCTGAGGAAAGTCCGAGCATCACAGAGCGGGATAGCTGCTAACGGCAGCCGAGGGCGACCTTAGGGCAAGTGCAACAGAAATATACCGCTTGTATTTTTTACAAGTAAGGGTGGAACGGCGAGGTAAGAGCTCACCGGAGCGGCAGAGATGCCGCTGCCATGTAAACCCTATCCGATGCAACGCCGATTGGTTCGGAGAGCTACGCGCCTGCTCGGTGCGCTTCGATTAAGGCGGCTACATTGCCTATGGCAAGACAAGCTTACCGGCGACGGTAAGATTAGATAGATGTTCACCCAACGACAAAACTCGGCTTATCGATTTAGTTTACTTTTTTGTATTCTCAGATTCCCGTGATCGGCTTCCCGCCGATGACGGGGATTTTTTCGGAATTTTTCTCAAACGGTAAATGTCCCGCGGTGTCCGCGCAGGAAAAACAAAAGCCCGATCAGCTCCTCATGATACGGGATAAAGCTGCCGTCCCGGATCATGGTGAGAATTTCTTCCTTCGGCGCCCATTTCGCGTCGCAGACCTCCTCGGGCTGAAGCGTCAGCTCCTCCGTCGAACAATCCCGAATTACCGTGTAAAAATCGTCAAATCCCTCGTCGTAATGGATCGTCAGAACGGGTCGATCGAGCGATATTTTAAGACCGATCTCCTCCAGCGTTTCCCGCTCCGCGGCCGTTTTGCTATTCTCCCCCGCGACCGCGCTCCCGCCGACCGAAACGTCCCACATTCCCGGCCAGCCTGCCTTAAACGGCTGCCGCCGCTGGATCAGCATTTCCCCGCGGCTGTTAAAAACACAGATATGTACGACGAGATGATAAAAACCTTCGGGGATCGGTTCTCCCCTCTTGATGATTTTTCCCGTCAGTTCGCGGTCTTTGGTGTACAGATCAAAGAGTTCCATATCAAATTTCTCCTTTAAAAGCAATCCCCGCTGTCCGATTTTCTTGCCCGCTTAAAATCCGCGCCGTTCTTCGCGGTCACGATCCGTTCCGTAACACCGTCTTCGGTGCAAAGGCGGAGCGTGATCTTCCCCGGCTCCTTTTTCGGGTGACGGAGGATCCGCGCGGCGCAGGGCGGCGTCTTTTCCCGAACGGCGGCAAGAAAGCAGTATTTTTCGTCCTCATACGGAACCTCGCCGCCCTTCAGCCTTTTGTGCAGGCGTGAACGCGGTACTCTTGCCGTAAAATGGCACCAGTCGTTTTCGGGAAGCGGACATTCCGCCCGATCGGGACAGGGCGCAAGCAGATATGCGCCGAGGGACAAAAGCGTTTTCCGCGCCTCGAGAAGCCCCGCGAAACCGACGGGCGTTCCCGGCTCGATCAGGATCAGAAGCTTCCCCGCCGATCCCCAGAGCCGCTCGGTAAGCACCTGCCTTTTCGCGGGTGATAGTTCATTCAGAACATACGAGGCGGTCACGAGATCGGCGGACGGAAGCCCTCCCTCGTTCAGATCCTTCTCCCGCCATTCGGCTTCAACCGGAAATCCGACCTTTTCCATCAGCTTTTTCCCGAGCGCGGACATATTCGGATCCCGCTCAGTGCAAATGATCTTTTCCAGCGATGGGAAACACTCCTCCGCCGCCCAGCCGACCGCGCCGCAGCCCGCGCCCGCGTCGGACATTGTCCGGATTTCCCCGCCGAAAAGCGCCGCCGTTTTTTGGAGCGCCTCCGCCGCCGCGCCGTAGGTGGCGGGCATTCTCACAACCGTGTAAGCGAGCGCCTCCTCCCGATTCGCGACAAGTCTCTGATCCGCACCGCTCTTTTCCCGATAAGCGGCGGTAAGCCGTTCGGACGCGGCGATCAGACGGGGGAGCGGGATCGCCTCGGCTTCCTCCTCGATCGCTTGTTTTAAGCTTTGCGGCAATTCCATAATGAATACGTCCTCCTTTGCGACAGGTTGTCCCGAAACAAATTCCAAATAAAATTGCAGAAAAGACAAATACCGATGTTTTACATCAATTATACCATAAATTCGCGGAAAAATCAATCCTGTCGAACCGATCCTGACGAACGCCGGAAAGAACGCGAAAACGCCTGCGGTATAGGAAAAAACGGCCCCCGAACCTCTCGCGGAAAAAGGAACCGGAAGAAATTACCGACCCCGCCGCTTTTCTCTGCGGCGGGGTCGGCTCGTTCAGTTTGCTTCCGTACACTTTCCGTATTTCTTTTTCGTTGCCATTCCTCCACGAATATGGCGTTCCTGTTTATTTTGCTCCAAAATCTCCTTGACTTTTTTATGAAGCTCCGGATTCACCTTTTCCAGACGTACCGTAATATCCTGATGAACCGTACTTTTACTGATTCCGAAAACCTTACCGGCGTTTCGTACCGTTGCTTTTGTGGCAATGATATATTCTGCGAGGCTTACACATCTTTCCTGTTTTGTTCCGTATGCGGAATATTCCGCGGTATTCCTGCTTTTCTGTGACATGATCTCGCCCCTCCAAATAGTGTTATGTCAAATTTATATGCGCGGGAGCGGCGGGTTATGTATTATGCTGCCCTTCCTTCAAAAAATAAAAATGCAGGATTAATTTTGATTTTATGCAAAAATTTCAACATTCCACTGTCATAATCACCCAAAACCTTTTTCGACAATTTTTCTTTTCGTGTAAATCTTACAACTTTACGGAATTCGTATTGATTATTTTTTTTGATTCATATATAATAATAGAAAAGGAAAATGCGGCAAAAACGGATCATGCAACGAAAGGACGAAGAAAAATGCAAACCGAAGCGGAAAAGGATAAGGAGATCATTAACCTCGAGCAGGACGAACAGGAGCTTTTAAACGGGCTTCTGAAAAATATGAACAACGGAACGATCGATCCCTCGCTTTATATCGAGTACGACGTAAAACGGGGACTTCGCGACTCAAACGGAAAGGGCGTTCTGACGGGACTGACCGAGATCTCGGACGTCGTTTCCTACGACATCGTCGGGGGGAGAAAGATCCCCTGCGACGGGCGGCTCTATTACCATAATTACAATATCGTCGATCTGATCGCGGGATTCGGAGACCGCCGGAACGGCTTTGAGGAAACGACCTACCTGCTTTTATTCGGGTCGCTCCCGAACCGCGAACAGCTCGGTCGGTTTTTCCGCCTGATCTCCGATAATCAGACGCTCTCCATGAACTTTACGCGCGACGTGATCATGAAAGCGCCCAGCTCGAATATCATGAACGCGCTTCAGAAAAGTGTTCTGACGCTCTATTCCTACGACAATGATCCCGAGGACATCTCCGCGGAAAACGTTCTTCGGCAGTCGATCCAGTTGATCGCGAAAATGCCGCTGATCTCGGTATACGCGTACTGCGCCTACCGTCACTATAAACAGCATGACAGCCTGATGATCCGAAACCCCATCAACGAGTATTCAACGGCGGAAAATATTCTCTATATGCTTCGCGAAAACGGAGAATTTACCGAGCTGGAGGCAAAGGTGCTGGACGTCGCGCTGGTCGTTCACGCGGAGCACGGCGGCGGAAATAATTCGACCTTTACGACCCATGTCGTAACCTCCTCGGGAACGGACACCTATTCCACGGTCGCGGCGGCGATCGCCTCTCTGAAGGGTTTCCGCCACGGCGGCGCGAACCTGAAGGTAAAGCAGATGTTTGAGGATATCAAAACCCACCTGTCCGACTGGACGGACGAAAACGCGATCCGCGATTACTTGGTTAAAATCACGGATAAACAGGCGTTCGACGGGAAGGGTCTGATCTACGGGATCGGTCACGCCGTTTATACGGAATCCGATCCGCGCGAGGTGATCTTAAAGGAATACGCGAAAAAGCTTGCCGCGGAAAAGAACCGCATGGAGGAATTTGAGTTTTACGAGCGCGTCGAGCGGATCGCGAAAAAGGTCGTCTGCGAACAGCGTCGCTTATTTAAGCCGATCTGCGCAAACGTCGATTTTTACAGCGGCTTTGTTTACGATATGCTTCGGATCCCCGAGGAGCTTTTTACGCCGCTTTTTGCCATCGCGAGAATTTCGGGCTGGTGCGCGCACCGTCTCGAGGAGATCGTAAATCACGGAAAAATTATCCGTCCCGCCTATAAATATGTTGCGGAGCATTTAGATTACGTTCCGCTTGAAGAAAGAGAATAATGAATTATATTATATTCGATTTGGAGTGGAACCAGCCGTCGGCTCCGACGGATAAAAGCGCCGCCCTCCGTCACGGAGAGATCGTTCAGATCGGCTTTTTCGTACTGGACGAAGCGCTGAACACCCTTGCGAAGGACGAGATCACCGTAAAGCCCGTCGTTTACCCGACCATGAACCAATACGTCAGTATCTTAACGGGGATCACGCAGGAGCAGGCGGAAAGCGGGCTGCCCTTTCCTGCCGCGCTCGAGAAAATGGCGGAGTATTTTCACGGGGAGACCGTATTATTCACTTGGGGAGACGACGATCTCCCGATCCTGAAGGAAAATATGGCGTATCACGGAATAACGATGCCGCTTCCGCCGCATTATAATTTACAGCGGATCTTCTGCGCACAGACGCAAACTCCCGCCGTTCAGATCGGACTGAAAACCGCCGCGGACCATTTCGGAATCAACACAAACGTCCAGACGCACGACGCGCTGAACGATTCGTATATTACCCTTTTGATCGCGCGGCAGTTGCGGCTTCCCGAAGGGATCGAGCAGTATCACCGCAAAAAACGCACGCCCGAAAAGGAACTGCCTTGGCTCAGCGAGACCCCGGTTCTGACGAAGGAAACCGACTACCTCGGAAGTATCGACGGTATGGCGGCATTCTGCGCCGATCTTTTTACCGCCTGCCCCGTCTGTGGAAAAAAAGTCAAGCTCCGAAAATTCTGCCGTTTTCACGAAAACGCGTTTGTTTCAAAGATCCGCTGTTCCGACGACGGCGAGTTTTTTACATTTTTTGAAAAGAACGGAACGCTTCTGAAAAGCCGGATCTACCCAATGACGGAATCGCTCTCGCGATTCTATCAGACGCGGCTTCAGCGCAAGAAAAACAACGAACGTTACTGGAAACTCCGCCGGGAAATGAATCGCGGCGAAAACAATCAATAAAACTCACAAAAAATACCGCACAATTTCCATTGTGCGGTATTAGAGCATGATTTCATAAAGCACCGCGCTTGTCTTTTTAACAAAAATCCATACACAGGCTTTTCTGTGAACAAGCTCAAAAAAATACGCGGTGCCCGCTCATAACCCGCCTTGTTCGGTGTGCGGGATACGAGAGCGGAGCGCCGCGCAAAACTCACCCCCACCACAGAGGTGACGAAGGGGTCGAAGCATTCACGAGAGGAATTTCCCCTTCTATAATATAAAACGTTTCAGAAGAGAAAAAGGTGACAAAAAAATAAAATATTTTTTTAACAGGAGGCAAAGGCTTGAAGAAAACGCTTGTTTTAAAGCTTTATACGACGGTAAAATTTATTGCGGAGCGCTTTCGGCGGGACAATCTGAACGAATACGCCGCTTACTCGGCTCTCTTTCTGATCCTCTCGTTCGTCCCTTTTTTAATGATCGTCTTAAATCTCATGCGGAATCTCCCCGTCTTTTTCGAGACGAGCACGGTTGATTTTGAAATTCTCTCCGACGAGGTCGGCGGCTTTGTTACGCAGATTATCACGGAGGCGCGCGAAAAGGCAAACGGGACGGTTCTCTCGCTTACGACGGTCGTCGCGCTCTGGTCGGCTTCGCGCGGGTTGATCGGGATCATCAACGGACTGAACCGTATTCACCGCGTGAAGGAAACGCGCGGCTTTCTCCGCCTTCGGATCAGCGCGGTCTTTTATATGATCCTTTTCATTCTGGCGATGATTGCCGTGCTGGTTCTTTTGGTTTTCGGGCAGGCGATTCTCGAACGGATCATGCTTGCGTTCCCAATTTTTGAGCAATTCGGCGCAGCGGTTCTTTCTTTTCGCTGGGCAGTCGGCTTTTGCCTGCTGATCCTCTTTTTTCTGTTCGTATACGCCGCGCTCCCGATCCAGAAATCCCGTCCCTTTTCAAAGCTTCCCGGCGCGGTATTCAGCGCGGCGGGCTGGCTCGGATTCTCGGCGCTTTACTCGTTCTACGTGAATCACCTCGCGAACTATTCCTATGTTTACGGAAGCCTTACGACCGTCGCCCTGCTGATCCTGTGGCTTTATATTTGTATGTACATTCTGTTTCTCGGCGAGGAGCTGAACGTCATGCTGGACAGCGGTTTTTTCAGAAAAGTAAAAAATTGGCTTCCCGAAAAACGACCGACAATAAAGGACGTGCCATGAACATCTATGATCTGACCCTTACGGAGCTTACCGCTGTTTTACAAAAAAAATCCGCAGCAGAGACGGTTTTCCGCGCGCTTTACCGCGACCGCGTCCGTTCGGCGGAGGAAATCCCCCTGAATCCCTCAATGAAGTCCGTTTTCGCGGAACGGTTCTCGCTCGAAAGGCTTGAATGCGCCGCCGTTTCGGACGGGGAAAGCGCGGTAAAATACCTGTTTCGCTTAAAGGACGGACATTATATCGAATCCGTTCTCATGCGGCACGAATACGGAAACAGCATCTGCGTTTCGACGCAGGCGGGCTGCAACATGAGCTGCGCCTTCTGCCGCAGCGGACGCATGAAAAAAATACGGAACCTAACCGTCGGTGAAATGGTCGGACAGCTTCTCGCGGTAAGCGAGCAGGCCGATACGGTCATCAGCGGGCTTGCCGTCATGGGGATCGGCGAACCGTTCGACAATTACGAAAATGTGCTGAAGCTGATCGACATTGCCCTGTACCAGAACGGGCTTTGTATCGGCCCGCGGCATATTACCGTCTCGACCTGCGGGATCGTTCCGAAAATCGAGGCACTGTCCCGGACGAATTACAACGTCAACCTCGCCGTCAGTCTCCACGCGCCGGAAAACGAGCTTCGCTCCCGCCTCATGCCCGTAAACCGCGCCTACCCGCTGGAGCTTCTGATCCCCGCGGTAAAACGCTTTTCAAAGGAAACGAACCGCCGCGTTACGCTCGAATACGTCATGCTCAAAAACGTAAACGACAGCACCGATCACGCTCAAATGCTCTCCGAGCTGATCGGAGACAGCCGCTGCTACGTCAACATCATTCGCTATAATCCGAGCGAAAACGACGAATTTGAGCGAAGTGACGAAGAGCAGATTTTTCGCTTTTACGACGTCCTGAAAAAAAATAAGATCGGCGTCACTATGCGCCGTGAAATGGGCGCGGGAGTGAACGCCGCCTGCGGACAGCTTCGGGGAGATTATGAAAAATGACAAGACCGCATAATGACGGATTACCGATCATGATGCGGTCGTTGCTTTAATTCTTAGCCTGCCGTGAACGCTGGATCTTTCCCGCGCCCCAAAGCAGAAGCTTTGTCGGAAGAATACGCGTTGAGACGGTGATCAGCTTTCCGAGCGCCGTCGGAACGATCAGCATTTTTTTGCGGAACATCTGCTGCAGCGCGTACTCCGCCGCGTCGAAGGCGGTCATTCCCGCGACGGCAAATTCCACGCCCGAGGTCTCGTTGAATTCCGTCTGAACCGGTCCGGGGCAAAACGCGCAGACCGAGACTCTTGAGCCCTCGTACCGAAGCTCCTCGTTGATTGCTTTTGTAAGCTGCACAATATAATTTTTTGAAGCATAATAGGCGGCGAAATTCGGTCCCGCCATAAAGCCCGCAAGCGAAGCAACATTTAAGATATACCCGCTGCCTCGCGCCTTAAAATCCTTTAAAAACAGCTTCGTCAGCGTATGGACAGCCTTGATGTTTACGTCGATCATACGAAGCTCGTCGTCGAGATCCGTCTCGTCGAACGCCCCGAACACGCCAAACCCCGCGTTATTCACCAAAACGTCCACGCGAACGCGGCTCGCCTCGTGATAAAGCCGAAGGCAGTCCTCCTTTTTCGCCAAATTACATAGAACGATATGAACCCGAACCCCGTAATTTTCGATCAGCTCTTTTTTCAGCTCGGCAAGCCGCTGTCCGCGCCGCGCCGCGATAATGAGGTCATAGCCCCTCCGCGCGAGTCCGATCGAAATTTCCCGCCCGATCCCCGAGCTTGCTCCCGTAACCAATGCAATCATGATGTTCTTTCCTTTCGCAAAAACTTTTTATGATCAATGCTCTTACCCTTTCGATTCCGAAAGAATGAGCTGAACCAGCTTTTCCATATCCGACAGAACCGTCAGCGACCCGCAGATCGCGCGGTACTTCGCCGCGTTCGGAATTCCTTTTAAATAGTGACTTGTCTGCATTCGCGCTTCCCGCATACCGATCCCCTCGCCCTTATCCGCGACCAGAAGCCGTATCTGCCTTTGCATGATCTCCATGCGCTCCGCAAGCGTCGGCGCGGTAAACGGCTCGCCCTTCAGATTTTGTTCAATTTCGCGGAAAATCCAAGGTCTCCCGCACGCCGCGCGCCCGATCATGACCAGATCACAGCCCGTTTTCTCATACATTTCACGGCATTTTTCCGCGCTGTCCACATCGCCGTTTCCAATTACGGGGATTTTTACCGCGTTCTTTACCTCCGCGATGATTTCCCAATCCGCTTTCCCGCCGTACATCTGATTTCGGGTTCTCCCGTGAACGGCGACCGCGCTCGCGCCGCATTCTTCGGCGATTTTCGCAATCTCGACCGCGTTAACGCTGTTTTCGTCCCAGCCCTTGCGGATCTTTACCGTGATCGGAAGCTCCGTCGCCCGAACCGCCGCCGAAACCATCGCGCCGAACAGCTTCGGATTCTTCATCAGCGCGCTCCCCGCGCCGTTTCCCGCGACTTTCGGAACGGGACAGCCGCAGTTCAGGTCGATCACGTCGGGCGAAAACCGCTCGGCAATCCGAATTGCCGGAGCGACAAATTCCGGCTCGCTTCCGAAAAGCTGAACCGCCATCGGACGTTCTGCCTCCGTCACAGTCAGCAGCTCCGCCGTTTTCCGATCGCTGTAAACCATTCCCTTACAGCTCGCCATCTCCCCCACTGTGTATGCCGCGCCGAATTCCTTCGCGACCGTGCGGAACGCGTGATCCGCGACGCCGGCCATCGGCGCGAGCGCGGCGGTCTTTTTTATTTTCACATTTTTAATGGACAAATATTCCATGCCCGCCCCCACTATGAATCCGCCGATCACACACCGGCTTTTTCCTTCAAAAGCATTTCCTCCAGATATTTCGCAACGCCATCGCGGTCGTTGGACTCTGTCACCGCGTCGGCGATCTCCTTCACCGCGCCGACCGCGTTTTCCATGGCGACCCCGCACCCGCAAAACCGCAGCATTTCCAGATCCACCAAATCGTCTCCGAACGCGATCACCTCCTCCGGCGCGATCCCGAGCGACTTTGCAGCGATCTGAGCCGCTTTTTCCTTCGTCGCTCCTTTTTTGGTGAATTTATAAAAATCGACGTCCGAAAATTTCGCGTAATCACAATCGGGAACGCTTTCGGCAATCTTTTTCGCCGTCTCTTCGTCGGAAATCTGTACGCAGATTTTCAGGGCTTCCTCATTAAAATCGTGAAAATCGCTGTAAATACTTCGGCACCAGTCCGGCGTAAGCAGATTCGGATCAAACGTGTAATTCCAGTAATGCTCCGAAACGGTATCCACCGTAATTTCACATGGAAGCGTCAACGCGGCGGAAAGCATGGCTTTCGTTTCCTCAACCGAAAACGCGCAGCGGTACAGCTCCCTGCCGCAATGCGTGATGAGCGCGCCGCCGCTCGAAATGATCAGATCGGGCTCAATCCCTTCCAAAACCCTTAACGCGTTCGGAAGTACCCGCGCCGTCGCGATCCCGAGAAGAATACCCGACGCGCGGCACCGCTTCAGAACCGAACGGGTCACGTCGGAAACCGTTTTGTCCGAACGCAGCAACGTTCCGTCCAAGTCGGCTAATATCAATCGAGCCATTCGGCGCCCCCTCTCTGCCGGTAAAAATGTTCATAATATCAAAATCAAGGAACGTTCAATATCCCAACAGCTTTCCGATCAGCGCGTTCGATACCAAGAATCCCTTCGCCGTCAGTGAGATCCCGCTTTCCGTCACCCGCAGATATTCCGAAGGGATCCTCTTACTTCTTTGCAGCAGCGTTTCTTCCGATACGCCGAAACGAACGCAGTCCGCAAAGGAAAGCCCATCGGTAAGCCGAAGCCGAAGCATGGCGAATTCCTCAAAATCCCCCGCCGCTTCGTCCGTCACCGTGATTTCCTGCCGCTCCCGCTCCAGAAAACCGTTCAGGTCGCGGGAAGTACAAAAACGCTTCCCGTCATAGTAGGAATGCGCGGCGGGACCGATCCCGAGATATTCCTCACAGCGCCAGTATTTCAGATTATGGCGGCATTCATAGCCCGCCCGCGCGAAATTGCTGATCTCGTACTGACAGAAGCCGTTCTTCTCCAAAAGCTCCGCCGTGAATAAGTACAGCTCCGCCGCTTCTTCGTCGTTCATGACCCCGACCCCGTCCCGGGAAAACGGCGTATTTTCCTCGATTTTCAGCAGATATACGGAAAAATGCGTGACCGGGAGCGCCGACAGCGCCCGAACCGAATCCGAAACGGAAGCCTTCGTCTGATTTTTCAGCCCGATCATCAGATCCGCCGAAATGTTCCGAAACCCTGCTTGATATGCACAGTTGATCGCATTTTCCGCCTGCTTCGCCGTGTGCCGCCGTCCGAGAAAGCGAAGCTCGCTTTCCCGCATAGACTGCACCCCGAAGGAAATCCGATTCACCCCACTTGAAAACAGCAAGGACAGCCGCTCCGGGTCGGACACGCAGGGGTTCGCCTCCACCGTCGCTTCCGCGCCTGCCATCAAAGGATTTTCGGATAAAATTTCGGCGATCTCCCGAGCAAGCAGAATCGGCGTTCCCCCGCCGAAATAGACGGTATCAAAGCATTCATCATAAAAACCGAGATTGCGAAGCACTGCTTCTTTATACCGCCCGGTAAGCGCGCGGCTGTACCGTTCGGAATAAAAATCACAGTAAGGGCATTTCGACAGGCAGAACGGAACGTGTATATAAAGCCCTCTCATTCGTCCAGCTTCAAGACCGCCATAAACGCCTCCTGCGGCACCTCTACCGTACCGAGCTGGCGCATACGCTTTTTCCCTTCCTTCTGCTTTTCGAGAAGCTTTTTCTTTCGGGTAATATCGCCGCCGTAGCACTTCGCGAGTACGTCCTTGCGCATTGCCTTGACGGTTTCGCGGGCGATGATTTTCCCGCCGATCGCCGCTTGGATCGGTACCTCGAAAAGCTGGCGCGGAATATGGTCTTTCAGCTTTTCGGCAATGCGGCGCGCGCGAGGATATGCCTTGTCCGTATGCACGATAAACGAAAGCGCGTCCACCGTCTCGCCGTTCAGCATAATGTCCAGCTTTACCAGCTTTGACGGACGGAACCCGATCAGCTCATAATCATAGCTTGCGTAGCCCTTTGTCCGCGATTTCAGCGCGTCAAAAAAGTCGTAGACGATCTCGTTTAACGGCAGCTCATAGTGCAGATCGACCCGCGTTTCGTCGAGATATTTCATATCCTTGAACGTTCCGCGCCGTTCCTGACAAAGCTCCATGATATTCCCGACATAATCCGAGGGGCTGAAAACGTGCGCTTCCACGATCGGCTCGTATGCCTGCGCGATCTCGGCGGGATCGGGATAGTTGGAGGGATTGTCGATCAAGACGGTTTCCCCGCCGATCTTTTCAATCTGATACACAACGGAGGGCGCGGTCGTCACGAGGTCGAGGTTATATTCGCGCTCGAGCCGCTCCTGAATAATATCCATGTGCAGCAGTCCGAGAAATCCGCAGCGGAAGCCGAAACCGAGCGCGGCGGAGCTTTCCGGCTCGAAGGTAAGGGACGCGTCGTTCAGGCGAAGCCGCTCAAGCGCGTCGCGAAGATCGCCGTATTTCGCGCCGTCGGCGGGATAAACGCCGCTGAATACCATCGGATTTACGCTTCGGTAGCCCGCAAGCGGTTCGTCGGCGGGATTTTCGGCAAGCGTTACCGTATCGCCGACCTTCGTGTCGCCGATCGACTTGATCGAAGCGGCAATATATCCAACCTCCCCCGCGCGAAGCTCGCCCGCGGAGATCAGGTTCGTCGCGCCCATGTATCCAAGCTCCGTCGTCTGAAACTCCGCGCCCGTCGCCATTAAACGGATCTTATCCCCGATACGGAGCGTTCCCTCCTTGATCCGGACGTAAACAATAACGCCTTTATAGCTGTCATAATAGCTGTCGAAGATCAGCGCCTGCAGCGGCGCTTCGGGAT
Source organism: uncultured Ruminiclostridium sp. (assembly GCA_964456025.1). Taxonomy (GTDB): domain Bacteria; phylum Bacillota; class Clostridia; order Oscillospirales; family Ruminococcaceae; genus Ruminiclostridium_E. Next base: position 13,660 of record CAYVZH010000052.1, read on the forward strand.
CGCCCTTCGGAGGCGGAACGCATTTTACGACCTGCTCGAGAACCGCCGGGATATTGATCCCCATTTTCGCTGAGATCAGCGGGGCGTCCTCGGCGGGAATCCCGATCACGTCCTCGATCTCGGCTTTGACCTCCTCGGGGTGCGCCGAGGGAAGATCGATCTTATTGATGACGGGGACGACCTCCAGATCCTGTTCGATCGCAAGATAGGTGTTCGCCAGCGTCTGCGCCTCGATCCCCTGCGAAGCGTCCACGATCAGGATCGCGCCCTCACAGGCGTTCAGCGAACGGGAGACCTCATAGTTAAAATCGACGTGTCCGGGCGTGTCGATCAGGTTAAAAACATAATCGTTCCCGTCCTGCGCCCGATAATTTAAGCGAACGGCGCGCGCCTTAATGGTGATCCCGCGTTCGCGCTCCAGCTCCATATTATCGAGGAGCTGTTCCTCCATGTCCCGCTGCGCAACCGTCTGGGTCTGCTCTAAAATACGGTCCGCGAGGGTCGATTTTCCGTGGTCGATGTGCGCGATAATACAAAAATTCCTGATATTGGAAAGATAGCTTTCTGCCAAAGTAGATTCCTCCTGTCGGCGCTTGTTCCCCGTTCTTTTTGTGCAGGACTTCGACGGGGCGAATAATAATAGTATAACACATTTTCCAAAAAATAGCAAGGAGAAAAAGACAGCTTTTTTCTTCTCCGCGGTTTTCGTGAAAAATACGCCCTTTTCGATTGACATTCCCCAAAAAATGGTGTATGATAGAGTACGATTAAGAATATAAAACCGTTCCGGAAGGAGGCGGCAGCTTGAATATCATTATTGTCGGCTGCGGAAAGGTCGGAGAGGTGCTCGCGGAGCAGCTCAACGACGAGGGAGATAATATCACCGTGATTGACCTCGATCCCAAGAAGGTCAGCATGGTCATGAACCGATACGACGTGATGGGGGTCGTCGGGAACGGCGCGACCCATCTTACCCAGCAGGAGGCGGGGATCACCCACGCCGACCTGCTGATCGCGGTAACGGGCTCAGACGAGCTTAATCTTCTGTGCTGCCTGATCGCGAAAAAAGCGGGTAACTGTCAGACGATCGCCCGCGTCAGAAGCCCCGAATACAACAGCGAAGCGCCTTTTCTGAAGGACGAGCTGGGACTCGCCATGGTCATCAATCCCGAACAGGCGGCTGCGGCGGAAATCGCGCGCGTGCTCCGTTTTCCCTCGGCGATCAAGATCGACACCTTCGCGCGCGGAAAGGTGGAGCTGCTGAAATTCCGACTTCCGGAAAAATGCCCACTCGCGGGACTCGCGGTCAAGGAGATTGCGACGAAGCTGGACTGCGACGTGCTCGTTTGTACGATCGAACGGGGCGACGACGTTTATATCGCCCACGGAGATTTTGTTTTTGAGGAAAAGGACGTGATCTCCGTGATCGCCGCGCCTCGGCGGGCAAGCGACTTCTTCCGGAAGATCAAGTATAAAACAAATTCCGTCCGCGACGTCATGATCGTCGGCTGCGGCGAGATCGGTCAGTATTTAAGCGAGCTGCTGCTTCGGTCGGGAATCTCGGTAAAGATCATCGAAAAAAATGAGCGGCGCTGCGAGGATCTTTGCGCCCTGCTCGACGAGGCGGTAATCATTAACGACGACGCTTCCGATCAGAACGTGCTTTTAGAAGCGGGACTCGCCAAGACGGGCGCTTTTGTCGCGCTCACAAATCTCGACGAGGAAAATATCCTTCTTTCGCTGTTTGCCCGAAATACGGCAAACTGCAAGCTTGTCACAAAGATTAACCGGATCGACTTCGGGAGCGTCATCAAGCACCTCGATCTCGATACGATCATTTACCCGAAAAATATCACCTCCGAAACGATCATTCGCTATGTCCGCGCGAAGAAAAACTCGATCGGGAGCAACGTGGAAACCCTCTATAACATTATTCAGGGAAAGGTCGAGGCGGCGGAATTTATCATAAAGGACGGCTCCCCCGTCGTGGGGATCCCGATCATGAAGCTGAAGCTGAAGGACGGCGTTCTGATCGCGGCGATCCTCCGCGACAAGAAGGTCATGATCCCCCGCGGCCCCGACAGCATTCGGGTCGGCGACGCGGTCGTGATTATCTCGAATCACCTCGCGGTGCACGATATTTCGGATATTCTTCGCTGACGGGAAAGGACGGATAGTCTCGATGAATTTCAGAATGATCTCCTATATTCTCGGCTGGATCCTCGTCTTTGAGTCGATTTTCATGATCCTGCCGTTCACGGCGGCGCTGATCTACGGGGAAGCTGCTTTTTCCGCCTTTTTGATCACGGCGGGGATCTGTCTCCTTTTCGGGATTCCGCTGATCGTAAAAAAGCCCGTCAATAAGCGGCTGTATTCACGCGAGGGCTGCGTGATCGTCTCGCTGAGCTGGATCGTGCTCAGTCTTTTTGGCTCGCTCCCGTTTATCCTGTCGGGGGAGATTTCTTCGCTGATCGACGCTGTTTTTGAGACCGTCTCGGGCTTTACGACGACGGGCGCAAGCATTTTATCCGAAGTCGAGCGGCTCCCGAAATCGCTTCTTTTATGGCGGAGCTTTACACACTGGGTCGGCGGCATGGGCGTACTGGTGTTTATTATGGCATTTCTGTCGCTTTCGGGCGGGCAGAATATGCACATCATGAAAGCGGAAAGCCCGGGTCCCTCGGTCAGCAAGCTTGTCCCGAAGGTGCGGACGACGGCGCTTCTTCTCTATTCGATCTATTTCGTATTAACGCTTGTGGAATTTATTCTTCTGCTCTGCGGGAAAATGACGGTGTTCGAGGCGCTCAATACCGCGTTCGCGACGGCGGGCACGGGCGGCTTTGGAATTTACAATAACAGCATGGGATCGTTCTCGCCGTATCTTCAGATCGTCGTTACGGTTTTTATGATCTTATTTTCGATCAATTTCAACGCCTACTTCTTTTTGATCAGCCGTAAGCTCCGCGAGGTCTTTAATACCGAATTCCGGGTTTTCTTTGTCATTGTCGCGGCGGCGATCCTCATCATTACTTTCAATATTCTTAATCTTTATCCTTCCTTTGAAGCCGCGCTTCTCGATTCCTCCTTTACGGTCGCTTCGCTGATCTCGACCACCGGTTTTTCCACGGCGGACTTTAACCTGTGGCCGGAGCTTTCGCGCACGATTCTGGTCACGATCATGTTCATCGGCGCCTGCGCGGGAAGCACGGGGGGCGGGATCAAGGTCTCCCGGATCGTGATCCTTTTCAAGAGCATGGCAAAGGAGCTTCAGACCATGGTTCACCCGAAGCAGGTGAAAAAAATTAAAATGAATTCTCACCCGATCGAGCATGAGGTCGTCCGCTCGGTCAATGTCTACATGGTCGCGTACTTATTGATCTTTTTCATGTCGCTCGTGGTGATCTCCTTTGACAATCACGACTTTACGACAAATTTTACCGCCGTGACCGCCACGATCAACAACATCGGCCCCGGACTGGAGCTGGTCGGACCGACCTCGAATTTCGGCTTTTTCTCCCCGCTCTCGAAGCTGGTGCTGATCTTCGATATGCTGGCGGGACGGCTGGAGCTGTTCCCCGTGCTGCTGCTGTTTACGCCCGCAACCTGGAAAAAATAAGAAAATACCCGCGTTATTTTGCGGCATACGAAAGGAGAATATGCCATGACCGGCTTGCTGAAAAAAATCTCATTGCTTTTTTGCGTTTGTTTTATCGTTTGTTTATCATCATGTTCCAATCGCAGTGCGACCGTCAAAAAGAACGCGGAACAGATGATGCAGTGTATCATAGATCGGGACGCGGAGAAGCTTTTGACGTTCTTTTCCAAAGATATTCGGGAAAACGAATCCGAAAAAACGCTGGAGGAGATCGAACAGCTCTTTGATTTTATTGACGGCGATATTGTTTCCTATTCTTATCATTCGGGAGGTGGAAGCGATTCAGTAGAACACGGTGAAATCACTTTCGATTTCCGTTCTCCGGAATTTCAAAGAACGGAAACAACCACAGGCCAAATCTATACCATACAACTCGCTTATTTTTATATCTGGAAGGAAAAACCGGAATGTGAAGGGCTTTGTAAAATTACAGCGTTTCCCGGTGAGGATTGGGGAAATCGTGACGACGGGGTTACTGTAGGGAAATATTACAAATTGCCTTCCGTTTGGTAAGAAATCGGGAGTATTTTAGCAGATCTTCCGGTTCCGACACGCTCAATTAAAAAAGCCTCCTGTATCGGGGGCTTTTTCGTTTTCGGAACAATCGGGCGCCCCGCAAAGCAAATTGCAAAAAATAAAAAGAAATTTACTCAAAAAATCAAGACAAAAGCCGCTCGGGTATGGTACAATAAAATCACAGATAATACTAATACGCAATTAAAAACCGTACAAAAAATCAAGTAAAAGCTTTGATATATGCGGTTTTACGTAGATTTTTTGTCTACGGTTTTAATTGCAGATTAGTAAAAAGCGCTTTTTCTGTATTTGTTCACAACGGAGGAAGATATGAAAAACTTCTGTATTTTTGCTGACGCGGTCGGCTATATTGAGGAAAATCTGTGCGGCGACCTCAAGCAGGAGGAGATCGCGGCGGCTTGCTGCTGCTCCCTTTCCGCCCTGCAAAAGGTGTGGCGTTACTGCACACATACGAGCCTGAAGGAGTACATCTCCAAGCGAAGGCTCACCCGCTGCGCCGAAGAGATCATGAACACGGATCTGACCCTTACGGAGATCGCCATGAAATATCAGTATAACTCCCCGGAGGTATTCACGCGCGCGTTTCGGAAGTTCTGGGGCATTTCTCCCTCCAAATTCAAATCAGAACGACACTCGACGGGATTCTTTCCCCGAATTCTCCCCGTCGAGCAGGTACAAGGAGGAAAACACATGGGAAGAAGAGTTGACATCTCCGAGCTTTACGACGAGCTCCAGAAAAAGCGCGAGGGTTATGTGCTTTGCTACGATGTTGTGGGGCTTGACGAAACCAACAAAAATTTAGGCAGAAAAGTGGGCGACGCGGTGATCCTTGAAGCGTTCCGCCGGATCGACAAGGCGGCGGGATCGGAAATGATCGTCTTCCGGATCGGCGGAGACGAATTCGCGGTCGTTACGGGGCTTTCGGAAAAGGAAGCGGTCGAAGCCGAGGCGAAAAAGGTGCTTTCTCAGAACGGGAAAACGATCCTTTGCGAGGAAAAGGAGATTCCGGTCTCTCTTCGGGCAGGAGCGATCCGGCTCGACGGAGAAAAGAAGCATTCGATCCGCTACAATGAGCTTTTCGACCAT
>CAYVZH010000053.1:0-18256 GCA_964456025.1 uncultured Ruminiclostridium sp.
CAAGCGCGGCGCCGTCTCCCGCGAGAATGATTTTTTCGTTGTACTGCTCCAGCTCCTCGCCGAGCGCGTCGATCGAAAGCGCCCGATCCTCACAGAGCCGTTCGATTTTTCCGCCGGAAACGCGGAACAGCGCGTTATAGACCTGACGGCAGCGCGCGTCCATCACCGCGCAGATCAGCGCGTCCGTCACGGTAAAGTGACAGGCAAGCCCGAGCAGGGAAGAAACGGCGCGGCACGGTTTCCCGAGCGCGTACGCCATGCCCTTTACCGCCGAGACCCCGATCCGAAGTCCCGTAAACGAACCCGGACCGACCGAAACGGCGAACGCGTCCACCGACGAAAGGGGAACGCCCGCTCCCTTCAGCATGGCTTCCATAAACGGGATCAGGGTCTTGGAATGCACCTGATCCGTATGAAGCGAGCCGCTCGCGATCACGCGCGTCTCCCCGCCCGTCTCGCCCATTTCGCATAATGCGCAGGAGGCGGTTACCGCCGAGGTATCGATTCCGAGTATTTTCACGGCATTTCCTTTCCCGTAATGCGAATTTCGCGCTCGTTTTCCCCGTGTTTGAGAATTTCGACCTGCCAGACCCGATCCAGCTCGTCCGAAAGACCGGGAATATTTTCGCTCCATTCGACCGCGAGAATTCCCCCGCGGCTCAGGTAATCGAAAAATCCGATCGCGTACAGATCGTCGAACGAATCAATCCGAAACAAATCAAAATGAAAAAGCGGGATCCGTCCGTCAAGGTATTCGTTGACCAGCGCGAAGGTCGGACTGCTTACGACGTCCGCGATCCCGAGATACCGCGCGATCCCTTTGGTGAAATGCGTTTTTCCCGCGCCCATTTCCCCGCTGTACAGGATCACGTCTCCCGCGTTCAGGTTTTTCGCGAATTCCTCCGCCGCGCGGACGGTCTCCTCCTCCGAGTGCGTAAAAAACGTCATCAGAACAGCCCCGAGATCGTTCCGTCACCCGCAACGTCGATGCTGTTCGCGGCGGGAACGCGCGGAAGCCCCGGCATGGTCATGATCTCGCCCGTTAATGCGACGATAAAGCCCGCGCCCGCCGAAATTTTGAGGTCGCGCACCGTCACGGTGAAATGCTCCGGCTTTCCGAGCTTCGCCGGATCGTCCGAAAGGGAATACTGCGTTTTCGCGACGCAGACGGGAAGATTTCCGAAGCCGAGCGATTCGATCCGCTTCAGTTCCTTCTCCGCCGCGGCGGTAAAGCTTACCCCGTCGGCGCGGTAAATTTCACGCGCGATCGTTTCAAGCTTTTCCTTGATCGAAAGGTTCACGTCGTAAAGCGGGTGAAAATCCGTCTGACAGCCCGCGCATTTTTCAACCGTTTCGATCACGGCTTTCGCCAGCTCGATCCCGCCTTCACCGCCTTTGAGGAATACGTCCGAGAACGCGACGGATACGCCCATTTCCTCGCAGAAGGAACGGATATACGCGATCTCCGCCTCGCTGTCGGTCGCAAAATGGTTGATCGCCACCACGACGGGAACGCCGAATTTGTGCATATTTTCAATGTGTGTTTTTAAGTTCACGATCCCTTTTTTGAGCGCGTCGAGATTCTCCGCCGAAAGCTCCGTTTTCGGGATTCCGCCGTTGTATTTCAGGGCGCGGATCGTCGCGACAAGCACGACGCAGTCGGGCTTCAGACCCGCCGCGCGGCACTTGATGTCAAAAAACTTTTCCGCGCCGAGGTCGGAGCCGAAGCCCGCCTCGGTAATGCAGTAATCCCCGAGCTTTAACGCCAGCCTTGTCGCGCGGACGCTGTTGCAGCCGTGAGCGATGTTCGCGAAGGGACCGCCGTGAATGATCGCGGGGTTATTTTCAAGCGTCTGGACGAGGTTCGGATTGATCGCGTCCTTTAACAGGGCGGTCATCGCGCCGACCGCGTTCAGATCCGCCGCGGTAACGGGCTTTCCGTCATAGGTATACGCGACAAGGATTTTCCCGAGCCGCTTTTTCAGGTCGTCGAGATTGTCCGCAAGGCAAAGGATCGCCATGACCTCGCTCGCCACGGTAATGCAGAAATGATCCTCGCGCGGAACGCCGTCCACCCGTGAACCGAGACCGACAATGCAGTTGCGCAGCGCGCGGTCGTTCATGTCGAGGCAGCGCTTTACCTGCACCTGCCGCGGGTCGATCCCGAGCGCGTTCCCCTGCTGGAGATGATTGTCGAGCAGGGCGCAGAGGAGGTTGTTTGCGGCGGTGATTGCGTGAAGATCACCCGTAAAATGAAGATTGATGTCCTCCATCGGGACGACCTGCGCGTATCCGCCGCCTGCCGCGCCGCCCTTGATCCCGAAAACGGGGCCGAGCGAGGGCTCGCGAAGCGCCAGTACGGAATTCACGCCGAGACGGTGCATTCCCTCCGAAAGACCGATACTGGTCGTTGTTTTTCCCTCGCCTGCGGGGGTCGGGTTGATCGCCGTCACGAGGACGAGCTTTCCGTCCTTTTCCGCGCGGCGGCGGTCGATATAAGACTGGTTGATCTTCGCCTTATAGTGTCCGTAGGGCTCAAGCTCGTCTTCGTGAATTCCGAGCTTTTCCGCGAGCGCGGTGATTTTCAGCATTTTCGCCTGCTGTGCGATCTCGATGTCTGTCAGCATAATAACTCCTTTAAAGTGGGCGGCTGTGTCATAAATTTATAAATTTATTATACCATATCTGCCCGTAAATTTCAACATTTTTATTCAAATTCAAGTTTATTCAAATTCAAGCTGTCCGAGGTTGAATTTGACCGCCGTTCCCGCCGCGGGGATCGTTTTCGTCACATACTGCTCCGGCTGCTTTACCGCGCCCTCGGCATATAAACGGGCGCTTTCGAGCTTCGCGCGGGTGAGCCGCATGACCTGTACCCCCTGCGTCGCGCGCGCCGCCTTCGGGAGGATCAGGACGGTCGAGAAGATCAGGAGCTTTCCCGCGTCGGACTGTAAAATAAAGTCCGCGTCGCCGTTTACTTTGTACATTGCCACAAGCGGCGAGCCGTCGAAATACGCGTTTGCGAGCTTTTTCCGCTTTGTTTTTGTTTCAAACGAGGAAAGCGGGATCTTCGCGCACTTCCCGTTCTCGAAAAACAGGATCAAATTCTCGCTGTAATCGTTCGTCGGGATCATCTGAACGATCTTTTCCGACGGCTCGAATTCGAGCTTGGCGGGGATATAATCGCCCAGCGTGCTGATCTTCGTGTCGGCGAAATCCGAAACGCGGGACTTGTACACCTGGTGCAGGTTCGTGAAAAAGAGCAGATCGGTGCGGTTCGAGAGCTCCTCCGAGAATACGAGGCGGTCGCCCTCTTTCAGCTTGTGCTCCCCGCTCATGCGGAGTGACTGCGGCGTGACCCGCTTAAAATAGCCCTCCGCCGTCAGGAAGATATTGAGCGGATAGTCGGGAACCTCTTCTTCCTCGGGTAAAATCTCGTCCGTGACCTCCGCGAATTTCGTCCGGCGGGGCTTTCCGTATTTTTCGGCGATCTCGGTAAGCTCGCCGATGATGATATTCTTGATTTTCCGGGGGCTTTCGAGCGTTTCCTCCATGTCCGCGATCGCGCCGCGCAGATCTTCGATCTCGGAGGTGCGCTTTAAAATGTATTCTTGATTGATATGGCGGAGCTTGATCTCCGCGACGTAATCCGCCTGCACCTCGTCGATCCCGAAGCCGATCATGAGGTTCGGAACGACCTCCGCTTCTTCCTTTGTTTCGCGGATAATGCGGATCGCCTTGTCAATATCGAGGAGAATTTTCTGAAGCCCGAGCAGGAGGTGTAGCTTCTCCCGCTTTTTCCCAAGCTCGAAAAAGATCATGCGCTTGACGCACTCGATCCGGAAGGAGATCCATTCGTTCAGGATCTCGGTAACGCCGAGAACGCGCGGATTTCCCGCGATCAGCACGTTAAAATTGCAGGAAAAGGCGTCCTGCAACGGGGTGAGACGGAAAAGCTTCTGTGCGAGTGCGTCGGGATCGACCCCTTTTTTCAGGTCGAAGGTAAGCTTTAAGCCCGAAAGATCGGTCTCGTCGCGCATGTCGGAAATTTCTTTGATCTTCCCGAGCTTGACCAGCTCCAGCACCTTGTCCATGATCGCCTCGACCGTCGTCGTCGGGGGGATCTCGGTTACCTCGATACAGTTTTCGGCTTTATCATACGTGTACTTCGCGCGAATTTTGACCGAGCCGCGCCCCGTCTCATAAATCTTCCGCATTTCCGCGTCGTTGTAAAGGAGGTAGCCGCCGCCGGGGAAATCGGGCCCGCGGAGCGTGACCGAAACGTCGTGCTCGGGATCCTTCATCAGCGCGATCGTCGTTTCGCAGATCTCCCTTAAATTAAAGGAACAGATATTGCTCGCCATGGAAACGGCGATCCCGATATTGTTGTTGATCAGGATCGAGGGGAACCGCACGGGGAACAGCGTCGGCTCGGTCATGGTGTTGTCGTAATTCGGGACAAAATCGACGGAATCCTTGTCGATGTCGCCGAACAGCTCGGCACAGATCGGCTCCAGCTTCGCTTCGGTATACCGCGAAGCGGCGAACGCCATATCGCGGGAATATGCCTTTCCGAAATTCCCCTTGCTGTCCACGTAGGGGTGCAGGAGCGTTTCGTTCCCGCGCGCGAGACGAACCATGGTCTCGTAGATCGCCTGATCCCCGTGGGGGTTGAGCTTCATGGTCTGCCCGACGATATTTGCGGATTTCGTCCGCGCGCCCGTCAGAAGCCCCATTTTATACATCGTGTACAAAAGCTTGCGGTGTGAGGGCTTAAAGCCGTCGATCTCGGGGAGCGCGCGGGAGATGATGACGCTCATCGCGTAAGGCATATAATTTTCCTCAAGCGTATCGACGATATTTTTCTGCTCGACGAGTCCCGCGCCCTCGATATAGGCGTCCGCGCGCTTCGGTGAAGACGGCGGGACGGGTGTCTTTTTCTTTTTCATTTACCGAAAATCCCTTTCTTTTTAACTTGGCGGCACGAACTTGAGTGCGCCGCCAACGGCGGTCGAAGAGTTTTGCCGGAGCGGATTTTTGTCTGACCGAGGAAAAACCGCAGTCAATACTTTCGTATTAACGAGGATTTTGACGACGGGCAGGCGAAAATCCGCCCGTCAAAACCGCGCTCAAGTTCGCGCCGACAAGTTATATGCAGGACTGCGTTTTTGCGGGGCGCGCAAAGGCGCACGCCTGCACCAAAAATCAAATCAAATATTACGCAAGATCCACGTTATCGAGATAGAGGCTCCCGAATTCGCGGATATAATCCTTTCGACCCTCGAGGTTATCGCCGAGCAGGAGATCAAACATCGCCTGCGTCTTTTCCGCGTCGGACGGAAGCACCTTAATGAGCCGTCTTGTCTCGGGGTTCATGGTCGTGAGCGACATCATTTCCGGCTCGTTCTCGCCCAGTCCCTTCGAGCGCTGAACGGTGTACTTCTGACCGCCGATCATTTCGAGAATACGGGTCTTTTCCGGCTCGGTATAAGCGAAATAGGTCTTGTCCTTCGCGCTGATCTCGTACAGCGGGGATTCGGCGATATAGACGTACCCCTCGCGGATCAGCGTCGGCGTCAGGCGGTACAGCATGGTCAGGATCAGCGCGCGGATCTGGTACCCGTCCACGTCCGCGTCGGTACAGATCACGACCTTGCTCCAGCGCAGGGAGGACAGGTCGAAGCCGCCGATGTCCTTGTTCTGCTTCGCCTTTACCTCGACTCCGCAGCCGAGGACTTTAATAAGATCGGTAATGATCTCGCTCTTGAAAATTTTATCGTAGCCCGCTTTGAGGCAGTTCAGGATCTTTCCGCGCACGGGCATGATTGCCTGATACTCCGAATCGCGCGCGAGCTTGACCGAGCCAAGCGCGGAATCGCCCTCCACGATGTAAATTTCTCGCTTGGAGACGTCCTTGCTGCGGCAGTCCACGAATTTTTCCACGCGGTTGCTCAGGTCGAGCGTTCCCGTCAGCTTTTTCTTCACGTTCTGGCGAATGCGGTCGGCGTTTTCTCTCGCGCGCTTGTTGATCATGATCTGCTCGCAGATTTTCAGCGCCTCGTCGGGATTTTCGATAAAATAGACCTCGATACAGTGCTTGAGCCATTCGACCATTGCGTCGTACACGAATTTATTCGTGATCGCCTTTTTCGTCTGATTTTCATAGCTGGTCTGGGTGGAAAAGTTGGACGAGATAAAAACAAGGCATTCCTCAATATCCGCGAAGGTGATCTTCGCGTCGTCCTTGCTGTATTTGTTGTTGGTTTTGAGGTAGCTGTCGATCTGGGAGGTGAGCGCCTGCCGCATGGCGCGGTCGGGCGAGCCGCCGTGCTCCAGCCAGCTCGAATTGTGGTAATGCTCGACCAGCTTTGCCTTGTTGGAAAAGGCGATCGCGACGTGGAGCTTTACCTTATAGTCGGGCTTATCCTCGCGGTCGCGCCCCTGCCGCTGCGCCGTCCAGTCCTGCGGCGTACCGATTGCGCTCTCGCCGACAATTTCCTTTAAATAATCGGCGATTCCGTTTTCATAGCGGTATTCCCGCTCGTCGAAGCCGCCGTCCTCCCGCTCGCTGCGGTACAGGAACAAAAGTCCGTCGTTGACGATCGCCTGCCGGCGGAGAATGTCGTCGAAATACTCGTCCCCGACGTTAATGTCGGTAAAAACGTCAAGATCGGGCTTCCAGCGGATCACCGTTCCGCTCTCTCCGTGTGTTTTCGAGCGGATAAAGCCCTTTTCTTCCTTTTGGAGGGTGACGTTAAAGCCTTTTTCAAAGCGCAGGGAGTAATGCCACGTTCCGTTATCCGCCTCGACCTCCATGTATTCGGAGGAAAACTGCGTCGCGCATAAGCCGAGACCGTTCAGACCGAGCGCGAAGGAGTAGTTTTCTCCGCTGTTGTTGTCGTACTTTCCGCCCGCGTACAGGGTGCAGAACGCAAGCTCCCAGTTATATTTTTCCTCATTTTTGTTGTAGTCGATCGGGATCCCGCGACCGTGATCGGCGACCTCGAACGAGCCGTCGAGAAAGCGCGTCACCGTTACGGACGAGCCGTAGCCCTCCCGCGCCTCGTCGATCGAGTTGGATAATATCTCAAAAACCGAATGGCGGCAGCCCTCCGCGCCGTCCGACCCGAAGATGACCGCCGGGCGCTTTCGCACCTGATCCGGGCCTTTCAGCGAGACGAGGCTGTTGTCGTCGTATGTTTTTTTGCTCATGAATCTTGTTCCTTCCCGTTTTTTCAAAAATACAAATTCAGTATACCATAAAAAAGCATTTTTTACAAGCAATTTTGCCAAAATTTCCCCATCGGCGAACTTACGCGCCGCCCTTCACCGCGCCGATCGCCGAAAAAACAAGGAATCCCGCGAGATCGACCGCGACAATGGTCGCGCCGACGGGCGTTTCCGCCAAGATCGAGATCAGGATCCCTGCCGCCGTGCAGATTACCGAAAAAAACGCCGCGCAGATGGTCACGGAGCGGAAGCTGTGAAACACGCGCATGGCGGACAGGGCGGGGAAGATGATCAGCGCCGAGATCAGGAGCGACCCGACCAGATTCATCGCCAGCACGATAATGACCGCGATCACGACCGCGATCAGGAGATTGTACGCTCGCGCGCGGATCCCCGTCGCGAGCGCGAAGGATTCGTCAAACGTCACCGAGAAGATTTTATGGTAAAAGATCAGAAAGACCGCGAGAACGAGCGCCGAAAGGATCACGCAGAGCCATACCTCCGCCGCCGAGAGCGTCAGGATCGAGGTCGAGCCGAAAAGCGTTCCGCAGACGTCGCCCGAAACGTTCGCCGAGGTAGAAAAAAGGTGCATCAGAAGATAGCCGAGCGCAAGCGCGCTTACGGAAAGCATGGCGATCGCCGCGTCCCCCTTCAGCTTCTTGCTTTGTCCGCCGCATAAAAGCAGGATCGCGCAGATCACCGTTACCGGCATGACGATTAGCATATTTTCACTGAGGTGCAGTACCGCCGCGATCGCGACCGCGCCGAAGGAAACGTGCGAAAGCCCGTCTCCGATGAACGAAAGCCGCTTCAGGACGAGCGTCACCCCCAGCAGGGCGCTGCACAGCGCGATCAGAACCCCGACGATCATCGCGTACTGCACAAAAGGGTACGAAAAATAATGCAGGATCTTATCCATCGCTTCCGTCACGTCCTTTCTCCGAAATTTCGCCGCAAAGCCCGCTTTTCCGATAATCCTCCGTCCGTCCGAAAAAGAGCGGCTTTTCTCCGACGTGGAGGATATGATCCGAATACCGGAGCGCTGCCGAAAGATCGTGCGATACCATGATGACGGTGATCCGATCCGTTTTGTTGAGCGATTCGATCAGCCCATAAAGCTCCGTTGTCGCTTTCGGATCCAGTCCCGCCGTCGGCTCGTCGAGCAGCAGCAGCTTTCTCGAAGCGCAGAGCGCCCGCGCGAGCAGCACCCGCTGCTGCTGTCCGCCCGAAAGCGCGCGGTAAGAGCGCGCCGAAAGCGCCGCGATCCCGAGCTTTTCCGTCATCTCCCGCGCGAGCGCCTTTTCTTCTTTATTATAAAAGGGACGTAGCCCGGTGCGGTTCAGGCAGCCCGACAGCACGATCTCCGAAACCGAAGCGGGGAAGTCCCGCTGGACGGAGGTTTGCTGCGGGAGATAGCCGATCTCGCTGCGCCGAACGCCCTCGGTCAAAATCTCGCCCTCAAGCGGCGGGATCAGCCGAAGCAGGGTTTTCATGAGCGTCGTTTTTCCCGCGCCGTTTTCGCCGACAATACAGAGATAATCCCCCTCGCTTACCGAAAAGGAAAATCCCTCGGCGACCTTTTTTCCCTCGTGACCGACCGCGAGATTCCGACAGGTCAATAATGCCATATTCTAATCAATCCTTTCCTGCTCCACGCCGAGCGCTTTTTTCAGGACTTCGAGATTCTCCCGGGCGATCGAAAGGTAGGTCGTCCCGTTTGCCGCTTCCGCCGCCGTGACCGACTGCATCGAATCGAGCGTCAGGATCGCCTGATTTTTTTCCTTTGTATTTTGTGCAATTGTCTCGGCGATCCGGCGGTCGCTTCCCTCAATCGTTAAAATGGTGTCCAGCCCGAGTTCGTCCGTCTTTTCGGCGAGGAAAATCACCGTCTCAAAGCTCGCCTCCGTTTCGGAGGAACAACCCGGGAATGCCGCGTAATACGCGATCCCGTAATCGTCCGTCAGATAGCGGAACGGGAATCGGTCGCCGAACAGGATCACCGCTTTTTCGGCATTTTCCGCCGCGCTCCGATACTCGCCGTCGAGCGCGTCCAATTGCTCCCGATACGCCGCCGCATTTTGTTCATACACCGCGGCGTTTTCGGGGTCAATTTCGGAAAGCTCCGCCGCGATCGCGGAAACGGCGGTTTTCGCGTGGTTCAGCGAGAGCCAGACGTGTTCGTCGTCCTCCGCCTCGCTCGATTCCGCTTCCATTCCCTCGGTGATCTCCTCCGTTTTAATGCTTTCACGGAGCAGGTCGAGCAGGCGGATCGTTCCCTTTTCGCGTTCGCCGAGAAGCCGCTCCGTCCATCGATCCGATTCCCCGCCTACGCAAAGGAAAAGATCGCAGTCATATATTTTTATGAAATCGTCCGCCGACGGCTGAAAGCTGTGAAGCTCCTCTCCGTTGTCGGTCAGGAGGATCAGCTCCGCGTTTGCGGGATTTTCGCCGAGAACCTCCCGAACCCAGTCATACGCGGGAAAGACCGTGCAGACGACCGTAAGCTTTTCCTCCCCCGCGTCGGAAGGGTTCGCGGCGCAGGAGGACAAAGCGCAGATCAAAAATAAAACGGCGCATAAAATTCTTTTCATTCGTCCGCCCCCTTTTCCGCAGTTTCTGCGCACTCTTCACACACGCCGTACAGTACGGTTTTCGTTTTGTTCAGGCGGAACCCCATTTCCTCCGAAAGCGTTTTCAAAAGCCGCTCGGCGTGCGCTTCTTCCATGTGAAAGCTCCCGCCGCAGGAGGTACAGGTCAGGTGAATCCGCTCCCGGCAGTCGCCGCAGCGGAGGTATTGATAATAAATTTCGCGGCTCCCGTCGGGGACGGATCGGGTGATCAGTCCCTCGCGCTCCAGCGCGGCGAGATTCCGGTAAACGGCGCTCCGGCTGATCTCGTCGGAGAGCGCGTCCGCCGCCTCGCGTGCGGTAAAACGGCGGTCGGCGCGCTGCGCGAGAAAGTCGTATAAAAGCCGCCGCTGCTTGGTCATATATTCGTTCATGGCGCGCTCCTTTCCGAATTTGCGAATGGGTCGCAAATTATTATATCTTATTTTCGCATTTTTGTCAAGTAAAAACACTTTTAATATTTTCTTAACATTTTTCAAAGATTTTCCAAACATTCAAAAGCTATAATACAGACAACAAGCAAGGGGAAACCCACAAAAACAGGAGGTATTCACTATGAAAAAAGAAAACTTTATCACCCTGATCCTTGGGACGATCGGCGGACTGCTGTTCGGGATCGGAATGTGCATGTGCCTGCTGCCCGAATGGAACGCGTTTACGCCCGGCGTGGTCGTTACGGCGATCGGTGCGGCGGTATTGCTCATAATGCTGATCGTTCGGCGCGTCATGCTCGGCAAGCCCGCTTTAAAGATCAACGCGAAAACCGTGGGGAAGATTCTGTTCGGGATCCTCGGCGCGCTGGTATTCGGGGCCGGAATGTGCATGGTCATGGTTTTTGAGGGAATGATGATCCCGGGAATCTTTGTCGGCGTGGTCGGGATCCTTCTCCTGCTCTGCCTGATCCCGATGTGCGCGGGGCTGAAGTAAGGAGAGCGTGATTATTCATCAGAAAACAATTTAACAGGAGGAAAAGAAAATGTCAGAGTTCAAGAAAGCAAACGAAAAGATCGCCGAGGGCGTTACCGAGGGTTTTCAGAAAATCGAGGACGGCGTCGTCGGCGGTTACAAGAAAATGGAAGAAGGCGTTGTCGGCGCGTACAAAAAGATCGAGGACAAATTCGTCGATACGTTTCTGACCCACGAGGGCGAGACCGCGGAGAACGCGAAAAAGCGCCTTGCCGCCGAGCAGTCCGCGCGGGAAAACGCGGCGAAGGAAGCCGCCGAAAAGCGCATTGCCGCAGATCCGCTCGGCGCGGGCGACATTGGCAGGGCAAGTGTTGAGGCGAGCCGCGAGATCGGCAGAGCAAGCGCGGAGGCAAGCAGAAACGCCGGAAAGCGTTGATCCGAAATTGACCCGCACTCTTCAAAGCCGTGCGGATCAAAAAATTTTCACAAAAATAAAAAATTTAACAAAACCTTAACATTTCCGTGTTATAATGTCAAAAACGGAGGTGTGCTATGTTCAAAATTTTGGTTGTCGAGGACGATAAGGATTTAAACCGCGCGGTTTGTTCCTTTTTAAATCAGAGCGGATACGAGACGGTCGGCTGTCCGAACGCGAACGACGCGTACAACGCGATGTACGAGGATACCTTTGACCTGATCGTTTCGGACATTATGATGCCCGGGAGCGACGGATTTGAATTTGCGAAAACCGTGCGCGGGCTGAACGAGGAGATCCCGATCCTGTTCATGACGGCGCGGGACGATTTCGCGTCCAAGCAGCGCGGCTATCGGATCGGGATCGACGATTATATGGTAAAGCCGATCGACCTCGACGAGCTGTTTCTGCGGATCGGGGCATTACTGCGGCGGGCGAAGATCGCGAGCAGTCATCGGCTCGAGATCGGGAAGCTGATCCTTGACGCGGATGAGCGCACCGCCGTACTGGACGGTGGGGAGATCCCGCTTACCGTGCGGGAATTCAATATTTTGTACAAGCTGCTCTCCTATCCGAAAAAGACCTTTACGCGCACGCAGCTCATGGACGAATTCTGGGACGCGGAGTCCAACACCGCGCCCCGCGCCGTGGACGTTTATATCACCAAGCTTCGCGATAAGTTTTCGGAATGTACGGATTTCGAGATCGTGACCGTTCACGGACTCGGATATAAGGCGGTGATCCAATGAACGAGCAGCTTTCGCCCACTGTCCGCGTCCTGCATTCGGCGCGGCGCTTCCTGATTTTCTTCCTGCTGATCTCCTTTGCCGTGACGTGCTGCATGCTGCTTTTCCTTTTCATGCTGCAGGAAAGCATGGAGATTGATTTCACAAAGGAACACGTGGAGTTTGCCGCAAAGCTTACCTTTGGGAACGTCATGCTCATCAGTCTGCTGTTCACCGTGATCGACGAGATCCGCCGCTGGTTCATGGTCACAAGACCCGTCCGCCATATCGTGAGAGGCGTGGAGAAGATCATGGACGGGGATTTTTCGGTTCGCGTCACTCCGCTCCGCGGCTTGGACAACCGCGGCGGCTTCAACACCATCATCGATTATTTCAACCGCATGGCAAAGGAGCTGTCGGGGATCGAAACGCTCCGCACCGACTTTATCGCGAACGTGTCGCACGAGCTGAAAACCCCGCTTGCCGTGATACAAAATTACGGCACCATGCTGCAAGCGCCGGAGCTGCCCGAAGAAAAGCGGGCGGAATACGCGAAAGCGGTGACCGAGTCCTCCCGCCGTCTTGCCGACCTGATCACCAATATCCTGCGGCTGAACAAGCTTGAAAATCAGCAGATCTTCCCGCAGAAGCAGCGGTACGATCTCGGCGAGCAGCTTTGCGAATGCCTGCTGAATTTTGAGAATGTGTGGGAGAAAAAAGGAATCGACCTCGGCACGGAGATTGAGGAGGAGGTATGGATCGAATCCGATCCCGAACTTTTGACCTTAGTCTGGAACAACCTTTTTTCCAATGCCATGAAATTCACCGACGCGGGCGGAAAGGTCACGCTTTCGCTCGAAACCGACGGGGAATTCGCCGTCGTACGGGTGAGCGATACGGGTTGCGGGATCCGTCCCGAGGTCGGGCGGCACATCTTCGAGAAGTTTTATCAGGGAGACACCTCCCACGCCACGCAGGGAAACGGCTTGGGGCTCGCGTTGGTGAAGCGTGCGGCGGATATTGTCGGCGGGGAGATCGGCGTAAGCAGCGAGGTCGGAAAAGGGAGCACCTTTACGTTCAGAATCAGGAGGGCACATGAAACGGTTCACAAGGATCCTCCGTAAAATATTTGTTCTACCGTCATGGCTGACGGTATTGGCCGCGGTATTCGGCTTCGGGTTTGTGCTTGCGGTCGCGGTTTTTGAGATTGAGAACCCCGCGCTGCAATACCTGTCCTATCTTTCCTCCGCCTATGCGCTGACGGTCACGGTTACGGGATTTCCGCGCCTGATCGCGTTTGTGAAGCGGACAAAACGGCGGGTGACCGAAAGCGCGTTTGTCGGAAAGATCCGTTCCACCGCGCTCGGAGAACGCTTCTTCGGAGATGTCCGTTTCCGCACGGAACTGTCGTTATACAGCGGACTGTTCATCAATTTTTTGTATATCGGCATAAAGCTGTACTCGGGAATCCGGTACCGCTCGGTATGGTTTATCGCGCTTGCCGTTTATTACGCGCTTTTAGCGGCAATGCGGTTTGTACTGCTGCATAAGGGAAAGCACAGCAGGGCGATGACGGCGGAGGGCGAGCTAAAGCGCTACCGCTTATGCGGGTTCATGCTGCTGGTGATGAATCAGGCGCTTGCCGGCATCGTCGTTTTTATGGTGTACCAAAGCAAGGGCTTCGATTATCCGGGTCTGCTGATCTACGCGATGGCGATGTATTCGTTTTATTCGGTTATTACCGCCGCCGTCAACCTCGTAAAATTCAGAAAGCACGGGAGTGCCGTGCTTTCTGCGGCAAAGGTGATCAGTCTCGTCGCGGCGATGGTATCTGTTTTGTCGCTGGAAACGGCAATGCTCGCCCGATTCGGAAGCGAGGACGATCTTGAATTCCGTCGGCTTATGACAGGGCTGACGGGCGGGGGCGTATGCCTGATTGTGATCGGTATGGCGTGCTTTATGCTGTGGCGGTCGCGAAAACAACGGAAAGAGCAGGGTATGAAAGGAGAAAGCGAACATGAGTGAACAGAAAGAAACGTTTCAGTATACTTACTCCGCGTCACAGCAGGAGGAGATCCGGAAAATACGCGAGAAATACGCGCTGCCCGAGAAGCGGGAGGATAAAATAGAACAGCTTCGCCGGCTCGACAGGAGCGTCACAAAGCCCGGCACCGTTGTATCACTGATCGTCGGGATCGTCAGCGCGCTTATTATGGGGACGGGAATGAGTATGAGCATGGTGTGGGGCGGAAGTCTTTTTCTTCCCGGGATCCTTGTCGGCGTGGTCGGGATCGCCGACGTGACTGCCGCCTATCCGCTTTACGCCGCGATCACGAAAAGGCGGCGGGAAAAGCTAGCGCCCGAGATCATACGGTTATCCGACGAATTGACGAAGTGAAAGTATGTTTTGCTTTGTTAATGATACCCTTGGCGGGGGATTTGGGAGCAGAGCCCCCACGCGATGTTTATTCTTATTTTTCTTTCTGCAATTTCAGAACATATTCCGCGATCGTTTCCGCGCAGCATTCAAGATCGGACGAGCTGTCGATCAGGAGATCGTAGTTGTGCCGTTCTCCCCAGCTTTGCGCGGAAATATTCCTGTAATAAGCGGCTCTTGCCTCGTCGGAGCGGCGGATATTTTCCTTCGCTTGTTTAAGGGTGTCCCCGTAATTTTCCATGACGCGGCGGATCTTTACGTCTTCGTTTGCGTAAATAAAGATACGGACGACGTCCTTATGGTTCCGCAGGACGTAATCGGCGGCTCTCCCGACGATCACGCAGCTTCCGTTGTCGGCGATCATGCGGATCACCTTATCCTGCGCGATGATCGCCTGCTGCACAACGTCGGTGCTTAAGTAAAGGCTGTGGAAAAACTCGGGGGAATTCGCGTTGATCTCCGAAATAAACTCCTTGTCGAGTCCACTCTCCCGCGCCGCGATCGCAGTCATTTCCTTATAGTAAAAAGGGATTCCGAGCCGCTCGGAAACAAGCTTTCCGATCTCTTTTCCCGAAGAGCCGTGCTCACGCGCGATCGTGATAATAACGCCCTTTTCGGAGGGCTTCAGCGCCGCCGTCTCGCCGCTCTCCGTCCGGGGACGAAGCGACCGGAAAAACGTCACGATCAGCGCGGCGGCGACAATCATCGCGATCAGGTCGGCGGCGGGCGCGGCGTACAGAATTCCCTCGATCTCGAAGAAGGCGGGAAGGATCAGGATCAGCGGGATAAAACAGATAATATCGCGGATCATGGACGCGACCACCGCACGGATCGGCTTTCCGACCGCCTGAAAAAAGATCGAGGTCATTTTGACGGCGCAGGTAAACGTTACCAGGCACAGGAAGATCCGGAAGGTCATCGCCCCGAATTCCCAGTAATCGGCGGGGTTCGGAATGTTGGTCGGCGTACCGAACATTCCCACCACCGCGCCGGGCGCCAGCTGGAACAGCAGCGTCGAGGCAACACCGATCACGACCGTACAGAGCAGAATTTTTCGGTAGATCTCCCTTACGCGGTCATAGTTCTTCGCGCCAATGTTGAAGCTGATGATCGGCTGACAGCCGAGGACGATCCCGACGACGAGGTTGATCACGACGGTAAAGACCTTGCTTTCGATTCCGATAATTGCGATCGGAATATCAACGCCGTATTTGGACACGGCGCCGTATTTCGCGAGCATGATGTTGCAGACAAGCGAGATGATGACGATCGTCATCTGCGTGATAAACGACGACGCGCCAAGCTGTAACGCGCCCGAAAATTCCTTAAAATCGGGGAGGAAGCTTTTCCGCGTGAGCTTGAAGGTTTTCGTGCGGAAATAGTAGACCAGCGTGACGGCGAAGGAAACCGTCTGACCGATCACGGTCGCGAGCGCCGCGCCGAACATTCCCCATTTTGTGCCGAAAATAAAGACGGGATCGAGAATGATATTCGTGACCGCGCCCGCGAGCATGGACGCCATCGACCAGGCGGGCGAGCCGTCCGCGCGGATCACCGCGTTCATCATATTGGACAGCATAAAAATCGGGAAAAACGCGAGGATCAGATTAAAATACTCGACCGCGTAGCCGATACTGTTTTCGGACGCACCGAACAGCGTTAAGATCTGGGTTTTCAGCGGATAAAACACGGCAAGAATCACGACCGAGCAGAGAACCGTACCCGTGATCCCCGTTCCGATCGCCTTATGCGCGTTCTGGGAATCATTTTTTCCCTGACAGATGTTCAGATACGCGGCACAGCCGTCGCCAAAGCACCACGCGAACGCCTGCGCGATAATAAAGATCGGGAAAACGACGCCCGTTGCGGCGTTTCCGAGCGCGCTCAGTTCGCTGTTGCCGATAAAGATCTGATCGACGATGTTGTACAGCGCGCTTACCAGAAGCGAAAGAACGCACGGGACAGAGAATTTTACCATGAGCTTTGAGATTTTCTCGGTGCCCAGAAACCGAGAGTCCTGATTTTGATTCATAACAAACCTCCATAATGTAATTGGAGACTTTATCCGAGAAAAGCTGCCATAAAACTTCGAAGGACAAAAGAAACAGCGTAGAAACCGCCGTGATTTCTACGCTGTTTTTTCGCTGTCCGACTTCCTTATTTTAGCAAAAACGTTTGGATTTGTCAAAGGAGATTTTGGATAAAATCAAAAAAAGAAAAGGCTTGTTTTTTGGGAAAATTTATCGCGTTTCGGGACTGTGCCGAAAGAGTTGACATTTTAATCGGCATATGATACAATGATAAAAATACCGCTGCGAAAGGAGATGTTTTCCGTGATCTTATGCGCTGTTTTCACTCCGTGCAAGGTTTGAGGACGCTGCATGGAGGAAATGAGCACCTGTCCGCTTCGGTCAGGCGCTAAGAGTCCTCGGACTTTGCTTTTTTGAGATTTTATCAATCTATAAGGAGTAAAGTCAAAATGAAACAATTAAGAACCTATCTTTTCTTTTGGGGAACACAGTCCCTTTCCACCCTTGGGAGCGCCATGACGGGCTACGCGCTTGTGCTCTGGCTCTATCTTCGGAACGGCTCGGCGCTTGAAACCGCGCTGCTTTCCGTCTGCTCCTACGCGCCGTATGTGATGATGAGCATTTTCGCCGGCGCGCTCAGCGACCGCTGGAACAAAAAGCGAACGCTGCTGGTCTGCGATCTGGTTGCCGCGCTTTGCACGGTGACGGTGTTCGTGCTGCTCAAAACCGACAGTCTCAGCGTGTGGCATTTATACCTGCTGAATACCCTGAACGGCCTGATGAACACGATCCAGTCGCCCGCGGGAGAGGTCGCCTCGACGCTTCTCGTCCCCCCAAAATATTATCAGAAAACGAGCGGGCTTCGGTCGCTTTCGCAGTCGCTGACCTCGATCTTAACGCCGATTTTTTCGACCGCGCTGTTTACGCTTGCGGGACTGGAAACGGTGATCCTGTTCGACCTGCTGACCTTTATTACCGCGTTTCTGACGCTTCTGCTGTGGATCCGGATCCCGGAGCCGCCCGCCGCCGAAAAGGTGAAGGAAAGCGTGTTCGGTGCGGTGCGCGCGGGGCTGGGCTGGCTGAAGCGAAACCCCTTGATCCTGACGCTGATCCTGTTTCTCGCCGCGATCAATTTTGTCGCGTCGATTTATGACACGGTGCTTCCCGCGATGGTTTTATCGAAGCCGACGGGCGGCGAGACGGCGCTCGGAGTGATCAATGCCTGCGTCGGGATCGCGAGCCTTGTGGGAAGTCTGGTAGTTCTCTTCCTGCCGAAGCCGAAAAACCGCGTGAAGGTGGTCTGCCTGACGCTTCTGCTCTCGATGAGCACCGAAAATTTCCTTCTCGCGTTCAGCAATTCGCCGGTCGCCTGGTGTATCGGCGCGGTGATCGGGTGGATCGCGATTCCGCTCATGAACGCGAATCTCGACGTGATCTACCGAAGCGGGATCCCCGCGGAAATGCAGGGGCGCGTTTTCGCCTGCCGCAACACAATGCAGTTTTTTACCATTCCCCTCGGGAACCTGTTGGGCGGATTCCTTGTGGACGAGGTATTTGAGCCGTTTATGGCGCTTCGTCCCGCGGGTGATTTCCTGATCTCGCTTTTCGGCGAGGGAAAAGGCTCGGGAGCCGCGTTTCTGTTCTTTTTCTGCGGGATCGCGGGCGTGGCGGTCTGCCTGATCTTCGGATTTCTTTTAAGGAAATACCGATGGCAGGAGGAAGATTGAGCTTTTTAGAATAAAAACTCCCCGAAAGCAACTTACACTTGCTTTCGGGGAGTTTTGCTGTTTTGTTATACTAATAACCGTTTGATTTGTGGATAAAAT
>CAYVZH010000054.1:0-18154 GCA_964456025.1 uncultured Ruminiclostridium sp.
TTTGCAATCCTTTTTCCCATCGCTATTTTTACTGATTTCACATCTGCGGCTGTCAGGTCGTAAGTCTTACCAAAGACGAAAATAAAGCTCTAAAAATTTATTGAAAAATAAAATCCGCGCCGAGACCGACGCGGATTTCGTTTCTCTCCGTCATGGATTCAGTATAAAGACCTGTTAAATTTTGGACAAACTGTTGTTTACTTTCACCATTGTAAAACACGGGTTAGGGTGATATAATATAAACATATGTGCGCCTGCGGAAGAGCCTTGCGCAGACGCACGCCTGCAACAATTACAAAACCAAGGAGAAAGGTTGAAAAATCTTCGATTTTTCAAACCCGTCGTATTTTTTGAAAAATACAATCCTCACAGAGGAAAGGCATGGTCATATCTATGGAGATCAAAGAGACCCTTTCGCGCCTCTGCGCGCCCGACGGCGTTTCGGGAGCGGAGGAAAACGCCTGTAAGGCGGCGCAGTCACTTCTGCGCGAATTTATCCCCGACGCGAAGACCGATCCGTTCGGCTGTGTGCACGGCTTTCTCGGCGAGCGCGGAAACGGGAAGAAAACCCTTCTGCTCGAAGCGCACATTGACGAGATCGGCTTTATCGTGACCTATCTCGAGGACGGCGGATTTCTGCGCGTCGCGAACGTCGGCGGGACGGATCGCCGCCTGTACGCGGCACAGACCGTGACCGTTCACTGCGACCCGCCGATCAAGGGGATCATCGCCACGCTCCCGCCGCACGTGAATCCCGACGGGAAAACCGCGATGAAAACCGAGGAGATCGCGATCGACACGGGCTTTTCCAAGGAAGCGCTCGAAAAGAAAGTCTCGCTCGGCGACCGCGTAACGGTGGACGGGGATTTCGCCGAACTGAACGAAAACCGCGTTTCCTCAAAGGCGATCGACGACCGCGCGGGGGCGGCGGCGATCCTTTACGCGCTCTCCCTTTTAAAGGGCAAGCCGCTTCGGTACAATCTCGCGGTTCTGTTCGCCTCGGAGGAGGAGGTCGGGAGCCGCGGGGCAAAGATCGGCGCGTATACGGCGGAGGCGGACATCGCTCTCGCGACGGACGTAAGCTTCGCCCATACCCCCGACGCGAAAAAGGAAAAATGCGGCGAAATGGGGAAAGGGGTCATGATCGGGGTCGCGCCGGGACTTTCGGGAGAAGTGACCGGAGTGCTTCGGCGGCTCGCGAAGGAAAAGGAAATCCCCTTTCAGCTTGAGATCATGAGCGGAGAAACGGGAACGGACGCGGACGAGATCTCCGCCTCGCGCGGCGGGGTAAAAACGGGGCTTCTCTCGATCCCGATCCGCTATATGCACACCCCCGTCGAAACGGTCGATCCGAAGGACATCGCGGCGGTCGGGGAACTCATGGCGGCATTCGCCGAAGCGGGGGAGGTGGAATAAATGACCGATTTGGAACTGATCCGCGCGCTGTCGCAAGCCGTCGGCGTGAGCGGAAACGAGGGAGCGGTGCGCGATTTGATCATGAAACAGCTTCCCGAAGGCTGCGAAACCGAGATTGACCCGCTCGGAAACCTGATCGTGACGAAAAAAGGAAAAAGTACCCCGAAAAATCATGTCATGCTCTGCGCGCACATGGACGAGGTCGGATTTATCGTGACCTATATCACGGACGAGGGACTGCTCAAATTCGCGCCCGTCGGCGGGATCAGCCCCCTGACGGTCTACGGGCGGCGCGTCCTTTTCGGAAACGGAACGCGCGGCGTGATCGCGGCGAAGGCGACCCACATGGTCAAAGGTGAGGAAAAGGAAAAACAGCCGAAACTGGACGACCTCTGGATCGACATCGGCGCTTCGTCGCGGGAGGAAGCGGAAAAGCGCGTCGCGCTTGGCGAAACCTGCACCTTCGAGAGCGAGTTTTTCACCTTCGGGGAAGATAAGCTGAAGGGAAAGGCGCTCGACGACCGCGTCGGCTGTTCGATCCTGCTTGGGCTGCTGAAAAAGGAGCTGCCGTTCGGCCTGACCGCCGTCTTTACCGTTCAGGAGGAAATCGGGACGCGCGGAGCCGCTTGCGCGGCGTACCGCGTAAAGCCCGATTATGCGATTGTGCTCGAAACGACGACCGCCTGTGACATTCCCGAAAACGACGGCGCGAAAGCGGTCTGCCGCGTCGGGGCGGGCGCGGTCGTTTCCTTCATGGATCGCCGCACGATCTACGACAAGGAGCTTTACCGCCTCGCGTTCTCGCTCGCGGAGGAGAAAAAAATCCCCGTTCAGACGAAAACCATGGTCGCGGGCGGAAACGACAGCGGCGCGATCCACCAGGCGGTTGGCGGGATCCGCACGGCGGCGATTTCCGTCCCGACGCGCTACCTGCACACCCCCGCCTGCGTCATGCAGGGGTCGGACGTCGAAGCCGTGTCCGCGCTTGCCGAAGCGCTTTACGAACGGCTCTGCACGCTTTGATCCGCGAGATCGAAACGGAGGACGAGCTTTTCGGCGCGTTAAACGCCCTCCCGAACGACCTTTTTACGGGAAAGCTCCGTGCATTGGCACACGGGTACGGCATAAAATATCCGTTTTTGCGTTTTTACCTTTTGGGCAGGAGCGGGGTGCTCGCCCGCTATTACGGGTCGGCGGTTCTGTGCGGTTCGGCGGGGGCGGAAGCCGCCGATTTCGTAAAAATGATCCCGATTCACGAGCTTTTTCTGCCGGAGGAGACTTATCGGGACACTTTTTCGGAATGCTCCGCAAAGCGGCTGAATATCCTGAAATATGGCGGGAAAGCCGCTTTGCTTTCGGGAGACGAAATTCTCGTGAACCCGCCGTATGAATCGGTTTTCGCGATCCTCCGCGAGGGCTTTCCGGAGCTGCGCTTCGACGAATGGTATCCCGACGCGTGCCATAACGTGCGGCACGGGATCGCCGCGTTCTATACCCTCGGCGAATCGGCGGCGGAATGCGCCTTCGCCGAAAACGGGATCGCCATGCTGACCGCGGTCGCGGCGAAAGAGCGTTCGCGCGGAACGGGACGGACGCTTCGGCTCGTGAAATCGCTCGCGGCGCACTACGCGCGGGAAAACGAGGTCTTTCTCGTTTGTGAGGACGGTCTCGTTCCCTTTTACGAAAAAGCGGATTTCCGAAAATCGGGGAGCGCGTATCTCGCAGGGATTTGAGAGAAAAAAGAAGGGTATTATTTTTTTGGGACTCTGTCCCCAAACCCCTTCCAAAGGAACATTGTTCCTTTGGAATCCTTTTTCCCATTGTTGCCTCTCCCAATTACAACTCTGCGGCTGTCAGGTAGCAGGTCTGATCGACAAGAAAATACCGTAAAGTCAACCTAAAGCGTAGAAATGATCCCTGCAAAAAACAGACTTCGGAGGACAAAGGCGGTACGCCCGAAGAGACCCGCCCCCTAAAATTTTTCGCCACACGTAACAAGACCCCGACATTCGGAGGACATCTTCGGAACAAACAAAGGCGGTACGCCTTGAAAGGAATAGACATGAGCTGCTACTTTAACATTGACAAAGGACTCGAGGAGACCGCGCTCGAAGCGGAAAATATCGCCGCGGAGGCGTTCGCCCGGATCGAACACACGGGGCGCTGCAACAGCGAGAAGGTGCTGAAAGCGTTTATCGACCAGCGCGTCGGCGAGCTTCACCTTAAAGGCACGACGGGCTACGGCTACGGCGACGACGGACGCGAAAAGCTCGACGCGGTATTCGCGCAGATTCTCGGCGCGGAAGACGCGCTTGTCCGCCACCAGTTCGTAAACGGGACGCACGCGCTTTCAACGGCGCTTTTCGGGATCCTCCGCCCCGGCGATCTTCTCCTTTCTCTGACGGGAAAGCCTTATGACACGCTCGAGGAAGTGATCTTCGGGGAAAAGGGCGGCTCGCTCACGGAATTCGGCGTCAAGTACGATCAGATCGACCTTCTCCCCGACGGGCGGATCAATTACGGTCTCATCACCGACCGCGCGCGCTCCTGTAAGGTCGCGTATATTCAGCGTTCCTGCGGGTACAGCCTCCGCCCCTCGATCACCATTTCCGAGATCAGCGAAATGGTGGACGCGGTTCGGCTCGTGAACCCCGAAGCGGTCATTCTTGTGGATAACTGCTACGGCGAGCTTGTGGAACGGGTAGAGCCGTGCGATGTCGGCGCGGACTTGATCGCCGGCTCGCTCATCAAAAACCTCGGCGGCGGGATCGCCGAAACGGGCGGCTATATCGCGGGGAAAAAGGAGCTGGTCGAGCTTTGCGCCAACCGCCTTACGACCGTCGGAACGGGAAAAGAGGTCGGCTGCTCCCTGAACCAGAACCGCGGAATGTTCCTCGGCTTATTTAACGCGCCGAACGTCGTCATGAACGCGGTCAAAACGGCGACCTTCGCTTCGGCGTTTTTCGGCTTGCTCGGCTTCGAGACCTCGCCGACCTTTAACGAATACCGAACCGATATTATCACGGGGATCAAGCTTGGGACGCGGAAAGCCCTGATCGCCTTCTGTGAAGGAATCCAGAGCGGGAGCCCCGTAGACAGCTTCGTAAGCCCCGAGCCTTGGGATATGCCCGGCTATGACAGCCAGGTCATCATGGCGGCGGGCGCGTTCACCATGGGCGCGTCGATCGAGCTTTCCGCCGACGCGCCGCTTCGCGAGCCGTTCGCCGTGTGGCTTCAGGGCGGAATTACTTATGACACGGGAAGAATGGGCGTTCTCCTCGCGGCGCAGAGAATGCTCGACAAGGGGCTGCTGAACAACCGCTGAAAAGGAAAGGAAGCCGAACATGAAAAAACGTCTCCCCGAGCCCAATCTCCTCGGGAAAACCGTATTGCTGAAAATCAAAGAGGAAAAGCCGAACGGCGTATTCTCCGCAATCGCGGAGGAGGATCAGCCCGCTTATCTTTTCGGGGAAAAGAATCCGCCGGGAAGCCTTTCCGCCGCCGTCATCGGCGTTTTCCGCCGAAAAGACGGAAGGGCGGCGTTGCTTTGCGTTCCCGAAGCGCTGGCGGGTTCGGCGATCTGTTATGAATGTAATTTGCTGCACGCGCTGCGCCCGTCGGAGGACGTAGACGGCGGGACGCTCTTTCCGCTTTACGAGAAAACGAGCGGCGCCGTGCTTTATACCGAGCGGGACGGTGAACGCCGCTATCTGCTCGTCAAAAGCAGCAGCGGGCACATCGGCTTCCCGAAAGGGCATATCGAATACGGCGAAACGGAGCTTGAAAACGCAAAGCGGGAGATTTTCGAGGAAACGGGACTTCCTTTTTCGCCGCACTCCGATTTTCGCGCGGAATACACCTACACCACTCTTGAAAATACCCGAAAAACAGGCGTTTTCTTCCTGTCGCACTATGATGACCGCGCGCTTTCGTTCCAGAAGGAGGAGGTTTTTGCGGACTGGCTCGTGCCGTATGAAAAGGCAATGACGCTGCTCAACTTCCCCGAGGATCGGGAGGTCTTAGCCGCAGCGGAGGAGCTTTTACGGAGAGAATTTTTAGAGAAAAAATGATTACCGAGGGCTCTGCCCTCGGACTCCCGCAAGCCTTTGAAAAGGCTTGACCTAAACTTTTGTACTTGCTTTTTTACATGATCTTAAAAATTAAAAAATCTGTACTATTAGACAAGTTTACAGAAAAACCGATCTAATAGCACAGATTTTCGTTTTTATACGATGCCATATAAAGCAATATTGCCTTTCGCTTCCTTTCGGCTGCGAAAGGAAGCAGGGGGTTCGGGGGACAGCGTCCCCCCGGTCATAATTTTTTCTCTTAAAATTCTCTCAAAAACATCAATCCCAGATATCCGGGAACTGTGCCTCCAACTCCTTGATGTTCTTGACGAGGGTTTTCTCCTGCTCCTCCAGCTCCTTACGCTTCGCGGGCATCAGCAGGGTCTTATTCAGCTCGGCGCGAACCTCCGCAAGCGTTTTCCGGAGCGGATCGCGGCGGCGCTGGAACTGGAGTTTTCTTTCCTCCTTCGCCTGACGCTCGCGGCGCTGGCGCTCGATCGCTTCCTTTTCCTCGCGCTCGGCGTTCAGGCGCTGGCGCTCCTCGGAAATGCGCTTTTTCTCGCTCTCGATATTCTCGATGATCGCGCCGTTTAACGCCTCGTACCGCGCCTTCTGCTCGGGCGTGGCGAAGCGGATCGCCTTTATAAAATTCTTGTTGTCCGTTACGGGCATGGGAATCCCCGGGATCTGATCCTCGCTCGTCAGCTTATACTCCGCGAGCAGCTTTCCGATATACGCGCGGGAATCCTCAATATCAATATCGAGAATTTTGTCGAAATAGCTGTCCGCCGTATCGAATTCGCCGTCCTCGAGGAACATATACGCGCGCTTGATCAGGTTTTCCTTATTCGCGGCGGTCGCGGTCACGAT
Source organism: uncultured Ruminiclostridium sp. (assembly GCA_964456025.1). Taxonomy (GTDB): domain Bacteria; phylum Bacillota; class Clostridia; order Oscillospirales; family Ruminococcaceae; genus Ruminiclostridium_E. Next base: position 6,357 of record CAYVZH010000054.1, read on the forward strand.
CGAATCGGGAACGACGGCGGCCTCCTCGGGCTTCAGGATCTTTTCGACCGTTTCCGAAATCTCGCGCATGAATTCCGAATCGGCGAGGTCAAACGCCTCGTCGCCCCATACGAGCAGCTCGGGAAGCTGCTGAAAAGCGACATGCTGGGAATGGAAGATCGGGAGAAGCTTTTTCTCCGCGTCCGCCGCGGCCTTTTCCGCAAAGACCCGCGCCGCGAAATTCATAGCTCCGCTGACGCTGTCGGGGATCGACTTAAACACCGCAAGCAGCACGCGACTGTTTTCGAGGGCGGAGGCGATTCGCGCGGGGCGCTCCGTCTCGTCCATTTCCTTCAGTGATTCGGGCGCATAAAATACGCGGAACCCGAGATTTTCCGTAAAACGCAGATACAGCTTCTCTCCGTCGAGATCGTTTTCGGCGGAGCCGGTCTCGGAGGTCAGCACGAAAATATCGTATTCCTTCGGCTGTTCAAAAACGCCGCGCGAAACCTGCGCACATTCGTTCAGTGCTTCGCCCATCGCGGCATACTGCGCCTGAACGTCCTCCGTCGCGTAGTAAAGCGTCTTTTTATAATCCTCATGCTCAGTCGGCGCGGGAAGTGCCGCGACATTCCGGCGGCATACGGGCGCGCGCTTCCCGCCGGAGCGGGTATAGCCGATCCCGTACTTACAGAGCAGGCGGTACCAGTACGCCTCGCCGTCCTCGGGATTCTCCCGGATCAGCTCGTCGCAGAGCGCTTCCGCCGCCTCGAAATCGAGCCGGTTTCTCAGATATGTAATACGGTTCAGCTTTTTTACGTCGGATTTCGGCAAGATCCCTTCCGCGCCGCAGTTTACGCAGGCGCAGACCGCCCGGCCTTCCTCCGCCGCGGCGTCTCCGCCGCAAATTTTACAGGTTAAGCTGTTTAAAAGCATGATTCATTGATCCTTTCCCGAAATTGATCCAAGTCCGCAAAGCCCATTTGCCGACCCGCCGCGTGACATTTACATTATACAAAACAGTATATACCAATTCTCCGCTCCTGTCAAGAAGCAGATTTCCGCTTTGTACAATTCTGCACAAAAAAATCATGGTTTTTTATGATTTATGACAGGCATTACCCTAATCTCAGCATCTCGTCGATACAGCGCCTTGCCTTTTCGTGAACCTCATCGGGAAACACGATCTCCTCCCCCTCACCGAGCAGGCAGTGCTTTACGTCCGCTAAGGTCGTGAGCCGCATATTGTGACAGACGCAGTCCTTCGAGAGCGGGTAAAAGCGCTTTTCGGGACATTCGTACTGCAAATGGGCGGTAATGCTGTTTTCCGTCCCGATGATAAACTCGCGGTTTTCGGATTTTTTCGCGTAGTCTATGATCCCCGTCGTGCTTCCGACATAATCCGCCTCTTTTACGACCTCGGGGGTGCATTCGGGATGGACGAGCAGGAGCGCGTTCGGGTGAGCCGTCTTCGCGCGCTTTACGTCCTCTGCCGTCATGCGCGCGTGGGTGGGGCAGCCACCCTGCACCAGTTTAAAATTCTTATCGGGGAGCTGCGACGCGCAGTACTGCCCTAAATTGATGTCGGGGATAAATAAGATGTTTTTGTTTTCAACCTTTTCTAGAATTTTCACCGCCGAAGCCGAAGTCACGCACACGTCGCACTCGGTTTTCAGCTCCGCCGTCGTGTTGATGTACGCGGCGACGGTATAGTCGGGATACTCCCGCTTTAGACCGCGGAGAAGCTCGACGTCAAGCTGCTCCGCCATCGGGCAGCCCGCCTCCGCCGCGCTCAGGTACACCTTTTTTTCGGGGGAGAGAAGCTTTACCGTCTCCGCCATAAACCGAACGCCGCACATCAGGACGTTTTTCTGCGGCGCGGCCGCCGCCTGCTTGCTCAGCCCGAAGGAATCGCCGACGTAATCGGCGATCTCGACGATCTCGCGGTTCTGGTAAATATGGGCGAGGATACAGAAATCCTTTTCCTCTTTCAGCTTTAAAATTTCCCGCTGCATTTCGTAAATGTTCATTAAGTTCACCTTCCCTATGCCGCAAACTGGCTGTTATACAGCTTCGCGTAAAATCCGCCTTGCTTTAAAAGCTCGTCGTGATTTCCCTGTTCGATAATATTTCCGTCCTTCATGACGAGGATCACGTCCGCGTCCCGAATCGTCGAAAGTCGGTGCGCGACGATAAAACTCGTCCGCCCCTTCATGAGCCGCGAGAACGCGTCCTGAATCCGCACCTCCGTGCGCGTGTCGATCGAGGAGGTCGCCTCGTCGAGGATCAGCATGGGCGGGAGGCAGAGCATAATGCGGGTAATGCAGAGAAGCTGCTTCTGCCCCTGCGAAAGGCTCCCGCCGTCCTCGCCGATCACGGTATCGTACCCGTTCGGGAGCCGCTTGATAAAGCTGTGCGAATGCGCCGCCTTCGCCGCGGCGACGATCTCCTCCTCCGTCGCGTCCGGCTTCCCCATCGTGATATTTTCGCGGATCGTCCCGCTTTTGAGCCAAGTTTCCTGCAAGACCATTCCGTAGGACGAGCGGAGCGACGCGCGCGTTACCGAGCGAATGTCCTCGCCCTCGACCGTGATCTTTCCCCCGTTTACGTCGTAAAACCGCATGAGCAGGTTGATGAGCGTGGTTTTTCCGCAGCCCGTCGGCCCGACAATGGCGATCCGCTGCCCCGTCGTGACCGAAAGGTTCAGGCTTTCGATCAGCTTCCGCGCCGGATCGTACGAGAACGAAACGTTTTCGAGCGCGACGTTCCCCTTGACCTCTTTTAGGGCAGGGTGCCCCTCGTCGGACTCCTGCGAAGGCTCCTCGATCAGCTCGAACAGCCGTCCCGCGCAGGCGAGCGCATTCTGAAGCTCGGTCACGACGCCCGAAATCTCATTGAACGGCTTCGTGTACTGGTTCGCGTAGCTTAAAAAGCAGGAGAGCGCCCCGACGGTAAACGCGGCGGGGTCGTTGATCACGGCGAGCGCCCCCGTCAGCCCGACTCCGGCGTATACAAGACTGTTCACGAAGCGGGTCGTCGGGTTCACGAGCGAGGAGAAGAAGGTCGCTCGCAGGGAGCATTTCTCCAACCGTTCGTTGATCTCGTCGAACCTTGCTGCCGCCTTGTCTTCCTGCGAAAACGCCTTTACGACCTTCTGATTCCCGATCATTTCGTCGATGAGCGCCGTCTGTTCCCCGCGCGTCGCGCTCTGAAGCTGAAACATCGAATAGGTGCGCTTCGCGATAAAGCGGGCGCAAAGCAAGGAGATCGGGGTAAGCACGACCACCACCAACGTGATCCACGGGTCGATCGAGAGCATGAACACGAGCGTCCCGAGAATGGTCGCGACTCCGGTAAAAAGCTGTGTAAAGCCCATTAAAAGCCCGTCCGCGAAGGTGTCCGCGTCCGCGATCACGCGGCTTACAATATCACCCGAGGGGTGCGCGTCGAGGTATTTCAGCGGCAGCTCCTCGATCTTCCGGAACGCCGCGCTCCGCAGGTCGCGCACCGCCCCGAAGGTGATCCGGTTGTTGACGGTGTTCATGAGCCACTGGCAGACCGCCGTCACGCAGGCAACGACCGCCGCGCGGAAAAGGAGCGGGGACATTGCCTCGAAATCGACTTTTTTCGCTTCGACAATGCAGTCGATCGCGTCTCCGATAATGATCGGGATATAAAGCGTCCCCGCGACGACCGCCGCCGCCAGCAGGATCGAAAGCGCCAGAAAGAAGCCGTATTTTTTCAGGTAGCGGAGCGTTTTTTTCAGCGTCCCGAAATTCCCGTTTTTCATGCGCTCTCGCCCCCTTCGGATTCCTTTTTGAACTGTGAGGAATAAATCTCGCGGTAAACATCGCAGGTCTCCAGCAGCTCGTCATGCGTCCCGATCCCGACCGCTTCGCCGTCATCGAGGACAATGATCTGATCGGCGTGCTGAATGGAGGAGGTGCGCTGTGACACGATAAAGACCGTCATGCCCGAAAGCGAGCGGAGCGCCTTCCGAAGCGCCGCGTCCGTCGCGAAGTCGAGCGCCGAGGCGCTGTCGTCGAGAATGAGGATCTTCGGGTTTTTGACGAGCGCGCGGGCAATGGTGAGCCGCTGACGCTGACCGCCCGAAAGGTTCCGTCCGCCCTGCTCGATCACGAAATCAAGCCCGCCTTCCTTCCCCTCGACGATCTCTTTCGCCTGCGCAAGCTCCAGCGCGCGCAGCAGCTCCTCGTCCGACGCGTTTTCGTTCCCCCAGCGGAGATTTTCGCGAACTGTCCCGTAAAACAGCACCGCCTTCTGCGGAACGATCCCGATTTTCTCGCGGAGCGAGAAAACCTCATAATCCCGGACGTTCAGCCCGTCCACATACACGCCGCCGTCCGTCACGTCGTAAAAACGGGGGATCAGATTCACCAGCGAGGTTTTCCCCGAGCCGGTTCCGCCGATGATCCCGACGGTCGAGCCCTGCCCGGCGGAAAAGGAAATATGGGAGAGGGAATCCGCCGCCGCGCCGCGGTACTTTAAGGAAGCGCCGCGGAATTCGACCGCGTAGCGGTAGCCCTCAAAGCCGTTCTTCTCCGCGCCGTCCGTCATGCCTTCCCCGCTTTCGAGCGCCGCCTGAATCCGCTTTCCGCAGGCGACGGATTTCGTGATGTTGATGATGAGATTCGCGAGTTTAATGAGCTCGACCAGAATCTGCGACATATAGTTATAAAGCGCGACAACCGCGCCCTGTGTCAGCAATCCCGCTTCCACGCGCACCGCGCCGATCCGGATCAAAATCACGATCGCGATATTGACCGCCGCGAAGGTCAGCGGGTTCATCAGCGCGGAGATCCGTCCCGCCGCCTTCTGCTCGTCGGTAAGGGCATTATTTTCCGCCTCGAACGCCCCGATCTCGTCCGCTTCCTTACAGAACGCGCGGATCACCCGAACGCCCGTCAGGTTTTCCCGCGTTTTTCCAAGCACCTTATCGAGCCGCGTCCGAACCTTATTGTACATCGGGATTCCGATCAGCATGATCCCGAAGACGATCACCGCCAAGATCGGGATCGCCGCCGCGAACACAAGCGCGCAGGTCACGTCGATCGTAAACGCCATGATCATGGCGCCGAATACGACAAACGGAGAGCGCAGCAGGAGCCGGAGCGTCATGTTGACCCCGGACTGCACCTGATTCAGGTCGCTTGTCATGCGGGTAATGAGCGTAGACGTTCCCGCCGCGTCAAGATCGGCGTAGGAAAGCGTCTGAATATGCGAAAAAAGCGCATGGCTCACCTTTTTGGCGAAGCCCGCCGCCGCCTTTGCCGCAAAATACTGCGCCGTCACCGAAAACCCGAGACCGATCAGACCGAGTGCCCCCAAAAGAAGGCACATTTTTACGACATAGCCGCCGTCGCCGTTCTCGATCCCAGTATCAATGATCGCCGCGACCACGATCGGGACAAACAGCTCCAGCAGCGCCTCCAGCATTTTAAAAAGGGGGCTTAAGACCGTTTCCTTTAAATAATCCCCCGTTAAATATCTCAAAAGCTTTCTCACGGCTTTTTCTCCGGCTCCTTTTCTTCCGCTTCTTCTTTTCCCCAGATATAGCCATACCCCCATATCGTCCGGATATAAGCGGGGTCGGAGGGGTTTTCCTCAATCTTCATGCGGAGCCGGCGGATATTTACGTCCACGATCTTTTCGTCCCCGTAATAGCCGTCGCCCCAGATCCGCCGGAGGAGCGTTTCGCGGTCGATCGCGCTTCCGCTGTGGCGGATAAAATATTCGAGAATGTGGAATTCCACCTGCGTCAGGTCGAGAATTTCCCCGTTTTTATAGATCGTATGACTTTTGGAATCCAGCAGGAAAGGCCCGTCCGAAACGTCCGCCGAAGCGTCGTTTTCGGAGCGCGCCATGCTTACCCGCCGATAGATCGCGTCCACCCGCGCGACAAGCTCGGAGGGCGAAAACGGCTTTGTGACATAATCGTCCGCGCCGATCATGAGACAGCTCACCTTATCCATTTCCTGGCTCTTCGCGGAAAGCATGATGATCCCGATCGAGGCGCTGTGCTGCCTTAAATAGCGGCAGACCTCCTTCCCGTCCGTCCCCGGCATCATAATATCAAGGATCGCGACGTCAAAGCGCATTCCCCTCTCCCACGCCCTGATCGCGAGGTCGCCGCTCGGTACGTCGAAAACGTCGTACCCCGACCGTTTTAAATGGATCACGACAAAATCGCGGATCGCGTCCTCATCTTCACAGACGAGAATCCTTCTTAATCCCATTTTTCCTCCTATTTTTTACGACTTATGATACCGTTTCGGTATTACTCCAAAATTTTAAAGCAGTCGGAAAGCTCCGCCTCGGTCAGCGCGAGGGAATTTCCCTTATTGTTCCGGATATAAAAGCGATAGCCCGTTCCCTCGTTTTTCCCGTAGGGCGTATAGCCCGCCGGCGCGGACGCGCCCTCCGGCGGTACCGCCATAATCGTCAGAAGCTCCGCCCCCGTGACGCGCGTCCCGCTGTCGTACTCGCTGAAGGTGACCGTCCCTTCCGAAACGGAGATCGTTACCGTAACGCGCCCTTCCCAGCGCGTCGGGATAAAGAGCAGGTAGTCGCTCCGGATACTGAGGTACGAGAGCGCGTCCCGCTTGATCGCGGCTCCGCCGGAGTCGATCTGATACCAGGCGATGATGTTCACCTGTTCGGTACGGGGAAGATTTCCATACCCCGGAAATGCCACCGTCGAGGCGGTCTCGATGATCCCGTCGCCGTCGATGTCGCGGGAGAGGATATCCGGCGTATAGGTGTTTGTCCGGCGGCTCAGCACCGCGGGAACGGCCGCCACCGCCGAAAGCCGGAGATCGTCATAGCAGATCAGGACGTCCGTCCCGATACTCCCGTCGGCGAGCGAGCGGTCGATAAAGATCGCGCGGTGTCCGGCCTCGTCACAGACCCCGAGCGTAACGCCCTTGCACTCGGTAAACCCGCTGAGCGGCGCGGAGGAGAGGATCTGAAACCCGCCTTCCGCGCTCTGCCCGAGGAGCGAGGCGGTCGCCGTCCCGCTGTCGAGATCGCGGCTGATCTGAAAAAGCTCGCGGTGTCCGTCGCCGTCGATGTCCATGATATTCGTATACGCGCACCGCCCCGTATAGACCTCCGACGGCGTCTTATCCGTATATTTCAGGACGCTTACCGCCGATTCGGAGGTGTTCTGGATCGTATAGGTGACCACAATGCTCGTTTCCCCGTCGCCGAGGTCGGCAAACTGCACCCGCTCGATCTCGCTCCCGAGCGCGGCATAATCATAGACCGAGACCCACTTCCCGTCCTCGCGGTCGAGAAAATTCAGCCGCAGGGACGAGCCGCCGTCCGTGATATTCGACGCCTCGTAAAAAACGATCGCCTCTTCGGTCTCCTCCTCGTCGATATTCTCGATCACAAAGGCGCTCCGGTATTTCCCGCTTCGGGGGTACTTTAAATGGATCTCTCCACCCCGCCCCGCCTGGAGCGCTTCATAGATCGCCGCCTGTTCCTCGCTGAGCTTCGGGGGGCTTAAAAGGCTCTCGACCTGAAGCGAACAGCCGCAGAGCAGCGCGGCAAGCGGCAGAGAAAAAAGTGCTTTACACCGTTTCATCGTACTCCGTTTCTTCCTGTTCTTCCGATTTTTCGCTTTGGTGCAGGCGTGCGCGCTCGGGCGCGTCCTCCTCGGGGGACTTTTCCCCGTCCTTCTCCGACCCTGCCGAAAGATACTCGATCTCTTTATGCTGGCTCGTAAAGCAGAGCGCCGCGAGAAAGCTTCCCGAAATGAGGAAGAGCGCCGCCGCCGTCGGGTCAAGCGCCTCCATACCGAGCACCCTGTTCCCGCCGAACAGCATTGCCATAAGCTTCCCAAGCGTATACGCACCCGAGAAAAGGAACGTAAGCCCCGCGAGGAAAAGCTCGCGAAATCTCGAATGCTTCATCTCAAGCCTTGCGTAGCACCGCGCCGACGACGCGAAAAAGAGGGAGCCGAACACATAAGCAAGCAGGCGGAGCATGGGATCCGAATGGTTCCGGATCACAAGATCGCCGTTAAAAAGCGTCAGCGCGCGGAAAAAAAGACAAAGCGAAAGCGCGACATGGATCCCGCCCGTGATCGGCGGAGCGGCGGTATTTTTCACCAGCAGAAGCCCGACCGCCGCCAGCCCGATCAGGTCGATCACCGACAGGGGAGAAACGCTCTCCGCCCGGACGATCCCGAACACCGTCACCGCCGCGGCGGCAAGGTAAAGTACGCCGAGAAAAAGCGTGACCCGCGCCCCGAATCCGTCGGAGGAGACGGTAAATACCGTCCACCGCCGCCGCTCCCCGACAAAGCAGAGCACACAGAACAATGCCGCGAGCGCCAGCAGAAGACCGCGGAAAAACCCCGCCGCCGTACTCCCCTCGACGGTATAAAATCCCGTTGTAAAATCAATCGCCGAAACGCACAAAAAGAAACGGATCACCGACGCGGCAAGCACGGCGGCAGCCGCAAATACAAAAATCGAAATGCCTTTTTTCTTTGTCATAGACCGAAAATGTCCTTTACTGTTTAATGAAAATATCATGAGACGCACCGCGCAGATGTCCGCCGCGGCTTCGTCCCGACACATCTATTATAGTATATTTTCCCCTTAAAGTCAATATAATGAAGTACAAGCCTGCGGATTTTCATTCAGAAAAAGATACGACAGGACGTCGTAAGGCGGGCGCCCCAAGCGGTGCATGGACGCACCGCACACAAAGCGCGCGCCGGAGATCGCCTGCCCAAAAAGAAAGGTACGGTTTAAAATTATGAGAGATCGGCTCTTTATTCTCGCTTTTTTTCTGCTGCTTTCGGCGCTTCTTCCCCCGCTTACCAGAAGCAGGGCGGAGGAAAAGCCCGCCGCCCTGCTCCCCGACTCGTTTTCGATCCTTCTGACCGAAACGGGAACGCTTTACCCGGTCACGCCCGAGGAATACCTCGTCGGCTGTCTCGCCGCGCAGATCCCGATCGACTATGAGCAGGAGGCGCTCAACGCGCAGGCGGCGGCTTCGTACACCTATGCCCTCCGCCTTCTGGGGAACGCCGACGCCCTTCCCGACGGCGCGCTTTTGTCCGACGACGGAAAAACCGCCCAGCCCTTCTTCCCGCCCGAAAAATGCGCCGAGCTTTACGGAACAAGCTATGACGACTATCTCCCCCGCCTGAAGGAAGCGGCGGCTTACGGCGTGTCCCATCCGATCACCTACGAGGGCGAGCCGATCTACGCCGTGTACCACTCGGTAAGCGCGGGACGCACCTCTTCCTCCTACGGGATCTGGGGGGTCGAGCTTCCGTATCTCGTCCCCGCCGAGAGCGAAGCCGACAAAAATTACATCAACTACGAGTGCGACAACGAAATGACGGTCGAGAAAGCCCGTCTCGCGCTCGTAGCCGTGCAGAGCGACATCGTGACCCCTGCCGATTACGGAAAGTGGTTCAGCGAGGTGAACCGGAACGAGGACGGCTATGTGATCTCGATCAAGATCGGGAACAATCTCTTTTCGGGCGGGGACATCTGGCGCATTTTCGGGCTTCGCTCGACCGCCTTCGAGGTCTCCTATCAGAACGGCATTTATACCTTTCATACCAAGGGCTACGGCCACGGCGCGGGACTGAGCCAGTACGGCGCGAACGAAATGGCGAAGGAAGGAAAAACCGCCGAGGAGATCCTGAAGCATTATTACAGCGGGGTAAAGATCGGATAAGAAAAAAAGAGAAACATTATTTTTTCGGAGGCTCTGCCCCCCCAACCCCCGCCAAAGGGAACAAGCGAAAACTTGATTTTGCGCGGCGTCCATGCCGCACTTTGGTTTTTCGCCGCCGACGTCCTGTCGGCTTTCCCTTTTGGAATCCTTTTTCCCATCACAGCTCCTCCCAATTTCAACTCTGCGGCTGTCAGGTCGGAAGTTTTACCTAAAAAATACTTATCGAAAAACTTTATCGAAAACCAAAAGGAGAGCGGTTCGCTCTCCTTCTTTTTGGATTATTCCCCGAAGATCTTCTTTTCAATATCGGTCAGCAGATAGCCGGTGTATTCCTCGACCCGCCCCGTGTCGCCGAGCTTTGTCAGCGCGGGGTCGATCGGGATCCGCGCGGTCGCGTCGATCCCAAAGCGCTTCGCGGTCTCCTCGATATGACTTTCGCCGAAGATCGCGTGCTTCTTCCCGCATTCGCCGCAGATAAAATAGCTCATGTTCTCGACCAGACCGAGTACGGGAATGTTCATCATTTCCGCCATTTTTACCGCCTTTTCGACGATCATCGAAACCAGCTCCTGCGGACTGGTAACAACGACGATCCCGTCCACGGGGAGCGACTGGAACACCGTCAGCGGAACGTCCCCCGTTCCGGGCGGCATATCCACGAACATATAATCCACGTCGTTCCAGACCACATCCGTCCAGAACTGCTTTACGACCCCCGCAATGACGGGGCCGCGCCATACGACGGGATCGGATTCGTTCGCGAGCAGCAGATTGACCGACATGACCTCGATCCCTCCGGCGGTTTTCGCGGGGTAAAGACGCTCGCCGTCCCCCTCCGCCTGCCCGTGGATCCCGAACATCTTCGGAACGGAGGGCCCCGTTACGTCCGCGTCAAATACCGCGGTCGCGAATCCCCGCCTTTTCGCGCCGACCGCGAGCAAGGAGGTCACAAGGCTTTTCCCGACACCGCCCTTTCCCGAAACGACGGCGATCACCTTTTTTACATTTGAAAGCTCGTTCGACGGCGCGAGCAGGCTTTCCGCGGTACGCTCCGCGCAGTCCGAGCCGCAGGTCTCACAGTTGTGTGTGCATTCGCTCATAATTCTAACCGATCCTTTCCTATACGTTTGATTGTCCGATAACCCTTTTTTCAGGTATGCCTTATTTTACGACAAAATTCACCAGCTTATTCGGTACGGCGATCTCCTTCACGATCGTCTTTCCGTCCAGAATGCCCTCCGCCGCGGTTTTCGCCGCCGCAATGAGCGCGTCCTTATCCGCGTTTGCCGCGATCTTCATCTTCGTGCGGACTTTTCCGTTCACCTGAACGACGATCTCGACCGTTTCGTCGGTGCAGAGCGCTTCGTCGTACTTGACCCATTCCTGCTCGTTCAGGATCCCGAAGCCCATCTGCTCGTACAGCTCCTCGGTGATGTGCGGCGCGAACGGGTTCAGAAGGATCAGGAGCGTGCGGTATTCCGCGCGGTTCAGTCCGCCCGCCTCGTCGATCTTATTCATCAGGGTCATCAGCGCGGCAACCGCCGTGTTGAACTTCAGCGCGTCAATGTCCTCGGAGACCTTCTTGATCGTTTTGTGCATCTGCGCGCGGAGCGCGTCGGAATATCCGTCTCCGTCCGTGACCTTCTCCCGCAGGTTCCATACGCGGTCGAGGAAGCGCTTACAGCCCTTTACGCTGCTCTCGCTCCAGGGCGCCGCCTGCTCATAATCGCCCATAAAGAGAACGTAAAGACGGAGAACGTCCGCACCGTATTCGTCCACTACATCATTCGGGTCGACCACGTTTCCGCGCGACTTGCTCATTTTTTCGCCGTCCGCCCCGAGGATCAGTCCCTGCGCCGTCCGCTTCGCATACGGTTCGGGCGTATTGACCTCGCCGATGTCGTACAGGAAGCGGTGCCAGAAGCGCGAATAGATCATATGCCTTGTCACGTGTTCCATGCCGCCGTTGTACCAATCGACCGGCATCCAGTATTCAAGCGCCTCCTTCGACGCGAGCCGCTCATGATTTCTCGGGTCGCAGTAGCGCAGGAAATACCACGACGAACCCGCCCACTGCGGCATGGTGTCCGTCT
>CAYVZH010000055.1:0-18028 GCA_964456025.1 uncultured Ruminiclostridium sp.
GAAGGATTTGATTTGTGGATTTTATCCACAAATCAAATGGTTATTAGTATAAAATACGGCAGCCTGTGTTTTAAAAATATCAGCTATTTTATTATATACTTTTTCGCGCCGAATTTCAACCGTTTTCCAAAACTTTTTCGGCACTCCCATGAAAGAAAGGGTTCCTCCATGAAAAGAAAAAGCAACTGGTATATCTACGTCATCACGCTGGTCATCTCCTTTGTGATCTTGGGATTTTTTGTCAGCAGTATCTGGGACTCGCTTTTTCCCGCGTCCCGCGACGCGCAGGGCGGCTTTAACGTCAATAACGCCGACTACCGCCCGAGCGCGGAAATCCAAACGACCGTGCTCGTCATGCTTTCCGAGATGAAGGCGGGAACGCCGACTTACTATATGCTGATGAACTACCGTCCGCGCGATGAGGTGATCGTGTTCGTTCCCCTGCCCGAAAATATGAAGGTAAGTTACGGCGGAAATACGGGGAGTCTTTATGAAATGTATGACAATCTCGGCGCGGAAGCGGTCGTCGGCGGTCTGAACGACGCGCTCGGAATCGAGTGTGAGCATTACATAAAATTCGACCGTCTGTCGCTGATCGACTTTGTGAATCTTACGGGAGATGTATACGTGAATATCCCCACGGATATTACCGAAACAAAAACGGAATATACGCTTGAGACCGAGATCGTCGAAGTGGACGGTGAGGAGCAGGAGGTCACCCGGCAGGTCAAAAAAGAGGTGAAGAACGTTCTCTTCCCCTCGGGTGCACAGTATTTCGGCGGCGAAACGCTGTACAACTATCTCGTGTATCCCTTCCCGATGGGGCGGGATTACAGCCTCGCGGTTCACGGCTCGGCGGCGATGAATATGCTGAACCGGAACTTCCGTGATCTTTCCTCTACCGAGCTTCAGGGCTACGCCGAAAAAATCATGAGCAGCACCGAAACCGACCTGATCTTCAGCGATTATGTCGAATATCAGCCCGTGCTCCAGTATACCACCGAAAACAGCATTAACCCCTGTGAATATTACATTCCCTACGGTGAAAACGAAGGCGGCTATTTTATCCTTGCCGCGAATTCCGCCGTAACGATCCGCGACCGCTTCGGGATCGAGGAAGAGTCGTAACTGGGAAAGGAGCTTCCTATGGGTGCCGTGTTTTTTGTGGGATTCGCGATCATCGGGATCATTCTCGCCGGTTTATTCATCATCGGCACGGTTTTTCTGATCTTCGGGACTGTCCAAAAGAAAAACTCGAAATACGCGGGGAAGAAACCGCCGTCCTTCTATATCGCTCGGGGCAGGAACTATCTGATTCCGCCGATCGGTGCGGCGATTTACCTTGCTTGGTTTTTCGGAGATGGGGCGTATGCCCACGTGACCGACCGCTGGCGAAGCGGAAGATTCAACACGGACAGCCGTGTGAGTGAGGAAGCGATCGAGGGACTTCTGACCTCCGCCGACGCGGGCGACCGCGATTATTTTGAAAAAATGTTTGCTCCGAAGCTCCGGGAACGGAGCGATTTTCAAAGATTGGTTGACGCCTTTTTTGAATCCTACCCGAACGGGCTGTCTTTTTGTGAGCTGGACGGCAGCTATGGCAGCAATCGTGCCTTGTACACCTGTTTTCTCGACGAGGAATGGTATTACATAGAGCTTGAGTTCCGCTACGGAAGATGGTATACTCCCGACGACATCGGCGTAACGTTTTTCTGTATCGAAAATCTTGAGGCGAACGCCCTCCGCCGCGATTACGTCGAGCGCGACTTTCTCACCTGTGAGATCGCGGACGAAAGCGAAGTGGACGCGCGGCTGATCAATGGGAGAGGGCGTGTGTTTACCCCGACGCCCGACCGCTCCATCACGGTCGAGCAAATGAAGATCTACCTGGAAAAATATAATGATCTCGATGATTTAGCCGGGCGGATCGGCGAACCGAACGTTTCCAAAAAACACACGAACAGTACGAGTTCAGGGTATTACTATGAGCTTGTTCCCGAAGACGGCGAGCCGCGATACGCGTATATCGACGCGGATCCTTATTCGGGGGAAATTTATTATTCCTATATCTGCTCGGACGTCGATAGGATCACGGATATCATGGATTAAGGATCCGAAAAATTTTCAAAAATAAAAGTCCCGCGAATGATTTATTTCATTCGCGGGGCTTTTGCTTTTGTACAATTTTTTACTCAAACAGGGCGGTCGAAATATAACGCTCGCCCGTATCGGGAAGCAGAGCGACGATCTTTTTCCCTTTATTTTCGGGACGCTTCGCGAGCTGAATCGCCGCGAAAAGCGCCGCGCCCGCCGAGATCCCGACCGTGACCCCCTCGGTACGCGCGATCATGCGACCCGCGGTAAATGCGTCCTCGTTCTCGACCGTAATGACCTCGTCGTAAATCTTCTGATCGAGCGTTTCGGGAATGAAGCCCGCGCCGATCCCCTGAATTTTATGCGGACCCGCCGTCCCCTTCGTGAGAACGGGAGAGCTTGCGGGCTCGACCGCGATCACCTTTACGGCGGGATTCTTTGATTTCAGATACCGCCCGACGCCGCTCACCGTGCCGCCGGTTCCCACGCCCGCCACAAAAATATCGACCGTTCCGTCCGTGTCGTTCCAGATCTCAGGGCCCGTGGTCTTTTCATGCGCGGCGGGGTTCGCGGGGTTGGAAAACTGGGAAGGAATAAAGCTGTCCGGGATCGAAGCGGCGAGTTCCTCCGCCTTGGCGATCGCGCCCTTCATACCCTTCGCGCCCTCCGTGAGGACAAGCTCCGCGCCGTACATCTTCATCAGCTTCTGCCGCTCGATACTCATGGTTTCCGGCATGACGATGATGATCCGATAGCCCTTCGCGGCAGCGATCGACGCAAGCCCGATCCCCGTATTGCCGCTCGTCGGCTCGATGATGACGCTGTTTTTCTTTAAGACGCCGCGCTTTTCTGCGTCGTCGATCATTGCCGCCGCGACGCGGTCCTTCACGCTTCCGCCGGGATTAAAAAGCTCAAGCTTGGCGAAGATCTTCGCTTCGAGGGCTTCCTTTTTTTCAATATTCACAAGCTCCAGAAGCGGCGTGCCTCCGATCAGCTCGGTAATGCTCGTAAAAACTCTCATAAAATCAATCCTTTCTTCGGTTTACGGCTGCGATCCGTCCCGCGCACCGTCAAGATACGCCCGAACCGCCGCGATATACGTTTCTCCAATGTCGCTCAGGGTTCCGTATTTTTTTGTGATATAACCGATCTCCATCACGCTGTTTCGGTTCGCTTCATCGTCCTCAAAGGGGACTGCGCGGTAGTCGCTCCCGTTCAGCTCCTCGCAGATGATCCCCGAACAAAGCGTATAGCCGTTCAGCCCGATCATCAGGTTCAGCATGGTGGCGCGGTCGGTCGTCCGGATCACGCGGGGATAGTCGTTTTCCGCCAGAATCTCCTCCGCGAGGAAGAGCGAGGAACGCTCGCCCTGCTCAAAAGAAAGACAGGGGTAATCCCGAAGCTGTTCAAACCGGATCGCCTTTTCCGCCGCGAGGGGATGATCCTTCCATAAATACACATACGCCTTACAGTCGATCAGGCGGTAAAATTCAAGCTCGTGATCCGCAAGCAGCCGCGTGATGATCTTTCGGTTAAAGTCGCTCAGAAAGAGAATCCCCAGCTCGCTTCGCAGCATTCCGACGTCGCGGATCACCTCGTCCGTCCGCGTTTCGCGGATCGCGAAATCGAAATCGAGCGTGTCATATTCCTTTACCGTATCGACAAACGCCTTGACCGCGAAGGAATAGTGCTGGGTCGAGACGCCGAATTTCCGCCGCCGTTTCGGCTGACCGTACCGGTCGAGCAGAAGCTCGTATTGCTGGCAGACCTGCCGCGCGTAGATCAGGAAATCCGCTCCCTCGGCGGTCGGGATCACGCCGCGGCTCGTTCGCAGAAAGATCCGGATTCCCGCCTCCTTTTCGAGCGCGGCGATCGCGCCCGTCAGCGACGGCTGGGCGATATAGAGCCGCGCCGCCGCCCTGCTGATCGAGCCTTCCTCCGCGACGGCGATCGCGTAGCTAAGCTGCTGCAATGTCACCGCGACAACATCTCCTTCCGTTTAGCCGATCGCGCGGAACGCCTCCTCTAAGTCTTCGAGAAGATCGTCGATATGCTCTGTTCCAATCGAAAGGCGGATCGTGTTCGGCTTGATCCCCTGATCGGCAAGCTCCTCGGGCGTAAGCTGAGAATGCGTAGTAGAAGCGGGATGAATGACCAGTGACTTTACGTCCGCGACGTTCGCGAGCAGCGAGAAGATCTGTAAATGATCGATAAATTTCTTCGCGTCCTCCTCCGAACCCTTGACCTCAAAGGTAAAGATTGATCCGCCGCCGTTCGGGAAGTATTTTTTGTACACCCCGTGGCTTGGCTCGCTCGCGAGAAGCGGGTGATGAACGGCTTCCACCTGCGGGTGCTTCGCTAAGTACTCGACAACGCGGCGGGCATTTTCCGCGTGACGCTCCACACGGAGAGAGAGGGTCTCCAGCCCCTGCAAAAACAAGAACGCGTGGAACGGCGAAAGGGTCGCGCCCGTATCGCGCAGTAGGATCGCGCGGATATAGGTAACGAACGCCGCCGGACCCACAGCAGCGGTGAAGCTTACACCGTGATAGGAGGGGTTCGGCTCGGACAGCCACGGGTACTTCCCCGCCGCGTCCCAGTTGAATTTTCCGCCCTCGACGATTACGCCGCCGATCGCGGTCCCGTGTCCGCCGATAAATTTCGTGGCGGAGTGAACGACAATATCCGCGCCGTATTCGATCGGACGGACAAGATACGGGGTCGCGAAGGTGTTGTCCACAACAAGCGGAATGTTGTGGCGGTGCGCGACCTCGGCGATCGCGGCAATGTCGATCGCGTTGGAATTCGGGTTCCCGAGCGTTTCGATAAAGATCGCCTTGGTTTTTTCGTTGATTGCCTTTTCAAAGGAGCCTTCCTCGTAGGGATCGGCAAAGGAAGCCGTGATCCCGTAAAGCGGGAGGGTATGGGCGAGAAGATTATACGTTCCGCCGTAGATTGTTTTCGACGCGACGATATTTTCTCCCGCCTTCGCGAGCGCCTGGAACGTGTAGGCGATCGCCGCCGCGCCCGAAGCGACCGCGAGCGCCGCCGACCCTTTTTCGAGCGCCACGATCCGCTTCTCGAAAACGTCCTCGGTCGGGTTCGTCAGTCTCCCGTAAATGTTTCCCGCGTCGCGAAGCGCAAAGCGATCCGAAGCGTGCTGGGAATTATGGAATACGTAAGAGGTGCTTGCATAGATCGGGACGGCGCGCGCGTCGGTGACGGGATCCGCCTGCTCCTGCCCAACGTGGAGCTGGAGCGTTTCAAATCTGTAATTTTTCTGTGCCATAAGGATTTGCCTGCCTTTCTTTTTTCATTACCGAAAGTATATCACATTGCTTGGTATTTGTCAACTCTTAATAATCTATACTATGTAATAGGATTTTCCTATATCATAATATTGTCACTGCGAGCGCTTCCAATGCGGCGGATTTTTTCGGCTTTTCCTCCGCTTGATTGTCGATATTGCACAAAATTAGCTTTTTATTTATTGTCGGTACGACAATTGACAAATTGCACTGAAATTGATAAAACAAAGAATGTAAACGTATACATAGGGTGTGCGTCAAAAATGACGCACTCTCACAATCGGAAAGGACAGGTGCATTCATGAAAAAGACAAACCGCACTTTCTGTGTTTCCATCGCGGCGCTTCTGCTTATTTCCTCCGCTTCCTGCTCGGACGGCGGCGGACGCGACACGGAAAATACCACCACCGCCGCGACCACGACTGCCGCGACGACGAACCTTAAAGAACTCGATCACGAGGTAGACTGGAACGAAATGGCAAGTATCGACGAGGTAGACGCGGCGAACGAGATCGGAACAGGTCCGCTTTATACCCCGGGACAGAAGGCGGGCGCGGTCAAAGCGCTCTGCTATTACGACCTCGTAACGGAGCAGCCGGAGCTTGCCGAGCTGTTGGCACAGCGCTACGGCGGAACGATCGAGACCGAGATCTGCGCCTCGGGCGGCGCTTATTTTGAAAAGCTCGGCATGCTTGTAACGGCGGGAGATTCGCCCGATATTGTCCGCTACGACTGGATGGCGTATCCGGGCGGAATCTCGCGGAATATGTATACGCCGCTCGACGACTGGCTCGATATGGATTCCCCGCTCTGGGCAGACGAAAAGAGCGTCATCGAGGCGTTTACGTATCAGGGCAAGCATTATTACTACCCCTCGGACGTTTCGACAAACTTCGCCATCATCTATAATAAGACCGCGCTTGAGGAAGAAGCGATGCCCGATCCGATGGATCTGTATTTCGCAGGCGACTGGACCTGGGACACCTTTGAGGATATGATGATTCGGTGGGTACAGAAAGGCCCGGATTATGTCGGCTTTACGGGCGGCTCGTGGAGCGCGATGATGTTCGCGAACACGACGGGCGTTAAAACGATCGACATGACGGGTACGGAGATCATCAACAACCTGAAATCCACCGAAGTCCGCCGTACCATGGACTGGCTTTCGGGCTTAAAGCGCGACGGGATCATCGGAGACGGCTTTGTTGATCCGAGCGAGGCGCTGGTCGACGGAAAGCTCCTTTTCCTCGGCATGGGCTTAACGTGGGGCTATGAAAGCGCGCAGAGCTCAATGTTCAAAAACCAGATCGACGCGGAGATCGGCGCGGTTCCCTTCCCGAGAGACCCGCAGGCGGATCGTTACTATCTTTCCTCCGACACCTTCGGCTTTTTGATCCCCGCCGGCGCGAAGAACGTTCAGGGCGGCGTTTCCTGGATCCTTTGCGGAAGAATTTATCAGACCGATCCCGAGACCAGAGCGGCGGATTACGCAAAGCTGACGGATACAAGTCCCGTTTATTACGCGAAATGTCCCGAATGCAAATACGACTTCGTTTCCAACAATAACGACGACCTCTCGGTCTGCCCCGAATGCTCGACCGCGAGACGACAGAAATTCAAAGCCGTGTACAGCGAGGATCTGATGAAGATCACCGACGATATGACGAACCCCGAAAAATTCGGCATGATCTTCGATAACGTCGTCGGCTTCAGCGACGAGTTCAACTCGCTCTTTACGGGCGGCGAGGAATCGATCTTCGACGGGCCGATCTATTACGGCTCCTCATACACGCAGGTGATCGAGGCGAGCAACAGCCTTGTCGAAGCGTATCTCGAACCGTACCGCACCGCGCTGGCAGGGAACGGAACGGTAGAATAAGGAAAATATATTTAATTTAAAAAAGCGCCGTGCGCCCGCGAAAATGCGGGCGCATGTTTTTTTGAAGGAATCGGCAGGGTTTCCGTTCATTGAAAACACGAGCCGTCATCTCCCCGCCGAAACACGCGTTTTTCTTGACAAATGTAGGAAAATGCTCTATAATAAAATATGTATAGCATTGAAAATCAACGGATAAAAATCAAGCGTACAGGAAAATATACAATAAGTCGGTTCAGACGCTTGGATTTTTTGCTTTCTTTTCAATCGAAAATAAGTGCAAAAGAGGAAATTATGAGAAAATATTTTGTGGCACTAGGATTTGCGGCACTGACTTTTTTCAGCGTCTTTTACGGTTGGGCGGACGTTGTGAATAAAAATGCGGAGGATTTTCTGTATCACCGTCCAAGCGGAACCTCCGATAAAATCAAGATCATTAAAATAGACGATAAATCCATCGGCGCGCTTGGGGATTACGGCGACTGGGATCGGGGGATTTATGCCGATCTCGTGGAAACGCTCTGTGTTTCCGAGGAGATCCGTCCCGCCGTCATCACCTTCGACGTGCTTTTCAGCAGCGGAGGCGAAAGCGAGCAGGACATTCGCTTCGCCGAGGTCTGTGAAAAAAACGGCAGCGTTGTGTGCGCCTTCAGCTATGTGTTCGAGCGGGAGATCGTGACGGACGGCGACGGCGCGCTCAAGGTGGACAATCTTGCGGTATCCGAAATTGTAAACCCGTACCCGCGGCTGTACGACGCGACCGGGCACGGATTCGCCAACGCGCTCATGGACAGCGACGACGGAATTATCCGAAGCTCCTTCCTCTGCTATCCGTCCGATCACGATTCGGGAAAAGCGGTCGAGTACAGCCTGAACGCCGCTACATATAAGGCATACGCCGAAAGAACGGGGTTTACGCCGAAATTTCCAAACGATAGGGAACGGTCCGTCTATTCCTTTCGGTACAGCGGCGGGATCGGCGGCTTTGAGAACGTGTCGCTGTGCGATGTACTGGACGGAACGATCCCGCCGCAGGCGTTCGCGGATTGTATCGTGCTTGTGGGTGCGTACACGGCGGGCATGATGGACGCCTATTACGTCCCCGTCGATCGGGGACAGCAGATGTACGGGGTGGAGATCCACGCAAACGCCATACAGGCGCTCCTCGAAGGAAAATATCTGAACCGTGCGCCGTCCTGGGCGGACGCGGCGGTTTGCGCCCTGATCGCGGGGGCGGTTTGTCTTTTATGCGCACGGCTGTCGGTCGGGAAGACGGCTGTGCTTTGTTTTGTCCTTCTGGCGGGAAAGCTTGGCGCGGGCTATCTGTCCTTTAACGGTTTTTTTGGGGGAACGGGTTGGAAAACGGACGTCATTACCCTTCCCGCCGTGCTTTTGCTGATCGCGGGCTATTTTACCGCCGCGCATTATTACGCCGCCCGTCTCGCCAAGCGGAGGATCGAAAACGCCTTTAAAAAATACGTCGCGCCGCAGGTCGTGAACGAGATCGTAAAGGACGGGAAGTACGAGCTGAAGCTGGGCGGAGAAAACCGGGATATAGCCGTGCTTTTCGTGGATATACGCGGGTTTACACCGTTATCCGAAAGCCTTGAGCCGGAGCAGGTCGTCGATGTGCTGAACTCGTATCTCGAGCTGACGACAAGCTGCATTTTCAGGCACGGCGGAACGCTGGACAAATTTGTGGGAGACGCGACCATGGCGGTTTTTAACGCGCCCTTCGACTTAGATGATTATGTTTTCCGCGCGGTGCTTACCGCGTGGGATATTGTACGGGGAAGCGAGCGGATCGACGAGGAATGTATGCGTCTCTGCGGGAAGCACGTCGGCTTCGGGATCGGCGTAAACTGCGGCCCCGCGGTCGTCGGAAATATCGGCTGTAATTTCCGCATGGATTACACCGCGATCGGCGATACCGTCAATACCTCCGCGCGGCTGGAAGCGAACGCGCCGAAAGGAACGGTTTACCTGAGCGACCGGGTCTATGACGCCGTAAAGGACAGGATCGAGGTCGAGGCGGTCGGAGAGATCCCGCTGAAAGGAAAATCAAAGGGAGTTTTCGTCTATTCGCTCAAAGGGATCAAGATGAGAGAAAACGAGGAGGAAGAATCGTGAAGACGCTTATTATTCCGAAAAGAGAGCAGCTCGAGGAAAGCCTGAAACTGGCGGAGGAATACGGTTCGGGCTTTGAATACAATGATTTTTTTCTGCCCGCCGTGCTGGACGACGAAAAGCTGACCGGGGAGATCACGGCGCAGTATACGGCGCGGAAGCTTCCCGAATACTGCACCCTGCACGGAGCTTTTTTCGACGTAATCCCGTTCAGCCCCGATAAACGGATCCGCGAAATATCGGACCTTCGGATCCGGCAAAGCATCGGCGCGGCAAAGCGGGTCGGCGCCAAAGCGGTCGTTTTTCACACAAATTACAACCCGTTTTTAAATTCACCGAAATATCTGGAAGACTGGCTGGACGAAAACGAGCGGTATTGGAGCGGGATATTGCGCGATGTTCCCGAAATCGGAATTTATCTTGAAAATATGTTCGATACGTCGCCTTATTTGTTGCGGGAATTGGCGAAGCGGCTCTGTCGGTTCGATAACTTCGGGCTTTGCTTTGACTACGCCCACGCGATCCTCACTCCCGTTCCCGTAAAGGAATGGTCGGAAGCGCTTGCCGGCTTTGTCCGTCATATCCATATCAACGACAACGACCTTGTCAGCGACCTGCATCTGGCGGTGGGTGAGGGGAAGATCGACTGGAACGAATTTTATCGCCTGTACGAAAAATATTTCGAGGGAACGCCCGTACTGACGGAGACCTCGTCGGTCGAGCGCCAACGGGCTTCCCTGGAACGCCTGAAGAACGACGGGTTTTTAAGAATATGACGCGGAAAAACACCAAACAATGTCGGGAAGAGAGGAAAAGAGAATGCAATCCGTAAAAAAATCCGGCGGAAACGCCTTTGGAAAATTACCGAAATCCGCCAAAAAACGCAATGCGGTGATCTGCGCGGCAGCCCTTGTGACCGTGATCCTTATCGTGATCGCGTTCTTTCTGCTGTCCGGGTCGGAAACCGCCTACCGCAGCATCAGTATCGCCGAGATCTCGGGAAGGGTCATGACCGAAAATAACGGGAACAGCTACGCGGCATACGAAAACATGGTGATCGGCGGCGGGTACGCCCTTACGACCGAGAAGGAAAGCTATACGCGTATGCTTCTGGACGGCGACAAGTACATGAAGCTCGAGGAACAGAGCCACGCTGTTTTTGAGAATCTGGGCGATCCGCAGAGCCACAGGACGGTCATACGCCTGAACTACGGCACATTTACCACCGAGATCACCAAACCGCTCGGCAATAACGAGGATTATATCGTGAATACGCCGAACGCCGTTTTAGCGGTACGGGGGACGTTTTTCCGCGTCGAGGTAAGCTTCGACGCGAACGGCGACGCCTACACGGACGTTTATACCTACGGCGGCGCGGTTGCCTGTCACAGAATTATGCCCGACGGCACCGAGGTCGATGAGGAAGTCATGATTGATACGGGCTATAAGGCGCGCATTAAAATGGACGAAATCATTACCGTTTATGTTGAGGAGCTGATCGAGTACGAAGAAGACCATGTTGACCCGCTGGAAATGAGCGACGTTGGAGACGGTCAGCTGGTCGATGTATATAACGCTTCCGCGCACGGGCATGAAATGTTCCGGAGTACGGAGGAGCTTTGGGACGAGATCGTTGAAAGAGAGATCGATCTCGACGATTACGTATCGGTATACGACAACAAAAAGATCGCTCCGTATGCCGTGGACGAGGAGCCGGCGGAAACGTTCGTGACCACCCCTGCCCCGGAAACGGCGGAGCGGGTGAATCCCCCGGACAATACCGAAACGCAGCAGCCGGAATCCTCGCTTCTCTCGGACACAACGGGATCGGAGCCGATCATAGCCGAAGCTTCCGTTCTGCCTGCCGGGACGACAGCGGCGGAAGCCTTCGCGGAGCTTTTGCCGGAGACGGATTCCACAGCGGCTCCGACCGGGAATGTTGCCGCCGAAACGGTGGTGTCCAACCCGATCGGAACAAGCGGAACCGCGCCGACGGGAAGACCCGCCGTAACGACTGTCCCAAATGGAATAACCGCAACGACGCCGGAGGAAACAACCGGACTCACCGAGGAAACGGAAGAAACCGAGGATACGGAGGAAACGGAGGAATCCGCCCCGGCAACGTCCATAGCGGAAACCGCCACGACGACGGCAAATCGATCTCCGTCCGCGGAGATCGTTACGCGGCCGCAGGCGTTCACAACCTCGGTTCCGCCGATCCCCGTCATAACAACGGCAAGCACGGGACCGTCCCATGTACATACGCTGATCGAGGAAACCGTCCCCGCAAGCTGCACGGCGAACGGAGCTGTGCGGACAAGGTGTTCCGTATGCGGCACGGTCGTTTCGGAAACGGTCATTCCCGCGTTGGGTCACAATACGGGGAGCGTGACGGTCGCGGCAGCTTGTGAAGAGGACGGAGAAAGGCTCGATGTTTGTAAGCTTTGCGGCGTGATCGTTTCTCAGACAATCATTCCCGCCACGGGACATACCGAAACCACCGAAACGGTAGAAGCCACCTGCACCGCAAGCGGCAGTATTACCGTAAAGTGTTCCGTCTGCGGCAAGATATTGCGCCAAGAAACGATTCCCATGACGGATCACATTGTGGACACCACGACCGTTGCGGCGACCTGTGAAAAGGACGGGGAAAGAACGGAAAAATGCCGGATCTGCGGCGAGGTTCTCTCGACGGCGGTTCTTCCCGCGACGGGTCACACCGAGGTCACCGAAACGGCAGAAGCCACCTGCACCGCAAGCGGTTTGATTACCGTAAAGTGTTCCGTCTGCGGCAAAATATTGAGCATGGAAAGTATTCCCGTGACGGCGCACAGCTATGAAACGGCGGAAATAAAGCCGGCAAGCTGCACCGAGGAGGGCGAGGAAGCCGAGATCTGTACCGTTTGCGGGCAGGAGAAGCCCGATTCGGCGGCCGCGATCCCGAAGCTCCCGCATACCGAGGTGACCGAATCCGACGGCAGCATGGAAACGGTAAAATGCGCCGTATGCGGTGAGATCATCAGGCAAACCAACACCGATACGGGCTTAACGTATCCCGTGGCGCTTACCGCGGAGAATTTCCCCGATTCCGTGTTCTTGGAGTATGTAGGGCAGTTCGATACCGACGGAGACGGGGTGCTTTCGCTTGGGGAGTGCGCGGCGGTGAGAACAATAGACGTAGGAGGGACTTATGAAGTTGACGGCGGAATTACTTCGCTGAAGGGGATAGAGTATTTTAGCGGGCTTACCGAATTGAGGTGCAATTATAACAGCGGATTGACCGAGCTTGATGTAAGCCAAAATACAGCGTTGATCGTGTTGTCTTGTGGCGACATCAAAATTACCGAGCTTGATGTCAGAAATAATACAGCATTGGAACGTTTGAATTGCGGTTGGAACGACTTAACGAGCCTTGATTTAAGTCAAAATTCGGCTTTACTGTGGTTGGAGTGTATCAATACGCCGATCACAAGCCTTGATGTAAGTGACTGTACGGCTTTGACAAGGCTGAATTGCTCCGGAACATCAATCACAAGCCTTGATGTCAGCAATAATACGGCATTGGAAATTCTGTATTGCTTCCATACCAACATCACCTCTCTTGATGTAAGCCGAAATACGGCGTTGATTGAATTGCGTTGCTACGATTCTCAACTAGCTTTTGTTGATGTTTCCAACAAACCCTCTATCTCTATCATCAATGCTTACGACAACAAACACCCCATTACCGTCACCGACGGCTCCTTCGACACCCACACAATCGACGGATTTAATCCGGCGAGAGTTTTGGACGTACAAGGCGCGGAGTGGGACGAAGCAACGGGCGTATTCAGCAACATTACAGAAGGAACGACGAGGATTACGTACACCTATGACTGCGACGGCGCGGGCGGGCATAACGTAACCTTCACCCTCGTTCCCGATGAGAACAGCACGTTTGCGCCCGAAACGCCGGAGGGAATCGCAATCAACGCGGAGAACTTCCCGGACGAGGTATTCCGGAATTATGTTTCGACGAAATTTGACACCGATAGTGACGGGTACCTGTCGGAGACGGAGATCGAGGCGGTAAAAACAATTAGTGTAGGTGGATTTTCCTCGTCTGATGACGGCGGGATTACTTCAATGAAGGGGGTTGAATATTTTACCGGGCTTACCAGTTTATATTGCTATAATAACCGCGAATTGACGGAACTTGATGTTAGAAAAAATGTATCATTGACTTGGTTGGATTTCCACGGTACTCAAATCAGCTCGCTTGACGTAAGCCAAAATACGGAATTGAAAACTTTGTTGTGCTACAGTACTCCCATTTCCTCGCTTGATGTAAGTAATAACACGGCGTTGATATGGTTGATTTGCCACATCACCCAAATCACCGAGCTTGATGTAAGCAATAATACGGCGCTCACGCAGTTGCATTGCGACAACACCCAAATCACTTCGCTTGATGTAAGCAAGAATACGGCGTTGACAAGTTTGCATTGCTATAACACCCAAATCACTTCGCTTGACATTAGCCAAAATACAGCATTGACAGAGTTGGAATGCAATCATACGAAAATCGCCTCTCTTGATGTAAGCAAGAATACGGCTTTGACAAAGTTGCATTGCAACAACACCCAAATCACCTCGCTTGATGTTAGCAATAACATGGCTTTGACACAGTTGCTTTGTAGCAGCACACAAATCACCTCGCTTAATGTAAGCAATAACACGGCTTTAACAAAGTTGCATTGCGATTACACTCAAATCACTTCGCTTGATGTTAGCAATAATACGGCGTTGACAACGTTACTGTGTTACAACACCCAAATCACCGTGCTTGATGTTAACAATAATACGGCGTTGGAAACCTTGTGGTGCTACAGCACCAATTTAACATCGCTTGATGTTAGTAATAATACGGTGCTTACACGGTTGAAGTGCGGCAGCACCCAAATCACCTCGCTTGACGTCAGCAATAATACTGCGTTAGAATCTTTGCAGTGCCACGGTTCCCAACTTGCTTACATTGACATTTTCAACAATCCTTCCTTGTCCGATTTCGCCGCTTCCAACAACAAACACCCCATCACCGTCACCGACGGTTCCTTCGACGCCCACACGATCGACGGTTTTGACCCGACGAGGGTTTCCGACGTTAGCGGCGCGGAATGGGACGAAGCGACAGGCGTATTCAGCAAGATTACCGAGGGGACGGAAATTTCCTACACCTATGACTGCGACGGCAGGGGCGGGCATAACGAAACCTTCTACCTCGTTCCCGACGAGAACAGCACGTTTGAACCGGAAATGCAGGACGACGAACCCGAAAACTACGCCGTTTTCCCGTCCGACAACACCACCAACACCCCGCCGGGCGCTTCGGACGCGGATATCCCCGTTTCCGAGGAGGGAGCGTTCCCGTCCGGAGGAGCCGAGCTGTTCAGCCTGCTTCCGCCGGTCGGACTCCTCGCGTTTGCACACAGCCGCAAAAGAAAAACAGCTTTTCGTTTTGCACAAAAAGCTGAAATAAATTAAGGAGAAAAATTATGATCCAAGACGAAACCGTAAAAAAACTGCTCAAAATCTGTGAGCCCCGCCACTTTTCGGTGCAGCAGTACATCTGCTACGAGGGCGAGCCGGGGAACGAAATGTACATTATTCTGCGCGGGACGGTCGGCGTATACGTAAGCTCCGCGATCGAAACGCAGGTGGAGGTGTCCCGCATTTCGGCGGGTGATCTTTTCGGCGAAATGGCGATCTTCGACGATCTCCCGAGAAGCGCTTCGTGCGTTGCGCTCGACGACGTGACCTGCGTCGCGATCGATCGGGAAAAAAAGCTTGAGTTTATCGCGGAATGCCCCGAAATTGCCCTGAAGCTCCTCGAAAATCTGAGCGGAAGGATTCGCCGGCTGAATAACGCCCTCTATAAATCCGAGCGGTTTATTCAGAACAAGAAGCTTCAGCAGTTCGCGATCCCCGAGGAATACGGCTTCAGCCATGTGGTGGAGGAGCCGGGGATCAATCTCGATTATGCGGAGTCGCTAATGTCGGAATGCCCGATCTGCGGGAAAATCGTCACCGTGCTGAATCTCAAAAAGAAGATCATGTCACGGAAAAAACCGACGGCGGACGGGCGGGTTCGCTACGCGGAGTGCGACCCGCTTTGGTACGACATCTGGAGCTGTCCCTATTGCCATTACAGCAACCATTATCTCAGCTTCTTCAATATGCTTCCGTTTAAAAAGGAGCTGATCAAGCGGATCCTTCATGAGCAGCACGATCCCGTCCTTCGGAAGCACACCGACCTGAACACCCCGTTCGATCAGCTTATTTTAAGCTATCTTCAGGCGATCCATATCAACGAAGCGGTCAATTCGGCGAATCACCTGCTGATCGGGAAGCTCTGGCTGAATCTCTACTGGCTTTTCGAGGACGCGGGAGACGATCGTATGAAGCTGTACTGCGCCGAACGATCCGCGGGCTTTCTTGAAAAGGCGATCAGCGATAAGGAGACCGACGACGCCTACGCGCTCCAGAGCCTGAGCCTGTCCGCCGCCACTCTTTACGCCGCGCTTGGGAAAAAAGAGGAAGCGGCGAAAATGTGCGAAAAAGCGATCGACGGAGAGGACGGAACACTGAAAAAATTTGCGCACGTGCTGAAAGATACAATATAAAAACGAAAGCGGCATAATCGTATGCCGCTTTTTCCTTTCGTGTAATTTTAACCGAATGAGAAATATGATACAACAGGAGTTAAGGATTATTTCATAATTTCCGTGCTATCATAAGATCACAAAAAGGAAAGGAGCAGCGGAATGTACTTATCAATTCTGAAAAAAGACCTGAAGCGAAAAAAGACGATGAACGTGATCTTGCTGATTTTTGTGATCCTGGCGGCGACGTTCATCGCGAGCAGCGCGAACAATCTCATCACGGTGAACGGCGCGCTGGATAACTTCTTTGAAAAATCGGACGTACCCGACTACTGGTTCACTTCGACGAACGATGCGGATATAGAACGCTTCGAGAAATTCGCCGATGAGAACGAATACGACTATCACGTCTCGCGGCTGATCCAGATCGAGCCGAAAAACGTCCTGATCGAAGGCGAAAAGTTTGAGTATTCCAACACGCTCGCACTGTCGGGGCTTGGCGGAATAAAAATCTTTAACAAAAACAACGAGGAGATCACTCATATCAACGACGGCGAGATTTACGTCACCGGCTTTATATTCGGCTCAACGGAGAACGATTTTCACGAGGGAGGAAAAATATTTATCAGCCAGAACGGGATCGAAAAGGAGTTCACGGTAAAGGGATATACAAAGGACGCCCTTTTCGGATCGGCAATGGTTGGAGTGACAAGATTTCTCATCAGTGAAAACGACGCGAAGCTGTACAATACCGAGGACGCCGCCGTTTGCAGCTCGGTTGAAGTCCACACGAAGGACGCCGAATACCTCGATAAATTCAACGCGCTGGGCATAAACACCATCATGTCGATCGACCGTTCGATGTTTAAGATGACGTACCTCATGGATATACTGATCGCGGCTATTCTGCTTGTGGTGAGCGTGTGCCTGATCCTGATCTCCATGGTGATCCTGCGGTTTATCATTCACTTCACGATCACCGAGGAGTTCCGCGAGATCGGCGTAATGAAAGCGATCGGGATCAAAAACTTTGCGATCCGCGGACTGTATATCGCGAAATATTTCGCGATCGCCGTGATCGGTACGGCGGTCGGTCTGGGACTCAGCTTTCCGTTCAGCAAAATGATGATCGGCGGGGTCACGAAAAAGATCATTATTTCGGGCGAGGATAATTTCTTAATAAATATCGGCGCGGCAATCCTCGCGGGCTTTGCAGTCGTACTGTTCAGTTATCTCTGTACGCGAAAGATACGTAAATTCTCCCCGATCGACGCGATCCGCAGCGGCGAAACGGGCGAGCGCTTCCGGAAAAAGGGGATTTTACGGCTCGGAAAATCGCACATGCCGACCGTGTCATTTATGGCGCTGAACGATATTCTCAGCGGAATGAAAAACTACATCTCGATGATCATCATTTTCATTCTCGGGACGCTGCTGGTCATTATCCCCGTGAATGTGATCAATACCCTGCGCTCCGACAGGCTGATAACCACTTTCAATATGGCGCAGAGCGATCATATTATTTCGCAGGAGCTGCTGTTCAATCCCAACGAGGACAACAAGGCAAAAGTGGAACGGCAATTCTCCGAGATACGGGAGATGTTCGCCGAAAACGGGATCGACGCTGACGTCTTTCAGGAGATCATGTTCCGCTCGAATATCAACATAGGCGACAAGCGCACAAATTCGCTCTCATTTCAGGGTATGGGCGGCGTGACGACCGATATGTATACCTATCTTTACGGAACGCCGCCGCAGAACGCCCGCGAGGTCGCGCTGACGTACCTTACCGCGGGACAGATCGGCGCTCAGATCGGGGACGACGTGGAGATCAAGATCGGCGAGGACACGAGGACGTACACCGTCACCGCGATCTATCAGAGCATGAATAATATGGGCGAGGGCGTGCGTTTTCATCAGGACGCGGAGCTTGATTATGACTACGCGGGAGGCAGCTTCGGAATTCAGGTGAACTACAAGGA
>CAYVZH010000056.1:0-15202 GCA_964456025.1 uncultured Ruminiclostridium sp.
TCCGTACAATCTGACGAAAAATCTGACGGCTGCTAGAACGACAATAATTATGCGGTGTAGCCTAAAATCCGAAAAACATTCATAAAAATAACGCAGGGTACTTGAAATTTAAAAAAAATATGATAAAATAGTAATAAGATGTTTTTTGACAGGGTCGGAAAACGGCGAATTTGAATGAGATTAGGGTGTTGATTTTGGTCTACTACTTAGCCGATATCTGGAACGCGCTTGTGAACGTGTTCCGGTCGATTACTTTTATAGATGTATTGGATATGGCGCTTCTGGCGGTGATCCTTTACTGGGTGATCAAGCTTGTCAGGGAAACGCGCGCGGAACAGCTTATCAAGGGGATCGTACTGTTCGCCGTCGTTTTGTTCCTGCTGAATCAGCTTGGATTCAAGGCGATGAGCGTCATCAGCGACATGATCTTTAACGTCGGGGTGATCGCCTTTGTCGTCATGTTCCAGCCCGAGCTTCGCCGCGTGCTTGAAAAGCTCGGAAGATCGCGGATCGTAAAGCCGATCGCCTTTTTTGAGGCGGGCGCCGCCGATGAGGGCAGTATCACGGCGGCAATGAATCAGATCGCGCTCGCCTGTGAAAAGCTTTCGAGAACCGCGACCGGCGCGCTGATCATTGTGGAGCGTCAGACAAAGCTCGGCGAGCAGATCGAAACGGGTACGATCATCAAGGCGGTTCCGAGCGAAGAGCTGTTCCGCAATATCTTTTTCCCGAACACGCCGCTGCATGACGGCGCGGTCATTATCCGCGACGGAATGATCTATGCCGCGGGCTGCTTCCTGCCGAAGCCGCAGAAGGAAGAGCTGATCAACAAGGAGCTTGGTTCCCGTCACCGCGCGGGGATCGGCATGAGCGAGGTTTCCGACGCGATCGTTATCATCGTTTCGGAGGAAACGGGGATTATTTCCATTGCCGAAAACGGTGTTCTCGAGCGCGGCTTTGACCGCGAAAAGCTTTACGTCCACCTGAAGAGCAAGCTGCTTCCCGAGATCAGCGAGCAGCGCGCCAAAAAGGAACGGCAGTCCCGCAAAGGCAAGAAAAAGGAGGCGGGAGACCATGAGTAATTTCTTTAAAAGGTTCGCTTCGGATCTTGCGTCCAATCTGAAAACCATTATTCAGGCGATCGTGCTTTCCGTGGTGCTGTGGTTCGTCATTTCAATCCAGATTTTCCCGAATATCACCCTGCACATTTCCGACGTGGCGGTCTTATGCGAGCCGACGCAGTATATGGTGAACGAGAATTTACAGATCACCTCGCCCGCGATTGAAAATATTACGGTTCAGATCCAAGGGAAGCGCTTCGACATCAGCTCGCTTACGAACGAGGATCTTGTCGCGCGGTGCGATCTTTCGGGGATCTACGAATCGGGGCAGTATACGGTGAATATTCTCGTCGAGCCCGCCGACCCCTCCGTTCAGTGCACTGTCCTTTCCAATTCGCTGACCGCGGAGGTCAGCGTGACGAAGATCGTTACGCGCGAGATCCCCGTCGAGCCTTCCGCGGCAAAGCTTCATATCGCGGACGGAATGCAGATTGAGGGCGAGGTTACGGTATCGCCCGAAACCGTGCTGATTACGGGGGAGGAAAAGCTTGTAAACGCGGTCGGAAGGATCGAGGCGGCGCCCGAATACGCGGGACAGCTTGAGGAAAGCGCCGAGCTTCGGAGCGGTCTCGAGTTTTACAACCAGCAGGGCATAAAAATGTATGATCCCGCTTTTTCGCTGAACGAAAGCGTGTTTACCGTGAATGTTCCGATCTATAAGGTACGCACGCTCCCGCTGAACGTACAGCTTACGAATTTCCCGACGAATTTCGATTTGTCGAGTCTGAAATATTCCATGTCGATCAAGGAGCTTACCATTGCTTCTCCCGACAGCTCGATCGACAATCTCGAACAGATCGACATCGGCGAGATCTCGCTCAGCTCCCTTACCTTAAAGGATTTACAGGGCGGCGTAGCGCTTCCCGTGAAGCTTCCCGACGGGTATAAGAACATTTCGGGAAATAAGACGGTTACGGTTTATTTTGAGGATTATGACAGCTTCGGACAGCTCGGCTTTACCGTTCCTTTTGAAAACATAAACGTTCTGAATAAGCCCTCCAACTACGATGTTGACGTACTTACCAATCAGCTGACGGTAAACGTGGTCGGTTTATCGTCCTACATTCAGGGAATGACCTCCGACGACATTTTCGCGACGGTGAACCTGCTCGGCGTTGAGATCGCCGAAGGGACAAAGAGCGTTTCCGTATCGTTCCGGCTGACGGGCGGGAATATCAAGGCTTGGGTCACGGGCGAAGAGTATAAGGTCGATCTTCAGCTTTCCGCTGCCGAGGAAGAAGCGGAGGAGTAACGGTTTTCCGGACATCATAGGAAAAGAGGGCGCTTGTGGAAAACGAGATTCTGGACTTTTTATTGAAGGCAAAAAAATCCACCTACGCGGGGAAGGGGAGCGAGACCGCTCCCTGCCGCCCGGGGTCGCACGATTTTGAATTTCGGGAAGGAAATTTCCTGTATTATGACAGTTATCTTGGCGGCGACCGATTCGCGGGAGAAGAAGCGCTGTGGATCGGCGGCCGGCCTTACTGGAGCATGAATTACGCGGGGCGGGTGCTGGACGAAAGCTTCAGCGGGGACTTTTTAAAGGAAGCACTGTGCAATGTCCCGCGGGAAAAGCCCTTTCGCGGCCCCGAATATTACGCGGCGGGGGATTACGCTTACCGCTGCGGTGTGAGCGGTTCGGTCGAATGGTTTCAGGGCTTTGAGACGATCTCTTTTCAGGATAAGCCCGTTTACGAATGCCGTTTTCATGGGGGTTCGCTTTTTTAAATGGGGTAAAGTATGAGCAATAAAGAATGGGTCATGCCGACGCATATTGTCGCGGTGGGCGGAATTGTTGTGAATGAGTCGGGCGAGATCCTTTTGGTGAAGCACAATCATGCGGGCTGGGCTTTTCCAGGCGGACAGGTCGAAGTTGGTGAAAACCTGATCGAAGCCTTACAGCGGGAAATCCTGGAGGAAACGGGGATCGAGGCGGAGGTTGGCGAGGTATTCTGTATTTCGTCGAATGTCGCGAAAAACGTGGGCTATAACGGCGTAACGGAGGTTCCGACCAAGGTTATGCTTGATTTTTTGTGCAGGAGGATTGGCGGGCAGGCGCGTCCCTCCGAGGAGAATTCGGAAACGGGGTGGTTTCGGCGGGAGGAAGTTCTGTCGATGATGACGACGCCCGTTTATCGGGAACGCTTTTCGGCGTATCTCGAATATGACGGGAGACCGCGTTATCTTTCCTATGTGACGCAGCCGACGTTTGAGCTGAAAGCGAAAAGAAATGTTTAGGTACCGCATAACCGCCGATTCCTTGCGTATTGAAACGTCGGCGATCATGCGGTATTACTTTGTTTAGGGAGAGAGAACAAATGCAAAAACCCGAAATGATTCTTTTTGATTACGGGCATACTTTACTGTACCAGCCGGGTCATAACACTTCAAACGGAAACAGGGCGATTTATCCGTATATCGACCGAAATCCGTACAATATCTCTTTTGAAGAATTCGATAAAACTATGACGAGCTTATTCGCGAAAATCAAAGCCGAGAGAGGAATTCTGGAAATTCATGAGCATTCCTTTCTAAAACTGGCAGTGGAGTATATGGGGATTTCATTTTCCGTTTCTTTAGAGGAAGCGGAGAAAATCATCATGAACGGGATCTCAAAGGGCGGAGTTATGCCGTATGCCGGTGAAATGCTTGATTTTCTGGATACCAAAGGGATCCGAACGGGTGTGATCAGCAACAACTGCTTTTCGGGCAATGCGCTGAAAGATCTGTTTGAACGGCTTTTGCCGGGAAATAAGCTGGAATTTATTATGGCTTCAAGCGATTATATTTTTAATAAGCCGCACAGCATGATGTTTGAAATTGCCTTAAAGAAAGCGGGGCTGACCGCGGATAAAGTGTGGTACTGCGGCGACAGCATTCGGGCGGACGTATACGGCGCAAAAAGCGTCGGAATGTTCCCTGTTTTATATGAGGGAGAGGCGGAGGAAAGAAATCCGTTTGCCGATCAAAATGACGAACTGACCGTTGATTTTGAGTATCTGCACATTCATGACTGGCGGGAAATGATGGAAATTCTCGACCGGTTACAGGATTGACGGGATCGCACAATTTAAATTGCACAAAATAAAACCATTGACGTTTGTGGAAAGCGCGAACGGCAATGGTTTTTTCTTTTTGCGTTCGTCAGCCGCACTTTGGCACGACTGAAAAAATTTTATAAAATCCGTTTCCTAAATCGGGTATAAATCCATGGACGTGGCAAATAATATTGCTATGAAAGCGTATAAACAGCAGTCTTAAATTTCCTTGCAGATTCGTATCATGCTGTTCATGAGCTGCTGCGTTTTCGATCTAATTTTGCCAGGAAAGGAATTTAATATATGAAAGCAACAGGAATTGTCAGAAGAATTGATGATCTCGGGCGAGTTGTAATACCTAAGGAAATCCGCAGAACAATGCGCATACGGGAGGGGGACCCGCTGGAAATTTTTACCAGCCCGGACGGCGAGGTCATTTTTAAGAAATATTCTCCCGTCGGCGAGATCACGGATACGGCGGCGCAGTATGCGGAGGTTCTGGCGAAGATCGGCGGCTGTCCGGCGGCGATCTGCGACCGCGATCATGTGATCGCCGCTTCGGGAATGCAGAAAAAAGAAATTCTCGAACGCCGCGTTTCAAGCTCGCTGGAGGATTTAATTGAACAAAGAAAATCTCACGCATACCGGACGCTTGATGACAAACGGCTGAATCCGATCGAGGGGATTGACAAGTACGCGATCGCGTGCACGCCGATCGTATCACAGGGAGACGTAAACGGGGCGGTCATGATGCTTTCCTCCGACGGAAACGAGTACGCGACCCCCGAACAGCTCGCGCTGGTTCAGGCGGCAGCAATGTACTTCGGAAAGCAAATGGAAGAATAACGAAACAACGCAGGGCTTTCGGAGAGGAAAGTCCTGCGCTTTTTGCTGCTGTCATTCTTTTTATTTATGTTCCAGACCGGCAAGAATATCGTCAATATTATAGGAAACGCCATCGCTTTCATCGTTAAAAAGCGCGTCCAGACGCGGGATTGAGGAAGTGGCGTGCGGGACGCCGAGCGCCGGCTTTCTCGGAGTATATTGCTTTACGGATTCCTCTTCGGGAAGGGGAATACCGATCGTTTCGGAAATTCGTGATTCCGCCGATTTGATGGCCTCGGAGAATGATTCGCTTGTATAATTTGTGCTTTGCCGAATACGCTCGTCCGTGTCATGCGGTTTTTCTGCGGGCGCGGTCGGGGCGCGGTTTTTCCGGATTTCCGCAACCACATCCGCCCGCCGCCGGCTCTCCTCTTCGCGCTCGCGTGCCGCTTTTGCCGCGGCAATGGCGTCGTTCAGCTTCTTTTGGGACAGCGGCATAGGCTCGTCAAACTGTTTTTGCTGCGTTTCGATCGGTCTGCGCTTCGGCCCCAAAAAGAGGGGGGATTCAGGTTGGGCAGGGATCTCAAGCACATCGGTCCGCTCAATGCTCGGATTGCGGCGGACTTGCGCATCGTACAGACCGATACTGTCGTCGAGTGAATCGGTTTTCGCGGCCTGACGGTATGCCGCCGCGGCAGCGGCTTTTCCGATCTCGGGCGTATAGGTCGGGATCTCGAGCTGTTTTTTGACCGTTTCGATCTCCGGCTCGGGAAGCGCTTTACGGAGAAATTTGGAAAATTCAATAATGATCAGAATGAGGCAGGGAATCACCGCAATGAGAAGCAGCCCGATCGGCGAGGAAGCAAAGGTGATGACCGCGCCCCAGAAATTGGAATAGCTTATGCCCTTTGCGACGATCTGGCTTTGAGAAAGGGTGATCAGGTCTCCGTTTTCGGTGGCGGCGATAAAGGTATATACGCCGTCGGAAAGCTCACCGCTTCGGATTTCGGCAAGGGCGGGACGGTTATTTTCCAGTGAAAAAATGACGATATTGCCCGGCTGGATCTCGGCATACTGCACCTGCTTCGCGATGAGCGCCGTTCCGTTTTCGAGCAGGTCGAAGGCGTCGGTCTTAACGATAAAGAGGCTTGTCCCGAAAAGGTTCGGCGTACCGCCGCCGACCGTGTACACCGCGGCAACTACGCCGAGGAATAACGCGAGCACCAAAAGCACACCGCACAGGATCCGAAGGACGATCTGTTTTATTTTGTTTTTTATTTCCAAAAAATTTCGTCTCCTCTCTTGACAAAACGGGAAAAGTAGTGTATAATAATGAACGTAATCTGAAAGGACAGGGGAGAAGGCTCTCCGCTACTTCTTATTCTACCATATTCTTTCGATGTTTGCAAGCCTTTTTTCGATGAATTTATCGAAAAGGAAAAATTGAATATGCTAGTGTAGCTCAGTCGGTAGAGCAGCGCATTCGTAATGCGCAGGTCGGGGGTTCGAGTCCGTTCACTAGCTCCACGAAAGAAACCTCTTTTGCCTATTAGGCAAGAGAGGTTTTATTTTAGCATTAAATAGCCCAAATATAGGAAAATATTGCTAAAACAGGGGCTGGTACGGTTAATCTAATCGCGCCAGACCCTATCGGTTCGCGGGATTAGGACAATCAAGAGACCCCCAAAAACTCTGCTTGCCTTGCAGGCAGATCTTTGGCTGATCGGAGTTGCTTTTACACAAAATTTTATGGAGTGCCGAGAGTGTTTCTGTTCTTTTTTTCACTTTCACGGTTTGTATTTTCCGCCGTCTAAAGCTTTTTGTGAAAAACGGAAACAGGCAGCGGCTTGTCAAAGAAATAACCCTGCGCTTTGAAGCAGCTGTAACTTTTTAAAAGCTCTACCTGCTCCGTGCTTTCCACGTCTTCGACAATGCACTCAAGCCCCAGCTCCAGCGCCGTTCCAATATTGTAATACCCTGCGTGAGCCGATACAAAAAGCTCCTCCGTGCCGCGAAACTCCGCAGAAAGAACTATGCCCGAAAGATGACGCATGACCTCTTCCCTTTAAGATTCATCACAAGCCCGATCTCCTTTATATACGCTTCCATTCGGTCAAACTCTTCATCATATAGTCGGAGGGGTTGCCGTCCTCGTCCGAAAAATACTGCTCGGTGATATGGTTCATGATGTCGTAAATTCCCGCGATCATCTGAACATGATTCAGTCCTCCCGATTCAATTTATTTCAAACGGTTTAGTTCAGCTTGTTATATTCCTCGTCTCCGACTGCCTCCATCCATTCGTTGGAGCCGTTTTCGCCCGGAACCTCGACCGCCAGATGCGAAAACCAGCTGTCGGGCGCCGCCCCATGCCAATGCTTCACGCCAGCGGGAATGTTTACCACTTCTCCCGGGTGAAGCCGCTGCGCCTCTTTTCCCCATTCCTGATAGTAACCTTCCCCCGCAAGGCAGACGAGGATTTGTCCGCCGCCTTTATCCGCGTGGTGAACGTGCCAGTTGTTTCGGCAGCGCGGTTCAAATGTTACGTTGAAAATGCCGACCTGCTCCGTGGAAACGGGTGCCAGATAGCTCTGCCCGACAAAATATTCCGCGAATCCGTCGTTCGGCGCGCCGATCGGGAATATCATTTTTGCGGCGTGCGCGGCTTTCGCGTCCTCGGCGGCTGTTTCGGTTTTCCATACGTCTTTCGCAAGACGAAAAACCGCCCACGCTTTCGGCCAGCCCACATAAAATGCCGTATGCGTAATGATCGCCGCCGCTTCCGACCTTGTCACGCCGTGCGCCTTTGCGTTCTCCAGATGATAGATCAGTGAGGAATCCGTAATGCCCGACGACATCAGCGCGACCATTGTGACGATACAGCGGGTCTTCAGATCAATATCCCCGTTGTTCCAGTTTTCGCCGAACAGAACGTCATCGTTAAAGTGTGCAAACTCGGGCGCGAAATCGCCGAGCTGCGCTCTTCCCGCTGTCTGTACAATTTTTTCGTTCATAATCTTTACCTCCGTTGTTGAATATATTTTATTTGCCGAAAAACATATTTATTTTGCTCATTCTTGTCACTTGATCCACATGGAACGGACAGCGCTTATTGCAATGACCGCATTGAATACAGGAATCCGCTTTTACGGCAAGATTTTCGTAATGGCTTTTCGCAAGCGCGTCTCCCGCCTTTGAGAGGTCGTAATATTTATTGATAAGCCCAACGTCCAATCCGGCGGGGCAGGGCTGACAGTGGTTGCAGTAGACGCATTTTCCTTCCGCGTCCTGCGGCGCGAATGAGCCGATGACGGAGTAATCCTTTTCCGATTCCGCTGCGCCGAAAAAATCGAGTATACGGAGCAAATCCGCTTTGTTTCGTATTCCCGGAAGAACGGTAAGCACGCCGGGTTTATCCAGCGCGTACTGAATACATTGAAATTCCGTCAACGCCTTTCCGAACGGGGAAGTTTTCGCACTGAGAAGCTGCCCCCCGCTGAACGCTTTCATGACGGAAATCCCCACGCCCTCGGCTTCACAGCGGCGATACAGATTCATGCGCTCGTCCACACCGCCGAAAGCGTATTCTCCGTGGCGGTAATCGTAGCCGGGATTGATACTGAACATCAGCATTTCCAGAATTCCCATATCCAGCACCCGCTCGGCAAGGCTCGGCGTGTGTGAGGAAAGCCCGATATGCCGCACTGCACCCTGTGATTTTAACTCCTGTATGTAACGGATAACGCCTGCTTTTTCGATTTTTTGAAGATCGGCTTCCTCATCAATACAGTGAATAAACCCGAAGTCGATATAATCGGTTTGAAGCGCTTTCAGCTGCCAATCAACGGAACGTTTTATCGTATCGAGATCGGTCGTCCAGCCGTAGGTTCCCGTCTCGTAATTCGCCCCGAAGTGGATCTGAAAATAAACCTTATCCCGAACGCCGGATACTGCACGACCGTAGGCGGCAAAGGGTTTTGCCTCGGACGACGCCATATCGAAATAGTTGATTCCTTTTTCGACGGCAAGCACGACCGTTTCCTCGATTTCCTTTTCACTTGAAGCCTGGATCGAGCTTGTTCCAAGTCCTAAAACGCTGATCTGTTCGCTGCCTTTTGGAAGCTTGCGGTATTCCATATTGTCCTCCCTAAAAACCGATCTCATTCAGATCTTTTTGGATTCTTATAAATATTATATCATATTCCGAGAATTTTTCAACCCTGTTTTTAATATATGGCGTGATTTTTGAATAGAGAGCGTGATTTCTGAGTTTTTTCCTCCGCCGCCCCGTTAAGACGTTCCCCGTGTCAGTCCAAATCCCGCAGCTTTGCTATATCCTCATCGGTGCGGTTGCCGTGAATTTCAATTTCGGAGAGCCCTTCCTCAAGTGCCGCGGTAGCGTTCAAAGACGGATAAAGCGGACGAAACGTTATTTTCGACTGATTCCGGAACGGCGTCATGGCTTTTTTCAAATTTCCGTTTCACGCAAAAAATACGGCTTTTCACGCAAACGCGTTGACTATTTTAACGAAATAGGTTATAATTAAATTTAAAATGCAAGATGATAGGGAAGCGGCAGATTCTGCTCACATGAGCAACATAGGATCTTACGGCGATCCTAATACTAAATTTCTGTCTAAAAGCGTAGTTAAAAAATCTGTGCAAAAATCATATGCGCAAATTTTTGCTTGATTTTTTAAACGCTTTTTAGACAGAAATTAGTATAAAAATGATCAAATTTTTTATGCAGGACGGTATTTGCTATGGAAAAGAAAATGGATTTTTTTGAACTTAACGACGCTAATGTAAACAAACGTATGACAAAGGTTTTGTTGTGGATGACCTTGGTTTTCCCGGCGCTTTTCGGATTGACCGCGGCGGGAATATTCTGGATAGATTACGGAGCTTTGATACGGCTTTCCTGTATCGGTGTTTTCTGTACTGTGGGACCGTTTGTTTTGCAGAGACTCGGCGTTCCCGTAAAGGTGATGAAATATGTCGGCGTGCTTGCGGTGGGCTTTATCGTTATGCTGTTGGGAATGAATTCCTCCGTGGGTATTTATATGACTTACGGTATTGCTCTTCTTTTCAGTTGTATGTATTACGACAAAAAATTCACGATAAAGATAGCGGTCATCACATACCTCATGTGCGGAGTATCGACGTGGTTCAGAGTTGAGGACGCGATCAAAAACGGTAATGCGGCGCCGAATTTGCAGTTCACTCCGTATATGATCGGTTTTACCATAGAATTTGCACTTATGGGCAGCGTGTTTATCAGCGTCGCGGGCGGTTCTCATAAATTGCTTGAAAACCTACATAGTTCCGAGCAGACCGCCGCGATCGTGGAAAAATGCGGCGCAGCTTCGGAAAGCCTTGCCAATATGATGAGGAGACTTGCGGAGGATATGTCCGAATCCCAAAGAGCTACCGAGGCGATCGTCGGGTCGGCGAACGATACCCTTGATAACTGTGCCGTAAGCATGAAGCATTTCGGTACAATGCAGGATACGGTCAATGAGATGGTTGAGGCAACCGCTTCCATCGACAGCAAAACAAGCGAGATGCTGGGTATTTCAAATGACATATACAACCGCATGGAAGGATATGTGGGTCAAATGGATCAGGCGGTCGAGAGTATGCGCGAAATCGAGTCTTCGGCGGATATGACGGACAACTCGATTCACAGCCTTGAAAAAGTTATTGCAGAGATCACAAGCCTTGTCAAGGAGATCACGCAGATAGCCGAGCAAACCAATATACTTGCCGTAAACGCCTCCATAGAATCTGCTCACGCGGGCGAACAGGGCAAGGGATTTGCTGTCGTTGCGGGGGAGATACGCACGCTTGCGACGCGTTCAAGGGCTTCCAGCGAAACCATAGCCAACGTTGTGGAAAAGGTACTTGAAATGCTGGACGATGTAAAGAAATCAAATGAGAAGAACCTTCGTTCGGTCAATAACGGCATAACTCAGATATCGGGCGCGCGGGAAGCGGCGGGAGAGCTTGGCCGGCTCCAGACGGAATCGCGGGACAAGACCGAGCAGATCGCCGAGAACAGCAAGCGGACAGGCGAAAGCAGCAAACGTGTCTATGAAATGTCACAGCAAATGGAGGAGCTCGTTCAGAATTCCTACACAAGAGCAAATTCCATCGTTGAAGAAACGAATAATCAGAAAAAAATCTCGTCTGCAACAGTTGAAACCTTTGACAGTGTTAAGATCATCGCCGATGAACTTCTTGATCTGAGCAAACTCGAAAAGCGTTAAAAGTCCGGTAACGTGCTTTTCCCGCTCAAAAGGCCTATTATAATTAAAAGTGAAGGGGGATTTCGATGTTTAGTAAGTTGACGTTTGGTCAGTTTGTCGGTGGAGCGGCAATGATAGAAGCGATCATTTTTGTGTCGTATATTTTGATCTGCGCGGCGTTGTTCAAAAGTCGGTTTTCACGGCTTGTGACCGTGCTTGTGCTAAGCGCGGCGGGGATCGTTATCGCGGGAGTACATACCGCAGTCATGCTGTTGGGCGATGAAACTCTTATGCTTACGCTGCTTCCGCTGACGGCGTATCTTCCGTTTTCGGTGCTGCTGTACTTCATGTCGGACAGCGGCATATTTGAAACCGCGGCGGTCTGCTCCGTCGGAACGCTTGAAGTGCTGATCCTGAAATCGCTGCAAAAGATACTGACAGGATTTGTTAATGCAAAGACGGACATGCCGGTCTATGTGAAATACATTATGATTAACATTGTCATTGCGCTTGCGGCGGCAGGGCTTGTGTTCATTGCGTTTCGGTTTATTGGCAGGGCGTTCCGTTTCTGTGTTATCGAGAATCGGCAAAACCGCCTGCTGCTGTCCGTACCGATAATTATGATCTTTCTGATGATGCTCTGGTATCTGAACAGTACGACCAATATCGTCACGCTGATCTTTACCATGCTGATCGCGCTTTCGATCTTCTTTATCATTGCGAAGCTGCTGAACTCGACGGCGGAGCTTATTCTCGTAAGGCGTTCGGAAAAGGAGCTGTCCGAATATATTGAGATTCAGCGGCGCGGCTATGACAGGATCGTTCAAAAAACGGAATGGACCCGTGAATACCGTCATGATATGCGGCACCATTTCACGGTGATCGAAGGTCTTGCCAAGCAGGGCGACTGCGGTAAGATCATTGAGTACACGTCTAATCTGAGCGGCTCGCTCGGTAAGCTTGAAAGTATGAGCTGCTGTAAGAATCCCGAAATCAACGCGGTGCTGTCGGAATACATCGGCCGCGCGGAGAGCGCCGGGTGCAGAATAACGCGAAGAATCATGCTGCCCGAAATGCTCCCCTTTACGGAAAACGATGTTTGTATCGTGCTGGCGAACGCCATAGACAACGCGATTAACGCCTGCTCCGAGCTTTCGGAGGAAGAACGGTACATCAATATTTCGGCGGATTACAGAGACGGTCACAGACTGCTTGTCGCGGTGGAAAATCCCTGTTCACATTCGATCGAGTTTGATGAAAACGATCTGCCGGTGATCGGCAAGCGATCCGACGAGCACGGCATAGGGCTTCGCTCGGTGAAGCGGATTGTCGAAAAGTATAACGGCTTTCTGCGCTGTATGCTTGAAAACGGAGAATTTGTGTTTCAAGCGGCGCTGTTTTACGATAACAGCATCTCTAATCGAAAGGACAGCAGGCTCGGCAGTCTGCCGAAGCGGGCGGCGTCCTCGCTGCTCGGTCTGGGTCTGGGAGCGATCATTATGCTGAACGCTTTTCCGTCCACAGCGGCTGCTGCTTCGGAGGTTCTCTCGGTCAATATCCGCACGATACGGAGCTTTAACCTCGGCTGGGGCGATAACTTGATCAGCATAGAAAGTCCCGAATTTGTCGGAAACAATGAGCTGAACAGCGCGGTGAAAAGCTACACCGACGAGGCAAAGGAAAAGTTTTTATGGTACTTTAACCATCGATACAACGGCTATGTGGCGGAGGATATGAAATACACGGTGATCCGTGACGATGAGAAATATTTTATCGCGCAGTTCAATGTGACGATAAACGCGGGCGGCTCCATGGATTATGGGCGCTGGATCGTCTACGACAAGAGCGTGGGCAAGGTATTGGAGCTTTCCGACCTGTTCGGGGAGGGCAGCGATTATATTGGGGTAATCAGCGCCGAGATACTGGAGCAGATGAAGTATAAAAACGAGCATGAGGACGGCAGCTTCTTTGTGGACGGCGACGACGCGTTCACCGAGATCAGCGAGGACGCGAATTTCTATATTGACTCCTTTGACAGGCTCGTGATCGTTTTTGACGAATACGAGGTCGCGCCCGGATTTATGGGCAGTCCCGAATTTTTCATTCCGAACAGTGTTCCGGAAGAGATCGCGAGGTGAACGGATTGATAGAAATAGCGTTATGCGATGATAATACCGAGGATATTGAGGTACTCGGAGCGCTTGCCAAACGGTTTGCCGACGGACATTCGGAGTTCCCGATACGGCTGAGCGCGTTTACCTCGGCGGCGGAACTGTTGGAGCATATGGAAAGCACCGGCGGCTTCGATCTGTACATTCTCGATGTGATGATGCCGGAGATGTCGGGGATTCAGCTTGCGGAGGTACTCCGCAGCCGCGGCGAGCATGCGGAGATCGTGTTCCTGACCGTCTCGCGCGACTACGCGGTGGACGCGTTTTCGGTATATGCTTGCGGGTATCTGCTGAAGCCGGTGAGCAAAGAGCAATTTGACGAAACGGTGCTTCGGGCAATCCAAAAGCTCGCTCGGGAAAAAACGAAGTGCTTACGGTAAAAACAAAGGACGGTTTGCGGAGAATACCGCTGCACAAGATCGTGATGATCGAGAGCTTTAACCACACACGGGAGATCATAATGACGGACGGCACCGTACTGGAGACCTCCGCGACGCTCTCGGAGCTGTTCGAGCAGCTCGGCGGTCACGGGAACTTCTATATGCCGCACCGCGCGTATATCGCGAACCTTGATAACTCGGTGGGGATCGTCCGCTACGATCTGCTCATGCTCGGCAGCCGCCGTATCCCGATCCCGAAAAATCAGTTTGCCGCCGTGCAAAAGGTTGTCGAGAATTACTTCTTTAAGCGGAAAAATTTGTAAAAAAATTCCGTTTCACGCAGAAAAAACACGGTTTCACGCAAAACACCTTGCTTTTTTGCCGGTAAAAGGTTATTCTGTGATAAGAGACGGCTTTTGACCTTGCCCAAATTTACAGAAGGGGAGAGAAATAATATTATAGATGAAAAAGATGTTCAAAAGGGTCTCCGCGGCGGTCATAGCGCCCGCGGTCAGTATGACCGCGGGCGCGTTTGACGTGCCGGACACGAAACAATACAAGGTGAGAGG
This sequence comes from uncultured Ruminiclostridium sp., assembly GCA_964456025.1. Classification (GTDB taxonomy): domain Bacteria; phylum Bacillota; class Clostridia; order Oscillospirales; family Ruminococcaceae; genus Ruminiclostridium_E. The sequence continues at coordinate 14,352 of CAYVZH010000056.1, forward strand.
ATAATGGAAAAGAAGATTTTAGTAGTAGATGACGCGGCTTTTATGAGAATGCTGATCAAGGATATGCTGACCAAAAACGGTTATACCAATATCCTTGAGGCGGCGGACGGTGTGATCGACTGTGAGGTTTACGCGAAGGAAAAGCCCGATCTGGTCATACTGGATATTACCATGCCGAATAAAACGGGGATCGACGCGCTGAAAGACATCAAGGCGAGCGACCCCGCGGCGAAAGTGATCATGTGCTCGGCAATGGGTCAGGAGTTAATTGTTGTTGACGCTCTCCGGCTCGGTGCTTTGGATTTCATCGTAAAGCCCTTTAAGGCGGACAGAGTGATTCGGACGGTACAAAAGTTTCTGGCATGATCTTACCCAAACGGGATAATATAAAGGGAAATGTCATATTGACGAAAACGTTTTTAAAGAAGGCTTCTGCGGCGGTATCGCTCGCGGTCATGCTGGCGGCGGGCGCATAACACCGCACCGGAAATTGCTATTCAAATAATTCACCTGCCGTATCTCTGTAATACTCCGCCTGTGCCGACCATAGCTTGCTGTAATTACCGCCGGCTGCAATCAAATCATCATGACTTCCACGCTCCACGATCTCGCCATGATCCATAACCGTGATCTCATCGCAGAAGCGGCAGCTTGAAAGTCTGTGCGAAATATAGATCGCTGTCCTCGTGCCCACAATGCCGTTGAACTTTGTATAAATGTCATGCTCTGATATCGGGTCAAGCGCAGCCGTAGGCTCATCTAAGACGATAAACGGGGAACCTTTATATATCGCTCTAGCAAGACATATCTTCTGCGCCTCGCCGCCGGAGATTTCAACGCCGTGTTCATCA
>CAYVZH010000057.1:0-14433 GCA_964456025.1 uncultured Ruminiclostridium sp.
CGAAGGATTTGATTTGTGGATTTTATCCACAAATCAAATGGTTATTAGTATAAAGTCAAAAAAAGAAGCAGGAATCTACCGTTTGATCAATTCCTGCTTCTTTGACCCGGCGTATGTAAAAAATTGTCTGAAATCATGAACAAAGAATTTAGCACCATGGACAACCCGCTGTTTACGGGAAAATAAAATTCCGCAAACACTTTATTCAAGCTGTTTGCGGAATCGTAAGCCGTGGAGCATATGTAATTTGAGAAAAAACTATCGTCCAGGGCGGCAGCCTTTATAAGTCTCCTTTGCATATCCACTTTCATTAAAGACTATATAAAGGCAATTATATGTCGGTCCCCCCATGAAATATCTCCAAACAGCATCAGAAAAATCCTCGGGAATCTCGTATACTGCTAAGTTTCCTAAAGTAATATCAAAAGATCCATACATTGCTTCAATCTCATCACGAGTTTTCCCGATGATCCGATCTTCGTTATATCCGTTACTCGTTATACAAATCATGACCAAAGCAACAATGATTATGCCTATTATGACAAATAATACTATTTTTGCTTTTTTGGTGGAATTCGCAATTGCCACAATATGACCTCCGTTTCTTAACTAATTGCCATTAATAAACTATTTTTTGTGTACCTTCTTGATTTCCATCATTTTTATGGTTACAATATAAGTCTTGTTTTTTTTCAATTGTTCATAGACGCTGCATTCGCAGCCTAATGTATGAACTTTTGTAGAATTGTCATAAGTACAATCAATCGTGTAATGAGTTGATGTGCCATTAGAATATGTAACTTGATTTAAAGCGTCATATACGATTTTTCTTTTTTTTAAAACAGTAATTTTTATTTTTTTCCCTTTACCAAAAAAATAATATAGTATGAATACAATAAAAAGCACAATAGGGACACTAACAAAAACACATAATAATATAACTCCAGACACGATTTTCTCCTTTGCTATATTTTTGCTTTTTGAAGCTTCGTAATCGCCACAATATGACTTCTGTTTCTTTACTGATTTTCTAAAGATATTTCATGGTAGAACATAGGGGATTCGAATCAACTTTCGGGCTTTCCGCCAAGTTCCGTAACTTTTGAAAAGCCCTTTAAATCGCGGTTTGCGGGCGAGTAACTTTCAAAAAAAGAAGTAATTTTTAAATTGTTTTGAGTCCATAATGGACAAATAATGGACAAGCGGGTCCGGCACATTTCTGAAAATTGTAAATAAATTCAAAAAAGACTTTACGCATATAATGAATTATGGCTTTTTTCGCCACAACGATCAGATTGCGCGAAAACGAACGAATAAACAGCTCATTAATATGGTTCTTGTTTCCCGCCGTGATGGATCTTATCCCAAACCGATTTTTTCCTTGATAGGCTGCAACATTTTGAAATATTTATCTTTTTGCTGCGAAAACGCAGATTGCGTTATCCCTTCACCCCGTTTTTTCAGATAACTATTGAAAACATGGTAATTGGGTTTTTCTTCACAGCAGGTCTTATCTTGATCCTTTTGGTTGCCCGTAAATTCAGAAAGCAGTCTGAGCTTATAATCTTTTATTTCAGTCACGGAATTGCACTCACCTGTAAGAAGAGAATTCATAAATTCATTAACAACCGCTTCATCAAATTTATTGCTGCTGCATCGAACTATTTTGTCGAACCATTTACCAGATGTAAAAACAGCATATACGAATCTATCGGTGAAAAAAAGAGGGACATATTTATTTTTATTCATCTTTTTTAGACATAACGCAGCGTTCAGAAGAAAACCATTTTCGATCGCATTCCGATTTTCCACAAGTTCAGCAATATCTCCTTGTTTTTCATCGGAAATAAAGTCATATTCTGAACCTTGCGAATTGTCATCATCACTGTCATGATTAAAGCGATCCCCATCAAGAGATACATCCCCTCCATGCTTCTTCCCACGACGTAATTCATCTATTAAATTGTTTTTATAAATCGTACTGTATAAAGGCAAAAAATCTCTTACACCGTCATATTGCTCGAATGATTTCATGATAGCGCCATGAAATGCACTGCAGCATATGGCATCATCTGTAACTTTAATTGTTTTTTCTTTGTCGGTGAATACTTTTCCTTTATACCGCAGATTTAAAATATGGTACAATTGAGCAAATTCAGGAATAGCATTCAGATCCTCCCCCTTTTCTCTTTTCTTGAAAATGCTGCGTGCAAGCGTATTGATTTGATCTTTCATGTCTTCAGCCATGATCCTTCTCTCCTTCCCCCAAAAGCATTTTGATAAAGCCAAGAGGATCCTGCGGCTTCGCCGATGTCATTTCCGCCATGATCGAGTTCATATAGAACAGCGCCGAAACATCATAGATATAGCCCTTCCTGTCGGGCCCGTGTACAAACTCTCCGTAGGTCAGCGCCTTTACAACGGTATTTTCCTTATAGAGGTACACAAATGTCAGCGCAAGCTGAAGCACGATCGGAGTAGGCTTATTTCCATAGGTAATATCAACGATAAGCTCATCGCCGTCATGAATATGTTCGATCAGCGCTTCAAAGAATTTCAGGTGCTTCATTGTTGATTCTGCATATTCAACCGAAAGCTCTTCAACGCCGTCATATTCAAAGCCTATTTCCTTACATAGTGTTTTAACTTCCTCCTGAAAGATTTTGAGGTTGCGTTCGCATCTGCTGTTCTCATCGTTCGTCACGATCGCAGTAATACGGATTTTCTCTCCTCTTTCCGCTAGATTTTTCAGAGGAATTAAAACGGGATTGGTAAACTCGCGGTCGTTCTCCAGATACGCCGCGTCCTCAATGTTGCGGTAGCTGATCGCGGATAAATGCTCCTGCAATGCAATCGTCGTAATAAAATGCTTCATAATAATCCTTCCTTTCAAAAACAATCAATTCTCAATTGCGTCAAGCGCGCTTTCAAGGTTTTTCACTGCGCGCAGCAGATCCTTTTTGACATTTTTAGGTGTAAATGTATTCGGATAAGAGGAAAACGGATAACTGTTAAGGCTGAACAGCGAGATCATAAGTTTATCATAGCTGTCATTTTCCGAAGCGTGATTTACCCTGTTCCTTGCAGAGGAAGCAAAACAAATATCACTCAGGATCATTCTGAAAAGCGCATCGTCAATGTTGAGCGTTACGCCGCCGGGCATAAATTTCTCAGACCAAAATACCGAACCTATGGTCCATTCGAGAAAGTGGTAAACATAGTTTCCGTATTTATCAAGCTCTCTTTTTTTAAAATTGACCTTGTATCTGCCGATCGCGCCTTTCATTTCTTTTGTACCCGTATCGGGGGCGTTGTACATATTCTCAAAGGCCTTTCCTATGACACAGAGAAGCTCTGTGTTCTTTTCCTTGGACGAATGTCTGCCGTTCATCATTCGTTTAATATCTTCACCGTGTATTTTTTTATCTATGCAGATAATTTTTTTGTCAATGATCAAATCAACGATCTTCTCGTTATAGATCGTCAACGCTTGTTGGATCAAATCGTTTTCCAAACACCACTTTATAACATTCACCATTCTGCGGCTGCCGTTATCAACTTTTATATCAAACTTTTTGCGGATCATCGGGATCATCGTTCCTATCACAAAAAGATCATCGGTATCGTAAGAAACATTCTTTTCCGCTTGGTCAAGCTGCTGTTTAAGCCTTGGGATAATATCGGCAATGTCGATAGAGCAAAGCTGCACCGAATCGCTGAACTCCTCCATTACCTTTAAAAGACCTTTGACCGTTATGCTTTTCGTGTTCTTAAAACATTCCCGCAGCGGTGCTGCCGAGCCAAATTGGATAAACACATTGACCGCGTCAAGGATCTTCATATGCCTGAACGAAAGGTCGGTATTGACCATAACGCCCCGCTCACCCGTAATGTTGGCATAGTAGGTGTGAACATGATAATGATAAAACGACAGCAGCTTTGTCAGAAGCTGAATGAATATGTAGTTATCCCGTTTCCCGCCTGCCATATCCAGATAAATGCCTACATCGTCATCGTCGCCGGCGATTTCCAGTATTTTCTTTGATATCGTGTTCAGCACCTTGTCATAACGATGCTCTTTTTCATCTTCACCAAGAAAACAGTCAAGATTCTCCGGCGGAGCAAGTTTTTCCGTTTCACAAAATTCGCCGATGCGGTCGTCTAGATATTTCATTGTAAAATCGCTCCGCGCTACGCTGTTGCTTTGCACACGAATATAAGCGTCTAACGGCCTGCCGTCTTGAGTCAGCTTTTTCAGCAGGAATTTTACGCACGCTTCATTCGTTTGAAGTGCGCTGACCGTAATGTCTTCGGAAGAATATTCAATCGGCTGTTTTGGGGTGTTGTTTTGGTCAACCGTATGCTTTTTTTCAAACAGGCTAATACAGGAAATGAGAATATTTTTCATAAAACGTCCTTTCTTTTACAAAATCAGCAATACTCACGAAAACGCAAAAATCTGAATATGCTCCTGCGAATGACAGCACCATCGTTTGCAGTCTCGGTATCGCATACCCGCTCGCTCGCCGCGCACAGAACGGTCATACCGCTTTGACGCAAACGCAAAGCAACGGAAAATGACAGTGACATTTCGCCCTGAACCAGAACGGCGTCCGGATCAAGCCCGCGAATTTTCGCGTAATAAGTATCCGCAAGCACAGCAATGTCGTTTTCGTCCGATTCGGCAGGAACATCGGGAAAGCGCAGATCGACGATATTTCCCCAGCGCCCTGCTGCGGCAAGCTGCTCATCGGACCAAGCGACGCTAGGGTGATTGGTAAAATTAATAATCATACCTATGCCTCCTAAGTCGGTTGCTATATAATTATAACTTAATATCTTACAAAAATCAACAAAAAACAGGTAATTTGCGTTCAGCGCTTGTACGGTCTGCCCGCTCCGCCCGCGCGCTGATTTAAGGACGGCTTATGCCGATTGATCTTAGCTCTCTCGTGATCGTTGATACGACTTTGCGACGCCCTGCCGTCAGCGGTTTTATAGGCAAAGATCGTGTTGTCTCCGCCAAGCTTGCCGCTTCTGATATGCTCGTGCATACGTCGGTTCAGGTTATTGCTCACGCCTATGTAAACGGGTGTTTTGGTTTTGAAATTGAGGATGCGGTATTCGCCCTTAGAACTGGGAACCTTACGCGTGTTGTTGGGGTCAAGAGGACGAACCTCAATAGGTCTGCCGGGTTTGTAAAGAGTCATACTTGTCCTTCCTTTCCACAGCGGAAAAATATTCAATAACCGTATCGCCTTGGGATCTCCGCTCCGGGTTTAGCGGCAGAAGATCACAATTGCGATTTTGATGACGGCAACGATAACGGCAATAACGATCTTTTTCATAAATTTCACCTCCTTTCATCGGATCCTTTCGGAAAACCGTCAGTTGTTGTTTTCGGCAATTGCGATCAAAATGTCTGCAATGCTGCGGATAACGACAACAATAATTTCGTCCATCAATGTCACCTCCTTTTATCGGATATTTTCAGAAAACAGTCAGTCCTCGCAGTAGTTCTCGGCGATTGCGATCGCGATGCTTACAACAGCACCGACAACGGCAACAAGAATCTTGTCCATAATATCACCTCCCTCCATGATGTGTCGGCTCTGAACTCCGCTCATTTATAAGTACGATTGAAAATTTACTTTTTTAGCTCTTTTGAAAAATTTTTAATGCTGTTGAATTTTTTCTTTCACTGAACAGTACGAACGGAGTTTTGCTTTTTTTAGCTTTTCCGAAAAATTTTTGAAGTTTTTGAATTTTCTTCTCACTTTATAGTACGAAGTAAATTTCACTTTTTAAGCCTTTTGAAAAAAATAAAAAACTCCCTGATATCCAAAACTGGAATATCAGGGAGTTTTTTCGATTTTAAGAAATTTTAGAAATAACAAAGCCGCCCATACCCATACCGGTTTTCCCGCCGACTCCGCAATAGGAAGCGTAGGCAAATACACGCTTAAGCAGCTCACGGCAGTGAGCGTCATCGGGAAAACGGTAGTCGATATACCCTGTCATTCCAAAGAAGATATTTCCGCTTATATTATATCCCGTCCGCCCTAATTGGTAATCCCCAGTTTCCCCCTCGGCAAACGCGGCGCAAAATTCGTCATAGGACAGGGCGGCATTCTCAAACTTGTTGTACTTGCCGATCACCGAGTAAAAATACCTTTCCGGCTCGGGAAAACAACGTATTTTTCCACCTGACTTGAACATTGCGGGAGAAGCGAACCCCATTCGACATTTATTGCCGACAATAAGCTCGCCTGCCGTTACCGCGCTGATCGGAGGAGCTTCGCTTTGCTCCGCAATAGGAAGCTCACCTGCGCCGTATATCCGGAGGGTCTCCGACTTGCGGAAGCCCTCGATGATACAGCGCGCCTCATCGTTGAGCGCGGATACTCTTATTATAATACGGTTGTCCGCGGAAACGGTAAAGATAGAAAACGGGTGATAATCCTTGCTGTGGAGCAGACACGCGTAATCGTGCCTGACAAGTCCCATTGCCGCCCCGTGAATTTTCACGCCGATATTTGAATATAACCCCGATGTGTCTATTTTGTCGGTTATGAAGTCTGCCTGATAGATCACTTGTGCTTCCGCCTTTCGGTCAATTCCGCCGTCCTCTGCCATACCCTCCGTTTGGATAATTCCGATGATTGCCGACTCGATTGTCTCTGTTGTCGGGAAGCTGTCCGAGCAGGGTCTGAGCATTGTAGGTGATCTTCGGCAAAAGCTGCTTGATCTCAATATGTCCTTCGCTTCTCAGGCTCCCGCGGTTTCCCGCGAACCACTTAAAAATATCTTCGCCGGGCTGCTGTCTCGGATAGTCCACGATTTTATTCCCGACAAAATAAAAATTCAGCACTCTTTGAAGAAACGCCTGAAGTTCGGGTGAATTACGGAATAAAGCGCTTTTGGCTTTTGACAGGATATCTTCGGTAACGTCGCTTACCGTGTAAACACCTTGCTCATAACTGCGCTTAGAAATACGGTCAACGACTATTTTTACCGATCCAAGACCGATGGGTTTTCCGCGACCTATTTTATGACAAAGCGGCGAGCTTTCGCTGTTCTCTCCGAGATTAAGCGCAAAAACAAGTTTTTTTAGCTGATCGTCGGTTATCTTATCGAAAAACACGCTGAACTCAAATTTACTGTCGGATTTTACAAGCTCAAATTTTGACGCCATTTTAGGGTGTTCCTTGGCAAATGGGTCGTCGGCTGTGATTTTTGCGTTCGGCTGATGCCAGTAAAATTTTCTTCCGGAAAGGGTGACCCCGTCGGAATCGGGACCGAATTTTTTGCTGCCATTGCCGTCAAGATAGAACTCAAACGACGACAGCCGAGGACCCGACAAGATCGGCAAAATATACTTTCCGTCAAAGCAGTCGTCGGTTTTGCACACAGCGTCGGTAAATCTTACACGGCTCGCCCTGCTGTCTTCGCTGCCAATAAACCCGAATAACGCACAGGCGGCGCATGCTTGCTTTTTGGAGAAGCAGCGTTTTACTCCCGCGCGTTCGACAAGGTCTTTGGGCTGATCAACGAAAACCGCGCGGGAATACTGAGACGGCGCAAGGTAGTAATGCCCTGTGTCGTTGTCCCTCCAGTACCAGACAGGCAGCTGTTTTCCGTTTTTCTCCATATTTTTTATTGCTTTTTTGTATTCTTCTTTATATTCGCCCTCATACATCCCGACATTTGTTTTCAGTCTTTCAACATACCTTTTGTCAAAATTCTTTACAACCGCTTTTTTCTTGACAAAAACGCTTGGATGAGAAACCCCGTTTTTGGATTTGAATACATTCACTTTTAAATAAACACCGCTTTTGCTTCCCTGAGCGGAAAAGCGATCCACAAGATCCGCCGCTTTTCCGCTGCCTTTTTTTGAGAAAAATCTCACCTCATCTCCCGTTGAATATGAGCTGTTGGTTTTGTCGCGAACGCGCTCGGCTTCGTACAAAATATAGTTACTGCCGTTGTATTCAATAACTCCGGGCATTGTCTTGTTTACTCTTGTGTGGAAGTAGTCGTCGTCCTTATCGTTGAGATGTACGCAGGAATCCGTGAGCGTTTCATATACGCTGCGGATAACGCCGCGGATTCCACTTCCGGGGATCGCCGCCGTTCTTTTGCCGTCGATGTCGATCCCGAAGAAATCATATTCTTTTACTTCATGATCCGAAGTGTTGGGATTTTTGAGAATATCGGGAACAGCGATCTGCGTTCTTGCTATAAGAGTACACCTTATCTCTCCGCTGAACACGGGCTCGCCGTTCTTCGTCAAATCGGTCAGATCGGAACGAACCGCGCCGTTTTTCGGAAACGGAACAAAGGTATATGGATTTATAAAGGTGTAATCCGCCATTAAGCTTCTCCTTTCGTCAATATCCGAACGATCCTGAAATCCAGAAGCGTAAAGATCCCGTTTTCGTCATAGTCTCCATAGTGCAAAAGCTCAATTCTTTCGGCGTTTTCAACAGGCAGCGTATAGCTTCCTCCACCGATAAACCGATAATTTTTCCCGCTTGATCTCGTGGCGTCTATATCAAGATACTGCTTTTCGGAATAGGTTCTGTCTTCAAATTTTTCATCTGACGATTTCAACTTCTCTTCAAATTTCCCATCATTGATTTCCCGCCATACAAAAGGTTTGCCGATGCCCGAACGCACCGCTTTTATCTCGCTTGACGGATCGAACAGCCGTACCTCCAGAAGATGGGCGATATCATCAATCGCGCCGTCATACTCCTCGCAGACGATCCCCGTCGTATACTGACAGTAAGCGAAAACCTCCCTGCCATTCAGCAGGGAGCGGAAAAGCTCCGGGATATCGCTTTCGTCTGCCGTTCCGTATCCTGCAATAAAATCATACATTTGCAAGCACCTCCGTTATCCCGGCAAAGTCATATCCTTTGAAAGCTTCTGTTTTATCCGTTCCGTTCACAAGCAGCTTTTCTACGGTAAACAACCCTCTCCCCACCGACGAAAGACCTCCCACGGAAAGCAAGCCGTTATCAAGATCGGCTATCACCGCCATAAGCGCGAAATACACCTCGCGCGGCTGCTTTTCCGTAATAAGGACGGTCAGCTCGGTATCGCCGTTATATACGGTCTTTTCGGTATAGAGGGCGCCGTCGTTCGTGCCGCAAGTGTAGCGGTCGATCGAGTTTCGGGTAATTATTTTCGGTTTTGCGTTCCGTATGATACTTTCATCGAAATAAATCGCGGATTTTTTATTTGCCGCATTCTTTTGGTTTTCGTCAATGTAACCGAACAACTTCTTACAGGTCTCTTTATCCGTAAACTCGGAAAATCTTTCGCGGAAAGCGCCCGCCCAGCTTGTACCGGGGATCACGGGTGTCCCGTCTCTCAGCGAAAGCTGCACATAATCGGGCGCAGCGTCATTTCCGTCGGAGGGATCGGTCGCGTAGCTTCTGATCGAAAGAGCGCCGCGCTGCTTCAGCGACAGCGTTATTTTCGTGATCCCGATGTCGGATCGCAGCCTCATTTCCTCCGCACCGTCCCAGTGCGCGTTGTCAAACATATCAAAATCAAGCCACCTGTCGATATCCTCGAACACAATCTTCAGACACCGAGTGACCTCTGCTTCGCCGTATCCTCTGCTTGTTTTATGTCCGAAGCGTAAAAGACCTAAATTTATTTTTTCTATCGCTTCAAGGATCGTTTTATCGTCCTCTTCTCCACAATCGACAAGTTCCATATACGCGACAAATTCCGCACCCGTTTCAACCGTCTCAAAATCAAATTTGCCCATATCCTCCGCTACCTTGTCGGTGAGCCTTACGCTGTCACGGACAGAAACCGTGCTTTTTGCCGTACAGACCGCATCATAGACGATCACGGGGCTTGCATGTCCGTCGTCTCCGATATTGCCGAAAAGCTTCTTTGCCGTCCCGTCGTCGAGGCTGTGACGAATGACGCCCGCAAGCGATGTCGCAGGAATAAACGGATCCCCGCGGCTGTCAAGCAGAACGTCGCTGTCGGTATTGCCGCTTACTCCCGAGCCCAGCGAAAGAGGAGACTTTAATTTCAAGGCAAGCATATAATAGGTTCGTCTCATTCTGTCTTCCTCCTGTTGAAATATTTTGCGAGAAGGAAAATCATGTCAAGATATTCTCTCCACATTTCGTTATCACGGTATTTTTCGGCAGTCTGCGCTATTTTTTCCGCTTCCTTCCGCTTCTCCTCGGTTTTTACCGAATGGATACGCTCTAGCAGATCGTTATAGCTTTCCGCCTGACGTATCATAAGCAGCACTCTTCCGACAAAAGAGGATGTGAGCCGGTTCAATGTGTTTTGGTTTTCTTTGGCGTAATTGATTGCTTCCGTGCGCATTGCCTCACGCTCCGCATTCTTTTCCAACAGCCGTTGCAGCGAATCACCGGGCAGCGATCGCCCTTCTTCGGCGGGGAAATTGCCGCTGTTGAGATCCACGATCTCCTCCGCTTTCACAAAACGCACCTTGCCAAAGCCTTCTCCCGTCTTCTCGCCGAAATATCCGACCTTTGGAAGATCACACGCGCCGCTGAAAGAAAAGCAAATCGTGCTTCCTGCCTTTACCGCGCGCAAATGCGGCTTTTTATATCCGCCCGCCGCCATATAGCCCGCAACGGTTTTATACTTCATAAACGAACGCTTATTGTCCACTCCGGAAACGCCGAGCTTTTCACATATCATGTCAAAATCCGTACAGCACGCGCCGCTTTCATCAAGAAAAAGTGCGTCGGAACAAAAAATCGCAGCGATTTTTTCATTCTCCGCGTATCTTTGAGATTCACTTATATATTCCGAGATCTTCGCTGAGCGTACCTTGCATTCCGCGTATTGAGCGGTTTTGCTCCTGCCGACGGAAACCGTTCCTTCCCCAAGAATCGCGGATATTTCACGAAGATATTTCCCCTTCCCGCGGATCGTTCCGCCAAAGCACTGACCCGCGCATATACACGTTTGTGTGTAAAGCGTCCCGTCCTCTTTGTCGCTGTGATGATAGATCGTTTCCGTTTTCACCCTAACTTCACTGCCGTCGGCAAAATAACCGCCCTTCAGCGGCTTAAGTACCCGATCGCCCTTTTCGGTGACGAGTGAATTTACATACAGCGGCTTGTTCGCGGTTTTGTCCTTTGCGATCGCGAAGGACGCGGGACAGGCGGCTATGCCGTTTTCAGACAGAATATAAAGATCGGAAAATATCACGTTATCTTTCAGAAAAATCTCTTCAAATTTACCGTCCGCGTCGTGCGTTTTCAGATATTTCGCCGCAAAGAAGCCCATAATGGACGTTCCGGCAATATAGTCGTCGGTTTCGTTGGCGATCGCGCCGGGCAGCATGACAGGCGAATCCGTCCGTATCGAATATCGTATCTCATATTCCTTTTCGCCGTCCGCTATTTCACCGATCACAGCCGTTTCACGATCCGCCTTCGCCTCTGTTAAACGACAGCTCACCGCGCCGAAGCCCCGATTTCGTTTATAGCCGATATTTCTTGTCGCACGGCATATTCTTTCTAATTGACCGAAATATTTTTCATCCGCCTCTACCGGTGCCGTAAACACCGTTTCATTTCCGTCCAGAGGAGAATAACGGCTGACCGTGCGCATAAAGCGCAGGCTTTCCTTTTTTGCGGTGTCGTTTTCAATGGCGGTCATGGCTCTCACAGAGGTAAACAGGGACAAGATACGCTGTGCGTTTTTTTCGTTTCGGTTTACCTGCTCTCTGAGAGAAGAATAATTTTCGAGCACGGCATTGCCGATCCGGAGCGCTCCCCCGTTTGCGCTTCCCGCAACGCCGAAAATTTCATCAATGCTTTCCGCGCCTATGTACTCTGCCGCTTCGCGCATACAGCCCTTCAGCCTTCGCGAGGGGATCACGGGAAGTCCGAATTCGTCATAGCACACGTCGGTATCTATCGTCAGAGAAAAGCCGTCTCCGCTTGCGGAACACAGATCCGACTTCAGTGTTATCCTCAGTTCGTAATTCATTCGCTCTCCTCGCTTTCGGCAAACCACAGATCATATACGTTTGCTATGTCAAATATAAGCTTTTTCTGTTTCTCGTTTCCGCTTTGGATCCCGCAGTTCGGACATCTTGACAATATGCGTTCGGCTTCAAAGCGATAAAAGGAATCCCCTTTTATGACAGCTGCGGCAAGCTCCTTTATATTGGCTCTGCCTATGCTCCCGAGTTTTTTCCCGAACTCGACAAATTGCAAAAATTCTTCCGAAAACTCATAGGGACGGGCGATATAGTCGTTATCACTGTTTTTGCGGATCATGTCCAGATCGTTCGTGAGTCCCGCGCGGCAGAAATGGAAATCTACATAATTCACCTTGCTGTCCTTGGCGCGCGATTTTTTCTTTCCCGATTCACAGCATTGCTCCGCGATTTTGTAAACGTCCGCGAACGGCGCATGGCTGTGCGCTATCGCGATGCCCATGCAGGCGTAATTTCTCTTATCCGTATTTAAACCCGTGTTTTCTTCCTCGAGCGTTCGGAAATAGGTCATAGCGATGTCGAGCGCCGCTCGGGCGTGACATATGATCGTGATCTCGTCTCCACCGGCAATGACCGTGCGCCACTTTCCGTTTGCGTTTTTTTCCGCGAGCATTTTTTCTATTGCCTTCAGCGGACGCTCCACAAAGGTTTTGTTGGTGTTTTCGGAAAGCTCCCTCAAAGCGCGGGCGCATTCCGTATAGCCGCTTTTCTCCTCGGTGCAGCCTTTCACCTTTTTGCCCATAGCGTTGCCGTCGACATAGATCACCGCGATCAGGCTTTCGGTTCCCTTATTTTCTTTCCCCGAAATATCATCGAGAAATTTTTCACCCTTGTCTTTGATGTTCTCAAAAGCCTTCAGCTTCAGAACACTTTCCATGGAAAGCGAAACGGGCTGTCCGTCAATTGTCGTTTTCTTAACGATCGGCATATATGTCACATTGTCAACCTGCGTTATCGGCAGAACGGAGCAGGGCGTCGAAACGCTTCCGGTAGCTTTTATCCGTCCGTTTTCCTCATACAGTCTTTTGCGGTCGGCAAGAAAATCGCCGCTGACCTCCACGCAGGACGCGACAAGCGAAATGGAATATGTTTCCTCCAGCAGCATTTTAGAAAAAATACGGTTTGCCCGGATATATTTTTCACGGCTGCGGAAGATCACAAACAAATTTCCGCCGCCCTCATAGATGACCTTCCCGTCAAAGCCGCTTTCAAAAAAGCCGTCAACGGAGAATTCAGTTTCACTTCTCCAATCGGAGTTTATTTTAACGCCTTTTTCGCCCGCTTTTCGGAAAAACATCTTATAGATATCCGCCAGCAGCGCCGAACCGCCGGATATCTCCCGGATCCTGTTCGTGCGGTAAATATACTCCTGCTTGCTTCGGCAATCGTACAGCGCCAAAACGCAGTCTGCGGTACTCGTCATTTTATCAACTCCGTTTCTTTTCCGCGTCCAGCCCCGCGGATATTTCAGTGAACAGCGACGATATAAACTGTATTTATTTTACCATATTCAACAAAAATAGTCAATATTCTACAGGATAATCTTATAAAAAACCACCGTAAAGACACGCGGTCTCACGGTGGTTTTTTCATTTCAATCACCTTGCGGTGAGCAGGTTGCAACTGTGACGGCTTCTACGCCATGAACACGAGCTTGCTGTTTCAATCACCTTGCGGTAGTGGGCTGTAACGCGGACGAGGGCAACACCCGCGCCCCTACAAGTGGGTTTCAATCACCTTGCGATGATTGGGCTGTAACGAGGTAATGAAGTTGGCGAACGTGGTCGAGAAAATCGTTTTAATCACCTTGCGACGAGTGGGTTATAACGATCGTGAGGTAATGAAATTGGCAAGTGCAGTCGAGTTTCAATCACCTTGCGGTGAGCAGGCTGCAACGAGCTTGCAAAGGATTCCGAAAAGTATCATATGGTTTCAATCACCTTACGGTGATTGGGCTGCAACTTACATGGTCGAATGAGCTGGAATCCTCTGGGCTGTTTCAATCACCTTGCGGTGAGCAGATTGCAACTTCTCAACTTCTTCAATATAGTAAACGATGAACTGTTTCAATCACCTTGCGGTGAGCAGGCTGCAACAGAAGCAGAGAAGGCACTTGGATCGGGAACAGGGTTTCAATCACCTTGCGGTGAGCGGGCTGCAACGGCTTTCGGCGGGAAGCCTCAGTTTCAACAGCAAGTTTCAATCACCTTGCGGTGAGTGGGTTGCAACGTCAAAAAGGTTCTTTTTTCTCTCGTTTCCCGCGCGTTTCAATCACCTTGCGGTGAGCGGGCTGCAACGACCGACAACTGGAACGACAACCAGAACGACAACTATTTCAATCACCTTGCGGTGAGTGGGCTGCAACGAGCTTGCAAAGGATTCCGAAAAGTATCATATGGTTTCAATCACCT
>CAYVZH010000058.1:0-14172 GCA_964456025.1 uncultured Ruminiclostridium sp.
AAAATGCGGAATGAAATATGAGGGGACTTTACGCAGTGCTGATTGGAATAATCAAGGAGTTTGTGACGCTTGCTATTATGCGCTGTTAAAATCAGAACGCTAAATTCCGGCTTGCCGGGCAGTTACTTCGACGAAGAAAAAAGGCAAGCACCCTGCAGAAAATAAATTTCTTCTCATTCTCTCAAAAGAAAGGAACTTTTTATGAGAACCTCGGAAATCAGCAGAAAAACAAAAGAAACGGATATTTCCGTCACGCTCGCGCTCGACGGAAGCGGAACGGCGGACATTCAGACGGGGATCGGCTTTTTTGACCATATGCTGACCGCGCTCGCCGTTCACGGGGGCTTCGACCTGACCGTGCGCTGCGCGGGAGATCTGAACGTGGACGGTCACCACAGCGTGGAGGACATCGGGATCTGTCTCGGGCAGGCACTCGGGCAGGCGCTCGGCGATAAGGCTGGGATCGTCCGCTACGGCTCGGCATATATCCCGATGGACGAGGCGCTCGGCTTTTGCGCGGTCGATGTGAGCGGTCGTCCGTTTCTGGTGTTCCGCGCGGCGTTTACGAATGAGCGGATCGGTGATTACGAGACCTGCCTGACGGAAGAATTCATGCGCGCGCTCGCGTTCAACGCGGGGATCACCCTGCATTTAAGCGCCGAGTACGGGAAAAACGATCACCACATCACCGAAGCGCTGTTTAAGGCGCTTGCGCACGCGCTGCGGCAGGCGGTCGCGGAAAACGCGGACGGCGCGGCGCTTTCCACCAAAGGGGTTCTTTGAAAGGAGCGGACAAGATGATCGCTATCATTGATTACGGCGCGGGGAATTTATTCAGCGTTCAGAACGCGCTCGATTACATCGGCTGCACCGCGATGATCTCGGGCGACGCGGAAGACCTCCGGAACGCGGATCGGCTGATCCTTCCGGGCGTGGGAGCTTTTCCCGACGCGATGAAAATGCTGAATGAATCGGGGCTGACCGAGGTGATCAAGGCGGAGGCGAAGAAAAAGCCCCTGCTCGGGATCTGTCTCGGAATGCAGATGCTGTTCGACCGCAGCACGGAATTCGGCGACACGGAGGGGCTTGGGCTGATCCCGGGTCGGGTCGAGCTGATGACCCCGCCGGGGCTTCTGATCCCGCAGATCGGCTGGAACCGCTTGCTGATGAACGAGCCTTGCCCGATCCTCGAGGGGCTGGGGGGGGAACCCGGGTCCGCCGCGGGCGAACCTTACGTTTATTTTGTGCATTCCTACGCGGCGGTGTGCGCGGGGATCCATGTCGCGGCGTATACCGATTACGGCGGGAACGTACCCGCGTGCGTTTTTTCGGGGAACGTGTATGGCTGTCAGTTCCACCCCGAGAAAAGCGGGGACGTCGGGCTGAAAATTCTGGAGAATTTTGCGAGGATTTAGGGAATGGGAATGGTTATTTTACCCGCGATCGACATCAAGGACGGAAACTGCGTCCGGCTTTTTAAGGGCGATTTCTCGACCGCGCATAAGGTGGCGGAAAGCTATCTCGAGACCGCGCTCGGCTTTCAGGCGGCGGGCGCCGAATGGATCCATATGGTCGATCTCGACGGCGCGAAGGAGGGCAGACCCGTCAATACCCGCATTTATACCGACGTTGCCGAAAAGACAAAGCTGAAGGTCGAGGTCGGCGGCGGGATCCGCAATATCGAAACAGTCGGCGAATACCTGAAAATGGGGATCTCGCGCGTGATCCTCGGCTCGGCGGCGCTCAAAAATCCGCGGCTCGTCGCGGAGAGTATCGAAAAATTCGGCAGTGAGCGGATCGCCGTCGGGATCGACGCGGTGAACGGAATGGTCGCGGCGGAGGGCTGGCTCGAAGCCTCGGACGTGAACTATATTGACCTCGCGAACAAGATGATCGGGCTTGGCGTGAAGTATTTCATTTTTACCGATATTTCCAAGGACGGGACGCTTTCGGGCGTGAACCGCGAGCAGCTTAAGGCGCTGTATGACGGGACGGACGGGAAGTGCAGCATTATCGCGAGCGGCGGCGTACACGATCTCGGCGATATTCGCGCCTGTAAGGAAATGGGGTTGTACGGCGCGATCTGCGGGAAGTCGATTTACAGCGGAACGCTCGATCTCAGAGAAGCGATCAAAGCGGGGAGGGATGAATAATGCTCGCAAAAAGAATTATCCCCTGTCTCGACGTCCGGGACGGGAAGGTCGTAAAGGGCGTGAATTTTAAGGGGATCCGCGACGTCGGCGACCCCGTCGCGCTCGCGAAGGAATACAACAAACAGGGCGCGGACGAGATCGTTTTTTATGATATTACCGCTTCGCACGAGGGGCGGGGCGTTATGCTCAATATCGTGAGCGAGACGGCGGCGCAGGTTTTTGTTCCCCTTTGCGTCGGCGGCGGGATCAAAACGATCGACGATTTCCGCGACACGCTCCGCGCGGGGGCGGACAAGGTTTCGGTCAACTCGCAGGCCGTCCAGAATCCGAAGCTCATCAGCGACGCGGCGGAGGTGTTCGGGAGCCAGTGCGTGGTGGTCGGGATCGACGCGAAGCGCGGCGAGAACGGCGATTTCCGCGTTTTTATCAACGGGGGAAGGGTGGATTACAACCTGCCGCTTGCGGACTGGGTCGCCGAGATCGAGAGGCGCGGCGCGGGAGAAATCTGCCTCAACTCGATGGACGCGGACGGAACGAAGGAGGGCTTTGATCTCGAAATGCTGAATTTCGTCTGTGAACGGGTGAAAATCCCCGTGATCGCGAGCGGGGGCTGCGGCTGTCTTTCCGATTTTTCGGACGTATTCGAGGAAACCCCCGCGAGCGCGGCACTTGCCGCGTCGTTATTTCACTTCCGCGAGCTTACGGTCGGGGACGTAAAGGAGCATTTGCGCGGAAAGGGGCTTCCCGTTCGGTAAGTGCAGTAAAAAAGAAAGGAAAAGGAACAAGTTGGATCTAAACAAGTATTTTCAAAAAGGGGCGCTGATCCCCGCGATCGTACAGGACGCGAAAAACGGTCAAGTCTTAATGCTTGCGTACATGAACTGTGAAAGTCTTCAAAAAACGCTTGAAACGGGGTATACCTGGTTCTGGAGCCGTTCGCGGAATGAACTCTGGAACAAGGGCGCGACCTCGGGACACGTTCAGAAGATCGTCGAGATGTACAGCGACTGTGACGACGACACGCTTTTAATTAGGGTGGAGCAGACGGGCGCCGCCTGTCACACCGGGCATCGGAGCTGTTTTTATACGAAGCTTGAAAACGAATGGGAAAAGTGAAGGAACGGGGAGGTTATCGTGATGTCAAACGTTTTACAGGATCTTTACGAAACGGTCGTTTCGAGAAAGGGCGAGAAAAAAGAGGGGTCGTACACCTGTTATTTATTTGAAAAGGGGATCGACAAGATTTTAAAGAAGTGCGGCGAGGAATGCACCGAAATGGTCATCGCGGCGAAAAACGCGGATAACGACGAGCTGAAAAACGAGATCGGCGATCTGATGTATCATGTGATGGTGATGTGCGTGGAGCGCGAGCTTTCGTGGGAAGAGGTCGAGGAGGTCTTGGCGCAGCGGAGCGAGAAAACGGGGAATTTAAAGCAGTTCCATCAGACGGATAAAAATACGTAAGTCGTGCTGATTTTCTTGAAATAAAAACATCGTTTTTCATTTATGATTTTTCAGTCTGTAAAAATTTTTCCCTAAGACCTACGACCTGACAGCCGCAAGGTCGATATTGGGAAAAATTGCAATGGGAAAAAGGATTCCAAAGGAAAAAGCGGACAGGATGTCGGTAGCGAAAACCCAAGGCGCGGCACGGACGCCGCGCAGAACAAAGTTTTCGCCAATTCCATTTGGCAGGGGTGCGGGGGACGCAACAGGAAGTTGCGGAGTAAGCGTCCCAAGCGCCGCACGGACGCGGCGCATACAAAACGCTTACCTCAGTGCCTCCCCGCAAAATAATTTTTTCTCTTTTCTTACGGTCTGAATTTTTATATTGCAAAAACGGTGTTTTTGTGCTATAATTGAAAATATATATGGTAGAGAAGATTCGGAGACGGAGGGAGGAACGCGTTATGTGCGGAATCGTCGGTTATACGGGGCGGCGCGCCTGTGCGGAAATTCTTGTGGAGGGGCTGAGAAAGCTTGAATACCGCGGATATGACAGCGCGGGGATCGCCGTTCAGGAGCGTCAAAAGCTAAAGACCGTAAAAGCAAAGGGAAAGATCCGCGAGGGACTTGAAAAAAAGCTTTCGGAGGAAGCGCCGCTTACGGCGGTCTGCGGGATCGGTCATACGCGCTGGGCGACGCACGGCGAGCCGAGCGACATCAACAGCCACCCGATCGGGAACGGGCGCGTTTCGATCGTACATAACGGAATTATTGAAAACTATCGGAAGGTAAAGGAATTTTTAATTTCGGCAGGATACGCTTTTGAGAGCGAGACGGATACCGAGGTGGTCGCGAAGCTTCTCGACTATTATTACGAGGGCGATCCGCTCGAGGCGGTGCGGAAAACGGTTGCCGAGATCGACGGCGCTTACGCGATCGGGATCTTGTTCCGCGATTTCCCCGATAAGATCTATGCGGTAAGGAAGGAATGCCCGCTCATCGTCGGAAAAGGGGACGGCGAGATGTTTATCGCGTCGGACATTACCGCGATCCTGAAGGAAACGCGCGAGTATTACCTTCTTGAGGACGGGGAGATCGCCGAGCTGGATCAAAGCGGGGTTATTTTCCGCGATATTCATTCGGCGGTTCTCCAAAAGGAGCTTCTGACCGCGACATGGGACGTTGAGGCGGCGGAAAAGGGCGGCTATGCGCACTTTATGCTCAAAGAAATTCACGAGGAGCCGCAGGCGTTTAAAAACGCGGTTTCGCCGCGGATCAGGGACGGTCTGGTCAGCTTTGAGGAATGCGGGCTGACCGACGAGATGTTAAAAAAATACAAGCACGTTTATATTGTCGGCTGCGGCTCCGCCATGCACGCGGGGACGGTCGGGAAGTACGTGATCGAGGCGCTGGCGCGAATGCCCGTCGTGGTGGACATCGCGTCGGAATTCCGCTATCGGGATCCGCTTCTTTCGCCGGAGGATCTCGTGATTGTGATTTCGCAGTCGGGGGAGACGGCGGATACGAAAGCGGCGCTGAAGCTCGCGAACGGGATCGGGGCCGATACGCTCGCGATCGTGAACGTCGTCGGCTCGTCGATCGCAAGAGAAGCGAAAATGGTGATGTACACCATGGCGGGGCCGGAAATTTCCGTCTGCTCGACCAAGGCGTATATGGTGCAGACGGCGTTTATGTATCTGTTCGCCTTTAAGCTTGCGCTGGCGCGGGGCATGATCTCGGAGGAAGAGTGCCGTTCGCTCGTGGGTGAGCTTTGCGCGGTTCCCGAAAAGATCGGCGAGTGTCTCAAAAAGTTGGAGCCGTACCAGTATGCCGCGTCAAAGCTTGTGAACGCGGAAAGCCTCCTTTATATCGGGCGGGGGCTGGACTACGCGCTCAGCATGGAGGGCTCACTCAAGCTGAAGGAAATTTCGTATATTCATTCGGAAAGCTATGCGGCGGGCGAGCTGAAGCATGGGACGATCTCCCTGATCGAGCAGGGGACGCCCGTGATCGCGGTCGCGACGCAGACGAAGCTTTTCGAGAAAACGCAGAGCAATATCAAGGAGGTCAAGTCCCGCGGCGCGTTCGTGGTCGTGGTTTGTCCCGAGGATATGAGCCTGGAACAGGAGAGCACCGATCTCGCGGTACGGATCCCGTCGGGGAGCGATCTTCTCATGCCGCTTGTGGCAGTCGTTCCGCTTCAATTGATCGCGTATTATACCGCGGTTTTGCGGGACTGCGATGTGGATAAGCCGCGCAATTTGGCGAAGTCGGTGACGGTGGAATAGGAGACAATCGGAAAGGAAGTGCAGGGCAATGGAAACGGAAGAACTTGAATTCCCCGAGGAGAAATTCTCCGAGGAGATTTTCTCCGAGGAAGAGGAACGTGAACCGACCCCCGTTTTAAGCACATGGGAGCGGCTCATGAAAACCGAGAAGCCGATCGTCATGTACGGCATGGGCGACGGGGCGGAAAAGATCTTGTCCGTCATGGAGGAAAAGGGGATCCGTCCCGCCGAGTTCATGGCGAGCGACGAATTTGTCCGCGGACACAGCTTTCACGGCTATCGGGTCAAGAAGCTTTCCGAGATCGAGGAGCAGTATGACGATTTTCTGCTTGTGATCTGCTTCGGGTCGGCGCTTCCCGAGGTGATGGAGCGGGTGACCGTGCTTTCGGAAAAGTATGAAACGGTCGTGCCCGACGTTCCTGTCGTGGGAGAAGGGCTGTTCGATGGGGCGTTCCTGACCGCGCACGAGAGCGAGCTTCAGGAGGTTCGCTCCCTGTTCGCGGACGAACGCTCGCTCGAGGTGTTCGGTGCGCTGCTCCGATACCGCTATACGGGGGATCTTTCGGTGCTCCGCGCGGCGGAGAGCGAGAAAAACGAGGCGCTTTCCCTGCTTCGGATCGGGACGAATGAAATTTACATGGATCTCGGCGCGTATGACGGCGATACGGTGGAGGAGTTTTTAAGGCTCACGAAAAAGCGATTTGAGAAAATTTACGCCGTCGAGCCGAACCGGAGAAATTACGCGAAAATGCGGCGAAGGCTGTATTCGCTCGGCTCGGGCGTATTTACCCACCTGAACGCGGCGGTCACGGAGGAGGACGGCCCGGTCACCTTTGCCCGCCGTTCGGGCAGGGGTTCGGCGGTCATGGTCGAAAATACGGCGGTCGGGGAGAACGGTTCCCACGGGGGAAACGGTTTTCCAAAAAATATCCGGACGGAAACGGTAGACGGGCGGAGCGTAGACAGTATCCTTAAGGGAAACCGCGCGACGCTCATCAAGTACGACGTCGAGGGGAGCGAGGAAGCGGCGCTTCGCGGGAGCGCGGAGACGATCCGGAAGTACAAGCCCCGTCTGATCGTCTCGCTGTATCACCGGACGGAGGATTACATCACGCTTCCGCTCCTGATTCACGAGCTGAATCCCGCCTATAAGTTTTACCTCCGTCATCACCCCTATATCCCCGCCTGGGATACGAATTTATACTGCATTTAAGGAGAACGCGTCCGATGAGAAAAATTGTCATTATCCTTTTAATGGTACTTGTGATCGGGATTGTCGGCTTTTACGCCTATAACGAGTTCCGCGTGAGGGAGATCGTTTACGTCAACGATTATCAAAGCGCGAAAAACAGCCGCTCGGCGGTACGGAGACTGTACAGCTCGGACGTCGATCTCGAGAAATATAACGAGCTTCTCGAACAGCTCATCTCCCTCGAATTCACCGAGGAGGACATTCTCCACGCGGCGCTTGAATCGGGGACGCCCGAGTTCTACCCCGCCTTCCATACGAGCGTTTATCAGGAAAGCGACAAAAAGGAGGAAAACACGGAGAACGCGGAGGAGGAAGAGCGGGAGGGCTTTACGCTCCGTTCGCGGGTCGTACAGGAGCTTACCGAGGGGCAGCAGCGGACGAATTTCCGTCTCGCGAACCTTCGCTTAGAGGTCATTACAAACGGGGTCACGATCGACGAGGTGACCGCCGAGAGCCTGGATACCTTAAACAACACCATGCGGGAGTCGGCGCTTATAAACGAGCAGGGGACGGGCATGACCGTTTCGCTCAAGAACTGCGGCGATACCGAGATCAAGTTCCTGGGTTCGGACGGAACGATCGTTTTACAGTACGTTTATGACATTGAGAGCGTTTCGCTGTTTCCTCAGACGGTCATGAGCGGCTGCTTTATCCGGATCAACGTGCGGACAAGCATGGACGAGGACGGGAAGATCACTGCGGAATATACCTATGACGAGGCGACCACGGTAGAAGAATATATGGCGGAGGAATAAAGAATGTAAAAGCCGCGCTTTCTTTCAGGAGCGGCACGCCTGCCATAAAAAATAAAGCGAAAAAGCTTTCGCACACTGGTAAAATGCACAAAAAGTACGTTTCTTTTTGCAGGAACGCGAAAAACAACTTGCATTTTCGGCAAAGCTAATGTATAATAAAAGTAAGACAAATGACGGAAGGAAGGGTCGTTCAGATGTTTCAGGAAATGACGAAGGAAGAATTGGAAAAATTAAAGGACGAGCTTACCGCGAAGTACCGCGAGTATCAGGCACGCGGGCTTTCGCTCGATATGTCCCGCGGGAAGCCCGCGCCCGAGCAGCTTGATCTTTCGCTCGAAATGCTTACGCACTGTCTTGACGGCGATCATCACGCGGCAAACGGGATCGACTGCCGCAATTACGGCGTTCTCGACGGGATCCCCGAGGCGAAGGAACTGATGATGCCGATGCTCGGCGTTTCGGCGGACGAGATCATTATCGGCGGAAATTCAAGCCTCCAATTGATGTACGATACGATCTCCCGCGCCATGCTGCTCGGTGTGTTGGGTGGCGAAAAGCCGTGGTGCAGGAATGAAAAGGTGAAATTTCTCTGTCCCGCGCCGGGCTACGACCGTCATTTCGCGATCTGCGAGAGCATGGGGATCGAGATGATTACCGTTCCTTATCAGAGCGACGGCCCCGATATGGACATGATCGAGCGGCTTGTGAGTGAGGACGAGGCGATCAAGGGGATCTGGTGCGTTCCGCTTTATTCCAACCCGACGGGGATCAGCTATTCCGACGAGGTCGTTCGCCGTTTCGCGAATCTCAGCCCGAAGGCGAAGGATTTCCGCATTTTCTGGGACAACGCGTACTGCGTTCACCATCTCACCGATACGCCCGATCGGATTTTGAACATTCTCGAGGAATGCAAAAAGACAGGGAAGCAGGACATGGTGCTGATGTTTACTTCGACTTCGAAGATCTCCTTCCCGGGCGGCGGACTTGCTTGTATCGGCGCGAGCAAGGCGAATATCGACTTTATCAAGCGCCAGATGGGGTATCAGACGATTGGCTATGACAAGCTGAATCAGCTTCGTCACGCAAAATATTTTAAGAATTTCGAGGGCATTCAGCAGCACATGAAGCTTCACCGCGATATTATCGCGCCGAAGTTCAAGATCGTGCTCGATATGCTGAACCGCGAGATCGCGCCCTGCGGGATCGCGAGCTGGCACGAGCCGAACGGCGGCTATTTCGTTTCCTATGACGGCATGGAGGGGACGGCGAAGCGGATCGTGCAGCTTTGCAAGGACGCGGGCGTCGTTCTGACGGGCGCGGGCGCGGCGTATCCTTACGGAAAAGACCCGCGCGACAGCAATATCCGGATTGCGCCGACCTTCCCGAAGCCGGAGGAGCTTCAGACGGCGATGGAAATTTTCTGCGTGAGCGCGAAGCTCGCGTCCTCGGAAAAGTTGCTTGAAAAGTAAAAAAATACTTGCAAAACAGGAAAAAATGTGGTATACTATTTATATCGATTTGGCTGAACCGACGTTCAGCCGGATTCGCGCCTGTAGCTCAGCTGGATAGAGCAATAGCCTCCGACGCTATGTGCCGTGCGTTCGAATCGCATCAGGCGTACCAAGTTGAATCCCCCGTAAAGCGCTTTATGGAGCGGTTTGCGGGGGATTTTCGTTTGCAGGAAATTGCAGCGATTTTTTGATTACCCCTTTTTCGCGGAAACGAGGAACAGCCCCAGTCCGACGGCAAAGAAAAGCGCGATCGGGAGAAGCCCGAGACCGAGATTTCCCGTAAGCTGCGACACGGCGCTCATCGCGGCGGTACCCGTAAACGACGCGCCCTTCCCGAAGATGTCGTAAATCCCGAAATACTCGCCCGAATGCCCGGCGGGGACGATTTTCGCGAAATAGGAGCGGGAAAGCGCCTGGATCCCGCCCTGAAACATACCGACCGCCGCCGCGAGGAGCCAGAAATGAAGCTGGGTCGTCATGAAGATCCCCAGAACGGAGATCCCGAAATAGGCGGCGATACAGACGGACAGGAGCCGTTCCGCCGGAAAGGAATGGGAAAGGCGCCCGAACGCGATCGAGCAGGGAAAAGCGACAATCTGGGTCATCAGAAAGGCGAGGAGAAGCCCCGTCTGATCCAGTCCGAGCGCCGAGCCGTAGGCGGTCGCCATGTCAATGATCGTGTAGACGCCGTCGATATAGAAAAAGAATGCGATCAGAAAAAAGAGGATCTTTTTCTCCTTTCCGATCGTTTTCAGCGTTTCGAGGAGCCCGTTCCGCTCTTTTTTTATTTTATGGCACTTTTCCCACACAAGCGGGGAGCTTTTTCCGAGAAGCGGGAGGGAAAAGGCGATCCACCAGACCGCGCCGACCGAAAACGTGAGCGTCATCGCGGTCATCATCGAGAGCCCGAGCGGTTCGGCGAACAGCACGATCCCGAGACAGAGCACGAACGGGATACAGCTCCCGAGATAGCCCCACGCGAAGCCCTGCGCCGAAACGCTGTCCATGCGGCTCTCGTCGGTGACCCGGCTCAGCATGGCGTCGTAGAAGATCAGGCTGATCGAATAGGCGATCCGCGCTAGGACGAAGACGATCAGAAAGGCAAACCAGCCGTGCACCAGCCCGAGCGAAAGACAGCCGATTGCGCCGACCAGAACCGAGCAGCCGAAAAGCCTGCGCGCCTGATTGCTTCGGTCGAAAAACGCGCCGAGCGCGGGGCCGAGAAGCGCCACGAAAAGCGTTGCGGCGGCGGAGGCATATCCCCAGTACGCGAGCGAATCCACGGGAGAAACGCCGCCTCGATCCTCGGCAAGATAGTGAAAATAGATCGGGAGGATCGTCGCGATCAGGAGCGCAAACACCGAATTCCCCACGTCGTACAGCACCCAGTGCCTTTCTCCTCTTGTCAGCTTGAATTTCAACTCTTTTTCCTCCTGTTCGTGTCAGATGAAGCCGAAATATCGCGGTTCAACCGGGATTATCTTTCCCCGAAAGAATCGCAATCATGCGGGAACAGGCGATCTTTCCGAGTTGCAAAAAACAGGAAAGTATGGTATACTGAAATAAGACAGCTTTCAGGCAAAAAACGGGATTTATTCGGGGGAGCAATCATATGCACAGAAAAAGTATCGCGAACCGCTGGTTTGTAAACAGCTTCAGCGTCGTCGTCGTTTTGCTGGTGGTGCTTGACATCGCCTTTTTCTTCCTGATCCGAAGCTTTTATTATAACGAGGTCCGTCAATATATCGAGATCGAAACCAACATCGTCGGAGGAGTCCTCGAGCGGTTTTACGGCGATACCTCGACCGATTACGCCGACGAGATCCGGATTGCGGTCGAGGAATTCGAGAAAAAGAATTACGCCGAGCTGATGGCGATCAACTCGGCGGGGCAGGTTTTTCTTTCAAGCAGCGGCTTTACGCCCGACGAGCAGGAGGAAATGCCCGATTATACCGCCGCGCTCTCGTCCTCAAACGGGACAGGGTATTACGTCGGCTATCTCAAAAGCGGGGAAAAATACATGGCGTATACCGTTCTTTTAACGGGCGCGGGGACGGCGATCCGAACCGTGACCTCGCTCGGGCAGATCGACGCGCAGATCCTTTTGATCACGGCGGTCATCGGGACGGCAAGTCTGCTCCTGATCGTTCTGATGCTCACCCTCGGAATGTATTTTATCAAGTCGATCGTCCGTCCGATCCGAAGCATTGCGGGAAGCGCGAAGCGGCTCGCGACGGGGGATTTTTCGGTTCGGATCGAGGCGGAGAGAAGCGACGAGCTGGGCGAGCTTTGCAAGGTGTTCAACTACATGGCGGACGAACTGGAGAACGCGGATAATGTCAAAAACGAGTTTATTTCCTCGATCTCACACGAGCTTCGCACGCCGCTTACCGCGATCAAGGGCTGGACGGAGACGGTCGCGGGGATCGAGGATCGCGAAACGCAGATCAAGGGGCTTCGGATCATTCTTCGGGAGACCGAGCGCCTGTCGGATATGGTAGAGGAGCTGCTTGATTTCTCGCGCATGCAGAACGGGAAATTCACGCTCAATCCGACCAGGATCGACATTATCGCCGAGCTTTCCGACGCGGTGCTCATGTACAGCGAGAAGGCGAAAACCGAAGGGATCGCGGTCGATTATGAGGAAAGCGAGTCGATCGCGATCATGAACGGGGACAAGAACCGCCTCCGTCAGGTATTCATCAACATTCTCGACAACGCGATCAAATACAGCGAGGCGGGCGGGAATATCCGGATCGAGACGGAGCTTTCCGAAAAGGAGATTTTTATCACGATCTCGGACACGGGCTGCGGCATTTCCAAAGCAGACCTCCCGAAGATCAAGGATCGGTTTTATAAGGCAAACCATACCGTGCGCGGGTCGGGGATCGGGCTCGCGGTAGCGGACGAGATCATTAAAATGCATGGCGGCGCGCTCACGATCACGAGCGAGATCGGGAAGGGGACAAGCGTTTCGATTGCGCTTCCGCTTCTCGGAGGAGAGCCTGAAGCGAAGTAAAATGCTGCAAAATTATGCCGTTTTATGGGGAATTTTTCGGTTTCGGGGGTGGGCTTCCGCTTGTTTTTTCCGGTCAGGCGATCGCCCCGCGAGGCGTTCCAAAAAACTCCCCGCAACCGATAGTTGCGGGGAGTTTTCGCGAACGGAAAGCCTTTCGCAACCAAAAATTCCCTCGAAAAAAGAAAAATGAAAGCCAAAGGTGGTAGCGCAACCACGCAGGTTTTTGCTATACTAAAGGCACAAAATCGTGCACGAAAAGGGAACACTGGAATTGACGCAATCGGAAAGGAATGATTTATATGAATATTGAAATCGCGAACCGCCTTGTGAACCTCCGGAAGGAAAAAGGCTTGTCACAGGAGCAGCTTGCCGAGAAGATCGGCGTTTCGCGGCAGGCGGTCTCAAAATGGGAGCGAAGCGAGGCTTCGCCCGATACCGATAATTTGATCATGCTGGCGCGGCTTTACGAGGTCTCGCTCGACGAATTGCTCCGCACGGAGGACGAGATCCCTCTCCCCGAAGCTGACGCGGGAGACGGCGGAGGAGAAGCCGCCGAGGAAATCGTCTCGGCGGAAACGGAGGAGCCGGAGAGGGAGAACCCTGCCCGGGCGGAAAAACCGAAGGACAAAGTCCGGATCAGCGCGGACGGCGTTCATTTCATGGGCAAAAACGGGGATACGCTTACCCTCGGGAAGGGCGGGCTTCACCTCAGCGGCGACGATCCGGAGATCGCGGAAAAGGATCTGCTTTTTCAGGAGAAGCTTCGGCGCGGCTGTACGGTCGCGGCGGTCGGCGGGCTTTTTCTTTGCGGTGTACTGGCGTTTCTGTTCCGTATGTGCAGAGACGGAGGCTTGTTCCTGCTCTCGCTTGCGCCCGTCCCGCTTCTGATGGCATATCTCGGGGCGGAGCGGAAAGCGATTCGGGTTCTGTTCACGCTTGGCGTGATCGTTCTTTCGGGCTTTATGGTCGGGAATACCAGCTATACGGGCATAAAAACCTTCGGAAGTCTTTGCTTCCTGCTGATCCCGATGTATTATCGGTTTATCGCGATCCTGCGGCTTCACGCGGAGCGAAAAAAACAAGGCTTCCCGAAGCTCCCGCCCTCCGCGTACCCGTTCTGCGACTTCCTTACTTATCATGAGAAGATCATTGACCTCGCGATCTATGCGGCAGTGTGGGTGTTTACGGCGCTGCTGATCGCTTGGCATTACCCTTGGTCGGCAATGCCGGTATATCTGGTGTTCCTTTGCCTGATTCCGGTGGGACAATCCCTGGTTCGGGCGATCCGCGAACGGAATCCCGATCGGTTCTCGCTCGAAGCGCTGCTCCTGTTCCTTCTGCTGCTCATGGACGGATTTCGGTGGGAGCTTGTGGATCTCATGCGGAATTTCCCGATCCTCTTTACCGTGCCGCTGTATCACTGGCTTTGCCGCCGGTTTATGAAGCGGTTCGCGGTTTCCGCGGAAGGTGAGACGGGAGAAGAGAATTAAAAGAGATTTATAAGAGAGAAATTATTATGATGTGGGGACGCTGTCCCCACACCCCTGCTTCCTTTTGAACCAAAAGGAAGCGAAAAGCAATATCGTTTTACATAATGTGTTATAAATAAAAATCTGTGATATTAAACAAGTTTTTTACAAACTTGTCTAATATCACAGACTTTTTTGTTTTTAAAAATATGAAAAAGCGATATAAAAGTTTAGGTCAAGCCTTTTCAAAGGCTTGCGGGAGTCCGAGGGCAGAGCCCT
>CAYVZH010000059.1:0-13730 GCA_964456025.1 uncultured Ruminiclostridium sp.
CCGAAATCGGTCATCAGTCCCCGTTCCTCAAGGCTTTTGACCAGCGCCTTGTTTTTCTCCGACCACTTGCTGTTCTCCCTGCGCTGCGAAAAATATTTCTTATAGGTTTTGTCGTCCAGGCTTTGCATTTGCCCGTCGATCCAGCCAAAACAGAGCGCTTCCTCCAGCGCCTCTCCCGCTTTAACCGTTTTCGGGCCGCCGGCTTTGCCGAATAAAAGCCAGACGCCCTCGCTTGACAGGCAATGCTCGGAAAGCCATTTCCGGAATGCTTCTCTGTCGGAAAATTCCATAAGATCGCTCATTGCACGTTCCTCCCGATTTTCGTATTACAGATATTTTTTCATTGTTCCGCACGTAAACGGAAAAAAGTCGTATTTTTGCGTGCCCGTATGGATCGCGCCGTATCGCTCATACCATTTCCGCAAAACGGTATTTTCCTCGACAATGCCGATATTGAGAACGGTACAGCCCTTCTCTCTCGCCGTTTCGTAAGAATGCTCCAGCAATTTCTGTCCGATCCCCTTATGCCTGTATTCCGGCAAAACAGCAAGGTTACTCAGCTCGCATTCCCCGTTCTCCTGCAATAAAATCGAATAATAACCGCAGATCACGTCATGATCGCAGAACAGGAACATCGGTCTGTGCTCCCCGTCCATATGCCAGTACAGCCGTTCCTCCGAGGTGGCAAAGGCGGTAAAGCGCGGCGCGTTCTCCGCCGTGATCCCGAATTCGTCCGCAACCGTCCGGAAGCTTTTTCGGATCACCTCCGCGCATATCGGTATTTCCTCCCGCCTTACTTCCCGAATCATGCTTTTACCCCCTTCGTCGTTCTTACGAATCACTTAAGGCAGCACCGCACGACAGTTATTGTACGGTGTTGCCTTAACATTTTTTCCAGTATAACACATTTCGCGAAAAAGTTCAAGTCCATCGGAACAGCGATACGCCCTGAAAAATGCGCAAAGCGGAAATATCCCGCCACACGTCCCGAGATTCCGACATTCGGAAAGCTTCTTCGGAAATGCCAAAGGCGGTACGCCTTAGCGGCGCAGGTTTTGCAAATTCTGATTCATTTTCCCGACCCTGCGCTTGTTTACCGTATACTGCACGATCCAGATCACGGCAAAGATCGCGGCAAAGATCCCGAAATAGCTTAAAAACCCTTTTACGCTATGCTCCATCCAATAGTTCACATACGCCACCGGAAGCATAATCACCGAAACGATCAAAAAATAAATTCCCGTCTGCTTTACAAGCCCCCACGACTCAATTTCCCATATAACAGAGCTAGCGCCGAACCCCGCGCCCAGGATCCCGCATAAAGCTGCCTGAAGCAAAACGGCATTGATCTCACTTCCCGTCACGGAAATCAGCTCCGGCACACAGGGAGAATAATACCCGTCCGCCAAGATCAGTGAGATCGCGATCGTAATCATGTACCCGATCGCCAACCCAAGCGGAAAGCCCAGCAGCCCGCGTAAAAATGTCTTCTTTTTCATGATAATGACCTGCCTTTCTTATGAAGGAGACTTTGCTCCCTCATATTCCCAATATTTTTTTGATTTTTGAAACATAGCGCCTTGAAACATAAGAAACGGCGCCGCCGTCGAATTCGACGCAGATCGTACCGGTAAAGCTCAGGTCAAAATTTCTGACCTTTCTGAGGTTAATGATCTCCGAATTGGAGATCCGGACAAAAAAGCCGGGATCCAGCCGTTCTTCGATCTCATACAGCCGAAGCCGCACCGTATATTCGCCTTTTTCCGTTACGGCGAACACCTTCCCGCCGCTCGCATAGATCCGGATCATGTCCTCCTGCCCGATCACCTCGAGCTTTTCGTCTTTCCTGCCCGAAATGATCCCGGGATTCTTTTCGGACAGCTTTTGCACAAGCCGACTGATCTCTTCCGTCACGGAAGCCGTCCGTATGACGATCTTCGGCTCGGTGCAAGATTCGTCGATCTTGATCTCGACGTCCATTTAATAATCACTCCTTTCCTCTGGAGGAAGTTTGTGCCGAGCGGATTTGCCGAGGCACAAACGACGGGTTTGAAAAATCGAAGATTTTTCAAACATAACCCCTTTCCATAACTTATTATACAGAAAGCCAACGCTTTTTTCAACAAATCATCGACAATCGGTCGATCCCGAAATACAGGCGGTCACGGATCGGGGATATGCGGCGGCGTGCCGTACATAATAATATTGATTCTCGGTCGAAAGCGTGCCGAAAATCAGAACCTGTCCGCAAGGGACGGAAAGGAAGCGATTCCATGGATAAAAAAGACGAGATCGTCTGCGCCTGCCGCGGAATCACGGACGAGCAGATCCGCGCGTCCGTCCGGAACGGTGCCGAAACGCTTGATAAAGTAAAGGACGAAACCGACTGCTGTAAGGTCTGCGGACTTTGCGTGGACGACGTCCGTCAGATCATCGCCGACGCGAAGGCGCGGGCGGATCGATAGGGCAGTACCGCACAATGACCGGCTACGCCTTTGCCGCCCAATTGGCTGCCATCTTTTCCGTCATATCGCACAGATTTCCTTTGAAATCCGGCAGGATTCCTGCATGAAATCTGCACAATCTGACAAAAAATCTGGCAACCACTCGAACGACAATCATTATGCGGTGCAGCCCCAAAAAACATCACCTTCGGAAACGGGAAAGTGTTCCGAAGGTGATGTTTTTTCTTTTTGTACAGAAGTGCAGACGGCACGCCTTACTGAATATAGGGCTGCTGCGCCTGTACGCCGCCGCCCGAAATCCACTGGTTGTACGCCGCGGCAAGCGAATTCATGTTCTTGATGATAAAATACGTCGCAAGGATCGTTCCGACCCCGCCCGAAACGAGGTT
Organism: uncultured Ruminiclostridium sp.; assembly: GCA_964456025.1. Lineage (GTDB taxonomy): Bacteria > Bacillota > Clostridia > Oscillospirales > Ruminococcaceae > Ruminiclostridium_E. Next base: position 2,855 of record CAYVZH010000059.1, read on the forward strand.
GATCAGCAAGAACAAAAGGATCGTGCTCCCCGATTCCGAGAAGTTCAGGTTATAGCGCGGCGCGTTGTCGTGCATGCGATCGCCGAGCTTATAATACCAGTAATACGAGTAAATTCCGCAGGTAACGAGCGAGAGGAAAAAGAAGGACGCGAGTCCGGGCGTCTCCTTCCCGTCGCCGTTACAGGTAATGTTCACGTCCTGCGCAAGCTTATAAATAAAGTACAGGTCGTAGATCCCGCAGGTCACAAGCGTCAGGAGAAACCATTTTAAAGTGCTTCGGTTCTGGTCAATCATATGTATTGTTCCTTTCAGAAGATCGCGCGGAGCGTCCGGAGGAAAAAGCCGTTTTCGGGAGAAAAGGTCACAATCTCTCCGTCCCCGAAGATCATCCGGAGCGCCCATACCGCCAGAAACAGCCCGCAAAAGATCCACACCGCCGCGTCGTACGCCCTTTTCGGGAGCTTTCCCTCCTCTTTAAAAAGAAAGAACAGAAGCAGGATCGGCGGGAGCAGGAAAAGCGGGTGACTTCCGAGCGCGGCGGAAAAATCAAGGCGCAGCAGCGAAAAATACGCGCGCGTCATACCGCACCCGGGGCAGGAGATCCCCGTAAAAAAGAGGATCGGACAGCCGATCCCGACAAAGTGAAGCCCCGCGTACGCCGCGGCGATCAGCACCGCGGGAAGCAGCAGCTTTTTCAGCGCTTTCAGCCCTTCTCACGTCCTCGCGAAATTGATGATTTTTGATCCGTCCGCATGGGACGGAACTTTATAACAGTATAACATCAATTCCCCGCTTTGTCAATGTCTGTTGAAGGAAATGTAAAAATTTTCCAAACAGGTTATGTACTGATTTCCTATAAAAGCGCAGACAAAAATCCTGCACAAAGCCACATAAATTCAAGCCTTTGTTTGGATTTTTGTGCGCCTTTCGATCGGAAATCAGTACTAATTGCACGGGACAAAACATACCTTTGAACAGTACATATAGAGAGGACTCATGCTTTATGACAAACGAACGAAAGCCCGATCTTCGCCGCGCGGCAACCTACGCGCTTTCCTCCGCCGTCGGCGGGATCTGTACGGCGGGCTGTCTCGCGCTCTCCGCGTGGCTGATGAGCGCGCTTCAGATCCCGCTTTCCTTAGCTCAGCTTTTCGCCCTTTTCTCGCTCGGCGCGGGCTGTATGCTCGCGGGCTTCCTTTGCGGAAAGATCAAGCGGCGAAAAGGGCTGAAAAACGGGTTTATCTGCGCGGTGATCCTGCTTTCGGTCTGTATGCTGGGCGCGCTCCTGTTCGGGACGGTAAACGGCGCGGACGCGATCTCGAAAACGATCACCGCCGTGGTAACGGGCTGTACGGGCGGCGTACTCGCGGTAAACAGTACGGATTAAAATCCAAAAATATCACAAAGCCATTCGTAAAGCGCGAAACGGAACTCGATCCCCTCGCCGTTTTCGATCGCGAGACTGTCCGCCGTCCGCTTTGCCCGCTCCTTCTCCTCCTCATAGACCGTCCGGGACGGGAGCGCGCGCGGCGCGGTCGCCGACGGCAGGCAGACCGACGGATACAGAACGCACCACCAGTTCCGCCCCTCTCCCGCGCCGAGCACGATCCGAAGCGCGTCATATTCCCCCGCGGGCAAGGTCACGTCCCCGTACTTTCTTGTGGAAAAATCGCATTTTTCCACCGTACAGACCGCCCCATAGGCACAGCCGCTGCGGTCGAGGTATTCGTTCACCCGTTCTTCAATGAGCGGGAGACTGCGCCGTGCGAGCGAGACGGTCTGTTCCTTCGTGTCACAGCTTCGGAACAGATACCCCAGATCGTCGAGTATGTAGTCGCGAAGCCCGTATTTCATTTCCTGATCGGCGGCGCTGTTTGAATTCGCGAGAATATGGAGCCGGAAGGCATTTTCCTGCGCCTCCTCGCACTGCGCGGCGAAATCGGCGAATGCCGCGCAGAGGATCGCCGCCGCCGCGCCGAGCAAAAGGGAGAGATCGAGTATTTTTTCATTCAGCTTCAAGAGTCATTCTCCTTTCCATGCGTTGATTCGTATCATTATAAGGAGTATGACCCGCCATTTCCGAGATATTCAGGCAAAAGAGAAAACCCGTATTCGTAAGCCGCCGAATACGGGTTTTTTATTTTTGCAACTGCATTTATTCCGCCCCGCCAAGCTCCCGGTAGATTTCGGAAAGCTGCTTTCCGACGTCCTCGATCTTCTTTTGCTCGGCGACACGGTAGCCTGCCTCGGTCAGATCGGGCAGCTTTTTCTCCAGAATATCCGTAATTTTCCGCTCAAACTCGTCCAAGTCCCCCGCCATGTAAACGTCGCGGTCCTCCTCGAGCCAGCCCCCGTAAACGGGAATCCGCCGCAAAAGCGACGGGGTTTTCAGCGCGAGCGCCTCCAGCACCACGATCCCCTCCGTCTCCTCAAAGGACGGAAACAGGAACAGATCGCTGCCGCAGTGCGCGTCCTGAAGGGATTTTTTATCAACATAGCCGGCGAAGGTCAGGTTCGGGAGCTTCGTTTTCGCCGCCTTTCGCACCGCGCGGCTCACGAGATTCAAATTGGAATCCCCGAACCAGACAAAACGATACCCCGGGAGCCGCTTCGCAAGCTCCACAAAATCTACGATTCCCTTTCGCCCGATCACAAGCCCCGCCCCGATCACGATCTTTTCCTCGGGACGAAAGCCGTACTTCTCGCGGAAGCGCTTCCCCGCCTCCTCGTCCCGCCGGTAATCGCTCAGGTCGATCCCGTTCGAGACCACGCGGATCTCGCGCCTGATTCCGTAGCCGATCAGAAGGCTTTTCGCGTACTCGCTCGGCGTGACGATAATGTCCCCAAGCTGATAGCAGAACGTGATCCACTTTTTAAAGAACCCCGAAAAAAGGTTCGAGCCGAGGTAGGAATTTCGGAAATCCTCCCTTGTCGAATGCGCGTGATAAACGACGGCTTTCCCCATTCTCCTCGCCTTCTTCGCGACGAGCCACGACTTAAAAAAGACCGTGTTGATATGAATAACGTCCGCCTCCTCAAGGCTTCCGACAATCTCGATCCCGTTATGATCGGCGGCGTTTTTCTGGTGGTGGATCGCCCTCCCGACGCCGCTTTTTTCGATCTGCTTCTGCATTTCCGAATACAGAAATACCTTTACCTTTTTTCCCATGCGAAACCTCTCTTTTTAGGCTACACCGCACAATTATTGTCGTTCCAGCGGCTGTCAGATTTTTCGTCAGATTGTATAGATTTTGGGCAGGAAGGCTGTCGCCTTTCAAGCAAAATCTGTGCAATATGACGGAAAATATGGCTGTCGATGGGACGGCAAAGGCGTAGCCGCTAATTGCGCGGTGTTGCCTTTACAGCTTTCCGCTCATTTCCTCTTTCCAGTTTTCGGGGAAGCCCAGATACTTCGGATCGACGGCGTCCTCATACTCGGCAAACAGCGTTTCCAGCCGACTCAGGAAAAGCTCGTCCCAAAGCTTCGTGCGCGGGTACAACCGTTTCACGATCAGCAAATAATCATACGGCGTGTCCGAAAGCTTCCGGGTCAGGTCGGGCGGCTGCTTCGGGATCTTTCCGAAGTGATTGGCGTAAAGCCGATTATAGTGGGCGCAGTGGTTGCGAAGCCCGGAAAGGCAGTCCAGCCAGTCCTCGGTATAGCGGTAGGAATACCCGAACGCCCGCTCCGAAATGTCCCGCTTGTCCTCCTGCTTTAAATCAAAAAAGAAGGTGTTGAGCGCCCCGAAGCTGAACAGCTCCATAATGACCCAGAGCGGGAACGCGCCGCCGTATTTGCTGATATGGTGCGTTACCATGGCTTCGCCCGTGTTTTTTTCGATCATGTGGTCAAGCTTTTTCTGAAACTGCTTGTGATTGTGACGGATATCGAAGCTCGACTCGTTCAGGTAGCCGAGCGCGCCGTAGCGCATGGCGTGGTGATTCGAGACGTGCGCGCGGAGGGAGATCTCGATCTCCTCCAGCGCCGTCAGCAGGATCGAGCGGAACAGGCGGTCGAAATCGTAGACCCGCATGACCTTCCCGAAGGTCGTTCCCTCGCGGTAACGGCGCTTATTTTCGAGAAAGGCGGCAAAATAATGGACGAGCCGATAATAATTGATACAGGATAAAACGAATACGGCGCGCTCCTCGTCCTCGATCACGCACCCGCGGCTTTTCAGCTTCTCGATCTGATCCCGCACCGTCGCGGGGCTTTTTACGCTACTGTACCGTGCCGCCATAACTGTCTCCTCCCAAGCCTGTTTTCCTTATTATAGCGTATCCCCTGCCCGTTGTCAAGGAAAAGAAGAAGCCCCCAGGGGAAGCCGCGCTCCCCGAGAGGCTTTTCCTTTTAAAAACGTGTTCAAGTTCGCGCCGCCAAGTTATGACAGGGGCATAAGCCGGATATTTTTAAACATACAGCCCCCTCTTCCTCCGCTGAATGCGGCGGAACCGATCCGCTCGCCTTCAAATTCGTAGATCTCGCCCAAATCCTCCCCGTTAAAAAGAAGGTGCAGGCTGCTGCCGATGGGTGTAAGTTCAATATGATTCCATACGCTTGTGTCGATTCCCTTTAAAAGCACATCGCCGTCCGCCGTTTCGTAGTAAAACGAGCCTTTGCCAAAAGCGGTGCTGCACTCTAAACCTTCCGTGCCAGAAAGCAGCCACCAAAACGGCTGGGTTTCCGGCTCGGGGGCGTTTTCGTGGTACCACCAATCGGTAATAAGGCTTTGACTGTAACTCTCAAATTTCAGGGCGCTGCCGTCTAACAGAACGTCAAAGGAAAAACTGTAATCCCTCATCTCGGAATTCCCCAAATAAAGCATCGGGCCGTTTGCTCCGGGCGGGATCGACTCAAACTCGCCCAACGCTTTCTGCTTTAATACGACCGTTTTTTCATCGACCGGGGTTCCCGCGGAATCAAAGGTCGGTTCACCGATTTCCTCGAAATAAAATTTTCGAAAAGAATGTTGAAAGAGCCTATGCGCGTAATCCGCCCAGCCGCCGCTTTCAAAATCCACCGTATACGGCAGATCGGGATTTTCTTCGGGTAAGTGAACCGCGAACTCGATATAGTCGTGTTCCTCTTCCGGCTCGACGGGATTCGCTTCTTCCGTGCTTTCGGAAGCCTCCGGCGTGATTTGCGCTTCCGTTTCGATAGGCTCGGCGCTTTCGGAAGCCTCCGGCACGCTTTCGGCGGGATCGGATACCGTTGTCTGCTGTAAATCCTCACTCTCCCCAATGTTACAGGAGGATAACGCGCACAAACAGATCATCAGAACGAAACATAGATATTTTTTCACCGGAAAAATCCTTCTCATGCTTTCATCGCTCCTTTGCGTATGGCGTTGTTTTCTCTATTATTATAGCGTATTCCCCGCCGAATGTCAAGGAGAACGGTCTTTACGTCTCCCCGCAAAAGCGCAGTCCTGCAAAAAACAACAAAAAACCCGTGACAAACCGGAGATTTTGTGATATACTGTAAGGAAAGAACCAAAAGGGGGGTGAGCGGAATGAACTATGAAAAATCCTGCGGGGCGATCGTCTACCGGAAGTTCCACGGAAATACCGAAATTCTGCTCATTCGGCACATCAAATCGGGCTACTGGTCTTTCCCGAAGGGTCACGTCGAGGGGAATGAGACCGAGGCGGAGACCGCCGCGCGGGAGATCAAGGAGGAGACGAATCTCGACGTCCTGATCGACACGGGCTTTCGCGAAACGGTCTCCTTTTCGCCCCGCCGTGACACGAATAAGACCGTCGTTTATTTCGTCGCCCGCGCGCTCAGCCATGACGCAAAGCCGCAGCTTGAGGAAATTTCCGAAATGCGCTGGATCGAGATCGGGCGCGCCGCCTCCCTCCTGACCTATGAAAACGATAAGCTCGTCGTCGGAAAGGCGAAGGCGTTTATCGCGCTGATGAAAACCTAAGCTCGGAAACAGAGGTGTACCGTATGGATTACGCGGAAGCGGTCGGATTTTTAACAAGCTTTACCAAGTCGGGCACGCCGCAGACCGACCTTTCCCGTTTTCGCCGCCTTTGCGAGCGGCTCGGGAACCCGCAGGAGCGGCTTCGGTTTCTCCATGTCGCGGGAACGAACGGAAAAGGGAGCGTCTGCGCCTATCTCGACGAGACGCTTCGCGCGGCGGGGCTTCGGACGGGCTGCTTTACCTCGCCGTTTATCCTGAATCTGCGCGAGCGGATCCGCTTTGACGGCGAAATGATCGGCGAGACGGATTTTGCCGCGTGTATGGCGCGGGTAAAGGAGGCGGCGGACTCCCCCGATTTTTCGCAGTTCGAGCTTCTGACCGCCGCCGCCTTTTTGTTTTATGACAGGGTGCGTGCCGACACGGTCGTCCTCGAGACGGGGATCGGCGGGCTTTACGACTGTACCGCGCTGGTGACCCCGTCGGTCAGTATCGTCACGAAAATCGACCTTGATCACTGCGCCATTCTCGGGAACACGGTCTCAGAGATCGCCGTCCATAAGGCGGGGATCATCAAGCCGGACGTTCCCGCCGTTTCCGCCCCGAATCAGTATGCGGACGCGCTTGAGGTGCTGAAAAATCGTGCAAGGGAATGCGGCGCGCCGTTTACCGAGGCGGACGGGTCGCAGCTCACGATCCGGGAAAATACGCTTCACGGAACGCGGTTTTCTTACCGGGGAAAGATTTTTTCCACGAAAATGGGCGGCGCGCACCAGCCCGAAAACGCCGCCGCCGCGATCGAAGCCCTGCGCCTGCTGAAAATTCCCGAAACGGCGATCGAGTACGGGCTGAAAGCCGCCGCGCTCCCCGCCCGAATGCAGATATATTCCGAAGATCCGCTCACGATCGTGGACGGCGGTCATAACGAATCCGGCGCGGCGGCAGCGGCGGCGCTCCTGAAAGCGGAAGACATCCGCCCCGTCATGGTGCTGGGAATGCTGACGACGAAGGAATGGGTAAAGGCGCTCCCGCATTTACTGGAACAATGCGCGGCTGCCGTTTTTACCGACGGATTCGCGCCGAACGCCGTTCCTGCCGAAAAGCTGGCAAGGTTCGCGGAAGCGCGCGGCGTTCGCGCCGAGACCGCGGAAACGGTCGGCGAAGCGATCCGCCGCGCGCGGGAGCAGGGCGGCGCGATCCTGATCGGCGGCTCGCTCTACCTCGCAGGACAAGCGTTGGAATGGTTGGAGCAAGAGGAAAGGCTTTCCCAGTGATTTTTTGTTCCTTTCGCCGCCGAAAGGAACCGAAAGCGCAGCGTGCTTTCGGGGGAGCTTTCGTCCTTTTCTCTATACTTCATCGTTTTTAAAAATTTTGTGTAATTTTTTCCGCTTTGACCGACCAAAGCGGCGGAAAGTCGCCCTCTTGGCACTGCCCTCAACTCTTTTTTCGTCTTTTTAAACCTGTAGGACGAAAAAAGAGGTCGGGCAAGCTCCAAGAGGGACCTTTTTATGAACTTGAGGAAGATTTTTTACAGCGACATTTTTTGTTCGGTTTTTTCTGAGTTTTCAGAAAGCCCCTATTTTTCTCGGCGTTTTCAAGTAAGTGCGAAGAGCGACTGCTTGTTCTTTGCGCTCAGCTCCTAAGGACTGCACCACCACAGCGCGGCTGTGCAGAACGGGGAAGGAAGGATGCGAGGGAAAAGTTTTTGTTTTCCTTTCGGAAGTCTTGTTTTACTTGCTGCTCTCTTTTTTTCTCTCGTTTGAAAAAGGAATTAAGTTTTTCTTCTTTTCTCTAAACTTTCCGTTTCGGTTCCTTTCGGTGAAAGGAACAAAAAATTTCAAAAACCTCCCGTCAAATGACGGATTTTTTTATTTTTATTTCTTATCACCTCCCGAAATTTGTCATTTCTATGGGATATTTGTAAAAATCCCGCCCGATTTTCTCTCCTGCATTGACAGATCAAACAAATTTATGAATTTTATTTAAAAAAATCCTGCAAATTCATTGACAGCAGGGACGGCACATAGTATAATAAAACCAGACACTTTCGGGGACGTTCTCCCCTTTATCGAACAGGAGGTCTCTTCAATGCTTCAAAAAGAAGGACAGGTCCGGATCCCTTCCGGCTGCGCCATCTCGGGCTTTATCAGCAAGAAAGGGCATCGGATCGGCGGCGGCGACATCGTCCGCTCCATTTCGACCATGCACGACCGCTCGAACGGCTTGGGCGGCGGCTTCGCGGGGTACGGGATCTATCCCGAATACGCCGACCAGTACGCCTTTCATCTTTTTTACGAAAATAACGCCGCGCGGGTCGAGACGGAGGCGTTTCTTGACCGTCATTTCGACGTCGTGAACCTCTCGCGCATTCCGACGACGAAAAACAAGAATATTGTTGCTGAACCGCTGATCTGGCGCTATTTCCTTACCCCGCTCCCGACGAAGCTCGCGGAGAGCCAGCTCGACGAGCAGGAATTCGTCGCGCAATGCGTCATTAAGATCAACGACAAGATCGACGGCGCGTATGTGTTCTCCTCCGGGAAGAACATGGGCGTTTTCAAGGCGGTCGGCTATCCCGAGGACGTCGGCGAATTCTACCGTCTCGACGAGTACGCGGGTTACGCCTGGACGGCGCACGGGCGCTATCCGACGAATACCCCCGGCTGGTGGGGCGGCGCGCACCCGTTCGCCTTGTTGAACTATACCATTGTACATAACGGCGAAATTTCCTCCTATGACGCGAACCGCCGCTTTATCGAAATGTACGGCTATAAGTGCAGTCTGCTGACCGATACCGAGGTCATCACCTATATCATCGACTTTCTGAACCGCCGCCGGAAGCTCGACCTTACGGATATTGCAAAAATCATCGCCGCCCCCTTCTGGAGCGAGATCGACGCGATCGAGGACGAGGAGGAGCGGAAAAAGCTCACCTATTTCCGGAACACGTTCGCCTCGCTCTTAATCACCGGTCCGTTCTCGGTCATTCTCGGCTTTGACGGCGGGATCATGGCGCTCAACGACCGCCTGAAGCTGCGCTCCATGGTCGCGGCGGAAAAGGACGACATGCTCTATGTCGCAAGCGAGGAATGCGCGATCCGTGCGATCTGTCCCGAGGTGGACAAAATCTGGTCGCCCCGCGGCGGAGAACCCGTCATCGCGACGCTCGATTCCATGAAGCGGTAAGTCGCGCCTGCAAAAAAATAAAAATAAATACGAATATGCAATGAAAAACCGTACAAAAAATCAAGCAAAAGCTTTGATATATGCGGTTTTGCGCAGATTTTTTGTCTACGGTTTACATTGCAGATTCGTATTGGGCATAAGAGAGAAAGGAAGATCATCAATATGCCGATCCAATACATGAACCCTCTGTTCGAGGTGATCCGGAACCCCGACCGCTGCGTAAAATGCCGCGTCTGCGAGCGTCAATGCTCGAATGAGGTGCATTTTTACGACCCCGACCTCGATAAAATGCGGGTCAATGAAATGAACTGCGTGGACTGCCAGCGCTGCGTGACCCTCTGTCCGACCCGCGCGCTGAAGATCGTCCCGAACGAAAACCGCTTCCGCAAAAACGCGAACTGGTCACAGCAGACCATGACCGAGGTCTACCGTCAGGCAGATTCCGGCGGCGTACTCCTCTCGTCGATGGGGAATCCCGCCGAATATCCCGTTTACTGGGACAAAATCCTGCTGAACGCGAGCCAGGTCACGAACCCGCCGATCGACCCGCTTCGCGAACCGATGGAAACGAAGGTATTCCTCGGGAAGAAAAGCACTCATATTCGCCGTGACGAAAACGGAAAGCTCCTGACCGATCCGCCCCCGTCGCTCACGCTCTCGACCCCGATCCTCTTTTCGGCGATGTCCTACGGCTCGATCAGCCGCAACGCCCACGAAAGCCTTGCGCGCGCGGCGGAGGAGCTCGGAATTTATTACAACACGGGTGAAGGCGGACTTCACCGCGATTTCTACAAATACGGAAAAAATACGATCGTACAGGTCGCGTCGGGACGGTTCGGCGTTTTTGAGGACTACCTGAACGCGGGCGCGGCAATCGAGATCAAAATGGGACAGGGCGCAAAGCCCGGGATCGGCGGACATCTCCCCGGGGCGAAGATTCTCGAGGACGTTTCCAAAACGCGTATGATCCCGATGGGGACGGACGCGATCTCTCCCGCCCCGCACCATGATATTTATTCAATCGAGGACTTGCGCCAGCTTGTCTTCTCGCTCAAGGAAGCGACGGGCTACAAAAAGCCCGTGATCGTAAAGATCGCGGCGGTACATAACGTCGCGGCAATCGCTTCGGGCATTGCGCGCTCCGGCGCGGACATTATCGCGATCGACGGCTTCCGCGGCGGTACGGGCGCTGCCCCCACCCGGATCCGCGACAATGTGGGAATTCCGATCGAGCTTGCGCTCGCGAGCGTCGATCAGCGGCTCCGCGACGAGGGAATCCGGAATAACGTTTCCGTGATCGCGGCGGGCTCGATCCGCTCAAGCGCGGACGTCGTAAAAGCCATTGCGCTCGGCGCGGACGCGGTCTATATCGGAACGGCGGCGCTGCTCGCGATGGGCTGCCACCTCTGCCGGAGCTGTCAGACGGGCCGATGCAACTGGGGGATCGCAACCCAGCGCCCCGACCTCGTAAAGCGCCTGAATCCCGAGGTCGCCTACCGCCGTCTCGTGAACCTCGTTCACGCGTGGGATCACGAGATCAAGGAAATGATGGGCGGCATGGGGATCAACTCGGTCGAAGCGCTCAAGGGCAACCGCCTTATGCTGCGCGGCGTGGGTCTGACGGAAAAAGAACTGTCCATTCTGGGTATCGCGCACGCGGGAGAATGATTTGAGAGAAGAATATATGTTTTGTGGGGACCCCGTCTTTGAAAGCAAGGACGCTTTCAGGTGAACGCCCAAGGCGGCGCATGGACGCGCCGCAA
>CAYVZH010000060.1:0-12497 GCA_964456025.1 uncultured Ruminiclostridium sp.
GAAGGATTTGATTTGTGGATTTTATCCACAAATCAAATGGTTATTAGTATAAGGTGTGCAGCTTGCCGATGTGAGAGTTGCGCCGGCACGGAGGGTCAGAATGAGACGTAAAAAAACGATTCTTTTTTCCGTTATTCTTTTGGGGATATTTGCCGCACTTTCGGGGTGCGGCAAAAGTGTACCCGTCGAAACCGGCACCGCCGTATCGCAAACCACCGCCGAGTCGGTGAAAGAAACGGGCGGCTCCGATCTTACGACCGCCGCCCCCGAAAGCGAAACCGAAAGCCGATCGGAAACGCAAACCTCGGCGCGGGAATCTGACGCCCCCGAAAGCGAATCGGATCCTATTTTAAATTCCGAGCAGGAAACGTCGATAACATCTCTCGAAACACCGCCACCTTCAACGGTGAGACCCGGTTGGATTGACGAACATTTAGAGAATATGGCGGCAGAAATGAGTTGCAGCGAGTCGATCAATCGGTTTCGGGGAAATGTGAAGGTTTCTCAGTCGGAAATGAGTTCGGAGGAAATTGCAAGACTGCTGACCGATCAAAATATTGTCTGCTTTTATACTTTTCAGATGGACTCATTGATCTACTATAATCGAAATTATAGAGATGAGAGAGGCAGCAATGTAAAGCATTATCTTTTTTCTTCTTACTCGGAATTGCGCGATTTTGTTTATTCTGCTTACGTAGACCAATACGCGGCAGATCTTTTATCGAATCTGTACGGGCATATGGGAGAATTATTTCAGGGCGATGACTCCTGTCTCCTTTATAATCCGTCCGTTCAAGGGATTAACATTCTGCTCGGCGATCCGTTTTCCGAATACACTTGTGAGATCATCGAGATGTCGGAAAGCCAAATGAAGTTTGCCGTTATTTTTGAGGGAAACAGTAAATTCTCACGGATTGAGGTATGCGCGGTTTTACAAGACGGCGAATGGCGGCTTGAAAAAATGTTTCCCGATATTCAGCAGAAAAACCCAAATATAACGTAGAAAAACCGAAAACGCCGCCCGCCGAGGTTCCGTTTCTTGGGAACACTCACACGGGCGGCACTTTCATTTATTCGGGTTCACGCACTTCTGCTTTGGAACGCGCTCTCCAGCTCCTCCAGCGCGCGATTATGGAGCCTTGTGATATGGCGCGGACTGTATCCGAGCTTGTCCGCGATCCGCTCCCAGCCCTCATGGAGCAGGTAGTGCCGCTCCAATATGACCCGGAGGACGCCGTCGGAAAGCGTATAGATCAGCCCGAGCATTTCCTCCTTTACGTCTACCAAGCGGTCGATCTCCTCGTTGATCTCGTTCTCGAGGTCGATGATCCTCGCCGTCGTCCGCCCGACGCGGTCGGTATAGCCGCCGGAGGCGTGGCTCTCGGTAAAAGGCCCTGTCGTGACCTTCTTCGCGAGATTTTTCAGCTCCTCGATCTGCTCCAGCTTTGCGTCGATCGACTGGCTGATCTCATAATGCCGGTTTAAAAAATTCTTTATTTCATTTTTGTTCATCTGTAATTTCCTCTCTCGTTATAATATATGTTGTCGGTGCGAATCTCTGATTCGGCGAACGGCGTGCGATTCTTACAATGTCACTTCGGTCACACAGTCCGCGCAGTATATCTTTTCTTCCGCTTCATAGACGTGTTCTCCGGGAAAAAGCTCCTTTCCGCAGGAGCGGCAGACCTCGGACGGTTTTTCGGCCCGCTCGCCGCAGCATCGGCAAACGGGATAGACCGCTTCGTCGAAACGATCCGACCGAAACGGCGGGGTCTCGTCCGTTGTTTTACAAAAGCTGCATCGGTACATGATTCTCCTTTCCTTCGGTCGGCGCTTTGCCGCCTTTTTGATCCGTAATACTGATTTTCGATACGCTTTTCATCAAAAATAAGTATAAATCGCAACAAAGTGGTTCGGGGCTTGTTGCAATTTTGGGACAATTGAAGTATACCATATTTTTTTACGCTTGTCAACCCAAAATTGCAACAAAAAATAAATTTTATAAAATTGTTGCAATTTTGGAACAAGTGTGGTATAATAAAGAAAAAGATCGGGGGGATTCAATGAAACAAGGTCAGTGTTTAAAGAAACGCAGGCTGGAGCTTGGGCTGAGTCTGCGGGAGCTTGCGGAACGGACGGGACTAAGCAGTTCGACCATTCAGCGCTATGAAACGGGCGCGACCGAAAAGCTCCCTCTTGAAAAAGCAAAGCTGCTCGCGAATGGGCTGGAAACGACGGTGGAACACCTGCTCGGGCTGGACGGCTCGAATCTCGAAGCCGCGTCCGAAACGAACGTCTATCTGATCCCCGTATTCGACAGCGTGAGCGCGGGCTTCGGCTGCTATGCCGACAGCTCGGCAGTCGCGTACTATCCCGCGCCGATCATGAACCCGGCGGACGCGGAAAATTACCTGTGGATCAACGTGCGCGGCGACAGTATGTCTCCAAAGATCGAGGACGGCGACCGCATTCTCGTACGGCGGCAGGATACCGTCGAAAACGGGAGCGTCGCGGTCGTCATGATCGAGGACGACGCGGTCGTAAAAAAAGTCAAATATGGGCGTGACTGGCTCGAGCTTCATTCGTTCAACCCGTATTACCCCGTCCGCCGCTTTGAGGGGTCGGAGCTGGAGATAATCCGGATCGTGGGACTGGTCAAGGAGGTCAGTAAGCCGCTGTGAGGAGAAAACAGATGAATAAACGTGCTGTTACATTATGTGTTTTGCTGACCGTTTTTTCTGCTCATGCCAAAGTGAAAATAACGATGTTACAAATGTAATTGATCAGGCGGTAGAACAGGAACAGGAAACGGAAACGTCTGTTTTTGAGAGCCGAGATGAACCCCAAACAATTATTTTTGACAATGTCGAAAAAGAGCAGGAACTCAGCGAAAAAACAACAGAAAGCCGCTCGTTGGGCAATACGGATGCGAAAGAAAGCTGTTATTTTATCACCGAAAAGGAGATGAGCGGCGAAATTTATGCAATTCACGATAATATAGATATTTCTGTGATTGACGTGGACAAGGACAACCCATATTATACTGTATTTGAAGGCGTTCTTTATGATAAGGAAATGAAAACACTCCTGCTTGTGCCGCCGAGTTATGACCATGTAACCTTTTTGATTCCTGATTCGGTTGAAATTATCGGCGATTGGGCGTTTGACGGCTGTGGAATGCTCGAAGAAATCCTCCTTCCTGACAGCGTTTTATCGGAAGGACACAATTATATGACGACATGGGCGAACCACGTTTTTGATCGATGTACTTCTTTAAAAAGGGTAAGAATCCCATGCGATACCGTTTTGGCTTGTCTAGAAAATCTTTCAGGACGGTATGAGTGTGAAAATACGTTTTACGGCTGTGATTCTTTGGAGGAGTTTTTGATTTCGGAAAATGCAAAACATGTTACGGTTTATAATGGGGCACTTTCAAGCACATCGTTGGACATCATTTGCAGAGTTGCGCCAAAGCAGTCCGCAGAAACTTTTACGATCCCGCCCCAAACAGCTGTTCTTGGCAATCACGCGTTTGAAAACTGCACCAATCTAAAAGAGTTGGTTATTGAACCTTATGAAGAAGCGGAGGAACACCCGATTGTGCTGACTGCCGCGGGAGAGGACTCATGGAAAAGATCAATATGTATTGACGGAAGAACGACGATCAAAAACTGCCGCGGCCTTGAAAAAATGGTGATTCCGTCCGACGTGGAAATTATCGAAATCAGCGTGCGGGATTTCCCCAAGCTTGTGATCTTTGCGGAAAGGGGAAGCAGTGCGGCAGAATACGCCGAGGAAAACGGGATCCCGATCCGGTATACCGATGAATGAGCGTCATAAAAACAAAACCCCAAGGGCAATCTGCCCTTGGGGTCGTTTTGTTCAGATTTCAGAATCTCTTACTTTCTTTTTCTGGTAAGCGCAATTGCCGCACCGGCTACAAGCGCGAGACCCGCGATCGCCGCAACGTCTTCAACGCCGGTTTCCGGAGAACCCTTGGAGGAATCCGTAGCAGCCGTTACATTGCCGGCAGCAGGAGCCGCAGTCGTCTCAGCGGGAGTTTCGTCTACCGTAGCAGGAGCTTCGTCCGTCGCGGGAGCAGCAGCCTCGTCAAAGCCTTCGATCGTGAACTCGATCGCGAGAGACTTGGTCGGATACGCTAAGCCGTAGCCGCCGATGTCGGAGTTCCATGTGTTCGCGAGCGAGATGTTGAAGTACGTCTGCGATGTGTCGCATACGGGATCGTCAACCGTCTTTACCACTTCGCCGTCTACAATGATCTTCGCCTGCGTGCAGACGATGCTGCCGTCGTTCGGAGCGTCGGTCGAAACAAAGACGAGGTTGAAGTCGGAAGCCTTATCAAGCGCCCAGTCAATGTCGCTCGCGGTTACGGTATATGTACCGTTGCCGTCTACCGTAACATCGTCATAGGTCGCGTCGAGAACGAAGCCGCCAACGTCATAATCGAAGTTATCCTCGTAATCCGGGAAGGTCTCTTCGGGGTTATCACCGCTTCCCCATACGATGATGTTGTCATGATAGCCCGATTCCACGCCGTAATTTCCGTCGTCCCAGCCGTTTCTGAAGCTGTAAACCGTGGTCTGGAATCCGATGTACGCGTCAAACGCGTCCGCCGCCGAAGCCGTAACCGCAAGGGTCGAAGCAACAGCCGCCGCGGCAACCCCTGCCGCAATTACCTTAGAAAATTTCATTTGTAAATCCTCCGCATATGTGGTTTTACCTCCAAGGCGCCGCGATGGCGTTTCCGATCACGGCAGCTCCTGTAAAAGGCATATTTATACGTTTTTATTATAGCACAACCCTTCGGGCTTTGCAAGTGGCAAATTGCCGTAATTTCGTGTTGTTTTTTTGTAATTATAGACAAATTTCACAACCGGCGGTTTCGTTTCTCCCCATTTCAGAGAATCGGGATCGTTTCCCCAAGCGAAAACGCGTAAAGAAGACATTCCTTTACCCGAAGCCCCGTCATGCGCCGGAGCGCGTCGCGGTAAATATGAAGCTGTCCCTCGTATTCCTCACGGAGGATCTCGGCGGAAACGCCCGCGTTCGTCTTATAATCCACCAGCACGATCTCCCCGTCCTCCACAAAATAAAGATCCGCGATCCCCTGGATAAACGGCTTTTCCTCCCCGTCGGGGAATGCCTCGGGGGTATATTCGCAAAAGATCGGGAACTCGCGGTGCACCTCCGCGCTCTCGCGGATCCTCCGGCACAGCGTACTGCCCAAAAAGAGCGCCATCTCCCCGTCATCGATCGCCCGCCGCTCCGCCTCGGTCAGCTTCCCGCCCCGGAAAAGCTCGTCGAGCTGCCCGACCCCGCCCGAAAAATCGAGCAGTTCGAGCGCCTTATGATACGCGTCGCCCTTTTTCTTCCCCGAAAGCTTTCCGCCGTCCTCCCTCAGAAAGCTCGGGACGCGCAGGAATCGGTCGATCTTATCGACGGTCGGCGCGAAATCGTTCACGCTCTTGACCCCGACCTGCGTCGCGGTGACCTTCGCGGGGATCTCGGCATAGCGAAGGAACGCGTACGGCGTAAAGGGGGCGATCTTCGGCTTTTCGCCCGTCCGCTTTTCTTTTTTTGCGCACTTTTTCGGTGCGTACCCGTAAATTTCCCGCAATTCGATCAGTCCCCGCTCCGCCGCGCGGCTCTCAAGCAGCCATTTCAGGTGCGATTTCGGCTCCGCCTCACTTTTCCCGAGCCGTCTCGGCGCGGTGAAGATCAGCTTTTCCTTCGCGCGCGTCGCCGCGACGTATAAAAGCCGCATTTCCTCGCTCTGCTCCTGCGCGCGGTTTTCCCCGCTCACGAGCCGATCAAGAAGTGTGTCAAGCTTCAGCATTTTTTCGCGGTCAACGATCTTTAAGCCGATCCCGCGCGTCGTTTCGAGTGACAGGGGAAGCCGCTCGGCGGCGCGCTCCTCGGCGGTAAGGTTCGCGACGAAGCAGATCGGGAATTCCAGCCCCTTTGAGCCGTGAATGGTCATGAGCCTTACGGCGTTTTCCGACCCCGCCCCGCCCGTACTCTGCACAAAGCCCGCCGAGAATTTCCCGCTCGCCTCCATGTACCGCAGGAAATCGTAAAGCCCCCGGCTCCCGTTTTCGGAGAAGCGCCGCGCGATCCCGATCAGAAGCTTCAGGTTCGCGTCCCGCTTTTCCCCGTCGGGCATGGTGCGCATAGCTTCGACAAAGCCGCATTCGTCGTAAATTTTCCGCACAAGCCGCTCGATCGGGTGTTCGGCGGAAAATGTCCGAAGCCCGTCCAGCTCCTCTAAAAAAAGCTTCGCCTTTTCATTTGTTTCCCCATAGCGGCGAAGTCCCGCGTACAGGCTCTGAAAGCGCTCCGTCCCGCCGCCGAGCTTCACCGCCGCAAGCTCGTCCGCCGTAAACGAATAGGGCGGGAGGGTCAGGATCGCCGCGAGATCGCGGTTCCGGTACGGATTGTCGATCACCCGCAGCAGCGAAAGCATGAGGCGGATCTCGGTAAACTCGGTATAGCTTGCCTCCTCCTTCGCCTCAAAGGGAAGCCCCGCGCGGGAAAGGGCGTTTTTATAGATCGACGCGCTCGCCGCGTACCTTCCCATTAAGATCGCGAAATCCCCCGCGCGGCAGGGGCGGCGGACGCCCTTTTCCGTCACGGGAAAGCCGCTTTCGATCATCTCCGTGATCCGGTCGGCGAGGTACGCCGCTTCCCGCTCCCGCGCCTGCCCGACCGTCTCTCCGTACACGCGGATCAGCTCGGTCGCGTACCGCCCGTCCGTTTCGTAAGCTGCCCCTTGGATCAGGCGCGAATCCTCCCCATAGTCGATCCCGCCCACTTCCCGCGTCATCGTCCCCTCAAAGATCGCGTTGACCGACTCGATCACGGGCGCGGCGCTCCGGAAATTTCGGTTCAAGCAGATTTTCGTGAAGGAATCGTCCCCGAGCAGGCGGATAAAAACGCGGGGATCGGCGCCGCGGAAGCGATAAATCGACTGCTTCACGTCGCCGACGAAATAGAGGTTCCTCCCCCCGTCCGAAAGGCGGCGAAAGATCTCGTACTGGATCTCGTTGCTGTCCTGAAACTCGTCCACGATCACGGCCGAGATCCCGGCGGAAATTTCCCGCGCGGTTTTCTCGTCCCGCAGAAGCTTCAGCGCGGTCAGCTCGATGTCCGAAAAATCCACCTTGTTTTTCTGCCGCTTTCTTTGGGTGAACTCCTCCTCCAGCCGCTCCGTCAGCCCGATCAGGAGCCTTAGCACGGGCGCACATTCGAGACAGTCCTCCTCCGCGCGGTTCAGGAGCCCCGCCGCCTCGAGCAGCTTCTCCCACAGGGCTTTCAGCTCCGCGTGCGCTTCCTTCGCCGCCGCGTTGTCGTATTCCTTCGTGCTTCGCGGAAGCACGGGCGCTTTTTCTCCCGAAAGCGCGGTGAGCCCTGCTTCTCCCGTGAAAAACGGGTAAGCTTCGTAAATTTCGGAAAGCCCGCCGAAAAGCGCCTGCCATTCCTTCCCGAGCTTCTGATCCTTCTCCTGTGCCGACCCGAGCAGGGAGGAAATCCGCTCCTCCGCGAGGGCAAGCGAGGGCATGACCTCCCGTTCGGCAAATAATTTTTTGAGGGGAGGGAGCTTTTCCGCGGGGTCTTCATAAACCGAAAGCCATTTGGAAAAGGACGCCGCCGCGTCGGGGAGGTTGCGCGAAAACTCGTACAGCGCGCGCAGCACCTCGCAGAGCAGCGCGTCGTTTTCGCCGCCGTACCAGTCGTAAAGGAGCGATTTTTCCGCTTCCTCCGCCGTTTTGTAAAACTCCTCGAGCGCCGCGTCCAGCGCGAGGGAAAGCTCAAGCTCCGCGTCGTCGGCGACGGTAAAATCGGGCGCGAGCGAAAGAAGCGCACTGTACCGCCGCAAAAGGGAAAGACAAAAGGCGCTGATCGTCGAGATACTCGCGTCCTCCAGCCGCACAAGCTGGGCTTTGAGGGCTTCGTTCGCGGGGTCGCGCTCGACCGCCGCCGAAAGCGCCGTATTCAGCCGTGTTTTCAGCTCGCCCGCCGCCTTTTCGGTAAAGGTCACGACGACAAGGCGGTCGGCGGGAACGGGGTTTTCCGCGTCGGTCAGAAGCCGCACGATCCGTTCGACGAGGACGGCGGTCTTTCCGCTCCCCGCGGCAGCCGAAACGACCGCCGCGCCGCCGCTGTGGGCGATCGCTTTTTCCTGTTCGGGCGTCCAGTTCATGGTCGGTTCTCCTTTTTATGTATTCGGGATTCTATGAAAAGATTTAATCCGACTCGCCGATCCAATAGTACTCTTCATCGATTTTAAATTTAATCCATTCAACGCCTACATACCTCGGATTATCCTCGTCAACCGTCACTCCGCCAAAAATAATCGTCTCAATCTCGTCGCTTCCGTCAGACCACTCGATATTTTCTATAAAATACGTTTTAACTTCCCATGTTTTTTTCCCTTTTTCATAAGAACCTTGACTTGCTCCTAATGTCCAATCATATGAAGTAATGGTTTTGTCTCCAAGCAGATCAAAAATAACATCAATTTGGTTAACGAGAACCACGGAACTCCTTACATATTCAGAAAATAAATTCTTGATCTCCTCTGTATCACGCTCATTCAGATATTGAACCAAATCGTCGGCAACGCCGTGTTTTTTGCACGAACTACATGAAACCAATATCATGGTTATCACGAAGATAATCGTAAATACCCTAATTCTTTTCATTTTGCAGCTCCTTATCCCAATACCAACAAATCCAAACCGCCGTTCTCCCCTACTCCGCCCCGTCAATTCTCTCCGCGATCTCCCGATATTCGGGGAAATCGTTCAGTAGACGGCTTCGGCAGCGCGCGATAAACCCTTCCCGCCGCGCTTCATTGTCCCGCATGGCCTGCTTCGCGCCCCAAAGGTGGGTATAATCGTCCTGCGCGACGAAAAGCCGATCCTTATCGAGCAGGGTTTCAATCGGCGTATCCGTATACGCGCAGAGCATGGCAAGCAGCCTTTGCTCCGCGAACACCATCGGGCAAAGCGGATCATCGCTTTTCGGCACGGACTTCATGAACGCGATCGACTGGCTCACGTAAAAACGGCGGAACGACTCGTCGGGAATATACAAAAACGCCGTATTACAGGGAAGCACGGTAACGTCCAGCCTGTCCAGAAGGGGAAAATCCGCGCCGAAGCAATACGGGTCGGGGTAGATCTCGGGATTTAAGTCCTCCCGGTGCGCGGCGGTCACGGCGGTTTTCGGGAGCGAAAGCGTTTTCCAGACAATAAAATCCTCGTCCACAAGCGCGTAATCCCCCGGCGTTTCGCGCATGGCGAGCAGCTTTCCCGCCGCCCAGAACGTTTTCGGGTCGATCCCCTCCTGATCGGGCGGGATCACCTCGCGCACCTCGTCCCAGACTTGCTCGATCCCGAGCTTTCGGACATACGCCGCGCCGACGGGATCGGTGCAAAGAAAAATGCGCCCGTTGTTCTTTCGCCATTCGAGCGCGGAAAGAACCGAGTTATATAAGCTGAATTTTTCGATGGAATAAATGCCGTTCTTCTGCTTGGAAAAGAACGGCATGGTTGCGTTTACATGAATTGCGTCCATTATATTAAGTGAATCCCGTACCCGTATTCGTTGAGCGGGCAGGAGCTTAGGTTGATGAGCGTGCGGTGATACTCGTTTTCGGTGATCTCGGCGTTCCCCGCGTAATAGCGGAAGGAGCTGCCTTGGAACGAGCTGGCGCGGTATGAACCGCTGCGAAAGCTTCCGACTTGAAACGAGCCGCTTTTTCCGAAGCTTGTCAGGCGGAAGGAGCCTTTCCGATAAGAACCCCGCTCAAACTCAAACTCGAACTGATGCCGGAACGAGCCGAGACGGTAAGAGCCGATCCGGTATGACCCGGTGCGAAAGCTCCCGATCCGGAAGGAACCGAGGGAAAAGGAACCGGAGCGGTACGACCCGCCAAAGAAGGAGCCGTTCGGAACGAACCCTGCCCGAACGAAAGAGGAAACCGGTTCGCTCGCGCGTTTTCTCAGCAGGCAGGCGGGGAGTCTTGTCCGGCGGTCGGGGCGGACGCCGAAAATATGCTCGAGCTGTTCGCCGACGTCGCCGCCGTAATCAATTTCCCTCACGCGGGAAAGGATTTCCGTCTCACCCGCCTCGAGGAGCCAGCGCTCCAGCATTCCGCCGATCAGGTACCCGCTTACGAGCGCGGTATCAAAATGCAGGCGAAGCGCGCGGACGTCATACGCGCGCTCTTTCCCGAGATATAAGCACCAGCCGCATTTCCCCACCCGCATTCACCTCGCTTTTCTTCGGATATGCACTATTTTGCCATGTTAAATACAGTATAGCACAAAATCACAAAAAAAGCAATAGCGGGAGAAAAAAATTCGGACAATGCGGGGGATTGTCCGAATTATTTATACTTATTTTCGTTTGTAAAAGCGTCGAAATAATCAAGCAAAAGCCTGAATTTGTGCGGTTTTGCGCAGATTTTTTCGGTATGCTTTTAAACGAAAATCAGTATTGTGCAGGAGTGCTACTCCTCGGAAACCACCTCTTCGGGAACCTCCTCCCCCTCCACGGGAATATCCTCCGGGATCGCTTCCTCGGTAAACGCTTCCGTCCGCGCGGGTTCTGTCCATTCGGGAACCGTCACCGTCTCACCGAGGTATTCGCTCAGCTTTTCGGTCAGAGAAGCCAGATCCATGAAATTCGAGAGCCAAAGAATTTCGTCCAGCTTTTCGCGAAGCTGCTCCTTGGGCAGGTTTTCCGCCTCATAATCCGCGACCGTGTGGGTATCGAGCCATTGGGGCGAATAAATCTTCCCGTCCTGATAAACGGCGGCGGGGCTTACGAAATACGCGAAGATCTCCTCCTTTTCGCCGTTCAGTAAAAGCTCAATTTCCTCCTCGTTCAGCGAAACCGTCCACCCGTTCACGCGGTCGATCTCCGCCATTTCGTACAGCCGCGCTTCCATTGCCGCTCTATGCTGCGGGAAATCCAGGATCAGCGCGTACAGGTTCATGTTCTCGGAAGGATCGGTCGTACAGCCGAACGATTCCTTCCCGATCCGCCATTCCTCAAACGCTTCCTCACCGACAATGTCGATCAGACCGCCGTCGATCGAGGCGAGCTTCCAATCGAAAAGACCGTAATAAAGCGCACGCTCATCTCCGCCGGACGCGTCTTTTTCGTCCTGAATTTTATCCGCGGCATTGTCCGCGGCGGCCTCGGCAGGCGCGTCGACCCAATCAAACTGCCCCCTCGGAAGAGCCGTCGTCGAGGGAGCGGTTTCCGCCGCCGGAGCCGCTTGCGCCGCCCCCGACATTCCGCTGAAATCCTGTCCGTCGGTGGGTTCCGCCCATTCGGAATCGTTCTCCGCGAAATATAGGATCCCGTCCTCGTCGGCGATCTCCGCCGTATCGTTCATCGGCATAACTGCCCCCGCGTCGTTTGCCGCCGCGTCACGGGCGGCCGGCGGAGTCAGCTCCGTATTCACGTTCCCCAAAAAGCGAACCGTGCCGAACGCGAGAATTGTGACCGCCGCCGCCATTCCCGCAAAGCGGACTGCCGTTTTCAACGGGCTTACGCGCGGTTTTTCCGCCTCCTCCCGCATGATCTCCGAAACACGGCTGAGAAGCTCGGGCGCGGGCGTGATCCGCGTAAGATCGTTTTTCAGTGCTTGTTTAAAAGTCGTCATGATGACCCTTCCTCCTAGTCAATTTCTTCGCCGAGTTCTTCCTTCAGCATGGCGCGGGCACGCGCGAGCCGCGATTTTACCGCGGATTCGCCGACCCCGAGGATCTTCGCGACCGCCGAAACGGACAGATCCTCGTAATAAAAAAGGTGAATCGCGATACGGTATTTCTCGGGAAGCTTCAGAACAGCACCGTAAACCTCCGACTTCGTTTCGATCTCGCGAAGCCGCGCGTCCTCCGAGCCGGTATTTTCGTCCGGCTCGTTAAAGTCCCGATGTCTCGACCAGGCGGAGGTCTTAAACGATTTCGCGCAGTTGATCGTCGCGCGGATCAGCCACGCCTTTCGGTGTTCTTCGTCCCGATAGGTCTTTCCCGCGCGGATATAGCGGAGGAAAACCTCCTGTAAGATGTCTTCGGCGTCATGCACGCTCGCCGTCCGCGAAACGGCAAGGCGGTACACCATGTCCGCGTAATGTCGCATGACCGCGTCGAAGCTCTCCCCGGCGGATAAGGAAAGTTCTGTCATATGTTCTCCTTACTTTATCGGTAAAGCCATGAGTAAGGAATAAGCATGGCTTTCCGTTTTCGGTTCCGAAAATTTCGTCCTTCACCGATAACACTTCCGAAACGGATAAAAGGTTGCAAAAAAAGAAAGAAAAAACGCCGCACAGTTTCCCGTGCAGCGTTTTTGCTTGTCGATAAACCTCTTTTTAGAAATTCTTATTCGTTTTCAACAAGACTTACGACCTGACAGCCGCAGAGTCGAGATTGGAAAGAATTGCGATGGGAAAAAGGATC
>CAYVZH010000061.1:0-12069 GCA_964456025.1 uncultured Ruminiclostridium sp.
TGCAGCACGTTCTGAAAAACATTGACTTGGAGCTTTACAAGGGCGATTTCACGGTAATTATGGGCGCGTCGGGCGCGGGAAAATCCACGCTTCTGTACTCGGTTTCGGGAATGGATACGCCTACGCTCGGAAAGATCACCTTCGGCGAAAAGGTCATTTCCGATCTGAACTCCGACGGTCTCGCGCTGTTCCGAAAAGAGCATTGCGGATTCGTGTTCCAGCAAATCTATCTGGTCGACACCATGAGCGTTCTCGACAATGTCCTTGCGGCGGGGCTGCTGGTAAACAAGGACAAAAAAGCGCTTGCCGCGCGGGCGAGGGAGCTTTTTCAGGCGGTCGGTCTTTCCGAGGAAACGATCCAAAAATTCCCGACGCAGATCTCGGGCGGCGAGGCGCAAAGAGCGGGGATCGTCCGCGCGATCATCAATTCCCCGGAGGTCCTTTTCGCCGACGAGCCGACCGGCGCGCTGAATTCCAAGTCGGGGCTGGACGTGCTCGATACCCTCACAAGCTTTAACGAACAGGGGCAGAGCGTGGTCATGGTCACGCACGATATGCGAAGCGCGCGGCGCGGGAACCGCATTCTGTACTTAAAGGACGGCATTGTTACGGGCGAATGCGATCTCGGAAAATACGCCCCGAACGACGAGGAACGGCACAGAAAGCTGTCGGATTTCCTGATCGAAATGGGGTGGTAATATGGGCGCGAATTTTCACCGGAATTACCTGCTCGCGCGGTCGAATCTGCGCAAGGCAAAGGGTCAGACCACCGCAATGATCGTGCTGGTGCTGCTTTCGTCCATGATGATGAATCTGTGGCTCATGCTGGCGACAGATTACAAGAAAAATCTCGACCGAACACTCGACAGGCTGAACGACGGACACGTCACGCTTTACGCTTACAACAGCAGCGAAGAATTCAGAAGCTTTGTCGGAGGTTATCTCGAAAACCGTTCCGATGTTACCGAATACTGCATGACCGACGTGCTCGGATGGGTCGGAACGTTTAAGTACGGTGGCGGCAAGATAAACTCAAACTTCATTTTTTTTGAAAAGGAAACCGCACTCGCGAGGAACGTCGGAAGGATCGAGATCGTTGAGGACAGCGGGTATTCAAGCGGTATTTATCTGCCGATGCTCTACGGTACAAGCTACTCCGCCGGAGATGAGATCGAAATAGCTATGGGGAGCGAAACGCTGAAATATACGATCTGCGGCTTTATGAACAGCGTTTCGGCAGGCTCACATAACTGCGGAATGTGCGCCATGCTGCTGACGGAGGACAAATACAACGAGCTTAGCGGATTGGGGTCGATCCCGAGGGCAATGTTTATTTCCGCGAGAATTACCGATAAAATTGATTCCGAAACGGTAGAGGCGGAGCTTAGAGATGCGGTCGCGGGGGAATTTCCGGGTATAGAAGCAGTCAGCAGTTCCTATATGCTGGTTTCGACGTCGCGCTATATCTCACAATCGTTATGCGCCGCGGTACTCAGCGCCATGGCATTTCTGATCACGCTGATCGCGGTGGTCGTGATCTCCTCGAATGTGATGAATTATATTCACGAGGATATGCAGAACCTCGGAGCAATGAAAGCGATCGGCTACAAGTCGGGACAACTGATCGGGGCGCTGATATTGCAGTTTTCAGGCACGGCGCTTATTACGGCGATCGTCGGGATCGCGCTGTCTTATACGATTTTCCCCGCGCTGAACGAAATGATGATCTCACAAACGGGTATTCCGTATTCCGTGAATTTTCTGATCGTTCCGTGTGCGGTCACGATAGCTTTCACAGTCGGAGCAGTTGCGGCGGCAGTATATTTCTCCGCGAAACGAATTCGCAAAATAGAACCGATCACCGCGCTTCGCCAAGGGATCCAAACGCACAGCTTCAAGAAAAACCATGTGCCGCTTGATAAGGCAAACGCGCCGCTTAATTTTTCGTTGGCGCTGAAAACGGTAATGTCCAACAAAAAGCAGAACGTCACGATCTGCGTGACAATGCTCGTGCTGTCATTGGTGATCGTTTTTTCGGGAGTAATGCTGGAGAACTTTATTCTTGACGAACAGACGCTTATTGATTTGGTGGCCGGTGAAACGGCGGATTCCTGTATTAACGTAAATATCGGATCGGAGGAATTGCTGAAAGACGCGCTGGGCTCCGACAGCCGCGTAAAAAACGCGTATCAGTATACCTCGGATTCTGTTACGCACGAAAGCGGAGTGCAGCTTCTGGCGACCATGTGCGATGATTTTTCGCAGCTCGGAAATCAGCGGTTCATTGTTGAAGGACGTTTCCCGAAGTACGATAACGAGGTCGCGATAGCTATAAAATACGCCCGTGAAAAGGGATTGAAGATCGGACAGGAAATTCCACTCTCGTTTGGCGCAAAAGCGGAAAAATACATTATTTCAGGTTATACGCAGATATCCAACAACCTCGGTAAGGACTGCCTGATGACCCGCTCGGGTTTTGAGCGGATTTCGGAGCTTACCATGGTAAGCTATTATATAAACTTGACCGATGGCACGGATATTGACGAATTCAACAAGGAGATCACCGAACCGTTTTCCTCCGAAATAAACGCGTCGATAAATATTAAAGCTACCGTTGAGGGAACCGGAAGAGTGTATGTTTCGCTTATGACGGTGATCGTTATTGCGGTGCTGATTCTGAGCGCGGTCATTACCGTATTTGTACTGTATCTGCTGGTTCGCACGATACTGGGCAACAAGAAGCGCGATTACGGTATTTTAAAGGCGCTCGGCTTTACCACGGGACAGCTTATCTTACAGACGGCGCTCAGCTTTATGCCGCCGATCATGATCTCGACCGCTGTCGGGATCGCTGTGAGCACGTTCGTGATCAACCCGCTGCTGGCGCTGTTTTTCAGCGGAATAGGCATTGTGAAATGCACGTTTCCGGTACCGCTTTATTTCGATATTGCTGCAGGCGTGGGGCTTGTTCTGTTCGCGTTCGGGGCGGCTTGTCTGATGTCGCTTCGGGTGAGGAAGATCACGCCGAGAGAGCTTCTGAACGGGGAGTAAAACATTCCTCCTTTTCGCTCGGATCGCGTCGGTACGCCCTAAAAAATCAGATCCCATATTGCCGTATTTCCGAAAATGTGCTATAATAGGCAAAAGAATCCATTGGAAGGAAAACGCCTATGAAGATCAAAAAACAGATAGCTTTCTTCCTGTGCGCGGCGCTTCTCCCCTGCTGGGCCGCAGGCTGCACGCAAGAAAATCAAAACAGCGAATCGGAGGTATCGGATATGAGCGCGGAAAGCACAACGGCGGAAACCACTGTCGAGGAGGTCAGGGAATTCCCCACGGCGCAGGTCAACGCCGCCTATCAAAACGTAACAATCGACGGAAATACCGTCAACACAAACGAGGGCACGGTCTTCAGAGGGCTGGGCACGGTCACGGGAAACAATTCCTCCCGCCTGCTCATGGACTATAAGGTTCAGAATCCCGAAGCATATTGGGAGATCATGAATCTGCTGTTCAAGCCCGATTACGGCGCGGGGCTAACGCATATCAAGATCGAGTTCGGCTCGGACGTGAACTCTTCCTCCGGAACGGAACCGTCCGTCATGCGCTCCGTGGACGAGACCGCGGACGTGACGCGCGGCGCGGGCTTTCTGTTCGCGACGGACGCGCTTTCGATCAATCCCGACATTACCGTCGATCTGCTCCGCTGGAGCGAGCCGAAGTGGATCACCGACGCGTTCGCCGAGAGCACCGAGGCGGGATATGAGGCGCGCTATCTGTGGTATAAGTCCGCGATCGACGCCGCCTATGACACCTACGGAATAAAATTTACGCATATCAGCCCGGATACGAATGAGACCGAAAAACCCGATTCGGATTGGATCGTTTATTTCGCCGACAGGCTCGAAAACGAGACGAACGAGCGGTACGATTACGGCGCGATCAGGATCGTCGCTTCGGACGAGCTCGGATCGTGGAAGCTCGCACGGGAAATGCTGTCGAACGAGAAGCTTCGCGACGCGGTGGATATTCTCGCGGAGCATTACAACACGTGGGCGGACAAGAACGCAAAGACGCTGAACAGCGAATACGGCAAGGAGATCTGGTACACCGAGGGCATCGCCTCCACCAATATCGCCAAGCTTTCCGTAACAAGCAACGGCAGCGGTCTGAACGGCACAAACGGCGCGCTCGACGTCTGCAATCGCATTATCAACGGCTATTACAACGGAAAAATGACGATGTACGAATTTCAACCCGCAGTCGCCGCGTATTATTCGGGCGCGAAATATTTCCCGAAATCGCTTTTAAATGCACAGAATCCGTGGAGCGGCTATTATGAGGCGGACTGCGGGATCTGGACAAGCGCGCACTTCACGCGGTTTATGAAAAACGGCTGGCGGTATATCGACAGCGCCTGCTACGGCGACGGAAAGGAAAGTCACTCGATCTCCGAAACGACCAACAACTACCTGACCGCGACTGATCCGGAAACGGGAAACTACTCGATCGTGATCTGCAACGACAGCGCCGAGCAGCGGAACTATACCTTCGCGCTCGAAAACATGACGAAAGCCGACGCGCCGATCACGGTCTGGGAAACGTGCGGCCCCGACGAGGGGCAGGCGTACGACGCGAATTATTTCAAAAATATCGGAACCTACAAGCCCGCCGAAGCGGACGGGAAATACGCGTATTCCATTGAGGTCAAGCCGTACTCGATCGTGACCGTGACGACGCTCGACATCGGAGAAGTTGACATTTCCGTTTACAACTGCAATTACGAGGATCAGCCGCTTGACATCCATTACACGGACGATTTCGAGTATT
Source organism: uncultured Ruminiclostridium sp. (assembly GCA_964456025.1). GTDB lineage: Bacteria > Bacillota > Clostridia > Oscillospirales > Ruminococcaceae > Ruminiclostridium_E. Next base: position 4,831 of record CAYVZH010000061.1, read on the forward strand.
CTTCGGAGTTCCTTTCTTCGAGAGGATACGCGCCGCTTTACACGACCGATTACGGCGGAGCGTTCGAGATTGAGGAGATCAACGGAAACCACGTCCTGAAACAAATGATCGGCAAAGACAACAAGCCGACCGACTGGCACTACCGCGGCACACCGAACCCGATCACCTCTCTCGGCGACGACCGCTGGAGCAATTATTCAGCGCAGATCGACTTTCGGTTCGCCGATCCCGCGGACGACAACTATATTTCGTTCGGCGTGCGCTATCTGACGGCGGAGCTGAACACACAGACTGCCGAAAACGGATATGGGATCCGAATTGATCCGAACGGGAAATGGGCGTTTCTCAAAAACGGCAAAAAGCTTGAGGAAGGGACGATCGAAGGTTTTGCCAGTGCGCCATGGCACAGCGTAAAAATAACGGTATCCGAAAATAAGGTGGGCGTCGCGGTAGACGACGGCGAGGATCTCGTCCGCTACACGGATCCCGATCCGTACAACCATTCGGGGAGGATCTCGATCGGAAGCGCTCTTTATAAGAATATTTTTGACAATCTCCGCGTCTCTCCCGTCGGCGAAAACAATATTGTCACGCGGGTGGACGACCACGACGCGCGCGTAAGGTACGCGGGAAACTGGGATCGCACCGTTCCCGACGGCTATGTGCATTTTAACCGTACCCGCTCCAAAGGAACCGCGGGCGACGAGGAAACGAGCTTCGAGCTTGAATTTGAGGGCAGCCGCATTGCCCTGATCGGCGAAACGGGCAGCGCGAAATTCGACGTGTATATCGACGGAGAGCTGCTCGAACACGCGGAGACCGCGGGCGCGAAGGCGCGGCAATGCTGGTACGCCGCGAACATTGCCAAAGGCGGGCATACGCTGAAGGTCGTTGTGACGGAGGGGACGCTTTCCGTGGACGCGATCGAATACGGAATAACGTCTTGATCTTTTTTGTCGGGCACTCCTCGAATAAATTCCAAACGGCGTATCATCGTGAAATGATACGCCGTTTTTTTGTGATATGAACCTATCCGACAATGCACGGTTGAAAAAACAAAATCCTACGCGAACAGCTCGCCCGCCGTGTCCTTGTAATACTCCGCCTGCGCGCTCCAAAGCTTCGCGTAAACGCCGTCCTTTTTGAGCAGCTCGTCGTGGCTCCCCCGTTCGGCGATCCTTCCCTTTTCGAGAACGGTAATGTCGTCGCAGAAGCGGCAGGAGGAAAGACGGTGCGAGATATAGATCGCCGTCCGCGTACCGACTACACCGCTGAATTTCGTGTAAATGTCGTATTCCGAGATCGGGTCGAGCGCGGCGGTCGGCTCGTCCAGCACGATAAACGGCGCGCCTTTATAGATCGCCCGCGCAAGGCAAAGCTTCTGCGCCTCGCCGCCCGAAATTTCCACGCCCTTTTCGTCGAAATCCTTATAAAGGCAAGTCTCGATCCCATTCGGCATTGCGTCGAGCCGCTCGGAAAGTCCTACCCGCCGCACGCATTCCTCGACAAGCTTCGGATCGTATTCGGTATCCGCGCCGACGTTCTCGGCGATAGGGAACGAGAAGAGGGACGAATCCTGAAACACCACCGAAAAGAGCGCCATATACTCCTCATAGCTGTATTTCCGAATGTCCACGCCGTTGAGCGTGATCTCGCCCGAGGTCGGGTCGTACAGGCGGCAGAGAAGCTTCACGAGCGTGGATTTCCCCGAGCCGTTCCGCCCGACGAGCGCCATTTTTTCGCCGATCCGCCATTTTAAATTGATATTTTGAAGCACGAATTCCTCCGTCCCGGGATAGCGGAAGGAAACGTCCTTGAATTCAAATTCATACTCGTTATCGTCGCGCTTTTCGGTCGGGATCGTCCCTTGATATTTCTCGTTGGGGATCTCAAGGAAGTCGAAAATATGCTTGCAGAAAGTCGCCGCGGAAAGCATTTGAGTAATATGCGATGAAAACTGGAAAAGCCCGGTGCTGATCTGTCGGAAATACAGAACGAACGCCATAACCTCGCCCGGGCTGATCATACCGCTGAACGCCCGCGTGAGCGCGAAGCCGTACAGAATCGTCGTCTGAAGAAGATTGCAGAACGCCAGCGCGGACATGTACCAAGCCGTCTTTCTCCGACATTTCTCCCACATTCCGTGACGCAGCCGATCCTGTTCCCGCTTCTGCGTGAGGATCCGCTCCTGCTCCCCGTAAATTCGGATCTCCTTCCCGTCCTGATACTTCCAGAGCGTGCGTGTGAGAGTAAAGCTATTGACACGCTGCGCCTCGAGCATTTTCGGATCGCCGCTCGTCTTTTCCTCGTTTCGGGTAAACCGCACCGTAAGGATCGCGGACTGAAACACCGTGATGAGCGCGATCAAAGCCATGACCGCAAGGAATCCCCAAGGAGACTGTAAAAATCCGAGAAATCCCTCGCCGGACGCCGGCTGAACAAATACAATCGGCGCGATCAGAGCGATCCCGGCGATCACGGAAACGAGATTTTGCCCCAAGCCCGAAAGATGATAAACGATCGACGACATTCCCCAGTTGCCGCTGTTCAGCCAGCGGTTCGCGTTCTCATACTTATTTTTTGTTTCAATATCCTCCGCGCGGGTATAGTCGAGATTCATGACCTTTTCCCAGAGCCGCTTGTGCATATTCCGACCGTAGGTGAACTGGTGGCTGCTCTGGTGCGCGTTGATGAAATGCCCGAGCAGGGAGGCGAATAAGGTCACCGCACAGGTAATTGCCGCCGTCAACAGAAGCTCTCCGACCGGCTTCGACATGGTTACCCCGTCGATCACGAGCGCGGCGAGATAAACGCCCGCGAAGTTCGAGACGACCTCGGGAAGCTGCTGACAGAACACCCGAAGAGTATGCCCCTTATCCGACGCGTTCATGAGGGAAATGCTTCGTTTGATGATATGGATTCTTTCCTTCAGCGTCATTTTTTCGTTTGTATTTTTTTGACCGCTCATACGAAATCCTCCTCCCGTTTTACTTTTTCGTCGTTATAATAGCTGCTCTGAAGCCCGAAAAGCTCCGCGTACTTTCCGCCCTGCGCCATCAGCTCGGCGTGCGTGCCGCTTTCGGCAATTCCGCCGTTCTCGATCAGTAAAATCCGGTCGCAGAAGCGCGTGGAAGCGAGACGATGAGAGATAAACAGGCTTGCCTTCCCCGCCGAAAAACTGGTATACTGTAAGTACATTTCCTGCTCGGCGATCGCGTCGAGCGCGGCGGTCGGCTCGTCTAAAAGCAGGATCGGCGCGTTCTTGTAAAGCGCTTTCGCAAGCTCCAGCTTTTGCACCTCGCCGCCCGAAAGGTCGATCGCATTCTCGTAAACCCCGCGCACAAGAATCGTATTTTCCTTTTCCGGAAGGCTCATTGCCTTTTCGTAAAGTCCCGCCCGCTTCATGCAGTCGTACAGCCGTTCCCGATCCACCCGCGTACTCCCCGCGATATTTTCCGCGACGCTTGCCGCGAAGGGGAGAAAATCCTGAAACACCGCCGAAAAGAGCGTAAAATATTCCTCGCGGTTATACATGTTTACGGGAACGCCGTTCAGGAGAATTTCTCCCTCCGTCGGGTCGTATAAGCCGCACATCAGCTTGACGATCGTCGTTTTTCCCGCGCCGTTCAGCCCCACAAGCGCCAGCTTTTCCCCCTTATGGAGCGTAAAGGACAGGTTTTGGATCGTCGGCTCGTCCGCCCCGAAATAGGTGTAGCTGACGTTCCGGAACTCGATCTCACACTCTCCCTCGGGAAGCGGCTTTCCCTCCCCGCGGTTGGTATGCTCCTCTAGCTCCAGATACGCGCGGATATAGTTGACGTTGTTCGAGATCCATTGATACCCCGAAAAATTGTTGCACCAGTCTCTCGTCGCGTTCTGTAAATTTAAAATGGAATTGAAGTACAGGGCGAAATCCCCCGCGCCGATGTTCCCAGACGAAACGAGATAAATGACATAGGCGTAGGCGGCAAAGCTCCCCAGATGGAGCGTGACCGATTCGAGAATATTGTGGCGCAGCTCCCAGGCGTCCTGTTGCCGATACCAATGCAGGCGATCCCGAAACGCGCGTGTAAATACCTTTTCCAGCAGATTCTGCAAACGAAACAGCCGCACGTCCTTCGCGCGTTTCAAATCACTCCCCGCGTTCTGCACATAATCGAGCTGCCGCTCATATGTCTGCCAGTTGTCCGCCATATTCCAGATCCATTGCATTTTATGGCGATTGATCGCGTAGCTGAGCGCGGCGGGAACGGCAACGATCGGAACGAGCCATAGGCTCAGCATGGAGAGGATCGCGGAATACGTAAAGAATTCCAGAATATGGCGGATACTTCCCCGAATGTTGAGCGGCGTATTGAATCCCGCGACGTCGACCCCGCTGCGCGCCTTGTTGAGCATATCGTTATTGGCGCACTTCTCGTTGTTTTCGTAGTCGGTGGACATATTCTTTTTCATCAGCATCGCCATCAGATGCTCGCAGGATTTTGAAAAACCGACGTACCCCTGATAAGAGCCGACCCGTTCGTTGATGTGAGCGGTGAGCGCCTGCCCCGCGAGCAAGATCACGCAGAAGATCAGAAGCCCCTGATCCCAGCCCCCGACCGCAAGCTCGACAATATACTTATCCACATAGGTTGCGAGAAGATTCGAGGCATAAAGGCTCAGCGCGAACAGGAAGCAGCAGAAAAACATCTTTTTATCCGACCGATGAAGCTCCCGCATGATAAACAGGAGGTTCGAGACGATCCCGTATTTCATGCCGCGGATCTCCTCGCGTGCCTTCCGCCGCTGTTCCTTCTTTTTTTGCTTATCCCACTTGGCGACCTTCACCATGATGACCACCCCTTTCCATTCCCCACTATAACATAAAAATCGCCGTTCGTGTCATTTTTGTCACGAACGGTCGATATATTGCACGAACGGTCAATTTGCTTTCAGCGGGATCATGATCTCGGTGGCGAAAACGCCTTCCTCGTTCTGACGGTTGACATAACCGCCGTACTTTTTCGTGAGGCGGTCGATCCGGAAGATCCCGTAGCCGTGGGAATCGCCCGACTTGGTCGTCACATACTTCCCGCCCGATTTTTTCACGGCTCCCGCGGAATTCTGCACCGAAAGGTAAAACTGATTTTTCAGGTTCCCGATATACACGCGCAGAAATCGCTCCTGTTCGGGGAGCCGTTCACATGCCTCCAGCGCGTTGTCCAGCAGATTCCCCAGCACGGCGCAAAGCTCCACGTCGGTCAGGGGGATCCCCTCGGGAACGCCCGCCTTGACGTTCGTACGGACCGACATTCCCGCCGCGGTATTCAGCTTGGTGTTCAGCACCGCGTCCGCCATGACATTCCCCGTTTTGATGACGGTATCCACCGTATTGAGATCGTCCGCAAGCTGGTCGAGATAGCGGTCAAGCGCCGCGTAATTCTTCTCCGAAAGCTGGATCTTCATGTTCTGGATATGGTTTCGGTAATCGTGCCGCCAACCGCGAACCTGCCGATACATATTTCTTGTTTCGCGGATCTGGTTCTCGATCAGCTCACTCTGGAACCGCTCGATCCGCCGGTCGATCATATCGTACAGCATTCGCCGCACGGCGAAAAACGCCGCCGTAAGCAGTACTGCCGCCGCAAGTATGCCTGCAAAAATAAAAAAATAATTCATTATCCTACCCCTTTGTATAAAACGCGATAAACTGCCTGCTCACCTCGTTATAAAGCCGCCGCGATAAGGGAATCTCTCCGCCGCCGTCCAGAAACACCGCCGTTTTCGAGATCGCGCGGATATGGCGGAGGTGGACAAGGTAGGAGCGGTGACAGTGAATCAGCCCGCGGATTCCCTCAAAACGTCCGATCGGCATTTCGCAGTCCAGAACGCTCCCGTCCGAAAGACGAAGCTGCGTCCGCCGCCCGAACGCCTCGACACAAACGATACTGTCGGCGGCGATATGGAAGGTTTTATCCGAGGCGGAAATCAGAATTTCCTCCGAGCTTTCGCGGCGGACAACGTAACGATCCAGCACCGCGAACAGCCGTTCCTTTTCCATCGGCTTTAACAGGTAATGAAGCGCCTGTACGTCGTACCCCTCCGACATATAGTCCGAATATCCCGTGATAAAAGCGATCGGGAGCAGGTCTCCCGCGCTTCGCAGCTTTTTCGCAAGCGCCATGCCGCTGAGTCCCCGCATTTCAATGTCGAGCAGCAGCAGATCGCAGGGGTTATCCGCGTACTCAAAAAGAAACTGCTCGGCGCTTTCGTAGCCGATGATATTCACCGCGAACGGCTTGTCCGACGACCATTCGCCGATCATTCCGCGAAGATTTCTGATCTGCTCCCCGTCATCGTCACACAGCGCGATCGTTACCGACATTTTCATCACCCCGACTGTCATTATACTAATAACCATTTGATTTGTGGATAAAATCCACAAATCAAATCCTTCGGCAAAGCCGAAGGTGCGCCGATAGGCGCAGGTTATTACCGTTCAATACAATCTGCGATCCCTCGCCCTGCCGTAAGGCGGCAGGGCATTTAAAAAACGGTTATTAGTATTATAGCATATCGGAAAAGGAAAATCAACCTTCCCGCAAAAGCAAGGAAAGACCGCGCAGTTTCCTGCGCGGTCTTTCTACAATGAAGGGTTGCTTTATTCCGGTTCCGACGAACCGGAGCGATATTCCGTAAGCTTGTTACTTAGCGGAATTTTCGTAGCTCTCCACCATCTTCTTTACCATCTGACCACCGACAGATCCAACCTGCTTTGCGGTAAGATCGCCGTTATAACCGTCCTTAAGCGGCACGCCGACTTCGCTCGCGGCCTGCATCTTGATGTTGTTTAACGCTGTCTTCTTGCTTTTATTCGTAGACATAATTTTAAGTTCCTCCAAAATCGGATTGTTTTCATACTTATTTTCGCTTAAAAAGCGTCGAAAAAATCAAGTAAAATCTTAAATTTATGCGATTTTGCGCAGATTTTTTCGGTATGCTTTTAGCCGAAAATCAGTATCAAGAGCCTTTTGCCCTTGCAATAGTATTATTGCACGCCGTAAAATCAATATTACAGGGAATTTTTTTTTGCTCTGCATGATTACGGAATTCCGTCTTTTTTTTGGAAAAACGATTTTTTTATGTCTTCTTTATTTTGTGCAGTTTTCGAGTACCGCGAAAAATGCGCTATTGGAACATGTTCTTATACTAATAACCATTTGATTTGTGGATAAAATCCACAAATCAAATCCTTCG
>CAYVZH010000062.1:0-10771 GCA_964456025.1 uncultured Ruminiclostridium sp.
AAGCAGGGGGTTCGGGGGACGGAGTCCCCCGGTAATAAAATTTCTCTCTAAAATCTCTCTTAAATTCTCTCATCACCGCGAAAGATAATCGTACACCAGCATGAGCGCTTCGCCGCGGGTCATCTTCGCCGAGGGGCGGAACTTCCCGTTTTTGCCCTTCATGTACCCCTTCGCCGCCGCGATCGCGATATAACCGACATATTTATCATCCGTGGGAACGTCGGAGAACGAGCTGCTGAACAGTCCGGGAAGCTCGGCAATATCGGAATACTGTTCCGTCAGGATCTTCGCCGCGTACTTTCTCGTAAGCGTCTTCCGGCTGTTTTCGCTCGGCTCGTAGTAATATACGCCGATCGAACGGACGAGATTTGAGAAATCCTCCCTTGTGACCGTCTTATCTGCGTTCAGGCGTCCCTTTTCGTCCATGAGCGTGATGTTATAGAGCGCGAGCTTTTCCGCCGCCGCGCGAAGCTCGTCATTGTCGCCGAGATCGGTATAATGATCGGGTTTCTGTACGGGTCTGGCTCCGCCGTTCCCGTTTACGAGCGCCCCGCTGAACGCGTCGATATACAGCTCCGCGTCCGCATTATAAACGAGCGCGGTTTCGACCCGCTTTTTCTGATTGTTATACGCAACGCGGTATAAAAGCTCGTACTTGATCTGATTGAAATACTTTTTGTAGACCGCGTTTGTCTCTAAGATGTTTTCGGGCTTCGGGTATTCCAGACCGAGATAGTTGAGACGGTAACTGCTGACTCTCCCGCTCGCGTCCAGCGAGATTGAAGCGCTTTCCGGATCGCAGACGATCCCGTTTACATAGCGGTGTGTGCTTGCGCTGATGGTATCAATCACGGTATTTTCGGTAAATTCTCCGTTCTTGCCCAAATCGGCAATACCCATGTCCGCGGTTTTGCCGTCAATGGGGAAGTCCTCCGCCTTATCGCCCGCGATCTCCTTAAAATACTTCTCGATCAGCTGCTGCGCCTTCTTCTTGGATTTCAGCGTTTTCTTTCCATAAGTATCGCTTCCGTAGAAGGACAGGATCTCGCCGGTTTCGGCGTTAAAGGTAACGCTTCCGTAATAAGCCGACTGATATGCGGTATCCGATTTGTCGTCGTCCTCCTCGATCGGCTCGGGGATATCGTCTATGCTTTGGTACACCTGCGCGTCCGCGCGGAGCGAAGCGCGCAGCATATACGCGTTCGCGCGGGAATCAAAGTAAGTATGGTAATCGCTTACCTCCGCGCTTTCCGGGATCGACCAGATCCCCGATTTGATCATTTCCGCGAGCTTCTGGTCGGGCTTGATCAGCTGATCCTCCAGCTCCATTTTCGCGATCTCCTGCTCGGTAAAGCTTACAGCACCCGTCGCGGGGTTCGCTTCCGCTATATCCATATCGTCATCGTCCAGCGCCACCTCGGCGTCCCCGTTCTCATAATAGTCATAGCTTTCCTCGAAGGTCGCCTTTTTCCCCGTGAACGCGTCGATCTGTCCGAACTCGGTGCGGTGGAAGATGAGGTGCGGGGTATATTCCCTTGTCTTCCAGTCATACTCCGCCACATAGCGCATTTCGACCGGGAATTCCGCTTGGAATCCCTCCTGCGCCGCCGACTTCTTGATCGCCTCCTTGGAATCCTTAAATCCCGCTCCCGGGATCCAGTTCAGGTAAAAGCGCGTCATCTCGCCGGTATTTTTATTCAGGCAGATTGACCCGTTCTGTCCCGCGACCTTTACGCCGTTCTCGACCCGATAGATCGTAATATAAGCGTCGTTTCCGTAAAGCGAGATCCGAACGCCGTCCGGATCGACCGCGATCTTTTTCGCGACCGTCGGGTTCAGCTTTTTGATCGCCGTCTTTGCCTTCTGGAGCAGCTCCTCCTTGGTGAGCTTTGCGAAGGTATAGGGCTTCGGTTTTTCCGCGGCGGCGACCGCGCCGTCCTCGTATTCGATGATGTCGAAGGCGAAGTCCTCCCGGTTCGAGGTATAATTCGTAATGACCTTTCCGCAGACCTCGGCGTTGATCGCGCCGCTCCCGTCGGGCGCCGACCAGCTAAACGTATAGGTCTTGTTTCCGTAATTTGTCCGGACATAATGGTTAAACTCGGTAAACGTTTCGGGAATGTCGATCCGTTCCTTCGCGACGGTAAGCGCCGCCTTCATTTCCGCGTCCTCCGCCGCGTAGGAGACGATCGCGGTCGAGGAGAGGAGCATTGCCGCGGCAAGCATTGCCGAAGCGGGTCTTTTAAATTTCATTTTTTCGTCCTTTCTTGACGACACCGTGCGGCGTCGCCCGTAAAATTGGGTTTCTATAAAGTAAAACGTTATGGCGGGGGAAAAAGTGACAAAAAACTGGAGAAATTTTTCGGAATCACCGTATTTTGTATTCCTGCACAAAAATAAAAGGAAAAACAGCCGATTCTTGGAATATTTCACAAAATCGGCTGTATGTAATTCTCGGGCAGAAGCGGGTTATTTCGTCCGCGGCTTCCGTCCCGTTAAAAATTCGATCGAGCGTTCGACCGAGGTGCGGACGTGCTCCATTTCGGGCGTGTGGAGCTTTCCCGCGTTGCGGTAGTCGAAGCTGTTGCAGAAATCGTTCACGTCGCTGTTAAGCTGCTTGACATATTCCTTTAAAAGGGCATCGAGCGCGTCGGTAAATTCCGTGAGGTCGCCCTTCTGAAGCTTCGTCGGTGCAAGCTGCATGAGCATATTATAGTGCGGGAGGCAGATGTATTCCTGTGATTTGAACAGGTTTTTGAACTTCGGGTCTTTTACGAACATGGTAAAGACCGTCTCAAGCATGTGATCCACGCCCCAGCCCACCTTGCTGCACACAAAGCAGGTCTGTTCGATCTCGGCGGACTTTTTCGCCTTTGTGTTTTTTGAGAAAAAAAGTCCTTTTTTCTCGAAGATCGTGTTCCGCGCGTTTTCGAGATAGCTGTTGAGCATCAGCCCGAGCGACAGGCGGTTATTCTGCTGTAAAAGCGTTTCAAAATGGGTCAGGCAGAAGCCGAGCTCGTTCGTTTCCATGCGCACGTCCGGCTCCATCATCGCCGCGCCCATGATGTATTCGCAGATATGCTCCTCGACGGTATTGCGCATGGCGCAGAGCGGACATCCGCAGCGCGGCTCGAAGACCTCGTTTACCGGGATCGTAAGTATACTTTCTCTCATTTTTTCGTTTTCCTTTTTTCTTTTTCATTGCAGGCGTTCGCCTTGTTCGGGACGCGGCGAATTTTCCCGAAATTGAACTTTCAGAAAATTTTCAGTCCCGCGCGGTTGAATTTCTTCTTAAATTGTATTATAATAAAGGAAAATAATCAAGTACTTTTTGAAAATTTTTTCATTTGGGTGTAATTTTGTGAATTATTACATAAAGATCCCCTGCCTTTCATTGGCGCGGACGCTTGAAAGCGGGCAGTGCTTCCGCTGGCAGAGGGAGGAAACGGCCGGCGGCGAGGTGATCTACCGCGGGACCGTCGGAACGCGCGCCGCAAGGATCCGGCAGGAAACGGACGGGATCACGCTTCTGGACGCGGAGGAATCGGAATTACCGGAAGCGGTACGCTTCTGGCGGAATTATTTCGACGCGGGAACCGATTACGAAGCGATCCTGAACCGCTTTTCCGAGGACGAAATTCTCCGGCGGGCTGTTTCGGAAAACCGGGGGCTTCGGATTTTGCGGCAGGAGCCTTTTGAAACGCTCATCAGCTTTATTCTTTCGCAGAACAACAATATTCCTCGTATCCGCGGGATCGTCGAGCGCTTGTGCATGGCGATTGGCAAGCCAATCGCGGCATATGGCAAGCCAATCGCGGCATATGGCAAGCCGATCGCTGTGATTGGCGAACCAACCGCGGCGGGATACGGATTCCCGAGCGCAGAGCGGTTGGCGAAAGCGGAGCCTTCGGAGCTGGAGCCGATCCGCGCGGGCTTTCGGACGCGGTATATCATGGACGCGGCGAGGAAGGTCGCGGACGGGACGGTGGACTTGTCCGAGGTGGGTCGGGCGGATTACGAAACGGGAAAGGCAATGCTTCGGAGGATCGTCGGCGTGGGGGAAAAGGTCGCGGACTGCGTGCTGCTCTTCGCCTATCATAAGACCGAGGCGTTTCCGTCGGACGTCTGGATAAAACGGATCATGGCGGAATACTATAAAAACGGACTGCCCGAATGCGCGGTCGGGGAAAAAGGAATCGCACAGCAGTACCTGTTCGAGTATTTTCGGAAAAAATTTGTTTGAAAAATCTCCGATTTTTCAAACCCGTCGTATTTTTCGGAGAAAAATACGATCCTCACCGAGGAATGGTATGATCACATAAGAAAGGAAGTCTGAACATGATATTTTGTAAAAATTGCGGCGCACAGCTGGAGGATTCGGTGACTTTCTGCACCCAGTGCGGGGTCAGATTGACAAAGCCCGCCCCCGCTCCCGCGCCGGAAGCTGTTCCCGTACCGGAAACCGATCCCGTTTCGGAGCCTGCCTTTACGACGGAAGCGGCACCCGCAGCGGAAGCCTCCCCCGTGTCGGAATCTGTTTCCGCCGCGGAGGAAATTCCCGTTTCGGAAGCACAGCCTGTTTCGGAGGCGGCGTCCGCCCCCGTCCGGGAATTTGTCGAATCGCACAGCGCTCCGCCGATGAGCGGGACGTTCTTACCTCCGCCGGTCGGATTCGCGGCGGAAAAGCCCGTAAAAGAAAAGACCTTTTTCGGGGTCGGGGCGCTCGTGTTCTGTTTGGTGATTATCGGGGCGCTTTCGATCGCGACGGGCGTATTCGCGGGGCTTTATTTTTCTGCAATTGCGTGATCCGGCGGCATTATCGGAAAGGGGGAATCGGACATGACCGAACGAACGCCGTTTCGCACGGTAAAATACGGGATTGCGGTTTTTCTCGCGGGGATTCTCGGGATCCTTCTCGGACGGTTTATCACGCGGTATGAAACACGGTTTTTTCTGAGCCGTGAATACTGCGGGAGCTATCGGGGGATCGAGGTATATAAGTGCGGCGAGGTAGATGCGGAAAACGCCGCGTACCATCTTCAAATGCTCGAGCAAGCGCCGAAGGCGCTGACCGACAGCTGTACGGCGCTTTACCTGACCTGCGGGCCGCTCCCCGTTCCCGAAGGGGGCGAAGTCGGGGCGCTCGGGCTGACGCAGGAGACGACGGTTTTCGTCACGACCGACAGCTTTTATCCCGACGTCCTGCTGCACGAGCTTTTTCACGCGTATGACCGGGCAAACGCGGCGCTTTCCGATTCGGCGGAATTCCGCACGGTTTATGATCGGGAGCGGGAGGGGATTTTGGTCGCGTGTCTTGTCCCGGAAAGCGATCGGGCGGAGTTTTTCGCGACGGCGGGCGCGCAGTATCTCCTGAGTCCGCTCATGCTTTCCGAAGCGGCGCCCGAAACATATGCTTTTTTTGATGAACGGCTGAACGCGTTTGAATGAGCCCCGCAAGGACGCGATCACTCAAAGTAAGCCCCGCAAGGACGCGGGAGCGGCTTACCCAAAGCGATCGCAAGGACGCGATCGCTCAAAGTAAGCCCCGCAAGGACGCGGGAGCGGCTTACCCAAGGCGATCGCAAGGACGCGATCGCTCAAAGTAAGCCGCAGGGTACGCCTGCACATAAAAAAGAACGGAGCTTTTTTCGATGATTACTTTTCAGAACGAGTGGGACGAGCTGCTGCGCGAGGAGTTTCAGAAGCCCTATTATCTCGCGCTTCGGGCGTTTTTAAAATCGGAATATGGCGGCTTTACCGTTTATCCCGATATGTTTGACATTTTTAACGCGTTAAAGTACACCTCCTACGGCGACGTCAAGGCGGTGATTTTGGGGCAGGATCCCTATCACGAGCCGGGGCAGGCGCACGGGCTGGCGTTTTCGGTTCCGGACGGGATCGATCTCCCGCCCTCTCTGAGGAATATTTATAAGGAGCTTGCCGCCGATCTCGGCGTGCCCGTCCCGACGGCGGGCTGTCTGATCCCTTGGGCGAGACAGGGCGTGCTTTTGCTCAACACCTCGCTCACCGTCCGGCGCGGACAGGCGAACAGCCACCGCGGGCGGGGCTGGGAAATTTTTACCGATCGGATCATTTCGATCCTGAACGAGCGTGAAAAGCCCGTCGTCTTTATCCTCTGGGGAGCGAACGCGCGGGCGAAAACCCAACTGATCACCAACTCACGGCACTGCATTCTCCAAAGCGCGCACCCGAGCCCCCTTTCGGCGCACAACGGCTTTTTCGGCTCGCGCCCGTTCTCGAAATGCAACGCGTTCCTCGAGGCAAACGGAATGAAGGCGATCAACTGGGTGATTTAATAGAATTCAGAGAGAAAAATATATTCTCTCATTCCTCTTCCTCAACCCTCTCCCCCTTTAACCCCGTCATTTCCCCGTCGAGTCGCGTACTCGCCACGTCGCCCGCAACGATTTTTCCGTCACAGACGAGAACGTGCGCCTCGGTATCGACTCTTCCGACGACGGTAAAGGTGTACGAAACGGCGCTGTGTCCCCTGTGCGCCGAAAGATCGAAGCCCTGCGCTTTCTGAAGCGCGTTATAGCGCTCGTAGACCGCGCCGAATTCGGTCGGGATCGTGACCTCTTTTTCCGACGCGGGAATGACCTCAAGCCCGCAGGCTGCGAGATATTCCGCCGCGTCGGCGGCGCTTTCCGCCTTAATTCCGCTGTTCAGGGCGGAGATCACCGCGGTGCTTGCCGCGCCGACGGCGGCGAGTGAAACGATCAGCTTTATAAAATGACCCTTTTTCATCATGGCAACTCATTCCTTTCCCGTGATACTGCATTATATGTGATAAATTAAACAAAAATTAGTCCCCGCAGTAAGCAAGATGTACAAAATTTTCAGTGCCGGTCCGGAAAATCATTCCGGATAACCCAAAAATCGGTTTTTTTTTGTTCATAATAGCCACAAACGGCAATTGGAATTTGTACCTTTTTAACCCCTTTAGGCATATTTCATAAAGCGCAGAAACAAAATTTAGTGAAATAGGTACTTACATTTTTTCGGAATTTTTGGTATGATAATGGAGTAGAAATATTTCTTTACAGGAGGTCACAGGATGGCTAGTTTATCACTCAGAGGCATATATAAACGTTACCCCGGCGGTGTTGTCGCGGTATCGGATTTCTCCATGAACATTAAGGATAAGGAATTTATTATCCTTGTCGGACCTTCCGGATGCGGTAAGTCTACGACCCTCCGTATGATCGCGGGTCTTGAGGAAATTTCCGAGGGCGAGCTCTTTATCGGCGACCGTCTGGTAAACGACGTTGCCCCGAAGGACAGAGACATCGCGATGGTATTCCAGAACTACGCGCTTTATCCGCACATGACCGTGTTCGAGAACATGGCGTTCGGCTTAAAGCTCAGAAAAGTTCCGAAGGACGAGATCAAGAAGCTCGTAGACGAAGCGGCGAAGATCCTTGACATCGCGCACCTTCTCGACAGAAAGCCGAAGGCGTTATCCGGCGGTCAGCGTCAGCGTGTCGCCTTAGGACGTGCGATCGTTCGTGATCCGCAGGTATTCTTACTCGACGAGCCTCTGTCGAACCTCGACGCGAAGCTCCGTGCGCAGATGAGAACCGAGCTTTCCAAGCTTCATAAGAAATTAGGTACGACGTTCATTTACGTAACCCATGACCAGATCGAGGCTATGACGATGGGTGACCGTATCGTCGTTATGAAGGACGGTTATATCCAGCAGATCGACTCCCCGATGAACCTTTACGAAAACCCCGTAAACAAGTTCGTAGCGGGCTTTATCGGAACACCGCAGATGAACTTCATCGACGCGAAGCTTCTGATGATGAACGGAAAGTATACCGTAGAATTCGGCTCCGAGGACACCAAGACCTCGCGCGGCAGAAAGTTCTATGTTGAGATCCCGTCGGCGAAGGCGGACGCGGAAGCGCTCAACTACTATGTGGATAAGGAAGTTATCCTCGGCATTCGTCCGGAGAGCATTCACGACGAGGAAATGTTCCTTTCGGCGGCTTCTACCGGCATGATCGAGGCGAACGTAGACGTAACCGAAATGATGGGTGCGGAAACGTATCTGTACCTCACCTGCGAGGGTATTCCGATCACCGCGAGAGTTTCTCCGCGCTGCGCGGCCCGTCCGCAGGACGTCGTAAAGCTTGCGATCGACCCGAACAAGATCCACCTGTTCGACGCGAACGACGAGCACGCGATCCTTTCTTAAAAAGAAAAAACCCGTCAGGGTTCATAAAACAGGAAAGGCTGCAGTTAAGCAGCCTTTCTTGTTTCAGCTTGTCGAAAAACCTCCCTTTGGTCGGATTTTCGACAGGCTGACGCCGATTTTTGGCTTTGCCAAAAATCAAAAATCGGGAAATTCCGAAGGAATTTCCTCGATTTTAAGGCTATGATCATGATTTGAAGGGAAACCCTGATGGTTTCCCTTCAAGCTTTCCTTCCTTCCGAAAAGACAGATTACAGACTTTTTCAACAGACTGAAAACAAGAAAGGCTGCATTAAGCAGCCTTTCTTGTTTTTCTCTTTTTTCTTTTTTCCGGGGCACCGACGCCGCGGATTTATATATCATACTTTCCTCTCCTGCCTGTGGCAAGCGTCTTGATTTGCGCCGCGTCCGTGCGGCGCTAGGAACGCTTGCCTTGCGACCTCCTGTCGCACACCCAACTCATTATTTTTTCTCTTATCATTCTTTCTCGGCAGTCAGAATTTAATTATTTGTACCGCTCCAGATTGTTTTTCAGCACGGCGACCTGACCGTCCAGCTCTTCGTTTGCCGTCGCGGCACTCTGCGCGGTGGAGGAGGTCGTTCCGATTACCGATTCTACCTCGCCGAGCTTTGCGACGATCTCGGCAAGCATGGTTTTCTGTTCCTCGGAAACGTCCGCGATCTCGGAAACGGAATTACTGATCGAGCTTGTTTCAAGCACGACCTCGCCTAACATTTCCGCGGTCGCGCTCGCCGAAGCCATACCGCTTTCAATGGTCTTTACGGTCTGACCGATCAGCGCCGCAGTCGAATTTGAAGCATCGCGCGATTTTGAGGCGAGGGTACGTACCTCCTCCGCGACAACGGCAAAGCCTTTTCCCGCGGCGCCCGCTCTCGCCGCCTCAACCGAGGCGTTCAGCGCGAGGATATTCGTCTGGAGTGCGATGTCCTCAATGGTGGAATTCATTTTGACGATCTCGGTGGCATAGCGGGAAATGTTCTTCATAATGTCGAGAAGCTCCTGCATTTTCTCGTTTCCGGCGTTGACAGTATCGGTCGCCTTGATCGCTCTCGCTTTTACGTCAAAGGCGTTTTCGGCGGACTGGGAAACCCGCTTGTTAATGTCCTCGAGATTTGTGTGAACCTCACCGATCAGCCTGGTTTCGTCCGCGACCGCGACGGCAAGCTCCGACGCTCCCGCGGATACGCTTTGCGAACCGTTGGCGATCTGATCTGAAACGGTGCCGAGCTGTTCAAAGGTGCAATGCATGGCTTCGCAGATGTGGCGGATCGACTGTTCCATTGCCGTAAATTCTCCCACGAACTGCACCGAGCTGTCGTATACGAAATTCCCGTCCGCCATATTCGCGAGGATCCTTTCGATCTCGTTAATGTAGGACTTCAGCGCCATATTCGTCATGTTGAGCGATTTGCAGATCATACCGATCTCGTCGTTTTCGGCTTTGGGATAGGTGTGTTCGAGAACGCCGTTCGACATATTCCCGACAATGCGTTCAATGTCGGACAGCGGCTTGAGCCTTTTCGTGAACTTCAGGCAGAAGAAGAGCACGCCGCAGATCATTGCCGCAAGCGATACGATCACCGCGAGCAGGATCACGTTGTTGAGCTGCGACATCGCTTCGCCGTAATCGGCGGCATACAGCACCTTCCAGCCCGTATCGCCGATCGGAACAACGGGGAAGTACCGCATTGTCCCGTCATAGCCCTGTCCCGAGACAACGTCGGCGCTCCCCGCCGCGGCGAGGACTTCGTTGTAAATCGGGTCAATGTCGGTCAGCTTTGTAACAATCTCTTCCGTTCCTTGCAGCCTGTGGGAATAGTCGGGATTCTGTGAGTGAGCGACGATATTATCGGAGCCGTCAACCAGCACCGCGTAGCCGTTCGTATCCGCCTTCATCTCCTGAGAAAGCGAAATAAGCTCCGTGATCTCGATATCAAGCCCGCATACGCCCAGAACCGTGTTGTTATCCGACAGCACCGGACTTGCGATCGTGATGACGATCTTTCCCGTGATCGCGTCGATATACGGGTCGGTAATAACGATCTTCTTGGTCGATTTTGCGGTCTGATACCACCCGCGGGACTGCGCGACATAATTCTCTCCGACGGGAAAAACGCTGCACACCATTCCCACGGTATCGGTTTCCCAGGCGAGATAGCCGTTCATGATACTCGACGAGCAGGGGTGAACGACTTCGAGCATATACTGCTGTAAAGCGTCTCCGTGCAGATCGTCATGAACCGCCGCCTGCGAGAAGCCCTCGGCGATCGTTGTATGCTGCGTGAACCAGGCGTCCATTCTCGCGGATTCCGCGGCGACCGTGTGGTACAGATCGGATTTTATGGAATTCGTATACTGAATATGGACATTTGCCGCAAAGACGATACAAACGACGATCAGAGCCGCCGCCAACACGCCCATGGACGACGTCAGAATACTGCGCAGCAGGCTTTTCTTTTTCATAAATATGATCTTTCCTTTCCTATGTGAGGATTGTATTTTTCTACGAAAAATACGACGGGTTTGAAAAA
>CAYVZH010000063.1:0-10566 GCA_964456025.1 uncultured Ruminiclostridium sp.
CAGGGCATTTAAAAACCGATTTATTCGGTTTTTAAATGGTTATTAGTATTATAACGATAAGCTGCGGTCATTATTTCGACGGCGTATTAAGCCGTCTGTAATAAATTATGATGGTTATGCTATACTTTAATAATACAGCGTGATTTGGTTAAAATATACAAAAAAGACACACTCAAATGTTTAAACATACAAAAATGAATCGTTTTGAAAGATTTTGACAGAAATCTATTGCAATTTTAAACAATCCGTGATATAATTACGTCAAGATAAATCAAAACACTTCAAATCGAATCATAGGGGGCGCCGGAATGCTTACGGAGGAAAGACATTCAATTATTCTCGGAACGGTCAATAAAAACAAAAATGCGGAACTCGGTGAGCTGTGCGAACTTCTGAACGCGTCGGAATCAACGGTGCGCAGAGACCTTAGCCTGCTGGACGAAAAGGGGCTTCTGGTAAAGGTTCGGGGCGGCGCAATTGCGGCTGCCGATGAAAGCGTCACCGCCGCCGAACCCAACGTTGAGGAAAAGGCGGGAATGTTTGCCGCCGAAAAGGAAGCGATCGCGCGATATGCCGCTTCTTTGATCGAGGACGGAGACTTTGTTTACATTGACGCGGGCACTACCACCGAAAAGATGATCGAATATATTCCGTCAAAATCCGTCACATTTGTGACAAATGCTTTCATAAACGCCAAAAAACTTGCACAAAGAGGCTTCAAGGTCATAATCCTCGCGGGAGAGGTCAAGGCCTCCACGGAAGCGATCGTCGGCTCGGAGGCCGCGATAACCCTCATGCACTACAATTTCACAAAATGCTTTATGGGCGTGAACGGCATATCTGTAAAAGGCGGACTGTCCACTCCCGATAAAAACGAGGCGTCCGTAAAAACCATGGCTGTGTCGCGGAGCAAAGAGGTTTTTATTCTCGGCGATCACTCAAAATTCGGAAAAATTTTTCCCGTTAAATTTTCAGAGCTGAATCGGGGCCGAATCATCACCGATAAGGTTCCCGATAAAAAATATCTTTCGGAAACGTCTGTAAAGGAGGTTTTATAATGATATATACGGTGACATTCAATCCCGCCGTGGATTACGTTGTACACACCGACGAAATTTCGGTGGGCGGGGTAAACCGCTCAAAAAGCGAGAAAATTTATTTCGGCGGAAAAGGGATCAACGTTTCCATGGTTTTAAGCGAGCTTGGGGTAAAGTCCAAGGCGCTGGGATTTGTTGCGGGTTTTACGGGGGACGCGATCGAAAGGGGCGTTGCCGAAAAGGGCGTTGAAACCGATTTTGTTCACTTGGAAAGCGGCTTTTCGCGGATAAACGTAAAGATAAAATCGGAATGCGAAACGGAGCTGAACGGTCAGGGGCCGAAAATTGACGAAAAGGCGCTCGGCGCGCTTTTTGAAAAGCTGGACGGCCTTTCCGACGGCGATACGATCGTACTTGCGGGAAGTATTCCCGACAGCATTCCCGCGGATATTTACGAGAAAATTCTGGAACGCCTGCAAAATAAAAACATCAAAGCCGTTGTGGACGCGACCAAAGACCTGCTCATGAATGTGCTGAAATACAAGCCGTTCCTGATCAAACCCAACAATCACGAGCTTGGCGAGATGTTCGGTGTAACGCTGAAAACAAACGGGGAAATCGCGGAATACGCGCAAAAGCTGAAGGATAGGGGCGCGCGGAACGTGCTGGTCTCCATGGCAGGAGACGGCGCGCTGCTTCTTGACGAGAACGGGAAAACGCACATCTGCGGCGTATGCAGGGGTACAGTGAAAAATTCCGTGGGCGCGGGGGATTCCATGGTCGCGGGATTTATTGCAGGCTCGGAGCGGGGCGATTATGAGTACGCCTTAAAGCTTGGCACGGCGGCGGGAGGCGCAACGGCGTTTTCGGACGGTCTCGCCGAAAAGGCTTTCATAGATGAGCTTCTGAAACAGCTTTAATTTAAACAAAATCCGACAGGAGGTATTTGTATGCGTATCGTTGATTTACTGAAAAAGGAAAGTATCATGCTGAACGCTGCTCCGAAAAGCAAATCCGAGGCGATTGATCTGCTTGTGGACTTGCAGGTAAAGGGCGGAAACATCTCCGACAAAGAGGAGTACAAAAACGGGATCATCGCCCGCGAGGAGCATGGCTCAACGGCGGTGGGTGAGGGAATTGCCATACCTCACGCAAAAAATAAGGGCGTAAAGGCTCCCTCGCTTGCGGCAATTACCGTTCCGGATGGCGTTGATTACGAGGCGCTGGACGATGAGCCGTCAAATATCCTGTTTATGATCGCCGCTCCCGAGGGCGGAAGCGATGTTCACCTTGACGTACTGGCGCGGCTTATGACGGTTTTAATGGACGAGGATTTCCGGGCAAGACTTCTTTCCGCAAAGGATAAGGACGATTTCCTGAAAATTATCGACGATATGGAAATGGAAAAATATCCCGACGAGCCGCAGGAAAAGGCGGCGGGCGGAGACGATGGGAAAATTAAGGTACTTGCGGTAACAGCCTGTCCCACCGGGATCGCCCACACCTACATGGCTGCGGAGGCTCTTGAGAAGGCGGGCAAAAAGCTCGGCATTTCCATTAAGGTCGAAACAAACGGTTCGGGCGGCGCGAAAAATATACTTACCAAAGCGGAGATTGAGGCGTGCGACGGAATTATCGTTGCCGCCGACAAAAACGTTGAAATGGCTCGTTTCGACGGCAAAAAGGTGATCATCACAAAGGTCTCGGACGGGATAAAAATTCCCGAGGAGCTCATAAACCGTGTGGAAGCGGGGGACGCTCCCGTTTATCACCACACGGGCGCAAAGGCCGAAAAATCCTCCGACGAGGGCGAAAGCTTCGGGAGAAAGCTCTATAAGCACCTTATGAACGGCGTTTCCAATATGCTGCCGTTCACGGTAGCGGGCGGCATCTTCATTGCGCTGGCGTTCCTGATCGACAGTATCGCGGGTGCGCCTCAGGACGGAAATTTCGGTACGCACACAGCAGCGGCGGCGTTCTTCAAGACAATAGGCGGCTTTGCGTTCAACTTTATGGTGCCTGTCCTTGCGGGTTATATCGGTAAGAGCATTGCAGACCGTCCCGGTTTTTTGGTGGGACTTGTCGGCGGCTATCTCGCCACAACAGGCTCGACCTTTGTAAACGTTGCGGGCGACGTTCCTTCGGGGTTTTTAGGCGCGCTGCTTGCGGGCTTCGCGGGCGGATTCCTCATGCTGGGCATTGAAAGGCTCTGCGACAATATGCCGAACGCGCTGAACGGGATCAAGCCCGTACTGATCTATCCGCTTGCGGGTCTGGGCGTTATCGCAATTATCATGTGTGCGGTAAATCCTCTTATGGGCATGATCAACACGGGTCTTTCAAACTTCTTGGACAGCATGGGCAACAGCAGTAAGATCGTTCTCGGCTGTATCCTCGGCGGAATGATGTCCATTGACATGGGCGGGCCGTTCAACAAGGCGGCGTATGTTTTCGGCGTAGCGGCGATCGCTTCGGGAAGCTACGATATCATGGCGGCCGTTATGATCGGCGGCATGGTTCCTCCCATTGCAATTGCGCTGTCCACCACATTCTTCAAGAACAGGTGGACAGAGGAGGAACGCAAGAACGGCGTAGTAAACTACATCATGGGTCTCAGCTTCATCACCGAGGGCGCGATCCCCTACGCGGCTTCCGATCCGTTAAGAGTGATCCCCTCGTGCCTGATCGGCGCGGCTGTTTCGGGCGGACTTTCCATGGCGTTCGGCTGCACGCTGATGGCTCCTCACGGCGGTATCTTCGTATTTGCGGTCGTCGGCAACTGGGCAATGTATCTGGTTTCCCTCGCGGCGGGCTCTGTCGTCGGTATGCTTATGCTTGCGCTTCTGAAAAAGAAAAGAACCGACGCATAAACTTAGGGTATTTAAAAACTTTAAAATACAATTTTATTAAGGAGGCATAATTATGGTATCAAAAACAGTAAAGGTTGTAAACGAACAGGGTATGCACATGCGTCCCGCGGGAGAGCTTGCAAAGGCGGTTAAGGCGCACCCCGACTGTGAGGTAACGCTCAACGCAAACGGCAAGACGGTCAAGGCGAAAGCTCCCATGCAGATCATGTCGGCCTGCATAAAGTGCGGCAACGAGGTTGAGATCGTATGCAACGGCGCGGACGAGCAGGCTGTACTGGACGAGATCGCGGCAATGTTTGAAAGCGGCTTCGGCGAGTAAACGCTGAAATCGGAACATCTGTAAGGCAGAGCAGCCTGTCGAAAAAGTCTGCGGCTTGTCTTTTCGGAAGAAAGGGGAGTTTGAGGGGAAAACATCAGGTTTTCCCCTCAAATTCGGATCATAGCCTTAAAATCGAGGAAATTCCGAAGGAATTTACCGATTTTTGATTTTTGGCAAAGCCAAAAATCGGCGACAGCTTGTCGAAAAGCCGACCGAAGGGAGGTTTTCCGACAAGCTGAGGCGGAGATTTACTCCGCCTTACCTATAAACGGAGGTGTGCAGTATGGATAAATACACAGGAAAAGGCGTTTACGGAGCGATCGCGATCGGAAAAATTTCCGTTTTCAAAAAACAGGACGCGGAGGTCCGGCGCGTTCGCGTTGAAGATACCGAAAGTGAAAAAAACCGCTTTGAGGAGGCGAAAGCCGCTTCCGTAGAACAGCTCGGCGAGATCTATCAGAAGGCATTAAAAGAGGTCGGCGAAGCCAACGCCGCTATTTTTGAAATACATCAGATGATGCTGGACGATGAGGATTACAACGACTCTGTCAACAATATCATCGAGACCCAGAATGTCAACGCGGAGTACGCGGTCGCGGTTACCGCGGACAATTTTGCGGAGATGTTTTCCAATATGGACGACGCCTATATGAAAGCCCGCGCGGCGGACGTTCGGGATATTTCAAACAGGATCATCGGCAACCTGACGGGTGAAATCTTAAAGGGCGATTCTTCGGACGAAAAGGTCATCATCTGCGCTTCCGACCTCGCGCCAAGCGAGACTGTCGCTCTTGACAAGGACAAGGTTCTGGCGTTCGTGACGGCACACGGTTCGTCGAATTCCCACACCGCCATTCTGGCGAGAAATATGAATATTCCCGCAATTATCGGCGCGGGGGACGAATTCCTGCAAAACATCAAGGACGGTGACGAAGCGATCGTTGACGGCTTTACGGGAGAAATTTTCGTAAGTCCCGACGTCGAGACCCGCGAAAGACTGATGAAAAAGCAGTCCGAGGACGAGGAGAAAAAACACCTTTTACAAGAGCTGAAGGGCAAGGAGAACGTCACAATTGACGGCAGGAGGATCAACATTTACGCCAATATCGGCAGCGTTGACAATATCGGGGCAGTCCTGCTGAACGACGCGGGCGGTATCGGACTTTTCCGCAGCGAATTCCTGTATCTTGAAAGCTCCGACTACCCCACCGAGGAACAGCAGTTTACGGCGTACAAAAAGGTGCTGGAAAGCATGGCGGGCAAAAAGGTCATTATCCGCACTCTTGACATCGGCGCGGATAAGCAGGTGGATTATTTCAACCTCAAAAAAGAGGAAAATCCCGCGCTGGGATACCGTGCAATCAGGATATGCCTGACCCGTCCCGAGGTGTTCAAGACCCAGTTAAGGGCGCTTTACAGAGCTTCGGTCTATGGAAATCTGGGAATCATGTTCCCGATGATAACCGGCGTTTCCGAGCTTGAAAAAATTCTTGAAATATGCGGCGAGGTCAAAGCAGAGCTGAAAGCGCAGTCCGCAGAATACTCCGAAAGCGTTGAGCTTGGCATTATGATAGAGACTCCCGCGGCGGCGATCATCAGCGACAAGCTCGCTCAAATGGTGGACTTTTTCAGCGTGGGCACAAACGACCTCACGCAGTACACACTTGCCTGCGACAGACAAAATTCCGACATCGAGCAGTTTGTGGACACGCACCATGAAGCAATTCTGACGCTGATCAGAATGAGCGCGGAAAACGCGCACAAGCACGGCGCGTGGATCGGAATATGCGGAGAGCTTGCGGCGGATACCACGCTGACCGAAACCTTCCTGCGTATGGGAATAGACGAGCTTTCGGTATCTCCCACGTTTGTCCTGAAGGTCAGGGACGCCGTAAGAAATACGGACTTATCAAAAAAATAATAGTAGGGGGTACGCCGTTATGCAATGCGGCGTACCCCTGATGTTTTCAAAGAAGTACTTCACTACTTGCTGCTTTTCAGACAGTTCATAATTCCTTATTGAATTATGAACAATCTCAACCGCAGCAATTTACAAGGAACGCTTTTTTGCCCTTCCACTTTACCTCGGTCGCTTGACCGGTTATCGTTTTGTTCAGGATCGGGCTGAAGATCTCGAAGCTGCCGGTTTTGCGGAGCTGCTTTACGGGGCAGCGCTCGTCGGGATCTCCGCCGCAGATCTGCTCAAAGCAGTGCGGCCCAAGCCCGGTATTGCCGAAGTATTCCTCTGCGGGCCTGTTGCAGTACAGGATCTCAAGCGTTTCTCCGTCCGCGATGAAAAGCATCTGCGGAAGATTGTCGAGAACAGATCTCAGGCTGAGCGCGCTGTTTTCCGCGTCCGTCCGCGTGCGGTACATCACAAGGAAGATCGACAGCACCTTGGAAATAAGCACAAGGGAATCTATCTGATCCTGCGTCCAGAAGCGGTTGCTGCGGCACTCGTCAAAGCCCACGAAGCCCTTGTATTTGCCGTTGTCGTAAATAGCGCACTGCAATACGGATTTTATCCCCTGCCGCGCCAGAATATCGCGCTGAACGTCGCTAAGCTCGTTGATATCGTGACAATAGAATATCCCGTCGTCGTCCATATTATCAAGATAATTTCCGCCGAGATCCTCCTCGTAAGAAACGCGCGAAAGCGACTCCTTCTCCGACGAAACGCCCTCGCCGCACCACTCGAACGTGTTGCAGCAATAAAGCCCGTCGTCGGTGTCCTCGAAGATATACGCGCGGCTTACGTCAAACGTCTTGCCGATAAACGCGAGCATACTGTTGATGCCATCCGAAACGTCGGCGCTGGAGTAAAGCGCGCTGAATACGCGCATGATGATCGACGCCGCGGTGTCCGGGTTGGAGCTTTGCGCGACCTTTTTTCTGCCGTGATCCGCCGCCTCGGTCGTGCGGTAGGATTCCTCGCTCATCGTCGCGCCGTCAAATACCACGACGCAGTTTTTGCCGAGGTTTTTCGCCTGATACAGCGCACTGTCCGCCTGCTTGAGCAGGCGCTTATATTCGCGGTTCGCGGGAGAAACGGACGCTATGCCGATACTGCTCTTGACGCCGTCCTTCAGCGGAACCTCGATCCGGAAGATCCTTTCCAGCAGTCGATTCGCCTTTTTCTCGGCGAGCGCGGCTGTCGCGTGAGGCATAAACACGAAGAATTCGTCGCCGCCGTAACGCCCGACAATATCCGACTCGCGGAACTCCGACTTCACGGTCGACGCGAATTTTTTCAGGAACTCGTCGCCGAACATATGCCCGAGCGTGTCGTTTATGCTCTTGAAATCGTCCACGTCAACCATCATCAGAACGCCGCCCGTGCTGCGTTCAAGCTCGGCGCGTATCTGCGCCTCGGTGGTCTGCTTGTTGAAGATATCCACGCAAAGCGTGTCGTACATCGCTTTTGCCTGAACGTTTTCAAGGCGCGTTTCCTCGTCCTCGACGTCCTGCGCCATTCCGACAACCTTGTAAATTTTTCCGCTTTCGTCCGGAATGCTTTTGTATAATACCTTATAACGCCGCGGATATCCGCCGATCGCAACGTGAATGACAACTTTCTCCTCGCCCGCGGTTTTCGCGAGCTTCAGAAGCGTTCCGAGAAATACCTCGCGATCCTCGGGCGGAACCATCGCAAACATCTGGATATGATCGGTGATCTTTTCCACCGTCTGAAGCTCGCTGTCGCCCGAGTGGATCAGGAACTTGAACCTGTCCGCAGCGGGATTGTAATCGAACACCATCGTACCCGTGTCGTTCAGTACCATACGGTACGTCTCCTCACGAGCCTCTTCGCGGCGGCGGCTTTCTATCTGTTCCGTCACGTCGGAGACCGCAACATAGGCCGTGATCGAGCCGCCGTCGTTTATGACGCGATAATGCGTGTTTACCCACATTTCCTCGCCGTTCGCGCGTTGAAGCCGCGTTACCTTGCTGCCCTCCGTGCTTCCTTCGCCGAAGGTGTTCTCCGTAAGGAATCTGAGGACCGCCGCGTTATAGCTTTCCAAAGCCTCGTTCTCGCCGCCGAAGAGCGTATCCATAAAATCACTTTTATACAGCGTCACAAGCTCAGTTTTTTCCGGCTTGTAAACGGAAACACCCATTGGGATATGCGAAACCGTGCGGCGAAGAAGCTCGTCGGCCCGCCGCGCCTTCTCCTGCGCGATCACCTCGTCGTGAACGAGATTGATCGTGCTTAAGGAGGTCAGCACTCTGCCGTCCTTGCTTCTTGAAACGGATATGGTAAGCTTGTTCCACTTGAACGAGCCGTCCGCCATTTTCATACGGACAGTCACCGACAGCGGCTGATCCGAGTGGTAGATGTCGCCCATAAATTGCGCGTATCTTTCCAGATCGTCGGGATGGACGATAGGCCCCTGCTTGGAGGTCGCATCGTTTGAAACGTCGCCGTAGGTGAGGTCGCCGGTATAGTATTCGCTGATCGACGGCGAGCAGGCGGTTTTTTTCTCAATGTGATCGATCTCGATTACCGTGGTGTGCGTAAGCTCCGCGACCAGACCGTAAAGGCGGTAGGTCTCCGCCACCTGATTGAGGGTCACGGAATCGTCCACGCGCGCTCTGTCGCGAATAAACAGCATACATACGTCGCCGGTCAGACGCACCAGAACCATTCCGAGGCTGTGATACTCCCCGTCTCCTTCCACGTCCAGAACGTCAACAACGCAGTACGAATCCGTAAAGTCGGGATTGTCGGCGGGGGCGTTTATAAAGTCCGCAAACGCGTCAAAATCCTTCTCCGCGACGTATTTTCTGCCCCAGCCGTTTATTACGTCGTCGATCGAAGCGGGCTTCGCGGCGGCGGCGCGGTCGGGGTCGCGGCGAAAATATGTAAGCCTTGAGGTGCGGGAAGCGTAATTGATCTCTTCCACCTGGTCGTAAAGCCCCGCGTCCGCGTTCGCGGTGCGCTCGGCGATACGGTTTTTCGACTCCGCGCGGGCAAGCGTGACATCGCTTGCCGCGACGATACAGCTTGTAACGCCCACGCCCGGATTGTCGATCTCGTCCACGTGAAGGCGCACGGTATGGATCGCACTGCCGCGCATGATGCACACGTCCTCCGTCTGTGCGCCGGATTCCATAACCTCCTTGATAATCTTGCCCACCCGCTCGGTGTTGTCGGGCGCAACGTCCAGCACATTATAGAATTTCTCGTTCGCGTAGGTGATCTCAACGCCCTTTTCGCTTGTCTGAATGAGCGCAAGCCCGTCGTGGAAGTTGCGGACGATCGCCTCGAATTTCAGACGGTCGGTATACTGCGCGGTAACGTCGGATACGATCACCATATAGACGCGGCGGCTTTCATCGACGCTCGTAAGACCCACCGACAGATCGAGAATGGCGTTTTCGCCGTTCTGCCGCGTTACCCGATAGAAGATGTTCGATTTTTCTCCGATTTTTACGGTTTCCTCTATTTTCCGAAGCCCTTCCTTGTCAACGCCGGAATAGATTCTGTCGAAGAAGGAAAGGTCGTCGGTTTTCTCAACGCCGATGATCCTCCAGAAGCTGTCGTTGCTGAAAATGATATGCGCCTTGCGCTCGCCGTATATCTCAACGGTGAGAATTCCCGCGCCGAGCTTGTTCATGACCTCGTCGACGTGACCGCGCTCCTGTTCAAGCTCCAGCCGCGCGCGCTTTTCCGTGTCGATATTGCTTGCGACGCTCAGCGTTCGGGTGATCTCGCCCGCGTCGTTCACCGAGTGGACGGTGGTAAATCTCCACCAATAATAACGGTTATCCTTAAAGTTGAAAATACGCAGCTCCTTGGAAAATTTTCCCGCCTTGCGTATGCCGCTGAACTCTCTCGCCGCCTTGCGGTCGTCGGGGTGAACGGTAACGTTGTAATTTTCATAGCCTTTTTTCGGATCGGCGATGCTCTTCATATCGACATTGTAATCCGAAAGGTCGCCGACGCTGAAAACAGTGCCGTTTTCAAGATCCCTGTCGGCGATGACGGAATCCGTGGCGTTGATGATCTCCTCGATCTCGTCGTAGGCAAGCTGAAGCCTCCGCTCGTTTTCGCGCTGATTCGTGACGTCGTTGAACGCGATACAGAGGATCGGATTTTCATACGTTCCGCCAAGCCTTCTGTGAACGCCGTCCAGATACCTCAGACTGCCGTTTTTGTCATATCGGCGAACCACCGCGTGGACAGCCTCGTCCGTCCGCAGCGCTTCAAGACACGCGCTGCGCGAACGCTCGGCGTCCTCCGGCTCCATTTTATCCCAGACGTTTATGTTTTCCTCGTTGAAATCCTCCGGCGTATAGCCCATAATTTTCATATAGCCGTTGTTCACGCGCAGAGCCT
>CAYVZH010000064.1:0-10372 GCA_964456025.1 uncultured Ruminiclostridium sp.
ATATTATCTGTACGCCTATATCATAAACTCTGTCGGGTGCGTTGCCGTCAGCGATAAACCCGAAGGTCCCTTTCGGCTTCTGTCCAAATACAAATACACGATCCCCGATGAAATCTGCTGCAACGGCTGGTTCATCGACCCGGGCGTACTGGTCGATCACGACGGTAAGGTCTACATATACTGCGGCTTTGAACGCTCCTTTATGGCGGAGATAAACGGCGAAAATATGTACGAGGTCGTTGACGGAAGCTGTATCGAGCATGTCATTCCCTGTGAACCGACCGAAAAGGGCGGTTTTACCGAACCCGAAACCTTGTTTTTCGAGGCGTGCTCGCCAAGAAAAATCGGCAGCACCTATTATCTGATCTATTCACCCAAGCGCGGCAGCAGGCTCGCTTACGCAACTTCGGATAAACCGACCGGTCCTTTTACATACAGGGGATATATTGTTGACAACGGGGTTGATTATCCGGGCGGAAACGATCACGGCTCGATTGCTCAAATAAACGGGCAATGGTATATTTTCTATCACCGCATGACAAACGGCACGATCATGTCGCGCAGAGGCTGCGTTGAAAAAATAGAAATCCTCCCGGACGGAACGATTCCGCCCGTGGAGATGACTTCGCTGGGCTTTGAGGATTCGCTTGATCCTTATAAAATAACGCTCGCCGAGATCGCCTGCGTTTTAAAGGGCGGAGCAACCGTTACGGAAAAGAACGTTTTTGAGCGCGTGATTACGGAAATTACCGAAAACTGTGTGATCGGCTATAAATATTTTGATTTCGGCGAGGATTTCGGAAGCAAAACCATGCAGCTTTCCGTCAATGTCAGCGGTATGGGCTGCGACAGTATCCTTCATGTGATGATCGACGGCGAAAACGGCGAAGAGATCGGACAAATCAAAATCGGCAGGGACAGCAGCGTGATTACCGGCACGGTCAAGGCGGTCACCGGCAGACACAGCGTATTCTTTAAGGTCGATACGGAGTATCCGCACGACTGGTCGGGAGAATCCTTCCGAACCCGATACCTTTTTGAATTCAAGTCATTTGTATTTATGAAGTAAGGAATTGCGGCCTGGGATTTTCGGGCGGTGGAATTTTGTGAACTCAGAAGGAGAATGCAATGAAATTCAAAAAATGGGCGCTGACCTTATCATTGACATTATGCTTTTCCGCCTGTTCCGGTCAAGCGAATGAATCGGAAACGCCGTTCTCCGAAACCGAAACAACGGTTTCTCAAACGGAAAGCACAAAGAAACAAACAGAGGTCACAACGCCGCAAAGCAAGGCGGAGACGGCAACGAATGCTTCACTGACGGAAACGCGAGAACCGAAGGAAAATCAAGCCGTCCCTTCCGACGAATCCGACGATGTCGAAAGCATCATCGAGAAAAGCGTTGAAAACCGACTTTGGGACGAAGTCGTTGTTCAGGAGAACTGGAGAGAAGTTTTAACGACCAAAGAAGCGTTTGCAAACTTCGACGCGATCACTGCTCCGCCGCCGAAAGGCGCTTCGCCGGAAGATGAAATTGTCCTGCTGATGAACCGAAACGTTCTGTGCTTCGATACCGCATATGTGATTCCGTTTGAATTTATTGATCCTGAACAGGAATTTAATTATAGCAGCGATGATATATTGCACGCCAGAGTCCGTTCAGAGTATTTTAACACCATACAAGATATTAAAAATTTGTATGAGCAAACATATACGGAAGAGTGCGCGAACCGTCTTTTCTATGGCACGGAAGATAGGCCCCGACAGACATTCATAAAAGATGAGGACGGGATTATATGGGTCGATATGAGGACGCCGGTTTGGTCTACCAATCCATTTTATCACCCATCCTATATCGAAATCGTAAGCCAGTCCGAATCAGACTGCGAATTTATGTGGCATTTTGGCGGAGTAGTAGATTGCAGCGGTCCGCTGATTCATCAGCAAATCAGGTGTAATGCCATTAAGGAAAATAACGAATGGAAATTAACCTTTTTTATCTATGATAGTCCGGCATATATTGAAAAAAGCCTTCATTCGTGATATAATGGCATTTGACAATGACATCGTCGGGAGTTGATCCACATTGAAAAACATCGTTGCTTTTTTCAAAAAGGAAGCCGTACTTTGCATATCGGGCATATTGGCGGCGATCTCTTGCTTTATCGTGCCGCCGTCCGCGGCATACGCGGGATATGTCGATCTGCGGGTGCTGATCCTTTTATTCTGCTTAATGCTGGTCGTCGCGGGAATTCGGCAGACAGGCGCGTTTACGGTCATCTGCGAGGCGCTGCTGAAAAAATTCCGCAGCATAAAAACGGTCGGTCTGGTGCTTGTACTGCTGAGCTTTTTCATGAGCATGCTGCTGACCAACGACGTTACGCTCGTAACGATCGTTCCGTTTACGCTGCTGATGTTCGAGAAAATATCGGGTGAGAAAAAAGCACGCGCGGAAATCATTCTGTTGGTTCTAGAAACCGCCGCGGCGAATCTCGGCAGTATGCTCACGCCAATGGGCAATCCGCAGAATTTGTATCTGTACTCGAAATTTAACCTGTCGATCTCGGAATTTTTCGGGATCATCTTCCCCTATTCCGCGTTATCACTGGCAATGCTGATAGGTTCGGTTTTTGTGTTCCTGCCAAAGCTTCAAACCGAAAAACCAAGCGGCACGGCAAAGATACAGGGACGGCTCAAGCCGATCTTATTCGTGATCCTTTTCGCCGTCAATATGTTGACGATCCTGCGTATTCTGGACGATAAAATATTGCTTTTGATCGTTGCGGCGGCGGTGCTGATTGTGGACAGAAAGCTGTTTCTGCAAGCCGACTATTCCCTGCTGCTGACGTTTGTGTTTTTCTTTATTTTTGTGGGCAATCTCGGCTCGATCTCGGCGCTTTCCGAAGCTTTACAGCGCATATTCCAAGGCAGCGAGGTCGGGATCTCCGTGCTGCTGTCACAAGTCATCAGCAACGTTCCCGCGGCGATACTGCTTTCGGGGCTTTCGGACAACGCAAGCGCGCTCATTATCGGCACGAATCTCGGCGGGCTCGGAACGCTGATCGCGTCAATGGCAAGCCTGATCACCTATAAATTTTATGCCGGAACAAAGGACAGCTCATCGAAAAAATATATTCTGGTATTTACGGTGTTTAACGTCTGCTATCTGGCTGCTTTGGGACTTCTGTATATTTTTATTTCCTGACACCTTAGCATTTTTTTAATTCATAATTGGGTCAATTTGACTTTTCTATGATAATGCAGTATAATAAAAATTATCAAGATATTATTCGGTTCAATTACAGGAGGAAGATATGGAACGTTATTTTGGAGAAAACACACCGAAGCTGGGTTTCGGGCTTATGCGCCTGCCGAAAAAGGGCGAAAAGATTGATATTGAACAAATGAAGCAAATGGTAGACTTGTTTATGGACGCGGGGCTTACCTACTTCGACACCGCGTATGTGTATGACAACGGAGAGTCGGAAAAGGCGGCAAAAGCGGCGCTTGTTGACCGCTATCCCCGCGAGAGCTTTACCCTGTGCACCAAGCTGTGCGCATGGATGGGCGCCAACGATGAGAAAAGCGCCAAGCAGCAGTTTTATACCAGCCTGGAGCGTACCGGCGCGGGTTATTTTGACTATTATCTGCTTCACGCATTGCAGCGCAACAATTACAAAAAGTATGACGAGTATCACATCTGGGATTTTGTAAAGGAGCAGAAAGAAAAGGGTCTGATCAAGTATTACGGATTCTCTTTTCATGCCGACCCGGCGCTTTTGGAGGAGCTGCTGACCGATCACCCCGACGTGGATTTCGTACAGCTTCAGATCAACTATGCCGACTGGGAAAATCCCGGCGTTGCGTCCCGGGAATGCTATGAGATCGCCAGACGTCACGGCAAATCCATTACCATAATGGAACCGGTAAAAGGCGGCGCTCTTGCCGATCCGATTCCCGACGTCAAGAAGCTTTTCGAGACTGCCGATCCAAATGCCTCCTGCGCGTCCTGGGCGATCCGTTTTGCCGCGTCGCTGGACGGGATCATCACGGTGCTTTCCGGTATGTCCAATATCGGGCAGATGAAGGATAACATCTCTTATATGAAGGATTTCAAACCGTTGAGTGACGCGGAACAAGCAGTTATTCTCAAAGCGCAAAGCATACTGAACGGGGATCAGTCTATCCCCTGCACCGCCTGCCATTACTGTACCGACGGGTGTCCGAGGAATATTCCGATCCCGGAGATATTTTCCGTAGCAAATCGGCAAAGGGGCAATGCAGAATTTCGCGGCAGACGGGAGTACACCATCGCGACAACCAATAAGGGCAAGGCTTCCGACTGTATTGAGTGCGGTCAATGTGAAAATGCCTGCCCTCAGCAAATCGACGTAATTTCCCGTCTGAAAGCCTGCGCGAAGCAGTTTGAATAAGGATCTTGACTTTCAGATCAGTCCCACGATGAAAAACTGCCGATCAACTTCGGTCGATCCCTTTATCTTTTCTTACAAATTTTAAGGTGACGCCAAACAGCACCGCACAAAGCAGGAACACCATTCCAACAATACCCATTCCTCCGGAACCGCTGACCAGGATCAAGGAATACAGCACCGGTGAAAAGGTTTGAGCTACGCTTCCGACGACGTTCAGCACGGACAGCCCGCGATTCGCGCCCATATGCTTTACCGCGGGAAGGTTCACATAATAATCGCTTGCCGCAGGCGTTCCGAAACCGTCAAAAAGTCCGAGCACCGCAACGCTCATCAAAACCGCCGCCGACGGCAGCGGGATATTCAAAATCAGAACAGACAACGCACCCATCAGCAAGGCAGCAATGACACATGCCGCCTTGCTGATTTTTTTGGAGAGCGCGTTCAGGAGTCCGGGACCCAGATAAATCCCGATCAGTCCATTGATAAGATAGCCGTACGAGGTCGTGACCCCGGGAAGTCCAAGCGAGGCCACAAGACTCGGGAAAAAAGCGGAGATGAACATCAGACCGAAATTCAAAGGGATCGCCGCCAGCAGCATATAGTGAAGGATTGCGGGATCGAGGATCGCTGAGATCATTCCGGTTTTTTTCTCACTTTCCGCGCTCACCTGTTCCCCGCTCATATTCTCGAAAATTAAGTTCCACGGCATAAGCGCCAATACGGTTATCAGAAACGCCGTCATAAATATTCCCGCGATCAGATACGATGTCCTCACACCCGCGGCGCCCGCAGTGACGGCGCCGAGTGTTCCGCCGCAGGTGATCCCGCCGAGAAGCCCCGCGTTCAGCCCCGCGAGATTATTTGTCGTATCCGCATCGGTGACCGCCCCCTCCGAAACGACCGTGTTCAAGGAATACTTGATCCCCGCAAAGCCCGTACCGGATATAAATCGGTAAAGGATCAGCATCTCGGGCGAATCCGCGAAAAAACACAGGATATTTGCCGCAGTGGTGATAAGCGCGGAGACCGTCAGTACTGCCTTCACATTCGTCCGCCGATAAACCGGAAGAAGGATCAGCGAGCAAAGCACAGTCGCCAGCAGCTCCGCTGTCATAGGCAGGGAGGACAGGAATGTCACGGACAAGCCGAATACGGATTGATTCCACTGTTTGATCAGGACGCTTGAAAACGGAAGTCCGACATACATTCCCGTGTACGCGGCGAACGCGCCAAGCCGAACCGCGAGGGCAACCAGACCCGCCTGTGTTTTTCGGGAGGCTTTAAAGCTTTTGGAAATTCTTGTGAAAATACCGTCGGGAAGCTTGAGCAGCTCATATATCATGATAAGCGCCACTGCGAATGTCACAAGAAACACAAGCAGCATATCCGTCATATTTTTGTCAATATATTCCCGGGATATTTCTACGTTGATGTGCATATTGTCCGATGTCTTGGCGGCTCCGATCGGAAAGGATATGCTGTACTCCCCGGTGTGTCCGAGAATATCAGCGGTATCCGCGTAAACGTTCACGACGCTTACGTTCCACAGCAGCGGCGATTCCTCTACTTTTCCCGCGAGATATTCCGCAAGTCCGTCCATTCGCTCATAAGGAACGCCCTTTTCGTTAAGCTCGTTTACAACGCTTCCGATATACCGTGAAATCCCCTCCGCACCCTCAAACATGACCTCCTTATACCGCAGGCGGTATTCATCATAGGAAAAGGCGCACTGCACCAACAGACCCGCCATGATCGCGGCGGTAGGAACAAGAAACATCAGTCTGTTCTGACGAATTTTATGTCCGATTCTCTCGGCTTCCGAACCGCCTTCAAAGTCCTCCGCAATTTTTCGGGGGAGCAGCAAAAAATAGACAATCAGAAAAAGGATCGTAATACCGGCGCACATCATCGTCGCGAAATCGCTTCTCTGCTTTTGAAGGATCAATTCCGCCTCAATATCTGCCGAACGGTAAAACAATGCCAAGAAGCCGATCCGGGTCTGTTCCGCACCGCGGATCGGCTGAATCATGACCTCGTATTCTCCCGAATTTACAACCCGATACGTTTCGCCGTCGTTATTGAGCGTCAAATGATCGCGCACCGCACCGACTGATAACATGGCATTATATACGGCTTTATTTCCGCTTGCCGCGTAGGACGTATACAGTATTTCTCCGTCCGCGTCTGTGATCGCCGTGTTGACCGGAATTTGATCGGTGCTAATCAGCTTCAGCATATCGCTCAGCACGGTATCAATACCGTAAAAGCTTTCGATCCGCTTTCCGTTGTTCACGGAATTTTCAATATTCTCAATGATCTGCCCGGATACGACGGCGTAATATTGCTGCTTGATACCGCGGTAGTTATCCGCGAACGCCGCGTAGATCAGCCATGAAACAAACAGCATAGCCACCGCAATAAATACCGTGAACATTCCGAGGATCCATATTTTTTTGCTGATTTTTCTCAACACACAACCCCTCCGTCAATTCCCGTAAATGATCTTCTCGCACGCGATCAGCATATCGAAGGACGGTCGGTACTTGATCTCGTCGGCAACGTTCAGATTCAGCATAAGATAGGGAGAGCTTACGTACACCTGCTCCAGATCGCCGGGATCGGAGCCGTTGAACACCGAGCCGATAATGTTGGAAACAAACGGAGCGATCCCCGACGCGTCGCGCGGATCGACGATCATCAGCGCGGCTCCCTCGGCGACATACGCAGAACCGACCTGCGCGAACACGGGAATATCGGCGTCATAGAAAATCTGCATAAGCTCCCTCGCCTGCTGTGCGTCGGGAATCACGTCCGTATTGAGAATGTATGCGTCAACGCCGTCCTCGCGGATCATCTTCTCGTAAACGGCACGAAGTTCCGCGTAATATTGATCTTCGTCCATGTTTTCTCTGTCAAGTTGATATTCGGTTATCCGAAAGCCGTTCTCCTGCGCCGTCCGACGGTATTCGGGCATTCCCGAAACGATCTCATCGCCGTAAACCGAGCCGATATTCCGAAACGAGAAGGTGTTATAATAATACTGCATTTGTCTCGAATACGCAGAGGAATCTACGTGCGCCCAATAATTCTTATTTCCCGAATTCTCGGCCGATTCGATCAGTCCCGAACTGATCGGATCCGAAACCGCGTACATCAGAAGGGGAATATCAAAACCGAATTCCCGGATCATCGCCGAGGGCGACGTTCCCAGCGTGAGGATCAGATCGACGTCTTTCTTCTCCTCGATATGCTTCCACAGGCTTTCGTGAATCTCCGCTTTGGAGCTCACCGACGTATAATAATGCACGTCCCTGTCGAATTCCATATACTCGCTCACGGCGTTGTCGGCAAGCCAATCCAGCATTTTCTTCGTATCGCTGTCCGAATCGGGATCAAACGGAAGCCTGTCATAACTGATCCAGCCGTCCGCCTTCAGGCTCTCGATCACGTAATACATCATACGAAACGTTTCGGGATACGGATCAATGTCCACACACGCCATCTTAAATTTCCTGCCATCCTCTCGCTTTATCGGCAGGTATGCACGCATAACGCCGCCTGCCAAGCGGTCGGTTTCAAGCACGCTGACAAGCTCTCCGCTTTGTCCGACCCGCGTATCGCAGCCGCACATTCCAATGCACACCGCGATCGTCAAAAAAGCCGCGGCCGCCCTCTTAATCCATTTCTGAACTCTCATTGTTTTAACTCCTTTTCGCTGCCCCGCCGATAGACCCACATAATCCTTTCGTCAAGAGACGTAAAACACGATTTTTCCATCATTCGCCGGGAGCCTTTATTCTCGGGAAGCACAAACCCGCAGCCCACGCTTGCCTGCGCCGCGTACACGGGAGTGATATGCTGCATCAGCGTACTGCCCACGCCCTTTCCGCGCGCCTTTTCCGAGATTACCATTGAGCCGATCTCGCCGTTCAGGTGGATCAGGACGTATCCCACACGCTCACCGTCAAGCACCGCGCCGAATCCCGGATTCGTCTCAATGCACGCGTCTATGTAGTCCTTATATCCGAATTCCTTGCTCTTATATAAGGTCAGAATAAAATCCGTCCAGCTTTTGTCCACGGGAACGATCCCAACCTCGGGATTGATCGCTGACGGGTCGCTTTTGAACATATCCGCTCCGATATTATACTGGATATAAGGCCGCATTTCCGCGTCCCGCAGAACGGACTTAATTTCTCCCCACGGTTCGCCGGTATTCACGTAAAATGTCTTCAAGGGTTTCCCCAGAAGAGTCAGAAGCTTCGTAAAATCTCCCCCATGTTCAATGCCGAACAGCCAGCTTCCCGACCTGCTTTCATAAACCGCCGCCGAGCCGTTGTACAGATATGCCTCCGTATCGGGTTCGCGTTCAAGCGTTCTGATCAGGAACGCGTTTCTCATTTTCTTTTCGTTCAATATCCGCAAAATGCTTTTCTTCAATATCAACATACCGCTATCCTTTATTTTTCAGCCTGTCCGCAAAAAAACCAAGCAGGAACAGAATCGTTCCGGCAAGAACACATACGCCCACGATCCCGACGAGGATCATTCCGTACCGAACCACTTGTTCCTTCATGTACTCCTCCGAAATGATCGCGGAAATTTTATAGTTCTTGTCATAGATCAGATTCTCAATAAAGGGGACTTGCCGGCTGCTTTCAAAAAGCCAGCTGTTGAGATCGTATATCCTGCCGGCGGAGATCCCCTTCTCCGTCACGGTATCGAGATCGTTCTGGAGCGTCACGATTATTTTGTTCACCGACTGCTGAATCAGGCTGTCGATCGTCGACCAGAACTTGAACAGGGTGATTGCCGCGTCGATCGCCGCTCCCGCGCATACCGTGATCGAGACGGTTTTTGTGCTGTCCCCGATGATCCGTTTTTCCCTTCGGCAGCAGTGAATCATTGCCACCACGCCCGCGAGAAAGGTCAGCGCGCCGATTACGAACGCCTGAATACGGTTTTCACGGTTGAATTCAAGGATCGCGTTATCCGTGATGGCATGGCTTATTCCGAGCGTAAGATACCCCGCGGCAACGCCGCCATGCCCGCTGATCGCGACGGACAGAAAATATCCGTTTAAACCGTCCTCATAAACCGCAAAAAAATCTTCCCCAACGGGTATTCTTACCGCGGTCGGTGCCGTAACATTTTCATCGTCTTGAAACGAATACATCAATTGGCAATCCTCGGATAGGATATACACGCTGTTTATGTAGGAGCTGCACCGTTTCGCGTCGGAAAGGATCATCTGTATATGATAGAAATTTTCAAGGCTTTTCCCGTTTTCGAGTCCGTACTCTATCTGACGGGTATATTGCTGCGTCTCCACCGCCAATCCCGTAAAGACGATATTGCTGTAAATATAGTTCAGCATATCTGACTTTATAAAATACGCGCGCTGTGCCTCAAACACGATCAGTACGCCCATCAGCAGCGTAAACAGCAGTTTCAGTTTGTTCATTTGCTTCCCCTTCTCACGGAATCCGAACGGTCATTGCGGGCGTCATATTGATTGAAATCACGCCGCCGTAGACGCAAACGCATTTGCTCGAATTGTTGAGCGCAGGTTTCCCTTCGACCAGTACCGTCGGTGAACCCGTAGCCCACGGCGCGGCACACGCGGGAATACACGGCATAGGCGTAAGCACCCCGAGCGCCGCCGCGGTCGCGACCGCTACCGCGGGATTTGCCGGATTGGAACACATTCCGAAAGTCATGGGCGGCTTTGGCATATCCATGATCGTCGCAACCGGAAAATTCTGACCGGTCACGGTGCTTTGCGACGTTACAGCAAGCGGCGCGGGTGCCGCTCCGAAAGCGCATTGACATATCGCCGTTGTCACAGCGGGATTTCCCATAAGATCAGCCGCCTTTCTCCCATTTTATACTAATAACCATTTGATTTGTGGATAAAATCCACAAATCAAATCCTTCGG
>CAYVZH010000065.1:0-9575 GCA_964456025.1 uncultured Ruminiclostridium sp.
CAAGTTTGAACTGTGCAGTCCTCAAGTGTACTGCACAAAGATACAGTTTTCCCCCGTTGCCGTCAATCGAGAGCGGCGGAAGCTCCGGTTTTGGCAGAGAACGGGAAAAAAGTCGCAGAGAATAGTCGCTGTTCTGAATATTTGCCGACTTTTTTCAAAACCCCTCTCGGCGCTTGCTCCGACCGCTTTTTTCGTCCCGCAAGTTTCAAAAGACGAAAAAAGAGTTGAGGAGAAGCGACGAGAGGCGACTTTGCGCCACTTTGGTCGGTCAAAGTGGCAAAAAAATTTCGCGCAGCCTTTCAAGGCGGTATTTTTATTTAAAGGAAGCATTTTTCCAAAAAACAGCAATTGACTTTTCCCCGATCGTATGCTATAATGGTAGCACCACGCAAAATTAAATTTTTCCATTTCTACTTATCAATGAATAAAGTGATAGGAGTATATACATCTTTACTTTTGGTAAAGGTGTGGGCTTCTGTTTTCACAAGGTGAGGGTGCTTCTGTCACTTATGGAAAAACGATTTTGCGTGGTAACAAAATCGAGGCTTGCATTCTTTATAGTGCGTGTGGCTTCGGCTGCACGCATTTTTTTGTGAAAGGAAGCGTATGAAAGAAGAGAATGAGGTGTATGTGATACCCTACGACGGAGAGTTAAAAATCACGATCACGGACGGCGATTATACCCTTCGTGAGGGAGTCGATTATGAAACCTACTGCGTTGACGGGAACGGAAAAGTCGTGGATTGGCTTTTGCTCATGATAGGCATGGGGAAATATAAAAAAATGTTCTTTTGCCAAGGTAAATTGGTCATGGCCGCGGAAGAGCTGATTGCGTCGCGGGGGAAGGAGATCGAAGCCCTGCTGGATCTGATTCGCTATAAAGGAAACGACGTATTTTACTAATACGTCGTTTCGTCGTTTTTGTTGTTATATTTTCATGGAAAACCCGCTCCCGATCGTTGTCACGGTCTTTTTCGCGTTCGGGTTTTTCTGTCTCATTCTGCGCATGATCTCGAGATCGTTCGGGTCGGTAATGGTGCCGCGGCGGGTCTTGCGCTTCATTCTCTCCTTCGCCGCCGCCTTTTTCTTCCCCTCGAGCCGCAGGAGCGCTTCCTTTTTCTCGCTCCGCTTTTCGGCGGCTTTTTTCTCGGATTTTTTCCGCGCGACCCGCTTTTTGTCGAGCTTTCGCTGAAGGTCGCGCATACTTTCGAGCTGCGTTTTCTTGATCTTTTTCTCGGTTTTTACAATGCTCCAGCTCTGGATCCCGCCGTCCTTGTCGATGTACCAGCCGCGCGAAACAATGGTTTTCCCCTGTGATTTCGCCTTCTGCTCCTGCATACGGTCGATCATTTTCATGTTCCCGATCGCGTCGGAATATTCCTTGATCTTCTCGGGATCGTCGGCGATTGAGTCGTAAAAACGGGGGTCAATATAAATGGTGGATTTTTCGGTGGAACGGATCATGTAATTCCCGTATTTGTCGGTTTTTCCGCTCGGGCGGTTGTAGCCGATCCGGGTCGGGGGTTTTTGCTCCGCCGCTTTTTGGGCAGTGTTTGGGTCATTGGCTTCCTTGTCTTTTTCGGTTTTTTGCAGGCGTGCGGGCTGCCTTGCTTCGATTTTATGGCGGCTTTCAAAGCGGTCGAAATTTTGTTTCAGTTCTTCCGCCGTCGGCTGCTTGGCGGGTTTATGGGAAAAACGGTCGGGCTGCAAAGCGGGCTGTTCCGTTTTGGGGGAGTTTGAAAGTTTATGAATCATTTTTTCGCCTCCATTTCCGAAAAAGGTACTTATTTGTATTTTCGGCAGGAAAAGGAAAAACTTTAGCTTCGCGGGTCATTTTCTTTCGGCGCAGTCCTGCAAAAATTTTTTTTGGATTGCAACCAAATGCCCTTCTCAAAGCAGTTATAAGTGAAAGGTCTTTCAAGAGGTTAGGAAAGGAGGAAACGGAATGGATCGGACAGAGGAAACGCTTGAGCGGATCTACCGCAAGCATTATCTGACGGTTTACCGTCTCGCGCTCGCGCGGTGCGGCGGAAAAGAGGAAAACGCGAAGGACGTATACGGCGAGGTTTTTTACCGCCTTTTAAAATATCTGAGCGGCG
Source organism: uncultured Ruminiclostridium sp. (assembly GCA_964456025.1). Classification (GTDB taxonomy): domain Bacteria; phylum Bacillota; class Clostridia; order Oscillospirales; family Ruminococcaceae; genus Ruminiclostridium_E. The sequence continues at coordinate 2,100 of CAYVZH010000065.1, forward strand.
GGGGGAGCTTCCGCGAGGAGGAACACGAAAAGGCATGGCTCATTCGCACGACGATCAACTGTGCCAAAGTCGTTTTACGCACCTACCGAAGCGAAAACGCCGATATTTCTCCGCAGGAATTCGCCCTTCGGATCAACGGCGGAACGTCCGAGGTCTACGACGCGGTCATGCGGCTTCCCGAAAAGTACCGCGTGGTGATCCACCTTTATTATTACGAGGGGTATCATGTGAAGGAGATCGCCTCGATCCTCGGACGGAGCGAGGGAACGGTAAAGGCACAGCTTTCCCGGGGGAGGGACAAGCTCAAAAACGAGCTGGAAGGAGGTTTTTTTTATGAATTTGGAGGAATATAAATCGCAGGCGGCACAGCGGGTTCCGAACACGGCATTTGTTGAGGAAACGCTTCAGAACTTGAAAAATAACCGCTCGAAATTACGGATTCCGGTTAAGAAGATCGGGAAGGCGGTCGGGGGGATCTCGCTCCTGACAGCGGCGGCGTTTGCAATTCTCGTCGGTGTGGGGACGATTCGCGGGACGCTTTCCGAGGTCAGCATTACCGATCAAAGCCCCGAGGAGGAACAGGCGATCCTTTCCGACCGCGAGGCGCTGTACATGACCCCGCTCTCGAATCCGGATCACACCGTCCGGCTCAATACCGAGGACGGGAAGGTCGCGTTGAACGAGAACACGACCGCGGAGGAGATCATCGCCTGCGGCGGCGTGATCGACAGCGATTTCGGCTTTGTCGGGTATGAGCAGGTCTGTAATTTCCTCCGCGCGTACCGGAACGGGGAAACGGCGGAGCTTGTGATCGCGGAGCTTCCGACCGCATACCTTCCCGACAGGCGCGGCTATCAGTACATCGGCTTAAACGAGGACGGGACGGTGAAGGGGAAGTATTATCAGCACGACGGAGAACGTCTCTCGACCTATTCCTTTGAGCGGGAGAGTCAGGGTACGAGATACGGCATCGAGTTTGGCTATTTCGCCGCGTCTACGGCGATCCAACAGGCGGGGATCTGGTCGGACTATCACTCGACCGTCGGGGGAATGGGGATCGACCTGAGCTCCTTCGGGCGCGGGTTCCCCGCGGATTATCAGGCATGGAATTTTATCCCGGTCTGCACGATCTCCGACCTGCTGAAGGTGTCGGAGCGGGACGGCGATAGGCTTCGCGCGGAATATTTTTCCGTCCTGTCGAATCTCGGCGAAAATGAGGGCGTGAATATTTTATGGAACGGACAGTATTCCACCCCCGCGCAGCTCGAGCTGTTCCTGAAGCGCATTGAAGACGGCTCGGCATCTTACTGCTCGACGACCATTACCGACCTGACGAAGATGGACGAATACGAGGAATGCTTTTACGCGCTCGAATACCTTGATGGGAAATTCCGTATTTTTACCATGAAAAACGGCTTTGAGGGGGAGTTTCATACCGAATTTTTCGATGGCTATACGGTCGAGGAGGGGTTGCTTGTCTTTAACAACGGATCGGTCGAATACCGCTTCCCGTATGTGGAGGGCGAGCTTGATAAGCTGTTTGTAGACGTCAGTCCTACGGAAAAGCGCTTTATCGGCAACGACGCCGGGGTATACCGCGCTGCCAGAGGTCTTGAGAACGGGTATAACTGGTATGTACGGTATTCGGGGTGCAGCGTGGATAATTGGCACGCGCCGATCTACAAAAATAAGGGCGGGTTTACCCTGTTTTTGCCGGGAAGCGGGATAGACGCGGATATGTCCTTCCTGCCCCTTTGGATCGATCCGAACGACGTCGCGAAATTTTCTGCCGACCCGAGAAATCTCATGAAGATCAGCGAAGAGTATTCCGAGGGCGAGCTGCTTGCCGCCGAGATCGACGGTACGCCGCATATCGACGGGGATTTTGGCTACATCTGTGCCGCGCTTCCCGACGAAAGCACGGGAGGGATCAAGGTCGCCGGGAACACGGAGCTGTGGCTTCCCGCGGAGAAGTGCGATATTCGCGAAATGCCGAACGGGAAAAGCTATCTGATGATCACGGAGGAGCAATGGCGGGAAATGAGCCTTTGGGCGAATACGCTGGACGAAAAAAATCGGGAGCTGACGTTTAACGCTGTTGCCTGACGAGGGAACGCTCCGTCCCGCTTGCGGGTTTGATATATAGGGAAAAGCCCTCCGATCCGCTTCGGAGGGCTTTTTTCTTTTGCTTTTGGAGCAAAGGCGGAATTACGAGCCGCGGCTCGCGGCAAAAAGACAGCGCGTCTTTTCGAGGGATTCCCCCGAGAGAAACGCGCTGTTCTTGCTTGTGATTCTTTTAAAATTTTACTTTACGGCGTAGTAGTCAACGAGACCTACCAGATCGTCGTATTTCTTCTTGCTGTTTGCAACGGCGATGTCGAAGAGCTTATTCGCTCTGTCGGGATTCGCGCGCATGAGCGAGTTGTAACGAACCTCACGCATCATGAATTCCTTATAATCGCCGGTCGGAGCCTTACTGTCGAGTGTGAACGGATTCGTTCCCTCGGGAGCCGCGGGGTTAAAGCGGAATAAGTGCCAGTAGCCCGCCTGAACGGCTTCCTTTTCAACCTTCTGCGCGATCGTCAGACCGCCCTTGATGCCGTGGTTGATGCAGGGTGCGTACGCGATGATGAGCGAAGGGCCGTCATACGCTTCCGCTTCGGAGATCGCCTTGATACACTGGTTCATGTCCGCGCCCATCGAGATCTGCGCAACATATACATAGCCGTACTTCATGGCGATTCCGGCGAGATCCTTCTTCTTTACGTTCTTGCCGCCCGCCGCGAACTGCGCAACCGCGCCGATATTGGTCGCCTTCGACGCCTGTCCGCCCGTGTTCGAGTAAACCTCGGTATCGAATACGAATACGTTTACGTTCTTGCCGCTCGCGAGTACGTGGTCAACGCCGCCGTAACCGATGTCGTATGCCCAGCCGTCGCCGCCGAAGATCCAGTTGGACTTCTTCGAGAGGTAGTTCTTGAGCTTCAGCACTTCCGCCTTTTCGGGCTTGTCACAGCCGCAGCCTTCCAGCGCCGCGATCAGGTCGGTCGTCGCTTCAAGGTTCGCCGCGCCGTCGTTCGTCGTCTCGAAGTACTTCGCGATCTTTTCCTTCATTTCGGGCTTTTCCGCAACCGCTTCCAGCGCTCTGAGCTTTTCCTGCGCTCTGCCGCGGAGGGTATCCTGCGCCAGGAACATACCTAAGCCGTATTCCGCGTTATCCTCGAAGAGGGAGTTGCCCCAAGCAGGACCTCTGCCCGCCTTGTTGACCGTGTACGGCGTCGAAGGAGCCGAACCGCCCCAGATCGACGAGCAGCCCGTCGCGTTCGCGATATACATTCTGTCGCCGAAGAGCTGAGTTACAAGCTTTGCGTAAGGCGTTTCGCCGCAGCCCGCGCACGCGCCCGAGAATTCGAGGAGCGGCTGCTTGAACTGCGAGCCCTTGACGCTTGCCGCCTTGAACTTTTCGGCAACCTCGGGCTTCTCCGCAAGGGTCATCGCGTAGTCGAACTTCGGCTGTTCGTCCATCTGCGAATCGAGGCTCTTCATTTCGAGCGCCTTGTTCTTCGCGGGACATACGTTCGCGCAGACGCCGCAGCCCGTGCAGTCGAGTACGGAAATGCCCATCGCGAACTTAAAGCCGGCGAGTCCGGTCGCGTCCTTCATCTTCATGCCCGCGGGAGCCTTTGCCGCTTCCTCGTCGTTCAGAACGAACGGACGGATAACCGCGTGCGGGCATACCATCGAGCACTGGTTGCACTGAATGCAGTTTTCGGGAATCCACTGCGGTACGTCAACCGCGATTCCGCGCTTTTCGTACGCCGCCGAGCCCTGCGGGAAGGTACCGTCCGCCATGCCGACGAAGGTCGAAACGGGGAGACTGTCGCCGCGCTGTGCGTTTACGGGGATCTGGATCTTGTTTACATAGTCTACGAGATCCGCTCTGTCGCCCGTCGCAACGTGTACGGGGAGCGTGCCCTCGGCATTTGCCCAGGAAGCGGGAACGTCAACCTTAACGACTTCGCCCGCGCCCTTTTCGATCGCCGCGTAGTTCATGTTTACGATGTCCTCGCCCTTCTTCGAGAAGGATTTGTACGCCGCCTGCTTCATGTATTCAATGGCGTCGTTCGCGGGGATAATGTTCGCGATGGAGAAGAACGCCGACTGTAAAACGGTGTTGGTCTTGTTGCCGAGACCGATCTCCTTCGCAACCTTGATCGCGTTGATGATATAGAAATTGATGTTGTTCTTTGCGATGTAAGCCTTGACCGGCGCGGGGAGCTTTTCGTCAAGCTCTTCCACCGACCACTGGCAGTTCAGTAAGAACGAACCGCCGGGGATAACGTCCTGCACCATATCGTATTTATCAATATAGGAGGGGTTATGGCAGGCTACGAAATTCGCCTTGTTTACGAAATAAGTCGATTTGATCGGGGACTTACCGAAGCGCAGGTGCGAGATCGTAACGCCGCCCGACTTCTTCGAGTCGTAGGCGAAGTAAGCCTGTGCGTACATATCGGTATGGTCGCCGATGATCTTGATGGAGTTCTTGTTCGCGCCGACGGTACCGTCCGAGCCGAGACCCCAGAACTTGCAGCAGGTCGTGCCTTCGGGAGTCGTGTTCGGATTCTCGCCGATCGGGAGGGAAAGTCCGGTAACGTCGTCCTCAATACCGATCGTGAAGCGCGGCTTGTCGGTGTTGTTGTAGACCGCGATGATCTGCGCGGGGTTGCAGTCCTTCGAGCCGAGGCCGTAGCGTCCGCTGAATACGGGGACGTCGGTGAACTTGCCCGCCTGACGGAGCGCCGCGACAACGTCGAGGTAAAGCGGCTCGCCGATCGCGCCGGGTTCCTTGGTGCGGTCGAGAACGGTAATGCGCTTCGCGGTCGCGGGGATCGCGTCCACAAAAGCGTTTACGGAGAACGGACGGTAGAGACGAACCTTTACGAGGCCGACCTTCTTGCCCTGCGAAACGAGGTAGTCGATCGTCTCTTCAATGGTATCGTTGACCGATCCCATCGCGACAATCACGTGCTCCGCGTCGGGCGCGCCGTAGTAGTTAAAGAGCTTGTAATCCGTACCGATCTCGGCGTTTACCTTGTTCATGTACTCGGTAACGATCTCGGGAAGCGCGTTGTAATAGCCGTTGGAGGCTTCTCTCGCCTGGAAGAAGATGTCGGGGTTCTGCGCGGTGCCGTGAAGAACGGGCTTCTCGGGGTTGAGCGCGCGGTCACGGAATGCCGCGACGTCGTCCATGTTCACCATCTTCGCGAGGGTGTCGTAATCCCAGACCTCGATTTTCTGGATCTCGTGGGAGGTTCTGAATCCGTCGAAGAAATGGAGGAACGGTACTCTCCCCTTTAAGGTAGAAAGGTGCGCGACCGCGCCGAGGTCCATAACCTCCTGCGGGTTGGTCGAGCAGAGCATCGCGTAGCCGGTCTGGCGGCAGGCGTATACGTCGCTGTGATCGCCGAAGATCGAGAGCGCGTGAGACGCGAGCGCGCGGGCGGAAACGTGGATAACGCTCGGGAGAAGTTCACCCGCGATTTTATACATATTCGGGATCATCAGGAGCAGGCCCTGTGACGCGGTATAAGTCGTCGTTAAGGCGCCCGCCGCGAGAGAGCCGTGAACCGCGCCGGCCGCGCCGCCCTCGGACTGCATTTCGACAACCTGAACTTCCTGTCCGAAGATATTCTTTCTTCCCTGCGTTGCCCAGGAATCGGTTACCTCCGCCATAACGGAAGAAGGGGTAATGGGGTAGATCGCCGCGACTTCGGTGAACGCGTATGAGACGTGACCGGCGGCGTTGTTACCGTCCATTGTGAGTTTTTTTCTAGCCATTGGAAACAACCTCCTTTATTTTTCGCAGTCGCTCCGCCGTGCGAAGCTCCTGCAACTATGAATATGATAACACATTTTGCACATTTTGTAAACAGTTTAAGCGAAAAAAATTGGAGAAAGAAGAAATTTTTTCCGCGCATATTGACAGGGGGCGGGCGGGGAGTGTATAATAAACGAAATGGATTTTTATGCGGGTGTGCGCCGCGGGCGGCTCCTGCAAAAAAGGAATGTCGGGGTGTAGCCCAGTTGGTAGGGCGCGACATTTGGGATGTTGAGGCCGCAGGTTCGAATCCTGTCACTCCGACCAAAAACCGCATTGTAAAGCCATTTAAGGCTAACAAGGCGGTTTGTTTTTTTGCGGCAACATTTCGTTACCCGTCTTCAAAACCACTGAAAAGGTCTTGATGATTCTCTTGTCCGGTGCGGCTGTTTTCTTGATCTCCAGTGGACAGAGCTTACCGTCTCCCTCTATAACAACGTCGATCTCCTTTGCGTCGCGGCAGCGCCGCAATTTTGGAAAAACTAAAATGAGGTGCGCTATTGACTTTTTTCTCATAATGTGATATAATTAAAATATATAATTTTGCGGGAGGTGACGAAAAGTGACAAGCGGCGATAGTTGTACGGGACCGGGGCGAAGTAAGCACGGTAAACCAATATGCACAATCCGAAAACGCTTGCTGCTTTTCGGACACTCTTTGTGTGCGTAATTGAATTTGCCGTCCTCTGTTCTCGTAAGCGGAGGTATTTTTTTGCCCGTTTTCGATAATTATCAAAAAATTTGGAATTCAAATTTAACGAAACGGGGGTTTATTATGCACGAGGAAAAAATCACAACAACGGAGCTTGAGGTCGCAAGACCCGATTACAGCGGAGAAATTCTGGAAATAATTCGCGGAAACGACACTCCGAAAGTGATGCTGCAAAAGCTTGAAGATTACCACGAGAACGACATTTCGGAGGTGATTCCGCGGCTTTCCGACACCGAGCGCAAAAAGTTATTCCGCGTTTGTTCTCCCGAAATGCTCTCGGCGGTTTTGGAGCATTTGGACGATGCGCAGGCAGGCGCATATCTCGCCGAAATGACCTTGAAGAAAGCCTCAAGGGTTATCGCCGAGCTTGAAACGGATACTGCCGCGTCGGTTCTGCACGAGCTTGATAAGGAAAAACGGGAAATGCTTATCGACGCCTTGTCGCCCGATATTAAAAAGGAAATCCGTTTAATCGCGTCGTTCGACGAGGACGAGATCGGCAGCAAAATGACGACAAACTGCATTGTAATCAGGCATGATCTTGATATTAAGGGCGCGATGAACGAGTTGGTCTCGCAGGCAAAAGAAAACGACAACATCTCGACTCTTTTCGTGGTGGACTCAAGCGGCGAGTTCTACGGCGCGATCGATTTAAAAGACCTTATTATTGCGCGCAAGGATGAAAATTTAGATGATCTTGTCGTGACGACGTTCCCGTATGTTTACGCGAACGAGCTTGTGGACGACTGCATAGAGCGCTTAAAGGACTATTCCGAAAACTCGATACCGGTGCTTGATAATTCCAACAAGCTGCTTGGCGTTATCACTTTGCATAGCGTTGTCGAGGCTGTTGACGACGCTATGAGCGAGGATTACGCAAAAC
>CAYVZH010000066.1:0-9368 GCA_964456025.1 uncultured Ruminiclostridium sp.
CGCTTCCGACGTCCTGTCGGCTTTTTCCTTTGGAATCCTTTTTCCCATCACAATCCTTTCCAATCTCGACCCTGCGGCTGTCAGGTCGTAAGTCTTGCCGAAAACGAAAAGAAATTTCAAAGAAATTTTTATACAGACCAAAAAGGAAGGAGCGCCCAAGCCATGAAGATCTGCGGAATCATCGCCGAATACAACCCATTCCACAACGGGCACCGCTACCACATTGAGCAGACCCGCGAGCGGTACGGCGCGACCCATATCGCCGCCGTCATGAGCGGAAATTTTACTCAGCGGGGAGACGCGGCGATCTTTGACAAGTACCGCCGCGCGGAAGCCGCGCTTAAAAACGGGGTCGACCTCGTGATCGAGCTTCCCGTGGCGTATTCGCTCGCGAGCGCCGAACAATTCTCGCTCGGCGGGGTCGGGCTTCTGAACGCGCTCGGCTGCGTCGAGCTGTTAAGCTTCGGGAGCGAGAGCGGCGATATTGACGCGCTCCACGAGGCGGCAGCGGCGGTTCTCTACGCGCAGCAGACCGACGACTTTTTCCTTTACATGAAAAACGGAAGCTCCTTCCCCGCCGCGCTCCAGAAAACACTTGAAAAATATTATACCGAGGACGTGGTCGAGGTTCTGACCACGCCGAACAATACCCTTGCCGTCGAATATCTGAAGGCGATGGACGAAACGGGGAGCGCGCTTACCCCCGTGACCGTCGCACGCAAGGGCGCTTCCCATGACGGCGAAACGGCGCAGAACGGCTTTGCGAGCGCGTCCCTGCTGCGGCGGAAGATCCGCGCGGGAGAGGACGTTTCCGCCTTTGCCCCGCCGCTTCCCGCGGGAGAGACCGCCGATCTCGCAAGGCTCGAGACCGCGATTCTCGCGAAAATACGCACCCTGTCCAAAGCGGAGCTTTTAAAAGTCCCGAACGTTCTCGCGGGGCTTGAAAACCGCATTTACAAAGCCGCGCGCGTTTCCGGCTCGCTCGCCGAGCTGCTGCTTCTCACCAAAACGAAGCGGTACACCATGGCAAGGATCCGCCGCATTTTCCTTTCCGCCTTTCTCGGGATCCGGAAAAGCGACCTGACGGAGCTTCCGCCCTACGTCCACATTCTCGGTATGAACGAGCGGGGGAAGGAGATCCTTTCCGCCGCGAACTGCGCGCTCCCGATCGACACTTCGCTGAAAGCGCTGATGAACGCGGGACAAAAGCAAAAACGCGCCGCCCTCCTCGAAGCGCAGGCGGGCGATCTTTACGCGCTTGCCTTTGAAAAGCCGCGTCCGTGCGGGCTGGACTTTACGGAAAAGCCGATCATTTTGTGAAAAGAGATGTTTTCGTTTGAATAAGGATATGACGCAGGGGAAGCCCTCCTCCGTTCTGTGGCGCTATTCGCTCCCCCTTCTTATCAGCGTCGCGTTCCAGCAGTTTTACAACATGGCGGACAGCATGATCGCCGGAAACTTTATCGAAAACGGTGAAAACGCGCTTGCCGCGATCGGCGCGAGCTATCCGATCACCATGCTGTTTATGGCGTTCGCGGTCGGGTGCAACTCGGGCTGTTCGGTCGTCGTCTCGAACCTTTTCGGCGGGAAGCGCTTCGCGCGGCTTCGGACGGCGGTTTTTACCTCGCTGATCTCGGTCGGGGTGCTGAGCGTTCTGCTGACGCTGATCGGCGCGCTTTTTTCGGCGGATCTGCTCCGCCTTCTCGGAACGCCCGAAAACGTTTTCGGAGACGCGCGCGCCTATCTCGATATTTACGTTTACGGCGTGCCCTTCCTGCTGTTTTACAATGTCTGCAACGGCGTTTTCGCCGCGCTCGGCGACTCCAAAACGCCGCTTTACTTCCTGATCGGCTCGTCGGTCGGGAATATTCTTCTGGACTTCGGGGCGGTCGTCGGGCTGAACATGGGTGTCCCCGGCGTGGCTTGGGCGACCTTCGCGGCACAGGGCGCGGCGGCAATTCTCGCGCTGCTTACGCTGCTGCAGCGGATTAAAAAACTCGACCGCGGCGAGGAGCGGGAGGAGGTTCGCCTGTTCTCGTCCGAAATGCTCGGAAAGATCGCCATGATCGCGATCCCCTCGATCTTACAGCAAAGCTTCGTTTCCGTCGGGAATCTTTTTATCCAGCGGATCATCAACGACTACGGCTCGTCGGCGATGGCGGGCTATTCGACGGCGATCAAGCTGAATACCTTCGTGATCACGAGCGTTGCGGCGATGTCGAACGGAATGTCCGCGTTTACGGCGCAGAACGCCGGCGCGGGAAAGCTCGACCGGATCGTAAAGGGCTTTAAGACCTCGCTCGTGATGTCGGCGATGATCGCCCTCCCGATCACGGCGCTTTATCTCGGCTTCCGCGAGCCGCTGATCCGCGCGTTCATGAAGGACAGCGAGGACGCGGCGGCGGTCGTGATCGGCTGCGGCTTTTTAACGATCGTCGCGCCGTTTTACTTCTCGGTGACGGCGAAGCTGAACTGTGACGCGGTACTGAAGGGGGCGGGCGCGGTCGGCTGTTTTGTCGTGACGACGTTTACCGACCTGATCCTGAGGGTGGTGCTGGCGTATCTCTTTTCGGGGCCGCTCGGCATGGGGCTGGACGGCGTGTGGTGGTCGTGGCCGGTCGGCTGGGGCGTGTCGGCGATGCTCTCGGTGGGGTTCTATCTGTTCGGGAACTGGAAAAAGCACATTCACGGAATCTGACAAATACATAAAAAGGAAAGACCTCCGAGGGGTCTTTCCTTTTTGTTTTGGGGCAGGAGTGCTTTGCGGCTCGCTTCGGGCTCGCCGCTCCCGCGTCCATGCAGGGCGGCGGGTTTCCTTTTTAGGGAAATCCGCCGATTTTTAACTGTTACTTTTTGTAAGTCATTAACATCACTTTATCGCCCTTTGTTACGCGGAACAAGCCTTCGCCGAGTGTGCTGACGCTGTCCGCGTCGATCTTTTCAGAAACCTGCTTCATATTGCGGTCGATCAGATAGGCTTTCCCGTTTTTCACGACGGGCGCGTAATCGCCGATAAATGACCCTGCGTATTCAAAGAATGCAAGCTCTTTCCCTTTTCTGTTGATGTAACCCCTTTCTCCCTTTGCGTTTTTCACGAGATAAATTTTTCCGTCCTCGGTACTCATGGATTGATATTCTCCGGAAAGAGCATAAGAAATACCTCTTTCTCCATATTTGGAAGATTCGTTTAAATCAATCAACGCATATCCCGACTTTTCAAAGGTCGATGAATCGTAATTAAAATGCAGCACTTCTGCAACAGCTCTTCCGTTGTAGATTTTTCCGCTTATACCGCCAAATGTTCCGCCGAATGCAATACCGTCTCCATTTGTAAATTCTTCCATAAGCTGAATTATCTTATCGCTGTCCGCCAAATAAATCATGAAGGTAGGAGTCAGCGGCGGATTTTGCTCCATCCATGTGTAGGAATTTTCTCCTACGCTCCGCATACTGCGAACTACGCAGCCTGTTTTTAGATATTTGTCTTTATCGGGTTTCCAACGATATAAGGTGTCAAGCTTTCCGTCCTTTTTTATACCATATACACTATACTGATATGTAGCAAAATCCTGCGTTCTCACATAACCATTTCCGCTTTCGGCATATGAGTCGATCCCGTCATCGGTTTGCCAAAGGATATATCCTACATATTTCCCCGTGCCGGTATTTGCGGAAAGAATACCGTAATACTTGCCCATTCCTTTATAGGTCAGTTTTTGAGTATAGTCTTTTCCCTTGGGCGTTGTAACGGTATAGGTAAGCGTCTTTTTTTCATTATCATATGCGGCGCCGACCGAATAACCGTCGGGTCGTGTCTGATAATAGCTAAAATTTTCTCTTTTATAAGCTGTGGTGATTTTGTGGTTTTCATCATACTTGACAATATACCGCGTAATTGCTTTTTTGTTCGCGTCGCATTTTGCCAATTGAGCATAATTTCCCGTTTCCTTAAATCCGTTGATAATCAGAAGATCTGTCATGTCAAGGTCGGTTTTTACCTTCCGGTATGAAAATTTCCCCGTTTTCTGCCAGTTTTCTATCTCCTTCTCACCAATATAAACAATCCCGTCAATGTCGGTTTTAAGGTTTGGATCGGTAGAATTTTCATAGTGATAGTATCCGTTGCCGAGTGAATAAATTGCGCTCGCCCCCTCGATCTTCTCGATCGAAACGGTGCGAAGCTTCATTTTCGCGCTCGCCGCGCTTGCGCCGACGGTAAGCGATCCCACCGTAATGGTTGCGGCAAGAACACCGGCGGCGATTCTTTTCAAAATCTTCATCTTAAAATCTCCTTTGTTTTCCTCGCGTTTCGCGCATACTACAATAGACCGATCGGACTATATTCTGCAATTGAACCGCAGTTTCATTTTTTGATAGACCGAACGGTCTACATCATATTATACCCCATATAGTCCAACTTGTCAACCCCGTTCGGTCTATTTTTGGTAAAATATTTCTGGAGACCGCATTATGAAGCCGCTTTCCAAACGAAAGGAGCCGTTACGAACATGAACAGATTGAAGGAGCTTCGGGAATTTCACGATTTAACACAGCTTCAATGCGCAAGAATCGCCTATATTTCCAAAAAAACATATATTCGTTATGAAGCGGGAGAGCGCGTGATCCCGCTCGATACGGCGGTTTATTACGCGAAGTATTACGGCGTGAGCCTTGATTATATCGCGGGAATTACCGACGAACCTGCACGGTTCGCACCGTCGTCGGATCAAGAGAAAATAAGGGAAGTCTCCCCTCGTATCGAAATTAACCCGTCGCTTTTTTCCGCGCTGAAAAAGCTTTCCGAGCGGCAGCAAAAGGGTCTGGCGGATATTATCAATCTGCTGAATAAGTAGGGGCTTTATGCAAAACGTGCTTGTCCGCACCCCTTCCCAAAAACAAAAACGGCGAAACGCCTTATACTGATTTCCGATAAAAGTGTAGACAAAAGTCCCGCGCAAAGCCGCATATATTCAAGCCTTTGCTTGGATTTTTGTACACTTTTCAATCGGAAATCAGTATGAAACGTCCGCCGTTTCTTACTCTTTTATTTTACCCGTTAAAATTCTCCGTAAACTCCTTCACCCTCTTGGTGAAATCGGAGAGCGCCGCGTCCCGATCATACTCAAACGACAAGATATAGGTGCAGTTCCCCTTGTCAAAAACAGCAAGCGCCACCGGGAATTCCATATTTTTCTCGGAAACAAGCTCGTAATAGACCGTAACCTCCGCACCGAGCCGCTCGCTTTGATACGAATCGCGCTCCGCGAATTCGCCCGCGCTCTCCGCCGTAAACTCGGCCGCGACCTTCCCGCGCGCGGTCTCGTCCTCCGAAACAATGACCGTCTGCATGATCGGTCCGATCATTCCCGGCACGATCCCGGGCATATTTTGAAAAAAGGAATCGTCTCCGTCGGGGTCGATGACGGTCGTTTCGACCAGTCCGCCTTCCTGTACACCGTTTATTTTTTCGCCGATCACAACGGGCAGCTCCCGCTCCCACGAAAACGGGATCCCGCTTCCCGAAGCCGTGAGTGGGATCGCGGTCGTCCCGACCGTTCCGCTTTCCTCATACACCGCGCCGGGCACTGCCTGTAAGACCACACAGCCCTCGTATTCGCTCCGATAAACGGACGCGTCCACACCGAAATCCCATAAATCCAGTCCCATTGCCGCTCCCGCCTCGGCGAAGGTCTCGTAAACCGCCGCTTCGGGCTCGGAATTTATTTCATTCGCTAAGTTCTCCGCCAAGGGCGCGCTGTCCGTTTCCTCAAACTCTGCGGGAGTGCCCGCCGAACAGCCGCAGACCGCCAACGCGGCGGCGATTCCCAAAAGCGCAAGCTTGCCTTTAAAATTTTTCATTCGATACTCCTTTTCCTCGAGTCAACCCGGTTTTCCTATTTACAGTATATCGCGGCGAAAATGATTTGTCAAGTTTTGTCCACATTTTTCCCGCAATGTTCATTTTGTTATCATATTTTTGCATTTTCGTTCCGATTTCCCTTGACATTCCGAAAAAAAGTGTTATAATAGAATTAGCACTCGAAACACAGGAGTGCTAATTATAGAGAAAACCGAAAAGAAAGGACGATAGAAAATGGCAAAAAAACAGTTTAAAGCGGAGTCGAAGCGGCTCCTCGATATGATGATCCATTCCATTTATACGCACAAGGAGATCTTTCTGCGCGAGCTGATCTCGAACGCGAGCGACGCGATGGACAAGCTTTATTTTAAATCCATGCAGGAGAACCTCGGGCTGACCCGCGAGAATTTCGAGATCTTCTTAACCGTCGATTCGGACAAGCGCGTTCTGACCGTCCGCGACAACGGGATCGGTATGACAAAGGACGAACTTGAAAACAATCTCGGCGTGATCGCGCAGTCCGGCTCGTTTAAGTTCAAGCAGGAAAATACCGAAACGGATAAGGACGAGGTGGACGTAATCGGGCAGTTCGGCGTCGGCTTCTACTCGGCGTTTATGGTCGCAAAAAAGGTCACGGTCGAAACGAAGAAATACGGCGAGGAAACCGCCTACCGCTGGGAATCCGAGGGCGTGGACGGGTACAGCATTACCGAATGCGACAAATCCGATTACGGGACATTGATCACCCTCGAGATCATGGACAACACCGAGGAAGAGGATTACGACGATTTCCTCGCGGAATATAAGATCAAGAGCCTGGTCAAGAAATATTCCGACTATATCCGCTATCCGATCCGCATGAACTGCAAGCGTTCGCACCTCAAGGAGGGCACGGAAAACGAATATGAAACGACGGTCGAGCTCGAGACCCTCAACAGCATGGTTCCGATCTGGAAAAAGAGCAAGAGCGAGCTGACCGACGAGCAGTATAACGAATTCTACAAGGAGAAATTCCTCGATTACGCCGACCCGATGGTACACATTCATTCCAAGACCGAAGGAACGGCGACCTATAACGCACTGCTGTTTATCCCCTCGAAGGCGCCGTTCGATTATTACACCCGCGAGTATGAAAAGGGCTTACAGCTTTATTCGAGCGGCGTTCTCATTACCGAGAAATGCGCCGACCTCCTCCCCGATTATTTCAGTTTTGTCAAGGGACTCGTGGACAGCGAGGATCTTTCCCTCAACATTTCCCGAGAAATGCTCCAGCACGACCGCCAGCTCAAGCTGATCGAAAAGAGCATTGAGCGGACGGTCAAGAACGAGCTGAAAAAAATGCTCACCAACGACCGCGAAAAATACGAGCAGTTCTGGAAAAACTTCGGCTTACAGATCAAGTTCGGTCTGTACGGCGGATACGGCATGAACAAAGACCTGCTGAAGGATCTGCTCCTGTTCTACTCCTCCTCCGAAAAGAAGCTCGTCACCTTAGAGGAATACGTCGCCCGCATGAAGGAGGATCAGAACGTCATCTACTTCGCGAGCGGCGAAACGACCGCGAAGATCGACACCCTCCCGCAGACGGAGCTGTTAAAGGAAAAGGGCTTTGAGATCCTCTACCTGACCGATAACGTGGACGAATTCGCGCTCCAGATGATGGTCGATTACGACGGGAAGGAATTCAAGTCGGTACAGTCGAGCGACGCGGATTTCGAGAGCGAGGAGGAAAAAGCGGAGAAAAAGGAAAAGGCGGAACAGAACAAAGACCTGCTCGACGAGATGAAAAAGCACCTCGCGGGACGCGTCGCGGACGTCCGCGTTTCCGCGCGGCTGCGTTCGCACCCCGTCTGCCTCACGAGCGACAGCAATGTTTCGCTTGAAATGGAAAAGGTGCTCGGTGCCATGCCCGACGGGGGCGGCGCGAAGCCGAAAGCGGACAAGGTGCTCGAGATCAACGCGAATCACCCGATTTTTGAAAAGCTCCGCTTCCTTTGCGACAACGACAAGGAAAAGCTTTCGGATTACGCCGAGATCCTGTACGATCAGGCCATGCTGATCGAGGGAATGACGATCGAAAACCCCGTGGATTACTGCAACAAGGTGTGCAGCTTGATCCTGTGAGCAAAAAACGAGTATGAGAGTAAAAAAATTTCTTCTTTTCCCTGTTTTTCTTTTTAGTACACTTGCCGCACTTTCGGGGTGCGGCAAAAGTGTACCCGTCGAAAACAGTACCGCCGTAACGCAAAGCACCGCCGAGCCGGTGGAAGAAACGAGCGCCCCCGTTCAAACGATTTCCGTTTCCGAAAGCGAAAGTCAATCGGAGGAAACGCAAACTTCGGAGCGGGAATCTGCCGCTCCCGAAAGCCTGTCGGAAGAAACGCAAATTTCGGAGCAGGAACCCGACGACGAAGAACGCGATAGAGCGGCTTTAGAAGCGAGGATCAATCAGCTTTTTGAACAGGCTGTCCGGCTCAAGGACATTCACAAAAGAAAAAATACGGCGACCTTCTGCGAACCGACCCCAGACGGCAAATACCTGATCTACAAATTCGGAGAGATCGACACCTACGAGAAATACGAAGAGCTTCTGAAGGATACCTATACCGAAGAGTTGGTCAATGATTATTTCCAAAAAGCCGAAAACGGACGAATCGTGAATCTGGATCATCAATTGGCGGTTCCTTCCGACAGTATTTTTACGACAATTACCGAGGAAAGCTGGGAAGACGGCGTTTCCGAGATCGAACGGATAGACGGCGACGAGTGTTCCTTTACCTGCGCGTCCTGGATATGGGTCGAAACAGACTATGGCATGAAAAAAGCCTACGACGAAGAATATGTAACAGCTATGCTCTGCGAGGACGGAAAGTGGCGTTTGGACAGGACTTCTATTGATTTTGATTATGCCGTTCCCGCGGAAGAAGTCAATCTCTTTATTGAGGGATCGCCAATGGAAGCGGAGATTCGCCGCCTTTGTGACCAAAATATCCTGCTGATGGATATGTTCGTGAGACAGTATGGAGAGACCCATTGTGAGCTTTCCGCCGACGGCAGCTATATCATTTACGAATTCGGCGATATTGATACTTACAGCAAGTATAAGGCTCTGATGTGTGATACTTATATAAGTGAAACCGTCGATTTTTACCTTTTCCAACCCGCTAGCTTTTACGATATAGACGATCGTCTGATCGTTTATACCGATAAAGCCGGTTTGGTTATTGATAATGTCAATTGGGAAGATTATCGGCTAGAGATCCTGTGGCAAAACGAGAAGAAATGTTATTTCCAATGTATTGCGTTTGAGTATATCGGCGGAGAATATGAAGCCGACGGAACGAACAAAAGGGTCTACGAAAATCATAGAGCAGTCGCCGTCTTGTGCGATGACGGACAATGGCGGCTCCAATACTCGTTCTTTTGATAATGACAAGGAAAAGATTTCGGATTCCTGTAATAATACTAATAACCATTTAAAAACCGATTTATTCGGTTTTTAAATGCC
>CAYVZH010000067.1:0-9302 GCA_964456025.1 uncultured Ruminiclostridium sp.
AAAGATTTTTATTCCACCGCTTCAAGCGGTGGTTTATTTTGGCTAAAGCTACAACCGAAACCCCGGATTCAATTGTGAATCCGGGGTTTTGCGGTTGTCTGAGACCGCGCAAAAGCACGATCTGTTATTTTCGATTCATGTAAAACTTACTTGCTCTTCTTCGCTATGAGAGCAGCACCGCCCGCAACAATTGCAAGACCTGCAACAGCGGCAACGTCCGCAATACCGGTGTCGGGAGAGCCCTTAGAAGAATCGCTAGCGGCAGCCACATCGCCCGCAGCGGGAGCAGGAGCCGCAGCAGCGGTTTCCGCCGGAGCAGCCGGAGCGGGTTCGGGAAGCGTTTCACTGTTGGAAACCGTAAGCGATCCGACCGCTATGCCGTGTCCCATAAACGCAAGACCCGCCGTCTTGATATGTTCAACGGTTTCCTCGTCGGGAACGGAAAATTTTATTTCCGTTGCGTCAACAGTCACTGAATAGCTGTCTCCGCCTTCGGAGAGGGTGATTCCGCTGCCGACAAGGCTATCAATAAAGGGCCACCCCGCATCGTTAATCATCGGCTTTATGCACCAATAGTCCTGTCCTTCTACATCGGCGAGCGACGCGTCGGCGGTATAGGTGATCGTTACAACGGAATCCTTGGTCAACTCCTCGAATTCGCTCGCGGGAACGGTCACGCTGATGCTCCAGCCCGTTCTGAAATCCTTGTCGAGATCATAAGCGGAAGCGCCAAGCGAGAAGATTGCGGCGGAAGCGCTGATCGCAGCCGCAGAAATAAGTGCTTTTTTCAGTTTCATAATCAATTTCCCTTTCTGCGGGCAGGAACGGCTGAAACCGAACCAATGCCCCAATTTTATTTATAAATACAGTATACCATAAATTTTGAATTCGAAATATCAGAATTTTATTTTTTTTATCATTTTTTTACAGATAACGAATCAATTCATCACGAACATCGTCAAGACGGGGGTCGGTAAGCCCGAAATTCATTTCCTTATAGCTCCACACGCTTCGAGAAATTTCCAGCTTCTCGAACACTTCATGGATCGTCCGGAACCATTTCAGCGTATCCTCGACGGAACAGTTTTCAATCACCCCGTATTCGCCGCAGTACAGTACGGTACGATTCTTTTTCGCCGCTTCGACCGCGGAGGAAAAAAGCGCTTCAAAATACGCGTGCGTGATCCCCGATTCGTCAAATCCCACATGCTCGTTCGGATCGATCTTATCCGTCCAGCTCGCGCCCTGATGCGTGAACTTTAAAGGCTCATAGCAATGCATATTATATACGACGTTTTCATCAAAGGGCGGCGCAAGATCCTTTACCGCTTCGGCGCTGTTGTTCCAATAGCTCCCCACAAAGATCAAAGTTTCCGGAGCGTGAACGCGGATTCTCCGGATACACTCATGCGCGATCTTATTCCATTGCTCAATATATTTCTGATCGGTCACCTCGTTCAGAAGCTCAAAGGCAACCGTGCGGGAACGCGATCCGTAACGCCGGGCAATTTCCTCCCATAACGCTAAAAAACGGCGCTGTAAAGCCTCGCTTTCAAAAAATCCCTCTTCCCTTTCCCCCGAATCGAAGGAAAAACCCGCCGTTTTATGAAGGTCGAGTATGGTATTCAGGCCGTTTTTCCCGCACCATTCCAACGCGCGGTCGATCCGTGCGAAGCCGCTTTCGAGATATGTACCCGCGTCCGTCTCAAGCACGTTATAATCCAGAGGGATCCGCACATGATCCATGCCCCACGAGGAAATGATCGAAAGATCCTTTTCGGTAATGAATCCGTCGAGATGTTCCTCGCTGTAATCGCACTGCGAAAGCCAGCCGCCTAAATTCACTCCTTTATAGAACCCTTTTTCCTTTAAATTCATTCTGTTTCCGCCTTTCATTATTTCATTTTTGGGGATCACACCGATCCTATCCTAATTATCTTATCTTATTTCCCAAAATGCGTCTGTTATTTTGTTGTGGTTTTTGTCAAAATCATAAAGCAACAACATAAACATTATTTCGATATAAACAACAAAATTTTTATATCATTATATTGCGTCAGATGTTATAATCTTATCAATAAATATCAAAACAAGGAGGAGTTTTCCCATGAAATTTCAGAAAAAAATCATCGCATTGCTTTTGACAGCCTCGCTGCTGACCGCGTGCAGCACGACGGAAACTCCGTCGCAGGAAACAACCGACACCACCACGACCGAAGCGGCTCCCGAAATCACCACCCAGCCGCAGGAAGAAGTTCCCGAGGGTCACGTTTATGCAGTCTTTACCAACGGACAGCCCGACGGTTTTGAGTGCTCGGACGGGTGGAGCAACGGAAGTATGTTCAACGTCACATGGCGAAAGAAAAACGTCAGCTTCGAGGACGGGATCATGAAGCTTACGATTGACAAGGACACTGTTCCGCAAAAGGGTGTTCCGTATTCGGGCGGCGAATTCAGAAGCAAGGCTTTTTACGGATACGGACGGTATGAGGTCCGCATGAAGGCAATCAAGAACGACGGCGTTGTTTCCTCGTTTTTCACCTATACGGGTCCCTCCGACAAAAATCCGTGGGACGAGATCGACGTTGAAATTCTCGGTAAGGATCCCACAATGGTACAGTTCAACTACTTTACCGACAGCAAGGGCAATCACGAATTTATGTACGATCTTGGATTCGACTCGTCTGAGGATTTTCACGATTACGCCTTTGAATGGTATGAGGACCAGATCATCTGGTATGTGGACGGTACCGAGGCGCACCGCGTTACCGAAAATATCCCCGTCACCAAGAGCAAGATCATGATGAACGCTTGGTGCGGTACGGGCGTAGACGGCTGGCTGAACGCATTCGATGAAAGCGGAATGCCGCTTACGGCGGAATATGAGTGGATCCGGTTCACTCCTTTCGAGTAAAAGCTTATAATTTCCGCCGAAATTGTGTAGAAATAAAAGAAAGAGCTGAAGAACGACAGTGTGTGATCCGCGCAAAGTATCGTAAGCACACCCGGGAAGAGGTCCGCCATGAACATCAACAAAAAACTTTCCTATCTTGAATTTACTCACCGCGAGTATAATTTCTCCCACCTTTCCTATGAACGGGAAATGGCGTTTTTCCATTGTATCAAAGACGGCAATTTCGCCGAGGTTCAGCGACTTTTCAAGCCGTTTAACTGCGAAGAAATGGGAAAACTGAGTGATGACAGCCTGCGGAATCTGAAATATCATCTCGTAATCTCGGTCGCGCTCATTACCCGATACTGTATTGAAGGCGGAATGGAGATGGAAGCGGCATATAACCTGAGCGATATTTATATCCAGAGCATTGACAAATGCCGAACGGAAGAAGAAGTCAATCTTCTTCACCGCGAGGTCGTGAACGATTATACGCAAAGAATGCAGATCATTCATAAAACCAATATTTACCCGAAGCCGATCGTTCTATGCCTTGATTATATTTACAATAATCTCCATACCAAAATCACGCTCCAGAAGCTTTCCGAGATCTGCTCCGTCAGCCCCACGTATCTTTCCAAGCTGTTTCACAAGGAGGTCGGGCTCACCGTTTCGGACTATATTACCAAAAAGCGCGTTGAAGCGGCGGAAAATATGCTCCGTTATTCAAATTATTCCTGCGTGGAAATTTCGGACTGTTTATGTTACAGCTCGGAAAGCCATTTTATTCAGGTTTTCAAAAAGCATACGGGATATACGCCGAAATGCTATCGGGAAAAGTTTTTCCGAACGCGTTGGGGAAAAGACAGCGTTTTACCGAGGTAAAAATTACCTTTCAAGAAAAATAGTGCATATAATAAACGGCTATAGATTCAGTTCCATAGCCGTTTATTTGTCTGTCAGCGAAGTTCGGCTTTTATTCCGAATTTTTGAACTGGACAGGCGTCATTCCCTCGTACCTTTTAAAAAGCTTACAAAAATAGCTTGCGGTGCTGAAGCCTGTTTCCCGGGAGATCTCCTCAACAGTTTTGTCAGAGCCTGTGAGAAGCTCCTTTGCCGCCTGTATACGGCGTTTGGCAATATACTCCATGGGACGTGAGCCGAGCGCCTTTTTGAAAAGCAGACAAATATACTGTTTGGATACTCCCGAAGCGACGCAGAGATCTTCCATGGTGATCGGCTCGGAGAAGCTTGTGTTAATATAATCGATCGCCTTTACAAGGGCGGTATTCAACGCGCCGGGTGTTCCCTTCCCGGAAATAATGCGGTAAAACTCTATTAAAAAATCGTACAAATAACCCGAGGCTTTGTAATTTCCGAAAACGCTGTCGGATCTTATTGCTTCGTGCATTTTTCTGAAAATATGCTCCAGCGCCTTGATCTCGTTCAGCTTAAATACCGACGGCTGCGACAGTCCGAAATGATTTAAAATAACCTCTGCCGCAAAGCCTGCGGGAACTACCCAATGAACGTCCCACACACAACTGTTGGGATAGTATTCATGCGGATAGTGCGCGGGCATAAAAACAGCCGTATAGGGCGGAATCTGAATTTTCTTTCCGTCAAGCAAAAGCGTTCCGCTGCCCTTTGTGCAGTACAGGATCTGCGGGCAAGGATAGCCCTCCGTTCGGATAATATGATCCTGACACTGCTGCTGTCCCATATTCAGAAGATACAGCGGCAGTTCCTTTTCGGTACGTATGATAGGATAGTCACAAAAAAACAAAAGACACCCCCCGTTTCATATTGTTATATCATGATAATATCATCTATTGACCGATTTGTCAAGAAGTGTTATAATATTAAAAATAATCTTCGGGAGGAAATCATGACTAACGACGAAAGACTTACGAAAATTGTCCCCCACGAGCGACAGTTCCGTTTTCAACAGCTTGAATTTTACGCTTTTATACACTTTACCGTAAACACTTTTACCGACCGGGAATGGGGCGACGGCACGGAAAGTCCGCTGATCTTCAACCCAGAAAGGTTTGATGCGGAGCAATGGGTAAAGGCTGTAAAGTCGGCGGGAATGAAGGGGCTTATCCTAACCTGTAAGCATCACGACGGTTTTTGTCTTTGGCCAAGCAAGCTTACAGATCACACGGTGGCGGCTTCCCCTTGGAAAAACGGTAAGGGCGACGCTGTGAAAGAGACCGCGGAAGCATGCAAAAAGTACGGCATAAAATTCGGTGTTTATCTCTCCCCTTGGGACAGGAACTGTCCCCTTTACGGTCAGGGAAAGCTTTATGATGATTTTTTTGTGGGGCAGCTTACCGAGCTTCTGACAAATTACGGCGAGGTTTTTTCCGTATGGTTTGACGGAGCCTGCGGTGAAGGTCCAAACGGAAAAAAGCAGTACTACGACTGGGAAAGATATTACAGCGTAATACGTGAGCTCCAGCCCGGCGCCTGTATTTCGGTATGCGGTCCCGATATACGCTGGTGCGGAAACGAGGCGGGTCACACCCGCGTTTCGGAATGGAGCGTTGTTCCCGAACGGGCAAAGGACAGCGAGATCGTTTCGGAAAAAAGCCAGCACACCGACGACGAAGAATTCCGTCAGCGCAAGGTGGACGCAAGGGACAGCGATCTCGGCAGCCGTGACGCGCTGAAAAACGAGGATAAGCTGATATGGTATCCGGCGGAGGTGAACACCTCTATCCGTCCGGGCTGGTTCTGGCATGAAAGCGAAAACGACAAGGTGCGCAGTCTTGATGAGCTTATCCATATTTATAACAATTCCGTGGGCGGAAACGCAACGTTCCTGCTGAATATCCCGCCCACACGGGACGGTCTGCTCCACGAAAATGACGTTAAGCGGCTTGCGGAGCTGGGTGAATACGTCAGAAATACCTTCCGAACAAATCTTCTGGAGGACGCAGTCCTTTCAGCCGACATTGGAAATATCGAAGCGGCAAGGACTGACGATTACAGCGAATATTACATCACCGCCAAGGACAGAACGACTGCCGTAATTACCGCGGAATGGGAAAAGCCCGTCACGGTCGGCTGCGTTGTATTAAAGGAGAATATCCTTTGCAGTCAGCGTGTGGAAAGCTTCACGGTTGAGGCGGAGCTTGACGGCGGCTTTACCGAAGTTTATCGCGGAACAGTGATAGGCTACAAGCGTATTATCCCTCTGAAAAATACGCTCACAAAACGGATCAGAATCAATATAACCGACTCACGAACCGAGCCTACACTCGCGTTTGTGGGAGTTTATCAAGGAATAAAGGAGTAACTATGGACATTTTAAAGATTGCAGCCCCCGATACCGTTAAAAGCAAAATGATATACCACGAAGACCCCGAAGCCCTGCACATAAACACTCTTGACAAGCATTGCTATTTTATCCCCTTCGGAAAAGAACAGGATCCTTTTGAGAACAGAGAAAAATCCGACCGCTTCTGTCTTTTAAACGGTCAATGGGATTTCAGATATTACAACAGCATTATAGATATGGAGGACGATTTTCTCAGCGTTCCCTTTGAGGAAAAAATACCCGTTCCCTCAAACTGGCAGCTTCACGGCTACGACAAGCCGCAGTATACGAACGTATGCTATCCGATCCCTTACGACCCGCCCTATGTGCCGGACGATATTCCCGTGGGGGTATACCGCCGCAGCTATGACTATGCTCCCGACGGAATGGATCGGATCCTCGTTTTTGAGGGTGTGGACAGCTGTGTTTATCTTTATGTCAACGGTGCATTCGCGGGATATTCGCAAGTGTCCCACAGCACCTCCGAATTTAACATTACGCCGTTTCTCAGCGAGGGTGAAAACACGGTCGCCGCTGCCGTTTTGAAATGGTGCGACGGTACATATCTGGAGGATCAGGACAAATTCAGACTGTCGGGAATTTTCCGCGACGTATACGTTTTGTCGCGTCCCGAAAAAAGACTTGAAAATTATATCATAAAATCAGAGCTTTCGGAGGATTTTTCCTCTGCGGAGCTTACGGTTACCGCGTTTGGCTGCGATATAAAGGCGGAGCTTTCCGACAGTCACGGCAATAAGATCGCGGAAATTACCGCGGCGGACGGGAAACCGACCTCCTTACATGTCGACTCCCCGATCTTATGGTCGGCGGAAAAGCCTTATCTGTATAGCCTCACCATCTTTGCGGGTGAGGAAAAGATCGGCGAAAGGGTCGGATTCCGCTGCATTTCGGCAGAAAACGGCGTTGTTCGGATTAACGGAAAAGCGGTAAAATTCAAGGGCGTCAACCGTCACGACAGCTATCCCGACACGGGATATTATGCGTCCGTCGCGCAGATGAAAAAGGATCTGGAGCTGATGAAGCGGCATAATATCAATGCGGTAAGGACCTCCCATTACCCCGATTCCCCGCTGTTTTACCGGCTTTGCGATGAGTATGGGCTTTATGTTATCGACGAGGGGGATATGGAATCCCACGGCTGCGTCGAGGTTTACAATGATTTCAAATGGAGCTGGGAAAACGGCTATAACGGGATCGCGCTCCTCGCTTCCGACGAGCGGTTTAAAAAAGCCATCACCGACCGTGCGGAGTCTCTTGTAAAAAGGGATATAAACCGTCCCTGCGTTGTGTTCTGGTCGCTGGGCAACGAAAGCGGCTACGGCGCCAATATGCTTGCAGCGGCGGAACTTGTCAAGTCTCTTGACAACACAAAGCTGCTCCACTATGAAAGCACGCACAGGCTTGACAACACCTCCGACGCAATACTGGACGTGGTCTCCGAAATGTACACCTCTCCCGAAGATATGCAGAAATTCCTGCAAAACGAGAAAGAAAAACGCCCCTTTATGCTGTGCGAATACTGCCATGCCATGGGAAACGGCCCGGGCGATCTGGAAGATTACCATAATATTTTTTATTCAAACGAGCGTTTCTGCGGCGGATTTGTATGGGAATGGAGCGACCACGCGTGTATTCTCGGATATACGGAGGATGGCAAGGTTAAGTACGGCTACGGCGGAGATTTTAACGAAAAGCACAACGACGGAAATTTCTGCATGGACGCCCTGACATATCCTGACAGAACGCCTCACACGGGGCTGCTGGAACTGAAGCAGGTTTACCGTCCCGTCCGCGTTGAAAAGAAAAGCGATAACGGAAGCTTTATTTTTAATAGTATGCTTGAATTTGAAAACGCGGGAGAACTTCTCGACTGTCGTTATGAAATCACTTACGACGGCGGTCGCCTTTCGGAAGGTACGCTGAACTTCTCTGTCCAGCCTATGGGCAGCACCGAAGTATTTGTTCCGCAAGCTGGACAGATAACCGACAAGGAAACGTATATCCGATTTATCTTCACAGCAAAGAAGGATACACCGTTTTGCAAAAAGGGTTACGAAATTTGTTTCGATCAGGTTCGTCTCGGCGGCGTTTCCGTACCGAAAGAAAAAGCATGGGACGGTTCCCCCGCCGAGGTCGAGGACCTGCCGCTTTTCGTTCATGTAAAGGCAAATGGGGTTTCCTATCGTTTTAACAAAAGACTTTCGGGATTTGATTCCATAAGCGAAGGCGGAAAGGAGATCCTCGACAAGCCAATGGCGTTCAACTTCTTCCGCGCCCCCGTTGACAACGACGTTATGAAAGGGGACTGGTACAGAGCACATTTGGGTGACCACACGGTAAGAAATTACGGCGTGACCGCCGCGCAAACCGCTGACGGCGTTCAAATTTCTCTCCGCCAGTCCTTCGGCTGGAGCATTCATCAGCCCTTTGCTTATATGGACACGGTGTACACGGTTTTGAACGACGGCTCGCTCCGCGTGAAATGCAAAGCCGAATTCTCAAATAAGGTGACGTTCCTTCCTCGATTCGGGATTCGCCTGTTTGTGCCGAAAAGCTTCGACCGGGTGGAATATTTCGGGTACGGACCTTATGAGAGCTACATCGACAAGCATCAGGCAAGCTATATGGGCAATTTCTCCGCGCTTATCGGAGAAATGCACGAGGATTATATCCGTCCGCAGGAAAATTCCTCCCATTACGGCTGTAAACATATGACCGTTACAGACGGAGAAACCAGAATAAAATTCACAGCGTCGGAGGACTTTTCCTTCAACACCTCGGAATATACGCAGGAGGAGCTTTCCTCAAAGCGGCACAACTTCGAGCTGCAAAAGTGCGAAAGCAATGTGATCTGCGTGGACGGCAAAATGGCGGGAGTCGGCTCTAACGCCTGCGGATCGGCGCTTGCGGAAAAATACCGTCTGCCGCTGCCCGTTGTTTCCGCCGAATTCCACATTAAAATTTCAAACGGAAAGGGATCCGAGCAATGAAGAAAAAAATGATAGCGGTTACGGCGGCAATTTTGATGCTGCTAACAATGACTGCGTGTTCAAACGCCGAAAG
>CAYVZH010000068.1:0-9119 GCA_964456025.1 uncultured Ruminiclostridium sp.
ACGTTGGCGCTTAACGTAGAGGGCGGCACCAGATCGTCGCTCGAAAGCCGCTCGATCGAGGACGCCGGGTTCTTCC
Source organism: uncultured Ruminiclostridium sp. (assembly GCA_964456025.1). Lineage (GTDB taxonomy): Bacteria > Bacillota > Clostridia > Oscillospirales > Ruminococcaceae > Ruminiclostridium_E. The sequence goes on from CAYVZH010000068.1 coordinate 77, forward strand.
CCGTGATCGCCCTGTAACAGGTCGCGCTCAGGGCGTATATGTCTGTCCAAGGCCCCTGTTTCCCGTGGGTCAGGTACTGCTCCTCGGGAGCGTAGCCCGCTTTGATATTGATCGTGTTGCTTTTTTCGCCGAGGAGCGAAAAATCTCTCGCCGCGCCGAAGTCCAGAAGCTTTGCCGTAGAAGGCAGCACAATAATGTTATCGGGGCTGATGTCGCGGTGAAGGATCCCCTGCGCGTGAACCTGCTCCAGCGCGCCAAAAATCGGGGTAAGCAGTATGTACAGATCCGAGGGCAGGATCGGCTGTCCCAGATTGTTCAGATACTGGATCAGCGTGGGCCCTTCCACGAATTCCATCACGATATAAGCGGTGCCGTTCTCCTCAAAATAATCCTTTACCTGAACAATACCCTCTGTATTGGTAAATTTCGCGAGCTTCTGCGCCTCTTTAAGAAATTTGGTTCTTCCGTCGGCGAAAAGCTCCTCGGTTTTCTTTTCGCTGTACGGAAGGATCGTGTACAGATCCTTCTGACGGGAAACGCCGCCGTCGGGGTAAAACTCCTTAATCGCCACCTTGGTATCGGCGGTAAGATCATAGCCCGCGTAGGTAATGCCGAAGCCGCCCTGTCCTAAGGTTTTCCCCACGACATAGCGTCCGTTCAGTACCGACCCCGGGGCAAGCTGATGAAACTGGTTTTCGACATTTGCGGCCGCTCCGCAAAAGGGACAGGTCTCAAACTTCTCTCCCGCGTCCCTCATACAGCTCAGGCATAGGGTGTTTAAAATGTTTTCTTTCATCGGTTATCCTTTCTCCGGCAGGAATAGACTGCTGCCTTACCGAAACCGTTCAGCCCACAAACTCCCCCTTCTTCCATTCGCCTTTTTGCGTGAAGGAAATCGTTCCGTCTTCGTTATAGACAGTCATTGTACCTTGACCGTTCCAATAAGTATCTTTCCATTGACCCTCGTATGTTACGGTGACCCTTCCGTTTTCACCGTAGTACGTTTCTGTGCCTTGCCCGTTCTGACCGTCGTCCTTCCATTCGCCCTTGTACATATAGGTGACCTCTCCATTTTGGGCATAATTAGTATAGGTGCCTTGACCATTTCGCATGTTATTCCTCAATTCACCCTCATACTTTGCGGAAACTTCTCCGTTTTCGTAATACCAAAATACTATGTTTTGATGTTCGATCGGCGCCGACCCTGCGGAAGGTATACGGTTGTTTTCAAGCCATTTCCTAAAAGAATCCTCGCCGTTTTTATCGAAGTTCAATCTGCCGCTTACTTCAAATTCAAAGGAAAGACCCTCATAATAAAAATGCGAACACGTCTTTCCCGAAATCGTGACGTCCACGTATTTTTTCGGGGAATAATCGCCGATGGTAATCCTCCATTCCTTCATTGAAAAAAGCGTATAATCATAAAAATCCTCGCCGGGGTCGAGATCCTTTCCCGAATAATAGAACAGAATATGGTCGTCGTCGATGTCCAGCATGCCGTCCTCCGGATTTTTGTAAACCGTATTCGGCTGAAGCTGACCCTCATAAAAATCGGCTCTGATCCAGAAAAGCCGGTCGCCGGATTTCCCCGCGAACAGTAAGATGTCCCCGTCGGTATCGTACCCGACCTTGTCGTACTCCAGCACCGCTAAATTGACCGGAATATTTTTTCCGTCTATCTTCATGACGGGTTCGTTCCGCTGCGCGGTACCCGATCCCGCCGTTGTTGTCGAGCTGACCGATTTTTTCGGAGGAGCGGTAAGCCCGTGGAGGGTGGTGGTATTTTCTGACTTCACCTCCGGGGCAGGAGCCTCCGTTCCGACAACGGGAGAGCTTTGGTTTTCTCTGTTCACCGGCACGGCGGGATCACTGTGCGGCATGAACAGGAACACCAACACCGCGATCCCCACCACCGCAGCAATACACGCCGGCAGGATCAATTTTTTCTTCTTTTTCGGGGCGGGAGCCGGTTGGACGGCTTGCGGGGCGGGAATCGGCTCGGCGACTTGCGGGGCGGGAGCCGACACGGCGATCTGCGGGGCAGGAATCGGCTCGGCGGGCTGCAAAGCGACCGTCGGCTTGATAGACTGCGAAGCGGGAACGGCTGGCGCTCCGTTTACCGCCTGCTCCAGCGCGTCGCGGAACTCCTTGACCGACTGATAGCGGTTTTCCTTTCTGACCGCCATACCCGTCAGGATCACCTGCTCAATGGCGGGAGTTACGTTGGCGCTTAACGTAGAGGGCGGCACCAGATCGTCGCTCGAAAGCCGCTCGATCGAGGACGCCGGGTTCTTCCCCGTGATCGCCCTGTAACAGGTCGCGCTCAGGGCGTATATGTCTGTCCAAGGCCCCTGTTTCCCGTGGGTCAGGTACTGCTCCTCGGGAGCGTAGCCCGCTTTGATATTGATCGTGTTGCTTTTTTCGCCGAGGAGCGAAAAATCTCTCGCCGCGCCGAAGTCCAGAAGCTTTGCCGTAGAAGGCAGCACAATAATGTTATCGGGGCTGATGTCGCGGTGAAGGATCCCCTGCGCGTGAACCTGCTCCAGCGCGCCAAAAATCGGGGTAAGCAGTATGTACAGATCCGAGGGCAGGATCGGCTGTCCCAGATTGTTCAGATACTGGATCAGCGTGGGCCCTTCCACGAATTCCATCACGATATAAGCGGTGCCGTTCTCCTCAAAATAATCCTTTACCTGAACAATACCCTCTGTATTGGTAAATTTCGCGAGCTTCTGCGCCTCTTTAAGAAATTTGGTTCTTCCGTCGGCGAAAAGCTCCTCGGTTTTCTTTTCGCTGTACGGAAGGATCGTGTACAGATCCTTCTGACGGGAAACGCCGCCGTCGGGGTAAAACTCCTTAATCGCCACCTTGGTATCGGCGGTAAGATCATAGCCCGCGTAGGTAATGCCGAAGCCGCCCTGTCCTAAGGTTTTCCCCACGACATAGCGTCCGTTCAGTACCGACCCCGGGGCAAGCTGATGAAACTGGTTTTCGACATTTGCGGCCGCTCCGCAAAAGGGACAGGTCTCAAACTTCTCTCCCGCGTCCCTCATACAGCTCAGGCATAGGGTGTTTAAAATGTTTTCTTTCATCGGTTTATCCTTTCGTAAGGCTTATCTGTTTCGCTCATAAAAACCTTGGACGGGCTTCCGTGCGGGCGGGCGCTATCACCGAGCTTACAAGGTCGTCATAAAACTGACTTGCTTTCCCGTATCTCCGCCCCGGGTTGACCGAAAGCGCCTTTAAAACGGCATTTTCGGTATTGATGTTTATTTTCCTGTTCAGTTCCGTCGGCATCTGCATATTATCCCAGCCCGCCCTGTTTTTGGCGTTAAGAGGAGGGCGGCCCGTGATCCCCCTGTAAAAAACCGCCGCCAGAGAATAAATATCCGTCCAGGAATCTACGCTGAAAGAAGTGTCGGTGATCTGTTCGGGCGCAAAATAACTTGAACTCTGCGCCCCGGCTTTCTTATGGAAAACCTCGTCCGCAAAATCCAGAAGCCTTCCGCCCTCTTGGGTTACAATGATATGATCGGGGTTGATCCCGCCGTGAACGATGCGCGCTTCATTAAAAGCGTTTACCGCCATAAATACAGGCTCTAAAAGCATTAAAAGCTCATCGGCGGGAATCGCCGCGCCCCTTTGTTCGTAAACCCGGGACAGCGGCACGCCCTCTTCAAATTCCATCACCTTATAGACGGTGCCGTTTTCCTCAAAATCCTCAAGGAACGCCACAACGCCCTTACAGCTGCGAAAATAAGCAAGATTTTTGATCCTTTCCACAAAATACGCTTTTGCCTTATCAAAGGAATATCCGGCATACGTCCCGTTCGCATTCTCGTCGGGTACGACCGTGTATCTGTCCGCCTGCCGCAGCACGATTCCCGCAGGATAAAATTCCTTGATCATCACCTTTTGATCTTTTGTAAGATCAAGACCGATGTAGGTAATGCTTTGCGCGGTCTCCTCGATCACCCTTCCGACATAATACTTCCCGCCCAGAGCGGAGCCGACCGCCAGCTGGTGCGGAAGATTTTCCGCGCTCACGAGACCTTGGCATTCAGGGCAGATCTCCTTTTCTTCTTCGACTTTTTTCAGGCAGGAGGGGCAAAGGTTTCTGCATTCCAGTACGTTCATAGATTCACCTCAAAACACAAAAAATACCATAAAAAAAATACCGTAAAATTCGACAAAATGAAAACAATCCGTTTTCATTATACCAAACTTTACGGTATTTTTGGTACGCAGGCTGCGTACATTTTTCCGCCTGTCAATAAACGATCAAATTTACATCTTCGCCGACCCATTCCTTTACAGATTCGCCATGATCGGCACTGACATATAAATCGTGAAGCGCGGGTATGTCCTTCACGGCGCTGTAATCGCCGTACCTGCCTCCGCGTAAATCCAAGGTGTACAGATTTTCCAGCTTGGTTAAAGGATACAGGCTTTCGGCTTCTATATTATAGAGCGTAAGGTAACTCAATCGGGTAAAATTTTCCATTCCCTCCAGAGATTTTACATTGATCCTGTCCATGTGAATCCCTTCGAGCTTCTTAAGCCCGGACAGCCGGTTCAGATCCGCTTCTTCCTCCATATTCCACATTCCGAGCCATGTCAGCTCCGTCATTTTACCGATCGCGTCGTAAGCGGTGCTGTCAACGGGTTTAATACTGAAGGTCGAAAGCTTATTCATTTTATTTAACGCGGAATAATCCGTCAGACGGGGACAATCGTGAATATACAATTGCATCAGGCCTTTGATGTCCGCAATATCCTTCAGATCCGTCATATAATTTGCTCCCGCGTTCAGGAAGCTCAAAAAGCCGCAGTCGATCAAGGGGGAGAAATCCGATATGCCGTTGCTGCTTATGACCAGCTCCTCAAGATAATCGCATTCGGAAAGAGGGGAAATATCGGAGATATTGTTTCCGTGCAGATAAAGCTTTCTGATCTTGCTTTTTCTGAGGGGAGAAAGGTCGCTGATACATTGATTGCACAAAATCAGCTCGGTGATATTGGGCATAGCGGAAATATCCTCCAGAGAGGCGATCCGTCCCCGGTCGGTATTTTCCTTCCGGTCTACCTGTATGCTTGTTCCGTGGGTGTTGATCTCTACCCATTCCCCCGCTTCAAAAGAAGTATTTCCCACCATTTTTATGGACGTAACCGCATAAAGATCGGGAACCGTGACCGTTCCTTTCTCTTTCCCGAGGATACGGCACACCTCGGCTTCCATTGCCTTATCCTTAAATTGGTACAACTGAACCTGATCCGCTTCCGCCGCGGATTCCTCCTTGAAAAAACCGCCGTCAAGCACCTTTACCGATACCCCGGCGATCAGGGCGGAGACGACCGAAACGGCGGCCATGGCGAAAAAGCGCCCCGGAATACGGGATCTCTCCTTGCTTTGAAGGGGGATCAGCGCTTTTTTCAGATCCGGCGCGCCCTTGTATCTCGCGTCGGGAGAAAAGTCCGTGCAGCGCTTTATCACTTTTTTGATCCTGTCGGGTGCGCTGCCTTTTTTTAAATTGACCTTCCCCGTAACGAGCTGATGAAGCAATACACCCAAGGAATAAACGTCCGACCGCTCATCGGTCTGTCCGAACCCGAACTGTTCGGGAGGAGCGGTAGCGGGAGTACCCATAACGCAGGTATCCTGTGACGACATAGGGCTGTAATCTCTGGCGGTGCCGAAATCGATGATATAAACCCGCTTATCGTCGGTTATCACGACGTTTTCCGCTTTAATATCCCTGTGAATCACGGGAGGGCGCCGGGAATGAAGGTAAGACAGGATATTGCAGAGCTTTATTCCGATTTCCGCTGCCTGCTCCTCCGGAAATTTCCCTTTGCCGTCCATATATTCTTTCAGCGTCTGCCCCTCAACGTATTCCCGGAAAAGAAGGATACAGTTTTCGTAATCGAAGCACCTGAACAGGGCGGGAATGCCTTCCCCCCTGAGCTGAGAGAGAATTTCCGCCTCGTTTTCCAGACAGCCTTTTCCCTTTTCGGCGCATTTTAAAAGAAGCTTTCTTCCGCATTTTCTGTCGTACAGGAGATATACCTTAACGAGATCGCCGTCCTTCAGGCATTTGATCATTTCGTACTCGTCATAATCGGGCAGCGCCAAAAAGCTTTTTACCGTATTTTCCATAAACCGCCCTTTCTTTACAGCAAAGACTGCTGTCCAAGGCTTACGAGAATCTCGTCGGTTTTATAAATGTCATAATTGTTTTTCAGGCAAAAAATAATGATCGAATCGCGTTCTATTTTCGGATAAAGCGTTCCTCTGGACGCCAGACGAAGCAGCCGCTGGGTCTCCGAAATGTCAAGGCTTAACGCGATCGCGATCCGCAGGATCACGTCTCTTTTCGGAATTCGTTCTCCCGAAAAAATCTGATAGGAAAAAGAGCGGCTGAGCAGCGCCTTTTTCCCGATCTGAGCCGCATTGATCCCGCGCTGCTGCGCAAGCTCAAAAAGCAGCTCGTGAAAGGATAAGGAATTCATATGCGGGGACAGTTCCTCCCAATCCTCACAAATATTTTTCGATTCACTCACCATTTTCCAAAGATCCTCGGTGAAGAGCCGATCGGCTTTCTCTGCTTTTTCCATGCGGCTTCACTTCCTTCCGAAAAGACAAATGCCGGACTTTTTCGTTAATGTGATATAAGTAAGTTGACGTCAGAATTCCCCGGCGAACAGGCGCCGCAGATCATCGAAAAGCGGTCAGCCTTCCTGTAAATAGCTTTCTATATCGCCGCGCAGATCTATAAACAATCCCGCCAGCGTCGGGTCGAAGTGAGACCCGGTCGATTCCTTGATGATCGTGAATGCCTCGTCCAGCGTAAAAGCGTTTTTGTAGCAGCGTTTGGAGATCAGCGCGTCGAAAACGTCCGCGATCGCCATAATCCTTGCGCACAGCGGGATATCCTCGCCGGAAAGCCCTTCGCCGTAGCCTGTGCCGTTCCATTTTTCGTGATGGTATACGGCGATGTCGGCGGCGATGTTGACGTATTCGTTATTCTCAATCCCGCCGATGACGTCGCGGATTATTTTTCCGCCGCTCTGGGCGTGCGTTTTCATGATCGAAAACTCTTCCTCTGTAAGTTTGCCGGGCTTCTTGAGGATATTGTCGGATACCGCTATTTTTCCGATGTCATGAAGCGGCGCGGCGCGTTCGAGAAGGTCTATATATTCATCGGTAAGCACGTCTTTGCAGTAACCCGCCTTCTGTGCGGCTTTGGCTAACATATTGACATACTTTGATGTGCGCTTGACGTGCCCGCCCGTCTCGCCGTCGCGGCTTTCTATGAGGTTTGCAAGTCCTATGATCGTGCTGTTCTGGAGCCGCATCATTTTTTCGCTGTGCTCACGCAAAGCGGCGGATTTTTGTTCCACGTCGCGTTCGAGATCGTCTTTGTACTGTTCGAGATTGGACGTGATCTTCACGCACAGGATAAGACAGGCGACGGTCGCCGCCGCAATGCAGACGACGCTTACGATCGACGTGATCCGCGACATATTTATGTACCTGTTCATGGTTTCCTGCGCCTCGGCGGTCTTCTCGCTGAGAAAACCGTCCATGTTGTCAAGACAGGCGTTGACTTTTTTGGTGCAGTCGTCAAGAATATTGACGATATAGAAATCGGCGGTGTTTTTACTGCCCGCGCGGCTGAACTCCAGCGTGACATCGGCATTTTGAAGATATGTGTGAAAGTTCGTGTAGGCTCTGTGATAGACCTGCTCCTGCTCGCCGCCCTTCATGCGTTCGCCGAGAACGTTAAATTCCTCGCGCAGGCGCTGCTCAATGCGCTCCGCCTCGCTTTCGTATTCATTATATTTCTCTTCACTGTCGGCGGCGGTATGCTTGACGATCAGCGCCTGATGGGTATACATCAGGTTGCGGATCTCCGAGTTGGTGGCAAGCGTGCTGAAATAGTCCTCCACGATGACCTCGTATCCGCTTGACAGGCGTTCAATATCAGCTTTCAGAACAAACTCTCCGGTGATTCCTATGATCCCGCCGATCAGTACGATGATAAAAATTTTAAACGGTATATGTTTCATAATAAACTCCCCGGCGTATCAAAGATCAAAAGGAACCTGCTTTTCCCATAGAAAAGCGGGTTTGTCGAATTTTGCGTTCGCTTGGATCAGCCCTCCGGCATGGATTCTATGCCTTTTACCATGATATCCAGCAGCATTTGAAGATCCGTTCCGTCGGGATTTCCCGCCGCGATCGTCGTGCCGAATACGTAAGCGGGCTGCCAGAACGCTCCGCCTACGTTCTGAAGATAGCCATACGATGACTGCTCGTTCAGCGCGCGGATCGCCGGCGATGATTTTACGTCGGAAGAGTTCGCGGCGTTCACGTTGGAGGGAGCCTCTCCGCGCTGCCTGAAGCGCTCGGTCTGACTTTCCTCATTAGTGAGCCATTCCGCCAATCTCATAGACCATTCGGGATATTGTGTCGCGGCGTTCACGCCGATCAGCTTGTATCCCGCGAAGCTGCACATCTGTACGCTGTCGCCCTTGACGGTATACTCGGGGAGCTTTGCCGCCGCGTATCCGTCTCCGAACGCGTCCTGTACCAGCGTGGAATTCCATGCGCCGTTGATCCCCGCGATCACCTCGCCGCTTTTTACAAGCGCCTTAAAGTCGTCATCGCCGCCGCTGACAAACGCGGGGTGCTGCGCGATCCGGAGCATTGCCTCGGCAACGTCCTTGCCTGTATACTGTCCGCTCGCGGAATTCCAGTCGCAGGTATTGGTAAGACCGTCGGAGTTGAGATCCACATTCAGCCCCACGCCTTTAAAGAACGAATAGATGTACCAGCCGCTGGTGTAATCCATCGTGACTTTCTTGCCCGCCTGTTCGGCGACTTCAAGAATACGGTCAAAGCTCTTCACATCGTCCTCGGTAAGGTAGTTGGAATTGTAATACAGAAAATAACCGTTGCTTGCGGTCTTTGGATACGCGAACAGCTTTCCGTCCGAGGATACGCAGCGGATCGCCCCGGAATCCTTGCCGCCGTTGGCTG
>CAYVZH010000069.1:0-8527 GCA_964456025.1 uncultured Ruminiclostridium sp.
ATTACGCCCTTGAAGGGCGGGTGCAAACCACCAGCTCTGCTGGTGGTTTTGATTTGTTGAAAAAAGTACGCGGTGTCTTTTTCGGAAGAAATGCCGGAAGAAACAATCGGGGTTTCCCCTTAAATCAAGATCGTGATCTATATCTCAGCCGAAATCGGCGTCAGCATAGTATAAGACGGGTGTTTCGGGTAGTGTCAACACACCCTAGTATAAAGCCAACCGAAGGAGTTTTTTGACAAACGGAAACCCCGTATCGAGGATACGGGGTTTGACTTTTTTGATGATTACGAAGCCAGTTTTTGATTTACGGAATCAAGCTCGGCCTGAACAGCCATTTTAATGGTTTCCTTTGTTTCCGCCCAAGCAACGCCCGCGTTATAGGTTTCCTTCATGGGGTTGTTGACCAGGTCGTTGACAGTGTCGTTGACGGCGGTATAAAATTCAAAGACGGGATGCGCCTCGGTCATTTCACGGGTCTTAAGAAGCATTTCGTACATTTCGTCGGTCCACTTATAATCCTCAAAGATCTGATCGTATTCGATCTGCTTTGCGGTCTCGTTGTCGCGGCAGATCATCACACAGTCCAGATACGCCGCGACACCTTTCGGATTTTTCGCGCCGGAGCAGAGCGCGAAGCCGTTGATCCTGGCAGGGAGGTAATAAGCGTCCGCGTCGGGGCAGCGGGGCATGGGGACGAACATAATATCCTCCATCTCGCCATAGTCGGGAAAACGCTCCGGTTCAAACAGGCTGTAGATCCCGATGGGATAGAAGAGCGTTTTTCCCATTCCGATATAGGAGGGGTAAATCTGCCAGCCTCTTTCCGACTTCGGGCAGGGAAGATCCTGCTTTTTCATATTGTACATGAACCGCTGTACCTTCTCGACCATCGGATCGTCTAAGTTCTGGACGATGATTCCGTCCTTCATTCCAATATACGGAACGCCCGTCGTCAGCGAGATCGCTCCCTCAAACCACCAGCCGTCGATCGCGAATTTTTCATTCTGACGGTCGCAGAAGGCGATCATCATGTCATAAAACGTGTCCCACGTCCAGTTGTCCTCTTCCAAAAGCTTTACGGGATCCTGAAGACCGTTTTCCTCGATGGTTTTCTTGTTATAGATCATGACGGTGTCCGTGTCCGTACCCGTCGCGCCGACGTAATGCTTTCCGTTCAGCGTAAAAATATCGTTGACATTTTTCATCGGCGCCCAAAGCTCGGAATCGAAATCCACGTAATCGTCAAGCGGTATAAACATATTGTTGACCGCGCCCTGCGGGAAGCAGTCGAGATCGCCCGCGCTGAACATATCGGGCGAATCGCCCGCGGCGACCATTTTTCCGAGCGTAGTGTAGCGGTCGTCCCACGTGCATTGGATAAACTCGATCTTACCGCCGTAATTCGTTTCAAACATTTCAAGGGAAATCTCTTTCGGCTTTCCTTCCTTAGGGTTGATGTCCCACGAGGAAAGGAACTTTACCGTTCCGTTTTCGAGCTTTTCTCCCGATACCTCGATCTCCGCGATTGCCGACTGCTGTTCTTCCTTCAGCGTTGCGGGAGGCGTTGTTGTCGTTTGCGGCGCGGGAGTTGTTGTGGTTGTATCCGTAGACCGCTGACTGCTCGACTGAGAGCAGCCGACCGCGTTCAAGAGCAGGATCCCTGTCATGACCGCCGTGATCACTTTTCTTTTTTTCATTATGATAACCTTCCTTTCTGAAATGTGCGGATCCTTCAATCCGATCTTTTTTTCATTATAGCTTATTTCAGAAAGTTAATGTGTCATATTCTTGTGAATTGTGGCATAATATTGCACGAATTGATGCGAATTATAACAGAATATTGCACAAATTCATCTGAATTATAACAGAATATTGCATAAATTAAATCAATAAGTACTTTTCCCACTCTTCGATTATGCTAAGGCATATGTCGATATCGCTGTCCGCTGCTGCCGCTTTCAGACGTTCAAAGAATTCGGCGTTCTTACCGGAATATTGGAATTTCGACATTTTGTCTATTACCTCATCGATTTGCAGGGTATCGAAACTGTCGATCGCCTCGTGCATCTGTTCCAGCAACCCTGTGATGTCTTCTGGCTCGGCGGTACGCTTCTCATCGTCAGACTCGTCGGCGAAGTATTTCTTTAACGCCTCGCGAAGCTGTAAATATTCCTCGATCATACCGTCGGTTTTTTCGTTTATAAGCGCGATGTTTCCGTCGTTGCCCGCTTTTTCCATTTCCGCGGCTACCTCGGAAATGTGATTGGCGCCTATCTGCCGCGAGGTGCTCTTCAGCGAATGAACCTCGACCGTATAATCGCGCCAGCGCGCCGCCGCTTTATGATCGAGAATTGTTTTAGACTTTTTCTCAATCGCATTGAAATACTCCTTGAGTACCGTCCAGAAAAGCTTTTCGTTGCCAAGCAGGGTAAGCGCTTGCTTGACGTTAAGCTCCTTGATATCCGACGCGGTATAACCTTGAGAGTCGTTCTCCGACTCGGTATGAACATCTTCGATCACTGTACCGTCCCTGTCAACAGGAACGATCTTCTCCTTAGGAAGCCATTTTCTGAACTTTGAGACCGCGTCCTTTATGTCAATGGGCTTCGCGATAAAATCGTTCATACCCTCGCGCAGAAACATTTCGCGGGCACCGCCGACCACGTTCGCGGTAAGCGCAATGATCGGTACGTCATTGTAACTCGGCATAAGCCGCCTGATGATATGGGTAGCTTCGATGCCATCTACCTCGGGCATCATATGATCCATACAAATCAGGTCATATTTCTCCTTGTGGATCTTATCAATTGCCTCCGCCGCGCTTCTTGCCGTGTCGATCTTCATTTTCAGCGGTTCAAAAAGCCCCGACGCGACGGTAAGATTTACGGAGTTATCATCTACGATCAGAATTTTTGCCTCGGGAGCGATAAACGCGAAGTTATCGCCTTCGATGGAATCGTTATCGAGATCAATATCCTGTATTCCCATTGCGTTATAGAGGCTGAGAGAATACGCGGGTTTGCTGATTACGCGCACATTTGGGATATCGATCACGTCGATGTCGTCATACGATACAAGAACCAGGCACTGCATATTCGGGCGGCTTACCACAAAATCCTGAATGGCCTGTGTAAAGAATATTTTTCCAATGATAAAATAATCTACCTGTAAGTCCTCATAGGAGCAGTTGTCAACAAGATCTACGTACTCCGCGCCGATTCGTTTCAGGTCGCGGATCAGCTGGGCTTTAACATACTGATTGTCAAAAAGCACAGCCGCCTTCAGAGGCTTTTCAAGCCGCGGTATCATAGGCGTTGGGTCAACGATCCTTTGCGGTACCTCAAAAAAGAAAGTCGATCCCTTGTTATATTCGCTCCTGACCGAGATCTTTCCGCCCATAAGTTTAAGCAGCTGCTGTGAGATCGCGAGACCGAGACCCGTTCCCTCGATGTTGCGGTTGCGTTTGCTGTCAACCTGTTGAAACGAGTTAAACAGCTTGTGCATATCCTCTTCTTTGATCCCGATACCCGTATCGCTGATTTCCACCTTCATGACCGCGGTTTCCTCATCAAGCAGCTCGAATTCCATTTTAAACCGAACCTCGCCCTGATGGGTAAACTTGACGGCATTTGTCAGCAAATTCAAAATGATCTGATGAATCCGCACATTATCGCCGTAAAGATTTTTCGGGAGATCGGGGGAGATGTCCATGATGAACTCGATATCTTTTTCGCCGATACGGCTGTTTACAATACTTGCCAGATCCTGAATGATAGACAGAGGCTTGTACTCGATCTCGATGATATCCATCTTTCCGGATTCGATCTTCGAGAAATCCAAAATATCGTTAATGATAACGAGCAAATTCTTGCTGGCAGACTTTATCTGGTGTACGTACTCTCTTACGGCATGAGGCATTTCCTCGCGCAGTGCCAGATCCGCAAGGCCGATGACCGCGTTCATGGGAGTGCGGATCTCATGACTCATATTCGCGAGGAAGTCAGATTTCATATGGGAGGCTTTTTCGATCTCAATGTTGCTCTTATGAAGCTCGTAGCTCTTATATGCGATGCTTGAAAGCGCCGAGGCAATTACATACAGAAAATGCGCCGCTTTATCGACCTGTTCTTTGCTTACTAAGGGAACCTTTTTTACAGCCGCCTCATATTCGTCGGGGTCGATACCGAGCTGCACTGCGGTTTTGCGGACGCTTTGAATATCCGGCGGTTCAACAAGCACTTGTCCCCCGATAAAGCTGCCCACGATCTCGCCGTTCGCCATGATCGGCGCGGCAAAGTCAACAAGCCCCGCGTGACAGCGGTAGGAAACCGAACTCCCGTATTTCCGTGAAAGCTTCGCACCATTTATGTCACAACGCTCGCACCAGTGACGTCCCAGCTCGCTGGTGCGGGTGTACTTAGCGCAGAAATCCTCAAAACAAGAACCTTGTGTTATCGCTGTTCCGTTGGAATCGGTGGTGAGCGCAGCCATTTTCGTCATATCGGCAAATGCGTCCTGAATTTGCTGAAGCATTTTCGCGTCTATCAGGTCGGTAAGGCTCAGTTTCTTTTCCATCTCCATAAAATATGTACTCCCTCAAGCAATGCCGATAGCGGTGTGAGGAAACTCCTTTCAAAAAATAAGCCGCCTGTTTTTGTGTTTTGCTGAACAGGTCGGCTTTTAAAATATGAGAACAAGTTCTTACACTTTCGCAAGCCGAACGCTGATGATCAAGACCGCACGACTTTTATTTCCGTGAGGTTTTTGATCGTTGAGGAAAGCATATTCATATCAATGGGCTTCAGCAGGTAACCGTCCGGTTTGAGCAGCATGACCTCCATGATCTTTTCCCGATCGGTAATTCCCGTTAAAAAACATACCGGGATATGTGACGCGTTCGTTTTTTTCTTCAGCCTCCTGAATATATCGGCTCCCGTTTCAATGGGCATTTCATAATCGAGAATGATCAAATCAACCTTCTTTGTTTCGAGCAATTTATCGATCATCGCGCCATTTGCCATAGCGGTGACATCATACATATTTTCGAGTGCAGACTTGAGCATCTTGAGAACGGTTCGGTCGTCGTCCACGATGAGGACGTGTTTTTTCCCGCCTGCGGAGACCGCCTCGTTTGCTTTGATCGCCGCGGCGATTTGCTGGGCGTTCTTCATCGCCTTGCGTTGTTCTCTTTCCTCCGCCATATCGTCAAAATGGCGAATGATCCTTAGGGTAAGATTGTCCGGCGTGACGGGGCGGCGGACAATCAGATCAAAGGCGGATCGCGCCTCTTTCTCGATCAGGCTGCACGTGCCCTCATCTCCGATCAGGATAATGACCGCTCCGTTATAGCGGTCGCTGGCTTGCAGATTTTTGATCTGATTAATGGTTTTTTCGTAATCGCGTTCCACGAAGCAAACAAAAGCATCAGGATCGAAGATCTTGAAATGCCAGAGAATATCCTGCTGGTTATCCGACGTGCCTCTCGCAACGAAAAACGCCTCGGTTTGCTGAATAAAGTCCGTTATCAGCGCGTTGTTTCTGCCGCTTATCAAAACTTTGTGTTTCATAATCTCTCCCCTTAATGAATGTCTTCGGTTTCGCAAACACTGACCGGCTGCATAACGTTATGCTTACCGGTATTACATTGATTTTGTGCCGCATAGATCCGCATTAGCGGATTTATGACAATTTATTACATATATTATATCACAGGAAAAGTCGTTTGTCAATCGTATTTTGACAACAAATTGCAATGTTCCGCTCTTTGCTGTTCATAAGCCTTTCTTCAGTGAATTGATGAGAGTGGGGAATTTTTCTGATATATATAATGTTGCCTCAAATGTGAAATACTCTTTTTATTTTCTTAAAATTCCCCATTCTCGTGTAATATAATCCCCAAAAACGCAAAAGGTTACAAAAAAATTTATAATTTTACTTTTTGAACAGAATTATATTGATATTCGTGTTTTTTGATATTACTTCTTGTGACGTTGAATAGAAGAAGTGCCATCTTCTTGGAAAATCTTAGAGAAAATCGGAAATAGAAAAAGCCCTCCCATAAAGGAGAACTTTTTCCTTGAGCTTACTTATTGCTGGGTTGCTGCGTCATCAGATTCGACCGTTCTCACCCATTCCCCGTCAATATTTTGGAGAATAATCCTTATATCTACAGCATATGAATAGGGATCCCCCGCCTGCGTCAGGATCTCGATCCGGTCGTCCGCTTCGGAAACCAAATACATAGGATAAAAACAATACTTGCTGTCGTGATACAGTATATCTTTTTTCCATTCAACATCAACAATCATACTGTAATCTATCCCATACTTTTGTGCCATTTCTCTGAGACGGTATACGCTTAAATAATTATTCTCCGGTTCGTTCGGATCGGTATCGTTTTTGTGCAAAGTCCATACGTTCGGGAAACCGTCTTCACCAGAAAGAATACCATTCGGAGACTCTCCGGGAGTGCCCTCCGCTTCATATAAAGTATCCGGATTGTTTCTATCCAGCCAAAACAGTGTACCCCCTGCGGCGCTGCCGACTTGAAAAGCAAGAACGTCTTCGCTGACCTTGTAAAATTCCAGAAGGAAAAAAGACATACAGTTTTTCGCGATAAAGGCACTTTCCGAATCGTCTATGACAAGCGGAGTTTCCCAAGACTGAGGTTCATCTTTTTCCCATGAACCGAAAAAATACTTTCGAAACAGCTCGTAGTCCCCCGATAGTTCCCAGCTTTCACCGGTTATATGTAACCCCACATATCTTGTCGAATATGTCGCAGAGTCATAGTAATCTCCCAGCAGCTCAAATGCCGCCTTGTCCTCCTCGCTCGCAAACATGGGCTTGTCATCTTCCGATTGATCGGTGATTTCCTCGGCGTCGCTCTCCGTGGTTTCATCGGCAGGATCGGATTCATCCTCCGAATCGGATAGTTGTGACGAATTGTCGCTGCTTTCCGAAGCAACAGACATTTCACTTTCGGAAACAACGCCTTGTGAAACATCGGATTGATTGCCGCAGGAGGATAAAATAAAAGCGAACAAGGCTATTAACAAAAACAACTTTTTTTTCATTGTGTTCTATGTCCTTTCTATGTAGTGCAAGACTTATCGAATGTACACATTGGGTTACTACACGATAACCAACCTGACGCCTCTTTGGGGAAGCGATCTTGAAACTCCTCAAGCGTAGTCGGAAAATCTACTTTTATAGTTGTTTCGCTTATTTTATAAAGAGGATCAATCACTGCATATTGATCGGGGCTGCTACCATTTCCTATGTATGCTACGGCTAATGCCATATGTTTTGTACCGCCCGAAGTCATCCCTGTAATTGCAACAGGTTTGCCCAAGTCTAGCTGAGCCTTCATGGTTGCTAAATCGTACTCCATTTTGGTCACCAAACACATAGCTTTTGCCGTCGCCAAACCGGTAGAACTATCATAGTATCTTGAAACCTCCGAGTTAAACCAGTCAGCAGCGTTCTGAGCGGTTGGAACGGTGGCGTTATTCCTATTGAGCAAATAATAATATCCCATCATTATAGTGTATGCCACGCACGGATTTGCGGTCATCTGTACAAAACGGGGTACTCTGGTTGTTACCCCTTTTTTATTTCCTAATACCGGTACATACCATCCGCCAAAACCGTCGCTTGTCATTGAACTTGGGACATCAGATGTAGTGCCATAACTGCTCGATAATTTTTGTTCTGTTCCTGTCATTTTGAAAATCTCCTTATAAATTATTTAAAACTTGTTTGTTTATGCCACCCTGCAAGACGAATAAAAGTTTCCGTCTGAGGTATAGACAATGTACCATTTGTCGTTATAATCCCGTAATATCCCATGTCATTATTCGGACAATGTTCACAATGCAAATTGCATGAGGATATTGGATTAAAGGTCAGCAAATTCGTGTTCACTGCTCCTTCGCGTATTTTATATCTTCATTAGCCCAATGAATCACCTCTTAAAATTTATTAGAGCGGAAAAATTTTGTTAATAGATTGTAAAATTCCTTAAATTGTTTTTTCCGAACTTGTTTTTTGCGGATATTCGCAAGAATTGCCCATGTAAACCACAAACACGGTCCGCAGCCGATAAGTCCCGCTGCTGAGATTTGATTTGGTGTTGGTCATTCCTTCCAAAATATTTCCGTTGACAGAAGCGTGCCAATGGTCGATAGACTCCCATTCGTCCTCTGAAATCTTCTTTTCCAGATATTGGGTTGCCTCGATTTTGGTTACACCGGTCTTGCCTTTGGCAGAACTTGTACAGGTTGCTGTCGTTCCGCTTATTATAAGTGTGCTTGTAGTAGACGTTGTGTAGGCATACCGTGGCTGTACGCTTTCGACGATGCTCGTATCCTGATTGTTTTCCGCGTAAACGGTACCGGAAAACGTTAAAAATACGGCGACAGCTGCAAGTGTGGCTGCTATTTTCTTTTTCAATAAGATAACCTCCTTTGCGATTTTTAAATTCTTCCGCCCTTATATTTTATAATCCGAAAAATCACAAAAGGTT
>CAYVZH010000070.1:0-8391 GCA_964456025.1 uncultured Ruminiclostridium sp.
CCCGCACCCCCGCCAAAGGGAACTTTTCCCTTTGGAATCCCGCTTCCCATCACAATTCCCCCGTTTTCGACCTCGCGGCTGTCAGGTCGTAAGTCTTGTTGAAACGAGTAAGAAATAATACAAAAAAGGTTTTGCGTCAAGCTGAATATTCTTACCAAAAAAATAGCGGAGGTAATCCCATGAAAACCGTCATCATACACGGTCAAAGCCACGAGGGCACGACCTGTCATATTGCCCGTATGCTTGCGGAAAAGCTGGGCGGCGAGCTGCGTGAATTCTTTCTTCCGCGGGATTTCGACCGCTTTTGTACGGGGTGCACCGCCTGCTTTACAAAAAGCGAAGAAAATTGCCCTCATTATGAGAAACTGAAGCCTATCACCGAGGCTATGGACGAAGCGGACGTCATCGTTCTCGCAAGCCCCGTTTATGTTTATCATGCCACGGGCGCGATGAAAGCGCTTCTTGATCACTACGGATACCGCTGGATGGTACACCGTCCGGAAGCAAAAATGTTCGGGAAACAGGCGGTCTGCGTTTCCACCGCCGCCGGCGCGGGAATGAAAAGCGCGAATAAGGACATGGCGGACAGCGCCTTCTTTTGGGGCTGCGCGAGAACGTATCGGCTCGGCGTGGCGGTTCAGGCGACCTCGTGGGACGAAGTAAACGCAAAAACACGGGCGGAAACGGAACGTAAAACCGCCGCAATTGCCCAAAAGATCACGAAAAGATACAGCAAAGCGAAGCCGTCCGTAAAAACAAAGCTGTTTTTTTCCGTGATGCGCATGATGCAAAAAAGCGGCTGGAATCCCGCGGATCAGGCTTATTGGCAGGAAAAGGGCTGGCTCGGAAAAGAGCGCCCGTGGAAATAGAAAAATCAAAAACGGAAAGGGTGAATCACGATGATTTACATTGGCTGTGACCACGGCGGCTACGCGCTCAAGCGCGAGCTGCTCAAATATCTCTCCGAGGAGGGGTTTTCGTTCACCGACCTCGGCTGTGACGGCGAGACGGTGGATTACCCCGACATCGCCGAGGCGGTCTGCAAAAAAGTGCTCGAATCGGAGGAGAACCGCGGCATTCTGCTCTGCGGAACGGGCGTCGGGATCTCGATCGCCGCGAATAAGATCCGGGGGATCCGCGCGGCACTCTGCGGCGACTGGTACTCCGCGAAATATACCCGCCTGCATAACGACGCGAATGTGATCTGCATGGGCGGAAGGACAATGGGCGCGGGGCTTGCGGCGGAGATCCTCGACGTTTTCTTACATACGAAATTCGAGGGCGGAAAGCACGCCGTCCGCGTAGGCAAAATTCATAAGCTGGAGGAATAGGTTGGAAAGACCCCTCTGATTCAAGAAAGGATCGGTACGAAATCATGTCAAACAAACTTCACATTCTCGATCACCCGCTTTTACAGCACAAGATCACCCTGCTCCGCGATAAGAACACGGGCTCAAAGGAGTTCCGCGAGCTTGTTTCCGAGG
This sequence comes from uncultured Ruminiclostridium sp., assembly GCA_964456025.1. Lineage (GTDB taxonomy): Bacteria > Bacillota > Clostridia > Oscillospirales > Ruminococcaceae > Ruminiclostridium_E. The sequence continues at coordinate 1,485 of CAYVZH010000070.1, forward strand.
TCGCCATGCTCATGACCTACGAGGCGACCCGCGACCTCCCCTTAAAGGCGGTAAAGGTTCAGACCCCGATCGCGCTCGCGTCCTCGAATGTTATTTCGGGGCGTAAGATCGCGTTTATCCCGGTGCTTCGCGCGGGGATCGGCATGGTAGAGGGCGCGGTAGAGCTTGTGCCCGCCGCGAAGGTCGGTCATATCGGGATCTGCCGCGACGAGAGCGCCGCGGATAAGGTTTCCTCGTATTACTGCAAGCTCCCGTTCGATATTGCCGAGCGCGACGTGATCGTGATGGATCTCATGATCGGAACCGGCTCGACGGCGGTCAAGGCGATCGAAATGATCAAGGAAACGGGCGCGAAAACGGTAAAGCTGATGGCGGTCGTCGCCTGCCCCGAGGGGGTCGAGGCGGTTCAGGCGCGGTATCCCGACGTTGAAATTTACCTCGGCGCGCTGGACGAGCGGCTCAATGACGATCTTTATATCGTCCCCGGGATCGGCGACGGCGGCGACCGCATTTTCGGTACGAAGTAATGACAGAAAAGGAAATTTTCGCGCACGTCGATCATACCCGACTGGCGGCGGTCTCCACTTGGACGGAGATTGAACGTCTCTGCGAGGAGGCGGTTCGCTACGGGACGGCGAGCGTTTGTATCCCGCCCTTTTATCTGGAGCAGGCTGCCGCCCGGTACCCTTCGCTGCGTCTTTGCACGGTGATCGGCTTCCCGCTCGGCTATTCCACGACCGAAACAAAGGCATTCGAGGCGGCGGACGCGGTCAAAAAGGGCGCGCGGGAAATTGACATGGTGGTCAATCTCTGCGCCGTCAAAAACGGGAATTTTGACGCGGTGAAGCAGGATATGGAAGCGGTCAAGAATGCCTGCGCGGGAAAAACGCTGAAGGTGATCGTTGAGACCTGTTACCTCACCGAAGCGGAAAAAATCCGTCTTTGCGAGATCGTGACCGAGGTCGGCGCGGATTACATCAAGACCTCGACGGGCTTCGGCACGGGCGGCGCGGCGCTTGAGGACATTGACCTGTTTCGGGCGCACATCGGCGAAAACGTCAGGATCAAGGCGGCGGGCGGAATTCGCACGCGCAGGGAGATGGAAGCGTTTTTGTCGCACGGGTGCGACCGGATCGGGACAAGCGGCGCGGTGAAGGCGCTTGCGGAAGAGAAGGAATAGCGAAAGGAGCGGCTCCCAATATGGCAAAACGAGTGTTTCTGATCGTTCTGGACAGCGTCGGGATCGGCGCGCTTCCCGACGCGGCAGACTACGGCGACGCGGGGAGCAATACGCTGAGAGCCTGTTACGATACGGGGAAGCTTTCCCTGCCGAATCTCGAAAAGCTCGGGCTGTTTCACATTGACGGGAACGGCTACGGGAAAAAGACGGATACCGCCCCGACCGCAAGGATCGCGCGGCTTCGTGAGTGCTCCAAAGGAAAAGATACGACAACGGGACATTGGGAGATGATGGGCATTCTTTCCGAGCGCCCCTTCCCGACATACCCGAACGGCTTTCCGCTCGAGATTATCGAGGAATTCGAGCGGCGGACGGGGCGGAAAACGCTCTGCAACCGCCCCTATTCGGGGACGGCGGTCATTGCCGATTACGGCGAGGAGCATTGCCGCAGCGGGGCGCTCATCGTCTATACCTCGGCGGACAGCGTGTTCCAGATCGCCGCGCATGAGGCGGTCGTTCCGGTGGAGGAGCTGTACCGTTATTGTGAAATCGCGCGGGAGATCCTTTGCGGGGAACACGCGGTCGGGCGCGTGATCGCGCGTCCGTTTGAGGGGGAACACCCCTATCGCCGCACGCCGCGCCGACACGATTTTTCGCTTGTTCCCCCGAAGAAAACAACGCTCGACCGTCTCTCGGAGGACGGTTACAACGTGATCGGCGTGGGGAAGATTCACGATATTTTCGCGGGAAAGGGTCTGACCGAAAGCCGCCGCGAGATCGGGAACGAAACGGATATGCAGATCACCTCGGAATTGCAGGAGCGCGATTTTCACGGCCTTTGCTTTATCAATCTGGTGGATTTCGATATGCTTTACGGTCACCGCAACGACGCGGAAGGCTACACAAACGCGCTGAACCGATTTGACGCGTGGCTCGGCGGATTTCTCGAAAAAATGAAGAAGGACGATGTGCTGATGATCACCGCCGATCACGGCTGCGATCCCTCCACGCCCTCGACCGACCATTCGCGCGAGTATGTCCCGCTTCTTGTCTTTGGAGCAGGCGTGCGCGCGGAGAATCTCGGCACGCTCGACGGGTTCAGTCTGATCGGGGAGACCGTGGAAAATTTGCTTCACGAATGACACCGATTTCCGCAGTGATGAAATACTGCATAAAAATCGCCTGTACTTTCCGTACAGGCGATCTTATCAGTAGCGATACAGATTTTTATGATGAACCCGATGAATAAAAACGGGAAGCACACCGATCAGCAGGAATGCCGCCGCCGCGGACAAAAGCGCGATCAAAAACGGTGACAATCCGCCGCCGTCGGTCGGCTGCGTGCTTAGAGCGGGAGCCGGTTCGCGCGTCGTCGTTTCCTCGGGTGTGATTGTCGGTGGCTCGGTCGTTTCGACCGGCTCCGCAAGCTCCGGAGTCTGCCATTCCGGTTCGGTCGGCGCGGTCTCCGACGGGAGCGTTTCCTCCGCGGGGAGCGTTTCCTCGCTTTCCGGCAGAGCGGTCTCCGGCGCGGCAGCCGTAGTTGTCGGCGGGGTTGAGGAAAGGAGCGAGCGGAGAATATACCCCGTCGATCCGTTATACGAAACCGCCGCCCATTCGCCGCTGCTTCCGATCACGGTGATCTCGGAATTCGCGTATAAAACGCCAAGCTTGTCATAATCGGTACCCGGGCCGCTCCGGATATTGATGACCTGCGGCGCGTACATCGTCTGCTCCGCCTCCGGCGTATAGGTTGCGGCGGGAAGCGTAGTCGTGGCGGGCGGCGCGGTCGTTGCAGGCGGATCGTCCTGATCAAGTGCGGCGGCGGGCACGGTTTCCTCGGGATCCTCCGGCTCGTTGTCCTCGGGATCCTCGGGATCCTCCGGTTCGTCCGTTGTAAAATCGGGATCAAGCACCGCGGCGGGCGCGGTTTCCTCGGGAGTTTCGGGCGCTTCCGGCTCGGTTTCCTCCGGCTCCTCGGGATCGGGCTCGGTCGCGTCCGTCTGGGATTCGATCGGGCTGGCCCAGCTGTTCGCGTCGGACTCCGCATAAACGGGTACGGCAGCCGAACATACAAATAATACAGCCGCCGCGACGGAGATCAGCCGGGCGGTGATACGAGACTGCTTCAAAAAAATCATTCCTTTCGGGTTTTCTCTTTCTTTTATTATAGTATATTTTTCGGAATTTGTAAAGCCCTGTTGAAAAATTTCATTTTTTGTAAGAACAAAGAAGAAAAGAATTGTTTTGCGGGGAATCTGTTCCGCTCTCATCAAGGAGGTGCTTCGGCACTATGTCGGAAAAACAAAAAATCGCGGCGGCGATCCACGACCTTTCGGGATTCGGACGCTGTGCGCTGTCGGTGATCCTCCCGACGATCTCGGCAATGGGAATCCAATGCGTTCCGATCCCGACCGCCGTTTTATCCACACATACGGGCGGCTTCGAGGATTTCGTCCTGAAGGATCTGACCGATTACCTCCCCGCCGCGCTTTCGCACTATCAAAAGCTCGGGATCGGGTTTGACGCGGTATATACGGGCTTTCTCGCCTCCGAGGAGCAGGCGGACGGCTGTCGGGAGTTTTTCCGCGTATTCCCGTCCGCGCTGAAGGTGGTCGATCCCGTCATGGGCGATAACGGCACAGCGTACCGGACCTATACGCCTGAATTGATCCGCCGAATGACCGCGCTGGTACAGTGCGCCGACGTGATCACGCCGAACCCGACCGAGACGGCGCTGATCCTTGGGGAGGAATACCGGGAAACATTTTCGGCGGAACAGCTCGAAAACGCCCTGCGCCGCCTCTGCGCGCTTTGTCCCGCGGCGGTGATGACGGGAGTGACGCTTTCGGACGGACGGTACGGAAACGCCGCATTGGAACGCGGAAACGGAACGTTCCGTTTCTTCCCGCTCGAAAAGATCCCGGCATTCTACCCCGGAACGGGCGATCTTTTCGCCTCGGTACTGACCGGCTCGCTCCTGCGCGGAAAAAGCCTGTTCGACGCGGCAAAAAGGGCGGGAGATTTCTGCTCTCTTGCAATTCGCGCAACGTTGGAAAACGGACAGCCCCAAAAAAACGGCGTGGAATTCGAGCGTGTTCTGGATTTTCTGACGCGGGAGTAAGGCGAGAAAGCATGAAATCAAGAAGTTTTTGAAAGTTAGAGATTATGCACCCTGCACAAAAAGAAGAAATAAGGACAAAATACGCTATAAATATTTCATAAAATGCAATTTTAAAACAAGAATCTTGCAAAAACAGGTTGACAAAAGCAAAAGTTTCTGCTATAATACAGAACGTAGAGCAAAGGGGCTTCCGACAATGCGTGTCGGAGGCTCTAATTTTTTTAATTTTAAAGGAGTTGTTTTTTATGGAAGAAATGCTGAAAGCGCTGCAAGGCGAGCTGTGGGGTGTCTGGTTCCTGATCGGCGCCGCGCTCGTGTTCTTTATGCAATGCGGCTTCGCAATGGTAGAAACAGGTTTTACCCGCGCCAAAAACGCGGGGAACATCATCATGAAAAACCTGATGGACTTTTGTATCGGGACGGTCGTGTTCATTCTGATCGGCTTCGGGCTTCTGCTCGGAGAGGATCTCGTCGGGCTGATCGGAAAGCCGGGCTTTGATATTTTCACGTCTTACGGCAATTTCGACTGGTCGAACTTCGTGTTTAACCTCGTGTTCTGCGCGACGACGGCAACGATCGTTTCGGGCGCGATGGCGGAGCGGACGAAATTCCTCTCTTACTGTGTTTACTCCGGCGTGATCTCCGCGCTGATCTACCCGATCGAGGCGCACTGGATCTGGGGCGGCGGCTGGCTTTCTCAGATGGGCTTTCACGATTTTGCCGGATCGACCGCGATCCATATGGTCGGCGGACTTAGCGCGCTGATCGGCGCAAAAATTCTCGGGCCGCGGATCGGGAAATTCGAGTATGACAAGGACGGAAAGGTCACGAAGGTCAACGCGATCCCGGGACATTCGCTCACACTCGGCGCGCTCGGCGTGTTCATTCTCTGGTTCGGCTGGTACGGCTTTAACGGCGCTGCGGCGACCTCGCTCGATCAGCTCGGCTCGATCTTTGTGACGACGACGATCGCCCCCGCAATCGCGACGGTGACCTGCATGATCTTCACCTGGCTGAAATACGGGAAACCCGATGTGTCCATGTGCCTGAACGCGTCGCTGGCGGGTCTGGTCGGGATCACCGCTCCCTGCGACGTAACGGACGTGCTCGGCGCCTCAATTGTCGGGATCGTTTCGGGTCTGCTGGTGGTATTCGGCGTATGGCTGCTTGATTACAAGCTCCGTATCGACGACCCCGTCGGCGCGGTCGCGGTACATATGATGAACGGAATCTGGGGAACGGTCGCGGTCGGCTTATTCGCGAATCCCGCGGTTCCCGGCTATTCGATCGACCGCGCGGGGCTGTTCTACGGCGGCGGCTTCGGACTTCTCGGGACGCAGCTCCTCGGCATGGTAAGCGTACTCGCCTGGACAGCGGTCACGATCACCATCACGTTTTTCGCGATCAAGAAAACGATCGGCTTACGCGCCACCCGTCACGAGGAGATCGTCGGTCTCGATATTACCGAGCACGGTCTTACCTCCTCTTATGCGGACTTTATCCCGACCATGCACATTGAGACTTCCTCTTCGGGGAAGGAGCGCGAGGTCGCGAACGTGATCCCCGCCGCGCCGATGGAACAGGCTGTTCCTGTCGAGCATAAGAGCACGGCGCTTGTCAGCGATTCGGACGTAAAGATGACGAAGATCGACATTATCGCGAATCGGGAGCGGTTTGAACCGCTCAAGACCGCGCTTTACGACATCGGGATCACGGGCATGACGGTGACGAACACGATGGGCTGCGGAATGCAGCGCGGCTCGACCGAGTTCTACCGCGGCGTTCCCGTGGAAGCGCGCCTGCTCCCGAAAATCAAGGTTGAGGTCGTGGTATGTAAGATTCCCGTCGAGACGGTCGTTGCGGCAGCGAAAAACGCGCTCTACACCGGCAGCGTCGGCGACGGAAAGATCTTTATATACGACGTCGAAAACGTGCTGAAAGTCCGCACGGGCGAACAGGGCTACGACGCTTTACAGGATAACGCGTAATTTCCAAATAAAAAAAGGCTTACCGATCGGTAAGCCTTTTTTATTTTGCGGATATATTTTTCCCGTGAAAAAGCGGGGAAAGGTCTTGATTTTCCCGTTTCCGTGTGCTATAATAAAGGTGCGACACAATAGAAATATCTCACCCATTGGAAGCATGTGCTTTTCCTTTTCGGTAAAAGCGCAAGGCTCTTCCTTTCGCATGCTTTCATGGGTAAACGGATAAAAATTGTGTCGCAACAATTCGGAGCTATGCGTTTTTCGGTGCGTGGCTTCGGCTGCGCACTTTTTTTATTTTGCGGACATATTTTTCCGTGAAAAAGCGGGGAAAGGTCTTGATTTTCCCGTTTCCGTGTGCTATAATAAACGTGCTACACTAATTTTAATATTTCGACCACTAGGAGTATGTGCTTTTAATTTCGGTAAAAGCGCAAGGCTCTTTCTTTCACATACTCTTGTGGTCAATGTTGATAGAATTAGAATTAGTGTAGCAGCAATTCGGAGCTATGCGTTTTTCGGTGCGTGGCTTCGGCTGCGCACTTTTTTTATTTTGCGGACATATTTTTCCGTGAAAAAGCGGGGAAAGGTCTTGATTTTCCCGTTTCCGTGTGCTATAATAAA
>CAYVZH010000071.1:0-7876 GCA_964456025.1 uncultured Ruminiclostridium sp.
AAATTAGTATGACATTTCCAAAAAGTTCGTCATATTGCAATATACAGAAAAGAAATATGCCTTTATTTTTGTGCAATCAGTACCTTGTAATACCAAGTATTATGTGCTATAATCAGAATCGAAGCAAGTACCGTGTGACGCAAGGTACCTTGTGAAAGCCTGTTCGGTGTCTCGCTGTGCGCAGATTGCATAGCGGATTTTTCGCCAAACGACGGCAATTTTTCGCAGGAATACTGTATGTATTTTAAGAAAAATTGCCTAAGTGTGGCGGAAAAGGCGCAAGCAAGATGTGTGCGGCGAGGCACCGAACAGGCTCTAAGAGAGGAAACACGGCGGTCACGCGAATACTTCGGGAAAGGAGCGGAGAATGCAGTCACAGCTAAAAAGAGGGACGCTGGAGCTATGCGTCCTGTCGATCCTTTGGCGCGGCGACTGCTACGGCTACGAGCTGGTCAATAAGATCTCGGAGTGTATGCAGATCACGGAGGGGACAATTTATCCTCTTCTGAAGCGCCTCAAAGACAGCGGCAGTATCGATTCGTATATTGTCGAATCGCAGGAGGGACCGCCCCGCAAGTATTATAACATTACCGACCGGGGGCGGGAGATCAAAATCGAGCAGGAAAACGAATGGTACCGTTTTTCCGGCGCGATCAACAAATTATTGAAGGGGGAACAGGAAAGTGACCTATCAAAATAAATCCGCGTTTATCGACGGCCTGAAGGACGCGCTGTCACGCTATGGGATTTCCGAGCAGCGCGATATTTTACTTGATTTTGAGCAGCATTTTTCCGACGGCGCGGCCGCGGGAGAGACCGAAGCGCAGACCTGTGAAAAGCTCGGTGATCCTGAGGAGATCGCGAAGCAGTACGTTTCGGAGGGAGATTTCCCGTTCGGGGAAGCGCCGAAAAAAGCGGAGCCGGAGCCTTCCGAGCCTTCCGAGTCGATCGCGGCGGTAGAAATGCCGGTTTCCGACGGTTTCGGCGCCACGGCGGAAACGGTTCAGGCGATCGACCGTGTGTTTAACGCGGAGGAGGAGGAACGGGCGTACTTCGGCGGAAACGACATTCGCCGCGTCGAGGTTCGGATCGCCGCCGCACATGCGCGGATCGCGGCCGCCGATACCTATACGGCGGAGGTTCATTACCGCGCCGGACGTTCGGGGATCCGTTTTTCCGCGCGGGTCGAGAACGGGACGCTTTTGGTAAAAGAATCGGTTGAGTTTCCACTGTCCCCGATCGGAAAAGCCTCCGAATTGACGGTGACGCTTCCGCGGCGGGAATATGAGGCGCTCGCGATAACGCTCGCTTCGGGGAAGGTCGAGACCGAGTGGCTTCAGGGCAGGCGCTTTATCGGCGAGATCATGAGCGGGAGCGCCGTTTTCGGGCTGTTCGCGGAGGAAATTTCGGTTACCGTCCGCTCGGGAAACATGGAGCTGAACAACTGCGGCGTGAATGGTATGAATCGGGCGGCACGGCTTCTGAAGCTGTCGGGCTATTCCGGGCAGTCCGTCGTTCGGGGATTTTTTACCGAGCGGTTCGAACTGGAGCAGAAATCCGGGACGTTTACCGTCGAGGGGATTGCGGGGAAAGGCGATGTCCGCGTAAAATCGGGGATTGTCGCGGTCAGCTACGCGGAATGGGACGGCGATCTGTCCGCCGATGTGACGAGCGGGAGCCTGAAGGTGGCGCTTCCGCACGGCGCGGGCGCATACCTGAACACGAACGTGACCTCGGGGAGCGTTTCCGTCGCGCTGGACGGCGAGACGGCGAAATTCGGGCGCGGGAGCAGCAACGTAAGGATCGGCGGCGCAAATCTGCACCAGATCAGCACCGGCGTAACGAGCGGCTCGATCAGGATCGAAAACGGCGGGGCAGTTTCCGCGAATCCCGCTCCGTCCTTTACGCAGGGTGCGCCGCTCCCGCCGCCTGCACCAAATAATAATAACGCACCCGACGCGGGGAAGATCGTCGGCGCGCTGTGTGTGGACCTGTTTGTCTTCTCGTGGGCGCTTCCCGTGCTTGCCTCACTCGTAACGGCGCTGTTCGCGTGCGCGTTTTCGTTCGCGTGCTCGGGAGTTATGACCTTTATCGGCGGCATGATGATGGGGGTTACCGACGTTTCCTCGTGGTTCTCGTCGGGATTTTCGCCCGTTTCGACCGTCCTGCTCGGCGCGCTGATCGCTACCGGATCGATCCTTCTGTTCCTGCTGTCGGTCAAGGCGGCGACGGGCTTCATTAACATCATTTTAAGAATCGTGAACTGGCATTCGCGCGCCATTGTCGGACGGAATGTCTGCACGCTGATCGGGAAAAAATACAGAAATGGAGGGGTTGTATGAAAAATCAAAGATTTTTCATACCCGTCGTTTTGTGCCTCGGCATATTCTCTCGGCACAAAACTTCCTCCATAGGAAAGGATTGATTATAATTATGAAGAAATGTGCGGCTGTCTGCGGGATTCTGTTTGCGGTGCTGGCCGTCTGCTTCGCGGTGTCCGTCGCGGCGACGGGAGTAAATCAAGAGGGCTTTCGGGTATCGGTTTACGGGTTCGGAGGATTTGGCGGGTTTCCGTTTGAAGATATTGCGACCGAGGTTTATCAGACGGGCGAGGAATATGTCGCGAATCTCGCCGAAAGCGATACCGTGAAAAAAATCGATCTCGGCGTTTCGAGTGCGCATGTCACGATCACGACCGCGAAGGAAGCGGATATGATCTCGGTATTTTATAAAGCGGGGCGTTCGGGGATCCGTTTCGGCTGTTCGATCCGGAACGGGACGCTGATTGTAAGAGAAAGCGGATTCTTTATGTATTTATTCGATTTCGGGGGCAATCCTTCGGAACTGGAGCTTGTCCTTCCCGAGCGGGAATATGAAAAGGTAACGCTCTCCGCCGCGTCGGGAAGCATCTCGGCACAGGAGCTTGTGAGCGAGAAATTTACCGCCGAATTCGCGAGCGGCGCGGGAGATTTCCGTGTTTTCGCCGACGATATTCACCTTTCGGCGGCGTCGGGAAGCGTTGTGCTCAAAAACTGCCGCGAGGATCGGAAAGCAAGCTCAATCCGTCTGGACACCCTTTCGGGAAAACATACGGTCGAGGGATTCCTGTCCGACGAATTTGACATTGATCTCGCTTCGGGCGTGGTAACAATGACGGGCATTTCGGGGAAAGGGAACATTGATCTTGCCTCGGGGACGGTACGGCTCGACTACGCGGTCTGGGACGACGATCTCGACATCGACGCGGCGAGCGGAACGGTCGAGGTGCGGCTTCCCGCCGAATCGGGGGCTTTTGTGGAGGTGGACGCGGCGTCGGGCGGCGTAAGCGCGGAGCTTGACGGCGAAACGGCAAGCTTTCGCGGAGATTCGAGCGGAAAGGTCGGCGGCGGGAATATGCACCGGGTAGACGTCGATCTCGCGAGCGGCTCGGTGAAGCTGATGAACCTCTCGAACGAATAAAAACATGTCCCAAGCGGGCTTTTGCTTGATTTTTTGCACGTTTTATGATAAAATTCAGTATAAGATAACGAAGAGGAGGAGTGACCACTATGGCATTTTGCAGATACTGCGGGAGACCGCATGAGGAAGGCGTGCGTTTTTGCGGAAACTGCGGCGCGAACATTGAAAGCGGCGCGGGCGTCGGGGAAGGCGGCGCAAGTCAGCCGCAGAGCGCCGAAACCCCCTATACCCCGCCGAACGACGGCGAATACGACCCGAGGGACATTGAAAATACGAAGGTCGTCTGCGCAATCTCGTATATCGGAATCTTGTTTTTCGTTCCGCTCCTCGCGTACCCGAATTCGCGGTTCGCGAAGTTCCACGCGAATCAGGCGCTGATCGTGCTGATCTTTTCGATCCTCATTAAGGTGGTCTGCGACATTGGTACGGGGATCTGGTGGGCGATTCCCTTCATCCCGAATTACGTCGAAAATCTCGGGGGCTGGATGTTCGATCTCGCCGAATGGGCGCTCCCGCTCGCCGCGGGGATCTGTGGTTTTGTCAACGCCCTGAACGGGAAAGCGAAGGAGATCCCGATCATCGGAAAGATCAATTTGGTCAATAAATGAGAGATTTTAGAGAGAAAATTTATTGCGGGGACTCTGTCCCCGCACCCCTGCAAGCCTTTGAAAAGGCTTGATCTAAACTTTCATATTGCTTTTACACATTTTATAAAAATAAAAGACTGTGAGATATTCGGTTATTCCGCGGAAAATCCGAATCATATCATAGTCTTACTTTTTATTCTATACTGTATAAAACCATATTGCTTTTCGCTTCCTTTTGGCTACAAAAGGAAGTGGGGTTCGGGGCAAAGCCCCGAAAAAATATATTATTTTCTCTTTTCTCTTTATAAAAATTTCTCAAAAATCAACCCTTCAGCCGAGCCAGCACCTTCGACTTGGTAAAATCGGCTTTTTCCTTTGCGGGGAGGAGCCGGCAGGTTCCGCCGACAAGATCCGTTTCCGCGAGGGAAAATTCCGCAAAAACGTCGAGCGCGACGCGGAATTTACAGTAATTCAGCCCTTGCCGAAGCGCCTCCGTCTCGGCGCGGACGAGCGAATTGCCGCAGTTTTTCAGCGCGTCGTAGCAAAGCCGCATTTCCTCCATGCTCGGCGCCATACGGCAAAGAAGCTTCGGATCGGCTTTCCCGAAGCGGGAATCCTCATAGGCGGTCTTTGCGGCGAAATACCGATCCTGCTGAAAATCGGCGGGGCGAATATCCGCGATGCGGATCGAGATACTTGTCCGTCCGTTGTACTCGTTCATCTCGGCGCTTGCGATAAAATCGACGGGTTCCCCCTCCCGAAACGGAAATTCGTCATAGCTTGAATGAAAATCCACGGCGCGAAGCTCCCGTCCGCCGAAAGCAAAGGTAAAAGCGACATATTTCCCGTCCTTCAGCTTCTTTTTCGTCCCGATCGTGCAGTTCCGGAAGCAGAACAGGGGCGCGGGATTTTCCTCGCCGAACGGTTCGAGCCGATCGAGCAGGGAGATGTTTTCCTCAATCAGCTCCGCGGGGGTAATTTCGAGATCGGCGGTGACCGTTTCGGTCGCGGGCTCGAATTGCTCGGCGTATTCGTAGGCGGCTTTTGTAAAGGCTTCGATCTCGGCGGTGTTCAGGGTCAGCCCCGCCGCCTTCGTATGCCCGCCGAATCGGATCAGATGTGATCGGCAGTGTTCGAGCAGTTTATAAAGAGACAGTTCCTCAAAGCTCCGCGCGCTGCCCCGCGCGGTTTCGCCCTCGATCGTGAGAATGATATTCGGTTTTCCGTATTTATGTAAGAGCCGGGCGCTCGCGATCCCGATGATCCCGTGGCTCCAGCCCTTTCCCGCGAGGATCAGGATCCGGCGGTTCAGAAGGTCGGGATTCGCGCGAAGTTGCGCCTCCGCTTCGGAAAGGATCACGTCCTCCGCCTGCTTGCGCAGGTCGTTGTAGTTTGAGAGTTCCTCCGCCTTCGTGCGGGCGGTAGTGGGCGAATCCGCGAGCAGAAGCTCCATTGCCGTTCTGGGGTGCGCGTACCGTCCCGCGGCGTTGATCCGGGGGCAGACGGCGAACGCCAGCTCGGAGGAGGTCACCTCCTCCTCGGGGTCGATCCCGCATTGCCGCAGCAGGGCGGACAGACCCGGATTTTCCGAAAACGGCATAGATTCCAGTCCTTTTCGGACGATGAGCCGATTTTCGCCGACGAGCGGAACAATATCCGCGACCGTCCCCATGGCGGCGAATTCGGCGTACTCGGTCATTGCCGTTTCGCCGTCCTCCTCCATTGCCGCGATCAGCTTCAGAACGACGCCGCAGCCCGCGATCTTCCGAAACGGGGAGGTATCGTCCTTTCGGTGCGGGTTTACGATCGCGGCGGCGTTCGGAAGGGTTTCGGGCGGCTGGTGGTGATCGGTAATGACGAGCGTCATGCCAAGCGCGGCGATCCGTTCCGCCTCCTCGACCGCCGAAATGCCGTTATCGACCGTGATAATAAGCTTTGTACCTTTTTTGTGCAGGAGTTCGATCGCCGTAAGATTCAGCCCGTAGCCCTCGTCGCGGCTCGGGATATACCAATCCGCTTCCGCGCCGAGCGCTTCAAGATAGCTGAAAAGCATATAGGTCGAGGTGATTCCGTCGCAGTCGTAATCGCCGTAAACGGTGATCTTTTCGCCGTTTTCGACCGCGTCGGAGATGATTTCGACCGCTTTTTCCATGTCCGTAAGCAGGAGAGGGTCGGAAAGGGTCTCGCTGTTGAAAAACTCCTCCGCGCTCTCGCGGGTGAGGATCCCCCGCCCCGCGAGAATGCGGCAGATGAACGGATTCAGCCCCGTTTCCCGCCGAAGCTGCTCAACAAGCGCCGCGTCGGTTTTTTTCACGTTCCATTTTTTCATTCCGGTTCCCCTTTTTCTGCTTTTTCTTCCCCTTTATGATAGCATAAAACGGGGGAATTGTCAATTTTTCGCGTCGGGAAGGCACACGCGGCGCTTATACGGCTCATTGTGCGGTGCTGCCTTAATGCAGGACTGCGAGGTGGGGCGTTTCTCCAGAAGCCGCATTTATAATTGTTCGATCAGTTTTATAGCGGTAAGGATCAAATTTGACCGTACATTTTTTTGGTTATTCCAATTTCGGGCGTTCCATTTTTCGCCGCTTACGTCGTCCCCCGCGTAAAGCAGTTGAGCCAAAGGAATATCGTAATGCTTAGATACGGCAAAAAATGCCGCCGCTTCCATCTCAACCGTTATACAGCCTTCTTTTCTCCTTAACTCGATCATTTTCGGCGTTTCTCTGTATATGGCGTCCGTCGTCCATGTTTTTCCGGTCGTGTAAGGAATCCCTAATTTTTTCAAGCCGGAAATCACAAATTCCGCAGCTGCTTTATGGCACTCCACTTCGCGGGAGGGTTCTAAGTAGTGATAGGAGGTTCCCTCGTCTCTGACCGCGGCAAGGGGAACGATGATTTCTCCCAGTTCGGAGTCTTTTTTTATTGCGCCCGCGCCGCCGCATATAATAAATTGACCGCACCCCATAGCGTGCAGTTCCTCAATCGTTCCCGCCGCGCCGGGTGCGCCGCAGAAAGGCATTGTAATGCAGATTCTTTGTTCGGGTGTGCGGTATTCATAGATCGGAAGATCAACTACTTCGGAGTTGAGAAACCCGATCACGGGAAGCTTTTTCTCCTCCGCGAGCTGTTCCAATTCTTTTCTGAAAAATGTAATGACGCATTTGTCGGGAAGCGTTTTTTCCAAAAAATCGGCGGGTTTAATTATAGGCTCTCCGTCTGCGTCAAACTCACAAACGGGATATGGATGCTTCATAATCATTTCATTGCTCTCCTCAAAGTATCCTTTGCTGAGTTTTCAACGGTATTATTTTATCACGATCACGGCATAATGTCAATCCGTTTTTCCTATTCCGAATTCTATACCGTCCGATGGAAAATCTGGCTGATCGTCAGAAAATAAAAAATCCCGCAAACAATCGTTTACGGGATTTTGTTGGTTGCGGAGGCAAGACTCGAACTTACGACCTTCGGGTTATGAGCCCGACGAGCTACCACCTGCTCCACTCCGCGCCGTTTGTGGTTAAATCACTTTATTATTATATCACGCGTGAACCGTTTTGTCAAGCGTTTCTTTGAAAAATTTTTATAAATCCAAAAAAAATAAGGGAAAAACTATTGACAAAGTGTCGGAATTGTGATAAAATAATTTCGATAAATACGGAAAGATGGCTGAGCTGGTCTAAGGCGCACGATTGGAAATCGTGTAACGGCTAATACCCGTTCAAGGGTTCGAATCCCTTTCTTTCCGCCAAAACCAAAATCCCACGCCCGCTTGGCGTGGGATTTTGGTTTTTGTCGCCGAAAGAAGGAGATGAGAACCCATAGGG
>CAYVZH010000072.1:0-7788 GCA_964456025.1 uncultured Ruminiclostridium sp.
CCCGCACCCCCGCCAAAGGGAACTTTTCCCTTTGGAATCCCGCTTCCCATCACAACTCCTCCCAATTTCAACCCTGCGGCTGTCAGGTCACAAGTTTTATAAAAATCAAAAATAAAATATTAGGAAAGCCTTTTGACAAACTACGCCCTCCCAAATCGGGAGGGCGCTCTTATTTTCACAATTCATCATTTCTTTCGGTAGCTGTTCGGGGTAAAGCCGGTCACCCGCCGAAAGATCCGGCTGAAATAATTGGCGTCGCTGAAGCCGCAGCGGATTGAGATCTCGGTCACCGAAAGATTCGTCCGCTTTAAAAGCGCGCAGGAATGGCGGATCCGCGTATCGATCAGGTACTGCTGCGGCGTTTTTCCGTAGGCTGCCGAAAAAAGGCGGATAAAGTGCCGCTGGGAATAATTGGAAAGCTCCGCGACCCGCGCGATACTGACGTTTTCGGAATAATGCGCCTCGATATACGCCGCCGCTTCCTCTATGCCGAGAATTTCCTTATGCCGCACGGGAAGCTCCGCCGTCCTCGAAAGAAGCACGGCAAGCTCCGTAAAATACGCGGTAAGCAGGGCTTTTCGCCCCGGATTTTCCGCACCGTATTCCTCGACCGCCCGCTTGATCAGTCGCTCCGCCGCGGAAAGCGCCTCAATCCCGAGCGTCATGCTCTCAAACGGTTCGTCACCAAAAAAGCGCCGAAAGCCGCGGTGTCCGCATAGGTCGCATTTCTCGTCAAAAAAATATTCGGGACGGAACATGATATTGCAGATCCTCAGTCCCCGCGCATTCCGATAACCGTGCGAAATCCCCTCGCCCACCGAAAAAACGTCGCCCGTCTTGATCAGCCGCGTCTCTTCGCCGACGAGATGTTCCGCCGTCCCGTTCCGGACGATCACAAGCTCGTGAAAATCCTCATGCTCGTGAACGAACATAAGACCCTCGTGCGCGCCGTTCTGAATAAAAAACGGAAATTCTTCGTCCGCCGTGAACTGCCGGAGCTGCAATTTTTTCATGCGCCGTCTTCCTTTCTTTTTAAGGCGTCCCGCTTTTTACGGAGTTTTTTTGAAAGCCCGCCCTTTTCCTTTTTCTTTTTGTGCATTTTTTCGCGCTTCTCGGCGATAAAAACATAATATCCGTCCCGCTCCGTGACGCGAACGCCGCCGAAAACCGATATGAGCTTATTTTTGTACCAGTCGAGCCGTTTCGTGACCATTACCATTTTCCCGCCCGGGGAGAGCCTTCGGAAACCGCCCTCAATAAAGCGCTTGGCGACCGAAAAATCGGTATGATACGGGGGATTCGACAGGATCAGGGTAAATTCCCCGTCGGGCAGGCGGTCGAAGCCGTCGCTTACCCGAATGTCGATCGCGGGAACGCCGTTTCGTATCGCGTTGCCCCGCGCCGCCGCGACCGCCTCCTCCGAAACGTCGCACATGACGACGTTCGCTTCGCCGATCCTTTTCGCGGCATAGATCCCGACGGCGCCGTAGCCGCAGCCCAGATCCAGCATGCGGTCGTTTTCCGAGAATTCCACCATGGACAGCATCGCAAGCGTTCCGCGATCCACCGCGCCCGGAGAAAACAAGCGCGGCTCGGTCTCGAAAACCAGCCCTATTCCGTGAATCTCCGCCGAAAACAAGGCACCTGCCCCCTTTGCTTCCTGTTATAAAAAATTATATCGTTAAATCGAAAAAAAGTCAAGCGCGGCAAAACACATTGACGAATTTTCCGTTTTATGGTAAAATAAAAGTATACCTATTATAAAGGGGATTCGTCAATATGAAAAAATACTTAAAGATCCTGCCGCTGATCCTTTTTCCCTATGCCTATCTGATTTTTTTCTGCACTATTTCCTATCTCCCGATAGAGATCAAAGACATACCCAACATTCAAAATATTGATCTTTTTGACGTTTTGATCATTCTTTATGATCTCTGGGCGCTGATCCTCTCGCTTTGGAGCGCGATCAGCGGATTAAAGCGCTATACCTCCACCGAAGCCGCGAAAATGAACTTCGCCGTAAAGTGCTTGCAGATCCCCGCCTATCTTTTTCATTTTCTAATGGGCGCGGCAGGGGCCGTAACGGGCATCTGGGGGTTCGGTTTTCTCTTCTTGGCAATCATAATTGACCTTGGCTCGATCTTTTTATCGGGACTTTTCGCGATCGGCTCCGTTCGTCGGCTGAAAAAAGAGGGGGTTCTCTCCTCGGGAAAGGCGTTTTGGGCAGGGTTCGGCTCGTTTATTTACTGCGTTGACGTGATCGTCGCGATCATTCTCGTACAGCTCTGCAAGAAAAAATTTCCGCAGGAGGAATCAAAGCTTTATCACGGCACAGAGCGAATCGTTCGGATCCGGAAAACGCTCGCCTACCTATCCGCTCTCCTGATGGCACTCTATCCCTATGCACTTTATGCTTCCCGTATTATTTCTTCCGCTTTGGTAATCACCGCTGTCGTCTATGCGCTTTTGATTATGATTATCGTGATCCGAAGCGCCTATGACGCTTTTTCGCTGCACTCTCCCCTCGCGGCGGCGAGAATGAACCTCGCCGTCAAGGGCTTACAAGTCCCCGCTTATATTATAAACTTTTTCTCCGGCGCGCTCCTGGGAGTGGGCGGCGCGCTCCTGGGAGTGGGCATGAGCGAGGGACTTATTCCCATTGCCTTTTTCGTCATCTTAGACGTGATCATGATCGCTCTTTCGGGTGTTTACGCGATCGGCTGTATCCGACGGCTGAAGAAAGAAGGGATCCTCTCCTCGGAAACGGCGATTTTAGCGGGGATCGGCTCGTTTATTTTTGTGCTTGACGTGATCGTCGCGATCGTTCTCGTTACGATGTGCAAAAAAAAGAACGGAACGACCGTCGGAAAAGCCGATCCTCCGCCCCTTCCGTCCGCACCGCAAAAGACCGCGCCTGCCCAAAACGAGGCGGCGGAAGAAACAGCACCGGAGGAGTAATGCTCCAAAATCGTCGGAAAGGAATTTATAAATTATGAAAAAATACTTAAAAACCCTGCCGCTGATCCTTTATCCCTACGCGTATCTGATTTTTCTGATTTGCGTTTATTCAATCCAAACATTCGTCAAAGAAGGGCAGACGATCGACGCTGATATCATCATCAAATTGGGGATAGTCGCGATCGTTCTTTACAATCTTTGGGTGCTGATCCTTTCGCTTTGGAGCGCGATCGGCGGCATGAAGCGATATACCCCCACCGAGGCCGCGAAAATGAACCTCGCCGTAAAGGGCTGGCAGATCCCCGCCTATATTTTTCACTTTCTGCTCGGTGCGTTTGGAGCGCTCGCGAACGTCTGGGGAATCGGCTTTGTTGTCTTTTCCATTATCATTGACCTTGTGACGATCTTTTTATCGGGACTTTTCGCGGTCGGCTGTGTCCGGCGGTTGAAAAAAGAGGGGGTTCTTTCCTCCGAAACAGCATTTTTGGCAGGGTTTGGTTCCTTTATTTACTGCGTTGACGTGGTCGCCGCGATCGCTCTCGTGCGGCTCTGCAAGAAAAAATTTCCGCAGGAGGAATCAAAGCTTTTTCATGGCACAGAGCGAAGCGTTCGGATTCGGAAAACGCTCGCCTACCTGTCCGCTCTTCTGATGGCTCTCTATCCCTATGCGCATATGCTTCCCCTTTCGGGTGCTGATCCTTCCGTTTTTGTATTCGGTGCTGTCATCTATACGCTTTTGGTTCTTTTCATCGCGATCCGAAGCGCCTACGACGCTTTTTCGCTGCACTCTTCTTTTGCGGCGGCGGGAATGAACCTCGCCGTTAAGGGCTTACAGATTCCCGCTTATCTTTTTAACTTTTTTTCCGGCGCGCTCATGGGATCGGTCATGAGCGTGTGGGGACTGGTTCCCATTGTCTTTTTCGTCGTCATAGACGTACTCATGATCGCCCTTTCGGGCATTTACTCGATCGGCTGTATGCGACGGCTGAAAAAAGAGGGCATTCTGTCCGCGGGAATGGCAATTTTAGCGGGGATCGGCTCGTTTATTTTTGTGATCGACGTGATCGTCGCAATCGTGCTGACGATCCTATGCTACGCAAAAAGGACGAAAAAAACGACGCCCCCGCGCGGCGGCCGTGCGGTTCGGGCGCTCGCCTGTCTGTCCGCGATCGCGCTGATCTTTTACCCCTATGCCTATCGAAGCCCGCTCCTGCTTTACGTGAGCGATTTTTCTCTGCTTCTGAGCGGTGCCTTTCTCTATACGGTTCTGGCTTTTATCATCGCGATCCGGAACGCGGTCAACGCCTTTTCACAGCATTCTCCCCGCATGGCGGCAATCATGAACCTCGCCGTAAAAGGCTTACAGATCCCCGCCTATTTTTTCAATACTTCCATGGGTATTCTCGCGGCGTCGGCCGACGTGTTGGGACTCGTGTTCACCGTCCCGCTTTTTCTCGTAAACGGCGTTACGAGCCTTATTTCAAGCATTTACGCAATCGGCTGCGTCCGACGGCTGAAAAAAGAGGGAATCCTCTCCTCGGGCGCGGCAATTTTAGCGGGAATCAGCTCGTTTATTTTCGGCGTTGACGTAATCGTTGCAATTTTGCTGATCTGCCTATGCCGCAAAAAAGGAACGAAGGTGGAGCAAAACGAGACGAATGCTTCGCCGCAGCAGACAACCACCGCAATGCTGCCTCCCCCACAAATGTCCGAGCCTGACCAAGACGAAACACAAGGCGAAATGGCTTCCACGAACGACGCGAATGTTCCGCCGCAGGAGCAGCAGGCAGCCGCCGAAAATCCGCTTCCTCCGCCGCTTCCGCCCACTCCGCAAAAGCCCGCGCCTGCACCAAACGAAACGAAAAGCGAAACGGCATCCTTGAACGCGGCAAATGCCCCACAACAGAAAAAACGGAGGAAGGCTTCCGAAATGCCGCCTCCTCCGCCCCTTCCGCCGGCGCCGCAAAAGCCCGAGCCTGCCCAAAACGAAACGACTGACGAAACGACCGGGGAAGAATGATCCCGCGAAAAACGGGCATATTACCAGCAAAGGAGGGAGCGCCGATGGAGCAGGAACGTGCCTATCTCGCCATTGATCTGAAATCCTTTTACGCGTCGGTGGAATGCGTCGAGCGCGGGCTCGATCCCCTCACGGCGCACCTCGTTGTCGCCGATCCGTCCCGTACCGAAAAAACCATCTGCCTCGCCGTCTCGCCCGCCTTAAAGGCCTACGGGATCCCCGGACGGCCCCGCCTTTTCGAGGTGATCGGGCGGGTAACCGCCGTCAACCTCCGACGGAAGCAAAAAGCGCCGCGCCGCACCTTTTCGGGGAAGTCGCACCTTGAAACGGAGCTTCGCGAAAACCCCGCGCTCGAGCTGGATTATATCGTCGCGCCCCCGCAGATGGCGCACTACATGAAGATCAGCACGGAAATTTATCAGATTTACCTTCGATATATCGCGCCCGAGGACATTCACGTTTATTCGATCGACGAGGTATTTATTGACGCAACGCCATACCTGAAAACCTACCGTCTGACCCCGCGCGGGCTTGCGGAAAAGCTGATCCGCGCGGTACTGAGCGAAACGGGCATTACCGCTACGGCGGGGATCGGGACGAATCTTTATCTCGCGAAGGTCGCCATGGATATTGTCGCGAAGCATATCCCCGCTGACCGCGACGGCGTCCGGATCGCGGAGCTTACCGAACGCACCTATCGGGAAAAGCTCTGGTCGCACCGACCGCTGACGGATTTCTGGCGGATCGGGCATGGCTACGCGGCAAAGCTGGAGGAAAACGGACTGTATACGATGGGCGACATCGCGCGCTGTTCCCTCGGCGAAAAGCACGAATTTTACAACGAGGAGCTGCTCTACCGCCTGTTCGGGATCAACGCCGAGCTTCTGATCGATCACGCGTGGGGGTACGAGCCTTGCACGATCGCCGAGATCAAGGCGTACCGCCCCGAAAACAGCAGCATGGGCATGGGGCAGGTACTGAGCCGCCCCTATGACTTTCGCGGCGGGCGGCTGATCGTGCGGGAAATGGCGGATCTTCTTGTTTACGACTTAGTGGAAAAAGGGCTGGTGACCGATCAGATCGTCCTTACCGTCGGGTATGACAAGATCGGCGCCGCGGATTATAAGGGCGAACTTCACGAGGATCGCTACGGGCGGAACGTTCCGAAATCCGCGCACGGCTCGGTCAATCTCGGAAAGAAAACTTCCTCCTCGAAAATCATTTTAAACGCGGTCACCGAGCTTTACGAAAAAATCGTAAACCCCGCGCTGTATGTTCGGAGAATGTATGTTGTCGCGAACCGCGTGACCGACGAGCGCGCCGAAAACAGCGAGCCCGTACAGCTCGACTTCTTCACCGATCCCGCCGAGGTCGAACGGGAAGAGCAGGAAATGCGCCGCGAAAAAAATATGCAGAAGGCGGTCGTTTCGATCAAAAGGAAATACGGAAAAAACGCGGTTCTGAAGGGAATGAATTTAGAGGAAGGCGCGACCGCCGCCCAGCGCAACGGTCAGATCGGCGGGCATAAAGCGTAAGGCGTAGCCGCCTCAGGCAGTTCCGAAGAAGTCCTCCGAACGCAAAAGTCTCGTTACGTGCGACGAATCACAGCAAATTTGTGCATTTGACGTACGTGCCGCTTTGGACAATTCCGAAATTCCATAAAAAGGAGCGATCCCATGAACGAGATCAACCGTCATCGCTATGACGACATCATTGACCTCCCGCACCATGTTTCAAAAAAGCACCCGCAGATGTCCCTCCATGACCGCGCGGCGCAGTTTTCGCCGTTTGCGGCGCTTACGGGCTATGAGGACGCGGTCGGCGAAGCGGCGCGCCTGACCGATCGGCGGCAGGAGCTTGACGAGGAACAGGCGGCGCGCCTCGAGCAGCAGCTTTCCCTTTTGACCGAGACCGCCGCCGAGCGTCCCGAAATCACGGTTACCTATTTTCTCCCCGACGCGCGGAAATCGGGCGGGAAGTACGTGACCGTTCAGGGAGCGCTCCGACGGATCGACGAAACGGAAAAAACGCTGATCTTTACCGACGGGCGAAGGATCGCGATTCGGGATATTTGGGAAATTTCAACCTGATTTTTCCCAAAAGCAAGGATCGGTTTGCTCGCATCAATCAGAATTTAAAAGTATACGTTATTTTTGTGCAACAATGGAAATCCATGCTGGCAACGCTGCCATAGGATTATGTTCCCAGTTATTTATTTTTACAAACCTTTCTTTCTCCTGCTTTATTAAATCTCCATACGAAAACCAAAATGAAGCATTTACAGCCGGCAATTCTTCCATTTCAATTATAGATAGCCGTGCCCATATCATCGCATTTACTAAATCCTGCACACGCCAATGACAGTGCGGCATGGTTTCTTCATAGGACTTTATAATCTTAGGTTCTTTCCAAGGTTCGCCCGTAAAAGGACGGTTAAACGGATGGACATCAAACATAATCGAAAGTCCGGTTGGTTTTAAAACCCTATATATGTTTTTATACATCGTCACTATATCTGTAATCCAAGTATGTGTACCGTTTGATGTATAAACCAAATCAAAGCTGTTATCTTCGATATCCGAAAGCTGTGTTGTATCATCACAGACAAAACAAATACTAAGGTTTAATTTGTTTGCTATTTCTTGTGCATGTTCCAATTGCTTCTCGCTTATATCAGCTGAAGTAACCTCTGCACCCAATAACGCAAATGCAAAAGCGGCATGATTATCTCCACTTGAAGGTAATAGCACCTTCTTTCCGTGCAAATCAGGCATATATTTATTTATCAGCTGATGTACGGAAGGATGAAA
>CAYVZH010000073.1:0-7766 GCA_964456025.1 uncultured Ruminiclostridium sp.
GGGGCGAAGCCCCGAAATAAATAATATTCTCTTAAAATCTTAAAAAATCTCTTAAAATTACAGCCCCTGCCGTTTGCGGATAAACATGATCACCAGGATCGCGGCGCCGAGGAGGAATGCGACAATTCCGATAATGAGCGGAACCCACAAATTGTCATAAAAGATCACCTTTATGTAGCTCTTGATCCCGTATTCCTGCACTTCCTCGTACGTAAGGCCGAATTCGAGCAGTCCGTCGCGGAAGTAAGTTTCGTCCTCGCTGTCCATTTTCACGATCTTCCCCTTAAAATGAATGGGGGTCGGCTCTACGTTGGTATCGAACATAGAATAGGTTTCGTTGCTCTGTCGGTCGAGCGCGGTGATCATTGCTTTATTTCCCGTATAAAAGCCCATGTACGCCTCCTCTTCCCCGCCGATCAGGGGGATCAGGTACCAGTAGGAGGTGCTTCCGGTTCTGTTCCCGAATCTTCCGGTCGTATACTGCTCCTCATACGAGCCGAAGTTATAGAGCAGGTTTCCTTCGACGACCGTGCCGTCCTTTACGTCCGCCGCCGTCATAAAGTTGTAGTTTATCGGCGTTTTAAAGCTGTCGATCACGTCTCCGCCTGACATGACCCCCATAACCACGCCCAGCGCCAGCAGCATAAATCCCAGTCTCCATAAAAAATTTTTCATCGGTAGAAACCGTCCTTTCCCGGAGCGAAGCTCTGAGCAGCGCTCCTGTTTCCTTTTTTCAAAAATAAAACATTGCTTTTATTATACGGCTTTTATCGGTTTTTGTCAATAGCGTGAAAAAATTTTCACCGCTTTTTCTCATCGGACAGCCCTAAAATATAATCCGTGCTCGTGTTGTACAGCTTGGCGAGCTTAATGATCACGCTGACAGGGACTTCCCTTACGCCGCGTTCGTATTTTGAATAAAGGGACTGGTCGCAAAACAGATAGCCTGCGACCTCCTTTTGCGTCTTGTCATGATCCTCCCGCAGATTCCGGATCCTTTCAAACATATCAGCCACTCCTTCCTCTCCTTCTTATTATAAATCAGAAGAAAAAAAGGCTTGACAAATAGGACGATATGTCCTATAATATATATTGTTGGCGCGCAGCGACAACAGTCGGCGGAGCCGACGAAGCCGCGAAGCGGCGAATATATATTTCAAGGTTCGCACAGCCGTCCGAATCTATGATTCGGGGAACGGCGTGCGGTTCTTATAATATTATGGAAATGATTTTCACCGTTATCCTTTTGTTCGGCGAAATCAGAAATATACGGAGAAAATGTATGGGAGAGAATCAAATAAAAAAATACGGGGAAGTCTTCACAGGCTTCCCCGTATTGCTTTCAATATCTTAAATTTCCTCGGAAATCAGCCGTCCCATTTCCTTACAGCCGACCTTTGTCATTCCCTCGCTCATAATGTCGCCGGTGCGGTAGCCCTTTTCGAGAACGCGGTTCACCGCCGCTTCGACCGCGTCCGCCTCCTCGGAAAGCCCGAAGCTGAACCGGAGCATCATTGCCGCCGAGAGGATCGTCGCGATCGGGTTCGCGACGTCTTTTCCCGCAATATCGGGCGCGGAGCCGCCGCTCGGCTCATATAAGCCGAAGCTCGTTTCGTTCATGCTCGCGCTCGCGAGCATACCGATCGAACCGGTGATCATCGAGGCTTCATCGGAAAGAATATCGCCGAACATATTTTCGGTCACCATGACGTCGAACTGCGCGGGATCCTTTACGAGCTGCATGGCGCTGTTATCGACGAGCATATGCTCGAGCGTTACCTCGGGGTAGTCCTTCGCGACCTCCTCGACGATCTTCCGCCATAGTCTGGAGCTGTCGAGGACGTTCGCCTTATCGACGCTCGTGACCTTTTTGCGGCGCCGCATGGCAACCTCGAAGGCTTTTTTCGCGATCCGGCGGATCTCGGGTTCACTGTATTCAAGGGTATCGACCGCGACCGTCACGCCGTTGCGCTCCTCGGTATAGCGCTTTCCGAAGTAAAGCCCGCCCGTAAGCTCGCGCATAATGAGCATATCGAAGCCCTTCGCGCTGATCTCCTTTTTCAGCGGACAGGCGTCCGCAAGCTGGCTGAACAGCAGGCAGGGGCGCAGATTTGCGAACAGTCCGAGCGCCTTTCGGATCCCGAGAAGTCCCGCCTCGGGACGGAGATTCGGGGGAAGCTTGTACCAGGGGGAGGTGGTGGTATCTCCGCCGATGCTTCCCATCAGTACCGCGTCGGAAGCCTTACAGCGTTCGATCGTCTCGTCGGTGAGCGGAACGCCGTTCGCGTCGATCGAACAGCCGCCCATGAGCAGCTGCTCGTAGTGAAATTGATGTCCGTACTTTTCGGCGACCCTGTCGAGTACTCTCATCGCCTCGGTGACGATTTCAGGGCCGATCCCGTCGCCCTTAATGACCGCGATATTTTTCTCCATAATATTGCCGTTCCTTTCCTTGTGTATGTGCTTCTGCGTATCGTTATTTTTTGAGGGAGTTTAAAAGCCCGCCCGCGTTAATGATCTCCTTGATAAAATCGGGGAAGGGTTCCGCCCGATAGCTGCGGTTTTTGGTCTTGTTGGTGATGATCCCGCTGTCGAAGTCGATCTCGACCTCGTCGCCGTCCTCAATGTCCTTCGCCGCCTCGTCGCATTCCATGATCGGGAGCCCGATGTTGATGGAATTGCGATAGAAAATGCGCGCGAAGGTGGACGCGATCACGCAGGAGACCCCGCTCGCCTTGATTGCGATCGGCGCGTGTTCGCGCGAGCTTCCGCAGCCGAAATTCGCCCCCGCCGTGATGATGTCGCCCTCTTTTACCTTGTGAATAAACTCCTTGTCGATGTCCTCCATACAGTGGGACGCAAGCTCCTTGTGGTCGGCGGTATTCAGATACCGCGCGGGAATGATAACGTCCGTGTCAACGTTGTCGCCGTATTTATGTACTTTTCCGATCGCTTTCATGCTGTTTTTCCTTTCTTTTTTTGGCTGTATTTTGCTGTCCCCCTGTCCGATCGACCGGCGGGAGTTGTTATCCTAATACTAATTTCCGAATCGGGAAAAACATATAATTTTTTCCCGTCTGCGGACAGGTGAAATCGTGAACCGCGCCCGCCAACGGAATATTGTTCTCCTTCAGGTATTTGAGAACCTCCGAAAAGGTGTCGCCGTCTTCACATTCCGCGTAAATATACTCATAGCCGGGGATCACCCACTTTGTCCAGCCGTTGGGAGCCTCCGCCTCGTCACGGCATTCCGCGCCCGCGAGATACAGCCCCCTGCTGAAATCCTCCCAAGGGGAAAAGGAGCGGGAAAAATCGGACATCGCGCCCCAGATCCCGGCGAGATTCCCGTCTTCGTCCGTCTTTGCCAAGTGCCGGATCTCCTCAAAATGGGAATTCGCGTCATTCCAGAGCCTTTGAATAAAATCCGCTCCGTCCGCTGTGGATCCTTCTTTTCCGATTACGACAAAGGAGGTTTTTTCACATCGCTCGATTTTCATTCGGATCATCTTCCTTTCTGAATGTAAGAAAATCTGCGGCCGCCTCAACAATCCCGCAGGCTTCCTTTTGCCGCCTGCCAGTCAATCAGAAGGTTGTACCGCTCGGTCGTAAATTTCAGCACGCAGTAATTGGGGTCTTCCCAGCCGCTGAAATGATTTTTCAGCCCGTCGTACCACATTTCCTTTTTGACGTCCGGGGCGGTGATCTGTTCGATCGTACCCGTCAGCGCGATATGGTACTCCCCCGAATTAACGCATACGCTTGCCTTGTTGCAGTGGTTGATGATGTCCGCCTTTGCGCCTGTTCCCGTGCAGAATGTCAGCCATCGTATGCCTTCCGACTTTGAAATTGAGATCGTCGTGGTATGCGGATAGCCGTCCCGATCCACAAAAGCAAGGGTGCAGAAATTCTGCGCGCCGCCGGCTCTTTCCGAAACGATTTCTCCCGCTCTTTCAATCATTTTTTCGTTCATTTTACAATTTTCCTCCGTTAATTTTATTTGGCTGAATAGGCCAATTCATTATACCACAGAGGAAATTTTTTGTATTGTAAAAATCCGACAAAATTTCTTTTAGAATTCCAGAATATCCGAGCCGAGATAGCCCTTTACCGCGCTTGCCGCCGCCGTTACGGGGCTTGCGAGATAGACCTCGGAGGAGGTGTGTCCCATTCTCCCGACGAAGTTGCGGTTGGTCGTGGAGACCGCCCGCTCGCC
Source organism: uncultured Ruminiclostridium sp. (assembly GCA_964456025.1). GTDB lineage: Bacteria > Bacillota > Clostridia > Oscillospirales > Ruminococcaceae > Ruminiclostridium_E. Next base: position 4,214 of record CAYVZH010000073.1, read on the forward strand.
CGCGGCAAGAATGCCCATATGCCCGCCGAGACAGGGTCCGCAGGTCGGCGTACTGAACGCGCAGCCCGCGTTGATGAAGATTTCGGCAAGGCCCTCGCGGATACACTGTAAATATACCTGCTGGGTCGCGGGGATCACGATACAGCGGACGTTTTTCGCGATGTGCCTGCCCTTCAGGATCGCCGCCGCCGCGCGCATATCCGAAATGCGCCCGTTGGTGCAGGAGCCGATCACCGCCTGATCGATCTTGATCGGTTCTTTGATCTCGGAGAGGGTTTTCGTATTTTCGGGGAGGTGCGGGAACGCCACGGTCGGCTCGATCTCCGACAGGTTGATCGGGATAATCTGTTCGTAATCCTCGTCCCCGTCGGGCGCGAACGCCTCAAACGGACGGTTCACCCGCTCGTTGACATACGCGAGCGTGATGTCGTCCACCTCGAAGATCCCGTTCTTTCCGCCCGCCTCGATCGCCATATTCGCGATACAAAGGCGGTCGTCGATCGAGAGGGATTTCAGCCCCTCTCCCGTAAATTCCATGGATTTATAAAGCGCGCCGTCCACGCCGATCTTTCCGATGATATGTAAGATCACGTCTTTTCCGCCGACGTTTTCCGGAAGCTTCCCCGAAAGCTTGAAGTTGATCGCGGCGGGAACCTTGAACCATGCTTCTCCCGTCGCCATGCCCGCCGCCATATCGGTGGAGCCGACGCCCGTCGAGAACGCGCCGAGCGCGCCGTAGGTGCAGGTGTGACTGTCCGCGCCGATACAAACCTCGCCGGGAGCGATCAGACCCTTTTCGGGAAGGAGCGCGTGCTCGATCCCCATATCGCCCACGTCGTAATAGTTCAGAATGTCATATTTCTGCGCGAAGGAGCGGCACTGGAAGGTCTGCGCCGCCGCCTTGATGTCCTTATTCGGGGTAAAATGATCCATTACGAGGGAAATTTTCGTGCGGTCAAAGACCGAGGAAAACCCGTTTTTTTCAAACTCGTTGATCGCGACGGGGCTGGTGATGTCGTTTCCGAGCACCATGTCGAGCTTCGCTTTGATGAGCTGCCCCGCTTTTACGGAGGAGAGCCCTGCCGCCTTCGCGAGAATTTTCTGCGTCATTGTCATAAATTTCGGTTCCTTTCTTTTTGTATCGTTTTTTCGCGTTAAATCGCTTGAAGTCCAAAAGCAACAAAAACCGAGAGAACGCAGCGCGTCCCTCGATTATTGTTTTCTTTTTCAGGCATTCTTTTGCTGATCCAAATTACATAAGCTGGATCTTCTTTTTCGCGAGGAAATCCTTTACGGTATTGATCGCCGCGATCACATAGCTGTTGACGATAAACGCGTCGAAATAAATGCCGAGCATTAAAATATCCGAAGATCCGGTATGACCGCCGACACCGCGGCAGAAGAGGCAGGCGGAGCCTGCGGGATAATGATAAAGCCCGCGGCAGATCTCGTTCGCCGTAACACAGGCGAACGCGCCGATCAGCTCGACCGCCACATAGATCACGAAGATCAGCCCGACGATATGCGTTACCTTATCGAGCTGCGCGGTATTGACCGCGTCCATCGACTTTGTCGCCTTCATGCGGTAGATGAGGAACGCGAAGCCGCCAAGCTGAACCAAAAAGCTCAGCACGATAAACACGTACGGGATCACGGGAACCGCAAGCGCGTTTAAAAATAAACCCAGAATCATGAAGATCAAGTCCTTTCGGTAAGATTATTTAAAAGGCATATACTTAAAGTGCTTTCCGACGAAAAGCGCAATAAACGACCATACGGGATTTAAGGCTAAGTAGAAAAACCATGCCGAGCCGTTAAAGAACAGGGAAACGATCTCTCCGTTCAGGTCGGCGGCCGCCGCGCCCATCACGACCGAAGCCGCGATAAACACGAGAAAAGCGCCGAGGTCGATAATCGCGAAAAGCTTATTTTTCTTCGCCATAAAGAGAAATACGAGGATCGGGCTCGCGAGCGAGTAAACGCCCTGCGCGAACATACAGATCTGATACCCGGTGAAATTCCAGTCGACCTTGCTCGGGGAAAGACCCGTCGCGGAGCTGATGAGAACGTCGAAATTCGTCAGTCCCGTAAAGACACAGACAAGCGCGCCAAGCACCATAAAAAAGCAAAGGATCGAGAAAACCAGCCGTGCCAGAAGGTAACCCTTCAGCCCCAGTCCGAACTCGTCTTCGACATAATCTTCCTGTAATTCCGCCGCCGCGGTGACTTCTAAATCGGACATAAAAAAACCTCCCGCCTTATAATCTGAACGCCGAAAAAAGACGGCGATCCTTACGGTAAATTATATCACAGCCCGCCCGTTTTGTCAACGGAAAAGGGGGGAGAAGCGCTTCTCCCCCGTCATTTTCGTTAATTTCCCCGAAAAATTATTTTTGTTTTTGTGCAATTCTTCCTTTTGATGAAAAGGAAGCGAAATCTTTTTGCCACTTTGACCGACCAAAGTGGCGGAAAGTCGCCGCCTCTGCGCTGTCCTCAACGCTTTTTTCGCCTTTTAAACTTGCGGGACGAAAAAAGCGGTCGGACAAGCGCAGAGGTGGACTTTTTATGAACTCGGGATAATAATTCAGCATAGTGACATTTCGTTCCATTCTTTTTCTGGTTTTCAGCGGATTTCTCATTCTTACCGCCATTCTCAAAAATCATCTGTAGAGGAAGTCGGCGTCTTTGCGCTTTGCTCTTAAGGACTGCACCACCACAGCCCGACTGTACAGAACGGCAGAGAAAAGAGCAAAGAAGAAAACTTAAAAAAGGACACAAGTTTTTCTTCTTTGCTCTAAACTTCCCCGCTTGCCCGACCGAGTTTGAGCTGTGCAGTCCTCAAGTGTATTGCACAAAGAAACAGAGTTTCGTTTCTTCTCTTTATCGCAAATGACGGGAGAGACGAGGTCTTGCGGGGACTGAAAAAAACGGGAGGGAACCCGCTGTTCTGAATGCCCGTCGATTTTTTCATAACCCCCTCGCGGCGCTTGTCCGACCCCGGCTTTGATCTACTAAAAAATTGAGATCTTCTTCAAAGCCGGGTTGAGGACAGCAGCCGCGAGGGCGCCTTTCGGTTCCTTTCGGCGACGAAAGGAACAAAAAAGTTCTTACAGTCTTCCAAGGCAGTAACCTTATATAAAGGAAGCGTAACTTTCCCGCTTTCACACCTGCAACTAAAAAGTTTTTCTCCCTTTCGCAAAAGGAAAAAAACATTTTCCAAAAAATTACAAAAATTTTTTAAAAAATTTTCAAAAAATACTGGTAATTTATATAAAAATCTGCTATAATAAAAGACGGCGAAACATTTAATCTTGCAGCGAGGCTGTTTTTCAGACGAAAGCGGACAAGCCGCAGAAAAATTGAAACTGGAGGTAACCACCAATGGCACATAAGTATTGTTACTTGTTCTCCGAAGGAAACGCGGACATGCGTGAGCTTCTCGGAGGAAAGGGCGCGAACCTTGCCGAAATGACCAACATCGGTCTTCCCGTACCGCAGGGCTTTACGATCTCGACCGAGGCGTGTACGCAGTACTACGAGGACGGACAGGAGA
>CAYVZH010000074.1:0-7301 GCA_964456025.1 uncultured Ruminiclostridium sp.
ATACCACGCCGATCCCAATTTGTCAACAGCTTATGAAAAAAATCCCCTCGGTTTTCACCGAGGGGAAATTTTTACTTACGTATTTCCGTAAAGATTTCAGTTAAAACTTACTTTCTCTTCTTGGAAACTACAACCGCAGCAGCCGCTACCATCGCAGGTACCACCGCAAGAGCAACGCCCGTATCCGGGTTGCCGTCGTCAGCAGGAGTAACAACAGGAGAATCAACTACGCCGCCAACATCGCCCTGATCGTCGTCATCGTCAACCTTTACGCTCGGCGTGTCATCGTCGTCATCATCATCGTCGTCAGTGTCGGTGTCGTCATCGTCATCATCGTCGTCATCATCAGTGTCGTCGGTGGTGTCGTCGTCGTCATCGTCATCATCGTCGTCATCGTCATCTTCTTCGATGTCGCCGTTGCCTTCGTCTTCGTCAGTGCTGAAGGTGATGGACTCAACCTTAAGACCGAGGTTATCCTTATCGTCGTACGCAACACCCTTCGTTAAGCCGAACCATACGTTGTTAACAACGCCGATCGTGTTGCCGTTCAGCGCGTCAAGCAGATCGCTGATATCGAAGGTTACAGAACCATCATCAGGATTCAGTTCCGCAACAGCCTCAAGAGAACCGGTCTCTCTGTAATTGAGGTAGAGAGCGAAGTCGTTCGCATTCGCGTTGCTGAGTACGTTTCTGAGACCTACCTGAGTGGAAGGAACACCGCCGTACAGCCAAGTGTCGGTAGAAGCAGCAGCAGCCGTGGTGAACTTGAAGGTGATCTTACCGTTGGTCTGCTTGTTGAAGAAGTCAGCGATCTGAGAAGCGAGACCCGCGAATTCCTTCGGGTTGGTACCAACTCTGCCTTCGTTATAGGTCTGGTTACCATCCTGCGCACCGCCGTTCGAGGTCGCAATGTAAGCGCCTGCAGACGAAAGAAGCTGAATGTCTTCTCTGTACAGAGTATGAGCGTTGCAGACATCATCCTTTGCGATCGCATGCGACGTGGTCGGACCACCATTCGAACCGTGTGCTTCGATGAACGGATAGTTTACGCCTAAGCCGAAACCGCCGCTTACATCAAGACCGGTAAAGCTAGCCGTAGATACCTTGTATCCGCCGTGTGCAAGCGCATAAGCGATTACATTCGCCGCAATGTTTCCGTCGTCAACCGCAGCAAACGTAGCGTCATTCGCAGTAATGCTCTTGGTATAAGTATTAACCGCAGCGCCACCCTTGCTGTTCGCAACAACTACGTTGCCGATCAGCTTGCTAGCAGCATCCTTGAAATCATCGCCGTTCTTGCCATCAGACATGATCGTATACAGCGTCTGGTTGAAGGTTTCGCCCTGGAACGAAGCTTCGAGAGATACGCTTTCGATTACGTCAAAGTAAGAAGGCGCGAATTCGTCGCTCTTATGAGAAACAACGGTATCCTTTAATACAGGAATCCAAAGTTCAGCCTTCGCGTAGTTCGCGTCCGAAACGCCCCAAGCAGGTACTACCCAGTTATCGCCGGTAACAGCAATTCTCTGAGTAACCGCAGTCTTTGTGCCGTTTTCGTTGTTCTTGTAGCCCTTAACGATCAGCGCCGCAGGAGTGGAACCATCCCAACCGGGGATAACATGGATCCAACCGTCCTTGTCCTTAGCCGTAGAAGGTTCGGTGGTATAAGTCTTACCGTCAGCATTTACCGAGTAAACACCGGAATTAAAGGTAATACCAACCCACTGCGTATCTGCCTGATCCGCAGAAGAACCGATCGTCTCGCCTACAACGGAAGTAGTCGTACCTCTGACATCCCAAGCGTTCGCGCTGGTGTAACCCATGTCAAAGGTCTTTTCAGCAGCCGAAGCTACCGCCGCAAGAGAGGAAGCAGCTAAAGAAGCCGCAACACCGCTTGCAAGAAGCTTTGTCATCTTCATGATTTTTGTCCTCCAAAAAAAATTTTAGTAAATAGCTTGTGCCATTTCTGCTTTTCATTATACCTTGTTTTCTTTGAAAATTCAATCGGCAAATTTACCATAATTTGGAATTTGTTTCGTTATGTAAAGACAAATTGCACAAATTTCGGTTTCTTCCGTCCGAATCCCTGTTTCTACGCGGTATTGAAAAGCTTCAATGTACCGTTTACATTTAGGTAGTCACGGGGACAGGAAGAAAAGTTTCACTTTTTTTAAAAAGTTTTAAAAAAGTTTTTCTTTTTTGTTTTGCTCGTCTTATGCGCGCTATTATAATAGGAAGAAGCAAAGAAGAGAACAGGAACCCCCGAGGGGTCACTGCTTCCTCGGGGGCGGATTCCTGTTTTTTTGAGGTGTACCGTATGACACACACACCTTCTACCATTAAGTACATTATAACAAACTATATCGGATTTGTCAAGATGTTTTCGGAAAGATTTCTTTGCCGACAATTTTTTAAAAAACTTGACATCATCTTCCAAAAATGATACAATAACAACGTCGGCGCCTCCGGCGGAAAGGAGGTGAACCGAAATGGCATATTTGCTTTCTACCATATTATCCATATTATCAAACATTCTCGCATACTACATATGCAAAATGATTGATAAGCGGAGGTAGTTCCGACAGAGGTTTCCCGATCTCACTAATCGGGAAACCTCATCTTTTTAATGAACCCCTTGGAACTCTCCTTTTTTTCTCAAAGCGGTCGCCCCGCACTCCTGTCATAAAAAATTTACCGGAAAGAAATCAAATTTATGACACCATTGCGGCGATCAGAACCCAATACATTTTCCCTTTTCGGGTATAGCTTCCGACGCCGATCGAATTGATCGGTCTTTTATCGGTCAGGAGCGTGACCGCGTCGTTCTCGCGGGACAGAACATCGACCGCAAACCCGCGCGCGGAATCCCCTAAGCCATAGCTTTCCATGCAATAAACCGGATAGACCCCCCGCTCTTCAAGCGCGGTCACGTAGTCGTGCCCGGTCGGACGGACATGGCTGTATTCAATCGCGATCTCCCGCGCGCGGACATTCGCCGCATAGCTTAAATCTTTATTCAGGGTTACTTCCGAAAGACCGCTCGCCCGCCGCCGCTCGTTCAGGTACGAAAGAAATTCGGTATACGAAGAGTCGTTTTCGTCAAAATCTTCTATTTCCATGGGAATATACGCGCCGAACTCGCCCGAAGAAATGCTGTCTTTATAGCCGTCCTTTACGGCGATCGCCTGGATCCTTACGTTATTGCTGATTACGACGGGCGCGGTATATATCGAGGCGTATTCGCGATCCGGCCGTGTTCCGTCGATGGTGTAATAGATCGTCGCACCCTCCGTCGGGCAGCTTAACGCGATCGTCCTTGTTCCGGTCGCGAAATCAACGCAGGAAAGCTCTACGGGCATAACCCTCGGCGCGGCATTCAGTCTCAGCGACGCAACAAAATCGCCCTTCGCCGTATATTCAAGCGCCCGAAGCACGCCCGGCTCGTCGAATCGGATCCGCTTAGAATATTTTTTGGACTCTTTAGAGGGATCGCTCCCGTCAGTCGTATAATAAATAACGTTCGAGGTCTTCTGGGGCTGGAGCGTGATATACGCGATCCCCTTGTCGGAAAGGTTAGACTGCGTATATCTGATCCGATCCGCCTTAGCGGTCTCAATTTTTTCCATGGAAAGATTTACCGTGGCGCTGTAACACGTACTTGAATTATAGCCGTCCAGCGAAGCAAAAGCGCGAACCTTCGTCTTCTTCATAAAACGGAGCGGTTCGGTATAAATCTCAGAATTTCCGTCCGGCTTCGTTCCGTCGGTTGTATAACGGATCGTCGCGCCCTCCGTCGCGCAGGAAAGACGGATCACCGTCTCCGCCTCCAGATATTCAAAATCGAACTCAACGGGAGCAACCTTCCGGGCTACGGTTTTCTTTATCCCCCCGACGCGCGTTCCGTCGGGCGTAAATTCCGCGACGCGGAACGTCGTCTTTTCATATACGGCAAATTGCCTGTCCGCGTCGATCGGCGCGGAATAAAAGGTCGGCTTTGAGCCGTCGGTCGTATAGCGGATCACGTTCCCCTCCGCCGAAGGCGTAACGCTTACAGAAGGCAGCCCGTAATTATCGTATTCCACATTGATCTTTAGTCCCCCCTCGGCAGATGCCGTGATCCCGAATACCGCGAAAACGACCGCCGAAATGAAAAGAACCGCAAGCTTTTTCAAATTCATAATCCTTCCTTTCTCTATATCCCTTCCAATAAACTTCCACGGATTATTTTATCATGTTTCGGCGGGGTTGTCAAGGTGGATTTTGTGAAAACGGGGTGTTCATGTATATTATAATGGTATATTTGAAAAATGTCCGAAAATGGCAGGAAAAAAGGCTTGACAACGCGGCTCGGATATGATATGATAAAAAACACACCCTGCACGGGAAAAGACTTTGGCGTTCAGAGAACTTCTTCGGAGCTGCCAAAGGCGGTACGCCTTGGGGTCGTAAAGGTTTCGACGGGGACTGTGAAGCCCGTTAAGCACGTAGAGTTCGCCTACACTCTTCAAAAAGGGCACTTTAAAATTAAACGCAGACAATAGATCTGAATTAGTAGCTGCCTAAGTGCGGCTTCCGTCCTGCCGATGAGTGCTGCGGCTTCGAGCGGGGCGTCATTCAGCAGCCAACGTCCCGGGTGAGCGCCCTGTAACCCCCGACGTATCCAAAGGGCTGCCGAGAAGTGATCCTGTCGATCGGAGCGCTTTAAGGGAGATTTAAAAGATCGAATAAACGTGTAGAAAGACGTGTGGATCGGTTTTCGGACGGGGGTTCGACTCCCCCCGATTCCACCAAAAAACAGGAAATAGCCGTTCCTCGAACGGCTATTTCCTGTTTTTTGGCTTGGAAGTGGAGGGGAGTCGAACCCAAGTGGGTTTTGCACCGTTGCTTCGCAAGGTGCCGTCGACTCCCCCCCACCGCCTAAAATAAAAAAACCACCTCTCGAACGGCTATTTCTTGTTTTTGACCACCCGAGACAGGCTTTTGCTTGATTTTCTTCCATTTTTACGGTATAATTTCAGTAGAAGCAATCAACGCCATTTTTGCGAAAGGAACGGTTCTTCCATGAAATCCGTTAAAATTTTACTTTTATGCGCTTGTCTTCTGTTGTGCGGATGCGCCGCGGAACCCCCCGAAAACCCCGATTTACCGCCGGAAACGGAAAAAGTTTCCCAAAGCGAAACGCCTGCACCAACAGAAACAGCGGAAACAACCCCCGCGCCGCAGACAACCACGGAAACGGCAGCCGCCGAAAGCGAGGAGCCGCCCGCGGCGATCCCGGAAGAAGCGAAGCGCGCCGTACCGCCGACCCTTCTGACGGAAAATATCGAATTAAGACCCCTCGCCGAGCCGATCACGTGCGAGGAAATAGAGGCGCTGTTCGGGTACGACGTTGAGCTTACCGGACTGGACGCGGAGCTCCATCAAGAGGAGATCGAACACATCGAAAAAGCCGCTTCCGAAGGAGAGATAAGCCCCGAACGGCTCGAAAAATACCGTGAACAGAATTATCTGGAGATGATGATTGACGCTTGCTGGCTGGGACTTCCCGAAGCGGATTGGTTCTGTATGGCGGACTATATGCCCGATCACTGCATTCAGGGAAGCTTGCTGACGCGCGCCGCTTTCGTCAAGAACGGGAAGATCGTCAAGGAGATCGACCCCGTCGGCGGCTGGGGCAGTGGAAACTATTACAGCGAGGGCGAGCTTTTCCTGGCAATGCACGGCGGATTATACCGCTATGATTTTGAAACGGAACAAACGATCGCCGTCATGAAGGACAGTTGGGCGGAGATCAGTTATCTCGATCGGGATTATCTGATCTACGGAAACGGGGATCTAAGGATTCTGATCCGCAAAACGGGCGAGATCGTCGATTCGGGAATCGAATGGCTTTATTTTCAAAGCGACAACACCTTTCGGGTTCTGGACGGGGAGATCCGATATGTTGAACACATGACGGGCCGCTCCTGCGTCTATGACATGAAGGAACGAACGGTGACGGAGGATCCGTCGTTCGATTTTGATACGCCGTATTATCAGGGTCTTCCCGACGACGAATACGAGCTGTCGTTTTTCAAGATGTCCGACGGCGCGGAGCGTTACGAGGGATTAAAGGCAGTTCACAAGGAAAGCGGAGAGGAAACGTTCTATGACCTGAGCGGCGGGTATTCGTCGAGTCTTTTCCCGCGATGGTTTTACCCTCTGGACGGCGAATGGTTCTGGCTGGACGGAGACAAAGCCCTGAATCTCCGGACGGGCGCGCTCGCGCGGCTTCCCGAGGGGGAGGAGATTTATTATACGGATCAGCATTTTTTTCGGAGCGATTACGACGTCTTTGCTCCCGTCATACCGATCTATCCGGACGATCCGAAAACGGAATAAACAAACCCACCGGCTGAGCCGGTGGGTTTTATTCTCTCATCGTACCGCTTTGCCGAACCCTCGGATCACTTTTTTCAGCACGCCCGACGCGGAAAGCACCTGAATAATCACCGTTCCGACAACCACGCCGAACGCACCCTGCACAATATTTCCGGGAACGCTCGCCCACGCGCCGAAGCCCTTCCCGAGCAGCAGCGCCGCGTACCCGAAATAGCCGAACACCATGACCGTTTCGCCGACGACCGCGCCCGCCGCGTAGCCGAGCAGCCGCAGCTTCGGCGCCCTTTCGATCACCGCGCGGGCGATCAGCGCCGCCGCCACCGCGATCAGCCCCTTAATCACGAACGTGCCGGGGATATAATGGGCGTACCCGCTGAAAAGATCGGCGAGCGCCGAGCCGATCCCGCCCGCCGCGAAGCCGTAAACGGGGCCTAAGACCCACGCCGCGACGAGAATGAAGCAGTCGCCGAAATTCACATACCCGTTCATCGGCGAGGGAATCCGGATCGCCATCGTCGCCACGCAGATGAGCGCCGCGAAGAGGGCGGCAAACACCAGATGAAGCAGTTTTCTTTTGTTCATACCCATTCCTTCTTTCTTTTTATACTGATTTTCGCTTTTCGGCGAAAATCAGTATGAAACACCCTCATTATAGCACAGTCAAACGGAAAAAGCAAGATTTCCCCGCCTGCCAAAATAAACAAAACGAGTTGCCAAACGCGGTAAATTGTGGTATACTATTTATAGTAACATTAAGGCAACACCGCACAATTACCGGCTGTGCCTTTGCCGTCCTATCGACTGCCATCTTTTCCGCCATATTGCACGGATTTTGTTTGAAAGGCGACAGCCTTCCTTCACAAAATCCGTACAATCTGACGAAAAATCTGACGGCTGCTAGAACGACAATAATTATGCGG
>CAYVZH010000075.1:0-6907 GCA_964456025.1 uncultured Ruminiclostridium sp.
CATAGACCTCTTCCAATGGCCGTTCCTGCCATTCTTTTACGATGGGAAGTATCTCCTACCTCCTTTATCGGTTCGAGTTTCTTGTCACAATATGAGTGCTTGTTTGCTTACCTCAATGAATCGTATGTGGCATTCGCCGCTCTGTATCCTACTCTCCAGTATATCACGATTTTTCAAATTGTCAAGTATGAACTGTTTATTCTATCTTTATTATAATATATTTTGATTGTTTTGTCAATGCTTTCTAAAAAGCCAAAATAAATATCAAATACCGCCCGGGAAATTCAAGCGTTTTGATTTCCCACACATTACAATCCCCAGTTTTCGACAGTACGGTATAAAATTTTTTTCGGTTCAAACAATAGTGATACCGATAACGGACCTGTCTTCAAAAGCGGAAAAAACCACTTTTCAAGACAGGTTTTGGGAAAGGAAAATTTCAATGATTTATGATACGGTGATTATCGGAAGCGGCCCCGCCGGGCTTTCCGCCGCCATCTATGCCTGCCGCGCGCGAATGAGCGTTGTGGTCGCGGAAAAGGAAACCTTTGGCGCCGGGCAGATTTCCGAGAGCGAACAGGTTGAAAATTATCCCGGGCTGTACGGCGAAAGCGGCTTTGAGCTTGGCGAAAAGCTTCGGCTTCACGCCAAAACTCTCGGCGCACCCTTCAGCGCGGGAGAGGTCGTCGAGGTGAAAAAAGAGGGCGGGGTATTTCTGAGCGTTTTCTCAAACGGAACGATTCTGGAAAGTAAAACCGTGATCTACGCCGCGGGCGCGTCGCACAGAAAGCTGAATGTGCCGGGAGAAAAGATGTTCCGTGGGAAAGGAATCTCCTACTGCGCGACCTGTGACGGGGCGCTATATCGCGACAAGACCGTTGCGGTGATCGGCGGGGGAGATACCGCGCTCGGCGAGGCGCTTTTTCTGGAGAAGATCGCGAAAACGGTGTACCTGATCCATCGCCGCGCGCAGTTCCGTGCCAATCCCACCCTGCGCGACCGCGTCCGTTCGTCCGAAAAAATTAAGACGGTGACGGAGGCGGTCGTAACGGAAATTCTCGGCGAAGAGAAGGTCAGCGATCTGCGGATCGAGAGAAAAGGAAAGGCGGAGCTGCTGCCGGTGGATGGGGTATTTACCGCGATCGGCATGACCCCGAATACGGCTGCGGTAAAGCCGCTTGTCACGCTCGACGAGAGCGGGTATCTGATCGCCGACGAGACGGGCGTGACCTCCGCCGAGGGACTGTTCGCGGCGGGAGACGTTCGTACAAAGCGATTGCGGCAGGTAATTACTGCCGCGTCCGACGGGGCAAACTGCGTCGCTTCCGCCGCGGAATATCTGGAGCGCGGAGCGCTTCCGATCGGGTGAAGCGAAACGAAATGGATTCCGTATAATTTTTCCGTGCCAAGTGTATTTTTCCTCATTTCGTGATAAAAAAAGCCGAGCGGCTGAAAGCCGCTCGGCAAATTTCTTTTTCTGCGTGATCCGCTTTATACGTAATCCACAACGTTTACCCAGTTCAGGAGGAAATCGCGTTCCTCGGGCTTTTCCTTTACAAGCTGAGAAGCCGCGACGATCGGGAGCCAGTTCTGTACATACTGCTTGGCGGTGTCGCTCTTCCGGCAGAACAGGTTCAGGTATTTTTCCGCAAGCTCCTTCTCGTTTTTGAGAGAGAAGAGGAGGTAGGTTCTCGCCGCGTCGGCGGAAGCATTGCCTTGTGTGGCGTGCGCCCAGTCGATGACGAACGGCGTTCCGTCCTTGGTGATGATGACGTTGCTCGGGTTATAGTCGCCGTGAAGCACCTTTACGTGCTTGGGCATACCGTCGAGACGGGTATGAAGCTCATAGCGCGAGGTCGCGTCGATCCCGCTTTCGCTGATCTTGCGGTTCATCTTATCCTTGAGCTTGTTTAAAAGCGGTGCGCGCTTGCCCTGAATCTCAAGCTGAACGTTGACGAAAAGCTCCATGTATTCGTCGAGCTTTTCGGGGTTCTTTTTCATGAGCGCCTCAAGCGTTTCGCCCTCGATATAATCCGTTACGATCGCCCACTTGGAATCGTAAACGCCTACCTCGTGAATCTTCGGAACGTTCAGACCCGTTTCCTCGATTCTGGCGAGGTTCAGGGCTTCGTTCAAGACGTTCGCTTTCGGGAAGCTCTCGTCGAAAAGCTTAATGACCTTATTTCCGTCAAGGTAAATCTTCTTACCTTTTCTTTCCGCAATGATCTGATCAAATTTCATAATAGCGTTCCTTTCGTATTTTTTTAGGAAAACTTCCTTACTTTCTTCCGTAATAAGCGTCGAGATACATCTGCTTGATCTCTTCCATTAACGGATAGCGGGGGTTCGCGCCGGTGCACTGATCGTCGAACGCCTGCTCTGTCATTTCGTCGAGACGGTCGAGGAAGTCCTTTTCGTCAACGCCGTATGCCTGAATGGATTCCTTGATTCCGATCTTCTGCTTCAGCTCGTCAAGCGCCTTGATAAAGTTTTCGACCTTTTCGGCGTCGTCCTTTCCGGTCATGCCGCAGCCTTCCGCAAACCGCGCGTACTTCGCGAGCGTTTTCGGATACGCGTACTGCGAGAACGTGCCCATCTTCGTGGGAGCCTCCGCGCAGTTGAAACGGATCACGTAATCGATCATGAGCGCGTTCGCAACTCCATGCGGGAGGTGGTGGAAAGCGCCGAGCTTATGCGCCATGGAGTGGCATACACCGAGGAACGCGTTCGCGAACGCCATACCCGCCATGGTCGCCGCGTTCGCCATGCCTTCTCTCGCTTCGGGGTCGTTCGATCCGTTATCATAGGCTCTCGGGAGGTATTCAAAGATCTGCTTCGCCGCCTCAAGCGCGATACCGTCCGTATAAGGCGTCGCCATAACGGAAACGTACGCTTCGAGCGCGTGGGTCATTGCGTCGATGCCGGAAGCGCTCGTCAGACCCTTCGGCGCGTTCATCATCATGTCCGCGTCTACGATCGCCATGTTCGGAAGAAGCGCGTAATCCGCGAGCGGATACTTTACGCCTGTCGATTCGTCGGTAATAACCGCGAAGGGCGTTACCTCCGAGCCGGTACCCGCCGAGGTCGGGATCGCGACAAAGTACGCCTTTTCGCCCATGGTCGGGAAGGTGTAGATTCTTTTCCGGATATCGATAAAGCGCATTGCCATATCGAGGAAGTCCGCCTCGGGATGCTCGTAAAGCACCCACATGATCTTCGCCGCGTCCATCGCCGAGCCGCCGCCGAGCGCAATAATTACGTCGGGCTTGAACTGGCTCATTGCCGCTGCGCCTTCCTTCGCGCTTGCGAGCGAGGGATCGGGCTCTACGTTAAAGAAGGTCGTATGTTCGATCCCCATATCGTTCAGCTTCGAGGTGATCGGCTTTGTGTATCCGTTCTGGAATAAGAAAGAGTCGGTTACGATAAACGCTCTCTTTTTGTTCATAATGGTGCCGAGCTCGTCCAACGCGGTCGCTAAGCAGCCTTTCTTAAAGTATACCTTTTCCGGCGCTCTGAACCAAAGCATATTCTCTCTCCTTTCGGCAACCGTCTTGATGTTTAATAAGTGCTTTACGCCTACGTTTTCGCTTACCGAGTTCCCGCCCCACGAGCCGCAGCCGAGGGTCAGCGACGGAACAAGGCGGAAGTTATAAAGATCGCCGATACCGCCGTGCGAGGAGGGCGTATTCACGAGAATGCGGCAGGTCTTCATGCGAAGCGCGTATTCCTTGATCTTTTCCGTTTCGGTTGTGTCGTTGATGTAAAGGGATGAGGTATGTCCGTAGCCGCCGTCGGCGATCAGCCGTTCCGCCTTGACGAGCGCGTCCTCAAAATCCTTCGCCTTATACATTGCGAGAACGGGGGAGAGCTTTTCGTGGGCAAATTCCTCGCTCAGCTCTACGCTTTCAACCTCGCCGATCAGGATCTTCGTGCTTGCCGGAACCGTTACGCCCGCAAGCTCCGCGATCGTCGCCGCCTTCTGCCCTACGATCTTCGCGTTCAGCGCGCCGTTGATCAGGATCGTCTTTCTGACCTTCTCGCATTCGCTGTCGCTCAGGATATGACAGCCTCTCTTTACGAATTCCGCCTTGACCTTATCGTAAACGGAATCGAGAACAATCACGCTCTGTTCGGAGGCGCAGATCATGCCGTTATCGAAGGTCTTGGAATGAATGATCGAGTTTACGGCAACATTCACGTCCGCGGTATCGTCGATAATGGCGGGGGTATTGCCCGCGCCGACGCCGAGAGCGGGCTTTCCGCTCGAATAAGCCGCCTTTACCATGCCGGGACCGCCGGTCGCTAAAATAATATCCGCTTCCTTCATGACGAGGTTGGTCATTTCAAGGCTCGGAACGTCGATCCAGCCGATGATGTCCTCGGGCGCGCCCGCTTTTACCGCCGCGTCCAGAACGATCTTCGCCGCCGCGATGGTACATTTCTTCGCTCTCGGGTGAGGGCTGATGATAATGCCGTTTCTGGTCTTTAAAGCGAGCAGCGTTTTAAAGATCGCGGTCGAGGTCGGGTTGGTGGTCGGGATTACCGCCGCGACAACGCCGATCGGCTCGGCGACCTTCTTGATCCCGAAGGCGGGATCCTCTTCGATAATGCCGCAGGTCTTGGTGTTTTTATAGGTGTTGTAAATATATTCGGAGGCATAATTGTTCTTGATGACCTTATCCTCCGCGACGCCCATGCCGGTTTCCTCTACCGCGAGCTTTGCGAGCGGTACCCGCTCCATATTCGCGGCGATCGCGGCCGCCTTAAAGATCCGATCCACCTGCTCCTGTGAATAGCCGGCGAATTTCTCCTGCGCGGCGCGAATCTGCGCCAGCTTCTTCTCGAGCGTTTCCACGCTGTCCACGAGTCCGATTTTTTCCTGTTCCATAGAAAACATTCCTTTCTTTAAGCACTTAGGGCGGCGGACAAAAGCCGTTCGGAGCGAAAACCGCCCGTATGTCCGGAAATGGTGTATGGGAACGAAGAAAGAATGTTAAAAAAATCACAATCTAATTCATTTCTTCCTTCCTTTATACAACAAAAATTATAGCATGATTTTTCCAATTTGTAAAGTGCTTTTACGGAATTTTCTTATATAAAAAAGATATAACGGAGGATTCAAGAACCGTGTCGGGCTTTTGCACAAAAAAATATCGGATATTTGTGTTATCCGACAATTTTTATTGAAACGCTTTTTTTCAGGTTGAAAAGTCCGTGCAAATATGATACAATAATAATAAGTATTTAGGCAACACCGCACAATGATCGGCTGCGCCTTTGACGTCCGCTTGCACGACATCTTTGCCGTCATATTGCACAGAAATTTTTTGAAATACGTCAGTATTCCTGCAAATTTTCTGTACAATCTGACAGACAAGTCTGTCGCGCAATCGAACGCCAATCATTATGCGGAGTAGCCTTTATTTCCTTTCGGAGTCGGGATTTTTGTCCCCATCACGTGTGAAAGGCGGCAGAAAAGGCTATGAAAACAAAGAGCAGCAAACTTCTTAAGATCGCGAGTATCGTTTTACCTATAATCATTGCGGCGGGCTTCGCGATGATCCTCCTGCAAAACTACCTTTATAATACCCTCGAAAGAATATGCCGCTTTTCCGACGCCGAACGCGACGGAACGGCGTTTGTTTTTGAGGATATTACCGTAGATATGGTTACGAGAGGCGGGGATTCCGGCTCCTGGATCAGCGATGAGCTTATGGACATTGAGGGGAATCTCATTTATGAATTTTCTGTCGGAACAATCTATGAAATGGTGGTTATCAACAACTGCTCCGATACCCTGCTCGACTGGAAAGCGGTCGTTACCATTCCCGAGGATATGTGTGTGAACAATACGTGGAACGGAGAATTTGAGTTTCACCAGCATGTAAAGGCAGGAAACGAAAAGGTTCAGACCCTGAATCTTGCCGAGTATTCCAAGTATGAGATAACCCTCGATTATTACATGACGGCTTTCGGCCCGATGATCCCGCTGTCGGAGGGGGATTATTTTGTGTATTATCCCAATGCGGATATAGGAGAAATGCCGATCGGCCCGAAGCAGCCGGATTCCGATAAGGACAGCGGCGTAAGAGTAGGCTTTATCATGTATGCCGCCAACAAGACGATCGATTACGCGGCAAGTTATGAGGAGGGGGAGCTGCGCTATCATTTACAGACAAGCATTTTGAAGAATCCGCTTTTCTGGGTGCTTTGCGGAATGACGGTCGTCTGGGTCAGCTGCCTGCTTGCGACGATCATTGTAAAAATGAATTTAAAGCGCTTTATTGAGCAGAAGAAGCGTGATGAGATCATCATTGAACAGACGATGCAGACCTTCGTTAATTTTATCGAGGCGAAGGATCCGAGCACGATGGGACATTCGCTTCGCGTGGCGAAGTATTCAAGAATGCTCGCCGAAAAGCTGGGCTTTTCGGAGGAGGAGTGTAATCACATACACGGGATTGCGCTTATGCACGACTGCGGAAAGATCTATATTCCCGACGAAATCCTTTCCAAGCCCGGAAAGCTGACCGATGAGGAATATGAGATCATGAAAAAGCACACGGTTTACGGCAGCGAGATCCTGCGCGACTTTACGGCGATCGATGGCATGGGTACGGGTGCGCTGTGTCATCATGAACGGTATGACGGAAAGGGATATCCCAACGGGATCGCGGGCGAGGAGATCCCGCTGATCGCCCGGATCATCTGCGTGTCGGACGCTTTTGACGCGATGAACAGCCGCCGGTGCTACCGCAGCAGTCTTTCGGCGGAGGTCATTCTCAGCGAGCTTAAAAAGAACAAGGGAAAACAGTTTGACCCGAACGTTATTGAATGCCTGCTGTCATTGATCGAAAGCGGGGAGATCACGCTGTCGGGAAACGGGGATCACGCGGATACATAATGT
>CAYVZH010000076.1:0-6833 GCA_964456025.1 uncultured Ruminiclostridium sp.
TTCCGCCGATATTCTGTAACAATTTGGAAAACTTCTACATCACTACCCCACTAAAACCGAGGGGATTTTTTTCATAAGCTGTTGACAAATTGGGATCGGCGTGGTATAATGATAACGGAATAAGAAGAGTAAGTCTTACGTCCTCGTTACTAAACGAAAAAAGAACCCCCCGAAGTGCCTTTCGGGGGGTTCGCCCTTTTAAGGGCGCCGACGTTACTTTCTTTTATCGGTTAAGCTCGTTATGTAGTTTCCTACGACGCTTGCTATTACCGATAATAAGAAATAGAGTAAGTCTTTCACGATCCTCGCCTCCTTTCTGTCGGAGACGCCGGCAATCTTATTATAGCATATTTTGGCGAAAAACACAAGTTTATGTTTGCTTGAAAAAGGTATGGACAAATCGGGATCGGCGTGCTATAATAAAAAAGGAATAAGGAGAGTAAATTCCATTTATCTAAAATCACTTGCAAAAATGAGCCCCCCGAATGTCGGTTCGGGGGGCTCGCCTTTATTCAAAAGGCGTCGGTTATCACTTGCGCTTTTCGATGAAGCTTGTTATGTAGTTTCCTACAACGCTTGCCATAACCGAAAGTACGAAGGAGAGCAAGTCTCTATTTATTCAAAACGAAACCCCCGAAGCGGCCACTTCGGGGGTTTCGTTATTTCTCAATAAAAGCGATTGGGTCGATCCACGCGCCGTTCTTGGTGATCCCGAAATGAAGATGGGAGGGGAGCTTGCATTCCGCGTCAGCCGTATTCCCGACCTGCGCGATGATCTCGCCCATGGCGACCTCCTGTCCGGTCTTTACATTCAGTGTTTCGGCGAGATTATAATAATGTCCGATCACGCCGTCGCCGTGATCAATCAAAACACAAATGCCCCAAAGCGGATCGTTTTTGATCTCGGTCACCGTTCCCTTCATACAGGCGGCGACGGCCGCGCCCGATTCGGCGGCAATGTCCGCCCCGTCATGCGTTTTCCATACGTCAAGCGTTTCGCTTTTCACAAGCTCGCCGTTACTGAATGGATTGATAACCTCTCCCTCGACGGGCAGGGTTTTCGGATTCGAGAAAAAAAGTCCCGCTTCCGCTTCTTCTGTTACAGGCTCGGTCTCGGCGGCAGTTGTAACAAGGGGAATATCGGTGCGGTTCGCACCTGCCTCCTCCGCGTTTTCATAGAGAAAAACGTTATCGTCGAAATCGCTCATGTCGGTCTCGCTTTCGCCGCCCGCATAGCGGTCAACCGCGCCGGTATAAGCGACGTAGGTCGAAACACCGACCGCCGTAAGGCTAAGGACGAGCGCGGCGGCAAAGCCTTTTCCCTGTAAACCGTTTTTAAATCTTGCTTTTTTCATGGTACCATTCCTTTCGTTCCGTTGTGGGATTCTAAAGCTAGAATGGACGTCGGAAAGGAAAAATATACAAAAAAGGGCTGATCCGGAAAAATTTCACGGATCAGTCTTTCTTTTTTTGACATTTTTTTCATAAAAGCTATGCTAAAATAGAGAAAACAGGACAAGGAGGTGCATTGTTTGTGCCTCGGCAATCGCGGCAGGATGCCGCAAGGAGCAGGCACAAACCGAGCCGCATGGAAGCGGCGGAAGAAGAGCTTGCTCCCATTCTCGTACTTATTTTCATCTTAAAAGTGTCGAAAAAATCAAACAAAAGCTAGGATTTATGCGCTTTTGTGCAGATTTTTTCGGTATACTTTTTAGATGAAAATCAGTACCGGGTACAAAAACTTCCTCCATAGGAAAGGAATGGTCATAAATGGAAATTATCAATCGGGGCGAGCAGCTGCTGGTGCGCCTGAACGGCGAGATCGACCACCATACCGCCGCCGAAATGCGGTTCCGGATCGACGGCGAGCTGAACCGTTCCGTTCCCTCGCTTTTGATCCTCGATTTCGGCGGCGTGGACTTTATGGACAGCTCGGGGATCGGACTGATTCTGGGTCGGCTTCGGCTTGTTTCGGGCTGGAGCGGACGGCTCGCCGTCACAAATCCAAAGCCCGCCGTGCGGAAAATGATCCGCCTCGCGGGTCTTGAAAAATTGCTTCAAAAGTAGATTTTTGAGAGAATTTTAAGAGAATTTTTAGAGAGATTTTTTATTTTATTTTGGGGACTTTGTCCCCAAACCCCTACTTCCTTTCGTAGCCGAAAGGAAGCGAAAGGCAATATTACTTTATGAGATAGATGAAGCGAGACTTTTCTTACAATCCGTCTGATAAATTACTGAATTTCTCAAATTTTCTTCCTTATGATATTCCGCAAAAGCGATATTAAAGTTTAGGTCAAGCCTTTTCAAAGGCTTGCAGGGGTTTGGGGTACGACAGGATGTCGTAAGGCAAGCGCCCTAAGCGCCGCACGGACGCGGCGCAAAACAAAGCGCTTGCCCACGGCGCTCCCCAAAAACAAATATATTTCTCTTAAAATTCTTTCAAAAAACCAAGAAAGGAAACGGAAATGGACGTTCAAAATTACATGAAAATGACGATCGCGGGGTATTCGCGGAACGAGTCGATTGCGCGAATGTGCGTCTCGGCGTTCGCGTCACAGCTTGACCCGACGGTCGAGGAGCTGAGCGACATCAAGGCGGCAGTCTCGGAAGCGGTCACGAACTGCATTGTCCACGCGTACCGCGACACGATCGGCGAGATCACGATCTGGCTGAAAATTATCGGCGATAGCGGTCTGTACATACGGATTAAGGACAACGGCTGCGGGATTCCCGACGTAAAAAAGGCGATGGAGCCGCTTTTTACGACCGCTCCCGATTCCGAGCGCGCGGGTCTTGGCTTCGCGGTCATGGAGAGCTTTACGGACAAGCTTACCGTAAAAAGCACCGTCGGAAAGGGAACGACAGTCACGATGATAAAAAGGCTGAACGGACGACATGAACAGACTGACCGATCAATTTATTGAAGAAAATTTAGGCTTGGTGCATTCCCTCGCACACCGCTTTCGCGGGCGCGGGATCGAGTACGAGGAGCTGTATTCGGCGGGGTGCGTCGGGCTGGTAAAGGCGGCGAAGGGCTTCGACGAGGGACGCGGACTGAAATTCTCGACCTACGCCGTCCCCGTGATTTTGGGAGAAATGAAGCGGCTGTTCCGCGACGGCGGAACGGTCAAGGTGAGCCGCGGCTTAAAGGAGCTTTCGCTGAAGATCACGAGATACCGCGAGGAAATGCTGATCGAAGGGCACGACCCGACGGTAAGCGAGCTTTCCGAGCGCTTCGGCGTGAGCGCGGAGCTGGTAACGGAGGCGATCTCTGCCGCTATGCCCGCGCTGTCGCTGACGGGGAGTGATGAGGAGGGCGGCGATTTTGAGCTTCCCGTCGAGCCGCCTCAGGCAAAGGCGGCGGATCGGATCGCGCTGGGGCAGTGCCTGAGCGCGTTGGACGCTGCGGATCGGCGGCTGATCTACCTGCGGTATTGGCGGGGGCTGACCCAAAGCGAGACGGGAAAGCTGATCGGCATGACGCAGGTACAGGTCTCGCGGCGGGAAAAGCGCCTTCTGGAAACGCTGCGCGAGGAATTGATCTAAGAACATGTCTTCACAAGAGAATCGCACGTCTTTTCGGAAAAAATTACCGCAGACTTTGTCAAATTTCTTTGAAATCCGAAAGGATTCCTGCAAAAATTTTCCTCGTCTGCGATAATTTTTCCTCGAAAATCCGCACAATCCTCTTATGAAGACAAGTTCTGATATTTTGTGCAGGTGCGAGGTTTAGGTTATTTTTCGCCGGGCCGGCGTTCGTCGCTTCTTCCGAGGATATAGTCCGTCGTTACACCGTGAAAGTCCGCGAGCTTAATTAAAATCTCGGTCGGAATATCAATATCGCCGCGTTCATAATTGCTGTAAACCCGCTGACTGCAATTCAGAATTTTAGCAATTTCTGTCTGCGTTAAGTCCTTATCCTCGCGAAGATCACGGATCCTTTGATAGCGCATGGCGGTGGCTCCTCTCGACTTTGATACCTTAATTATACTATTTTCGCGGATTCCCTATTGACTTTTAGCTCAAAATTTTCTAAAATAGAAGTATCATTTAAAAAGAGATGGGAGAGGATTGTTTGAAAAATCTTTGATTTTTCAAACCCGTCGTTTGTGCCTCGGCAAATCCGCTCGGCACAAACTTCCTCCATAGGAAAGGAATGGTCAGAATGACCGAAAAATCCGTGTGCTTTACGGGGCACCGTAAGCTTACCGTAACCGAAACGCTCCGGAACGAGCTTTTTCAGGCGCTCGAGGAAGCCATACTTCAGGGAGCCGTTGATTTTTACGCGGGCGGCGCGCTCGGCTGGGACACGCTGTGCGCGGAGACGGTTCTCGCGCTCCGCGAGCGGTACCCTATTCGGCTTCATATGATTTTGCCTTGCCCCAAAGAGGAGCAGACCAGCAGGTGGTCGGCCGTTCAGCGGGAGCGGTATACCTGCGTTCTTTCCGCCGCGGACGAGGTCGAGGTCGTTTCGGAGCATTACAGCCCCGACTGTATGCGGCTTCGCAACGCCCGCCTGGTGGAATGCGCCGACTGCTGTTTCTGCTATTTAAGGGAAAAGGGCGGGAGCGGAACGGGGCAGACTGTCGCAATGGCAAAACGAAAGGGGATTCGGATCCGATATTTTTAAGCTAATTGTGATATAACAAAATTTTCCCGATCGGTTGAAATTCCTTGAAGAATATGGTATACTATGGTTATACTGATACTGATTTCCGATAAAAGTGTAGACAAAAATCCTGCGCAAAGCCGCATATATTCAAGCCTTTGCTTGGATTTTTGTACACTTTTTAATCGGAAATAAGTATGAAACGTCGGGCGCGGCGAATCACCCGCCCTCAGAAAGGAATGGACTACGATGGACACAAACGCACTTTACACACGCTGGCTTGAAAAGGCGTCGGCGGATCCCGACCTGAAGAAAGAGCTGGAGAGCGTAAAAGGGAACGAGGACGAGATTTTCGACCGCTTTTACCGCGAACTTGAATTCGGTACGGGCGGACTTCGCGGCGTGATCGGCGCGGGGACGAACCGCATGAATTATTACACCGTATGCAAGGCGACGCAGGGGCTTGCCGCCTATTTAAAACAGGTGAAGCCCTCGGGCGCGTCGGTTGCCGTATCGTATGACAGCCGGATCAAGTCGGACTATTTCGCCCGTTCGGTCGCCGAGGTTCTCGCGGGAAACGGGATCAAGGTCTATATTTATTCCGAGCTGATGCCCACCCCGATGCTTTCCTGGGCGGTTCGCGCGCACGGCTGTGACGCGGGCGTCATGGTGACCGCGTCGCACAATCCCGCAAAATACAACGGCTATAAGGTGTACGGCCCCGACGGCTGTCAGCTTACCATTGACGCGGCGGACCGCGTTCTCGCGGAGATCAATAAGATCGACGTATTTGACGGGATCCTTTCCGCCGATTTTGAACAGGCGCGCGCCGCGGGCACGATCTCCTTTATTGGCACGGACGTGATCGACGCCTACATGGCGGAGGTCAAGAAACAGTCGATCCACCCCGACGTATGCGCGAAGGCGGGCTTAAAGGTCGTTTATACCCCGCTGAACGGAACGGGGAATAAGCCTGTCCGCCGCATTCTCGACGAGATCGGGATCAAGAACGTCGTTGTTGTTCCCGAGCAGGAAAAGCCGGACGGAACCTTCTCGACCTGCCCGTACCCGAACCCCGAGATCCGTGAGGCGTTAAAGCTCGGACTCGAGCTTTGCAAAAAGGAAAAGCCCGATCTTCTGCTTGCGACCGACCCCGACTGTGACCGCGTGGGGATCGCTGTTCCCGACGGGGACGATTACGCGCTCTTTACCGGGAACGAGGTTGGCGCGCTGCTTCTTGAGTACATCGCGCGGGAGCGTACCGCTCTCGGCACCATGCCGAAAAATCCGATCGCGGTAAAGACGATCGTGACCTCGGATATTACCCGCCCGATCGCGGAAAAATACGGCGTGGAGCTGATCGAAGTGCTCACCGGTTTTAAGTTTATCGGCGAGCAGATCGGCTTCCTGGAGGAAAAGGGCGAGCAGGATCGGTATATCTTCGGTTTTGAGGAAAGCTACGGCTACCTCGCGGGCGGCTATGTCCGCGATAAAGACGCGGTGGTCGCGTCTATGCTGATCTGTGAAATGGCGGCGTTCTACCGCGCGAAGGGGATCACTCTGATCGAGGCGCGCAAGAAGATGTACGAGGAATACGGCTCTTACTGCAACAAGCTGGACAACTTCGCGTTCGAGGGCGCGAGCGGCATGGCGAAAATGCAGGAGATCATGAACCGCATGAGAACCGATTATCCGAAGGAGATCGCGGGAACGAAGGTGATCGCGATGGCGGATTATGAGGAATCGAAAAAGCAGGATCTTGTAACGGGGAAAACCGAGCCGATTACCCTCCCGAAATCGAACGTTATCACGCTTTATCTTGACGGCGGCGCAAGCCTTGTGATCCGTCCTTCGGGAACCGAGCCGAAGATCAAAATCTACTATACAACCGTCGGAAAGACAAACGAGGAAGCCGCCGCGCTTCAGGTGAAGTACGCCGAGGCGTTCACCAAGCTCGTAAACGGGTAATTTTGAGCGATTTGAGAGAGAGAAAATATGTTGTTTATGGGGGACTCTGTCCCCCATACCCCCTGCTTCTTTCTGTACCCAAAAGAAGCAAAAAGCAATATTGCTTTATAAAATACAATATGAAATGAAAATCTGTGGTATTAGACAATTTTTCGATAAACTCGTCTAATACCACAGATTTTCGTTTTGTTCTATAACTTTATAAAGCAATATTGCCTTTCGCTGCCGAAAGGAAGCGAAAGGCAGCGGGGTTCGG
>CAYVZH010000077.1:0-6712 GCA_964456025.1 uncultured Ruminiclostridium sp.
GACGGAGTCAAAGTCCGTTGCCTTACCGCTTGGCTATATCCCAGTATTAGCGGCTTACAGAAGTAAGCCGCGGTTTATTTAATTTCGCAAAAATCAAAGCTCGATCTTTCCGTAAAGGGAAGCGTTTTTCTCGGTATCGACCGTCTCCTGCGAATAGGTGATCGGCTCGGACTGGGTGCGCTTATACTCGCGCTCGAACGAGGTCGAATACCCCGTGGACTGGCGATAACTCTTCCCGGTCGGAATCCGGTCACGGTCGCGCCCGCGGCCGTTTCTTCCGCCGCCGTTCCCGCTGTACGACGGGCGCGCGTTCGCCGAGATCACGACCTTACGGAACGGCTCTTCGCCGATCGAATTGCTGTAAACACCCTCGATCTCCATGACCTTGCTGTGAATGATCCTCCGCTCATAGGGGTTCATCGGCTCAAGTGTGATCCGCCGTCCCTGCTTTAAAACGCGGTGCGAGATCTTTTCCGCAAGCTGCTCGAGCGTTTCCTTGCGCTTTGCGCGATAGCCGTTGCAGTCTACCGAAATGCGGCAGTAGGATTCCTCCGTCTTATTGCTCGCGAGGATTGTCAGGTATTGAAGCGCGTCAAGCGTTTCGCCCCGCCGACCGATCACAACGCCGAGCTTCTCCCCGACAATGTCGAGAAAGACCGTCCCGCCGTTTAACGTGGTTTCAATGTGGAAATTCTCCGCGCCGAGCGCCGAAAGCACCTTCGTTAAATACCGAACCGCGCTCTTTACCTTCTCCGATTCGAGGATCGCCGCGTCCTCGGGTGACGCAGCAGCAGCCGCGGCGGGTTCCTCCGCCTCGTCCTCATAGGTGAAGGCCGAAGCTTCCTCCCGCTTCGGTTCGCCGACCTCGAGGAAATCCTCCTCGTCCGCGCCGCCTTCCTGTGCCGAAGCCTTTACGCGGTATTCGCCGCGCGTACCGAACAGCTTCTTTACCGGACGCTCCAGCACCTCGAAAACAATGTCGCTTTCCTTTATGCCAAGCGCCGAAAATTCCTCAATCGCCTGCTCCTTCGCTGCTTCTTCCGTTTTTCCCGTAAAAATCTTTTCCATTTTCTCTTATCCTTTCATCGGAGAATCCCCGTCCGCCGCAAACCGGCTGCCCAAAACATTCCGCGGGGTGATCTCCGTTAATATGCTAAAAATCCTCGTCGTCGTTCGACTCGACATATTCCTCGCCGTACTTCTCCGCGTCCGCCTTTCGCGCCGCCTCGATCTTCCGCCGATTCAGCTCCTTGATCTCCTTCTGCGAAAGCTCCGAAAGACGGGCTGTCTTTTCGGTCTTATTGCCCTCGGCGTCTACTTCGATGATCGTCGCGCGCTGCTCCGTCCGCTTCGCCTTTTCTTCCATTTTTGCCTTTGCCTCGGCGCGGATCTTATCGGACGGCCAGAATTTGTAGGTGATCAGCGACTGCGCGATCCCGAAGAGGTACGAAATTGCCCAGTAGAAGCCGACACCCGCAGGAACGCTGAACGAGATCCAGAGTGAAATAAACGGCATCAGGTAAAGCATGAACTTCGCGCTGCCGGGCTGGTCGGGCTGATCCGGGTTCTGCTTTTTCATCAAAAGCTGCGAGATATACATCTGCGCGAGCGAGAACAAGAACGCAATGATCGGAACGATCACGAGCGGCGAAAAGCTCCAGGTCGGCTGGTCGATCAGGTTGATCGGGCCGAAATACATGCGGTCGCTGAGCTGGTCAAGCCGCGCGGAAATGTCCTCGGGGATCGTCTCGTTCGCCGCGAAGAACGGGCGGTTCGCCTCGTTTTCGTAGGATTTGAGCGCCCGAAGCTCGCGGTAAAGCGAGGAGCCGCTGTAATAGTTGTTCACGAGAATGTTGAGGTTATTCCGGATCGGATCGGAAAGGCGCGAATCCCCGCCCGTAAGCTTCGAGATCTGCGCGCTCGTAAGGTTTCCGAACGCCGCGATGTCCTCGGCGGTGACCGTAACGGAAAGCCTCGCCTCGTCGAGCTTGAACTCCTCGGGGAGCGCGATCCGGTTATTCGTTTTCTTTCCGTCCTCGTCGGTCGTTTCCACAAGCGTGATCGTCGTCTCGTCCGCCAAAAATTCGCGGACAGCCTGCGCGTTTTCGGGATTCGCGAGGAGAAGGCGCGTTACGTCAACCTCCTCGGCGGTCTCGACGATCGCGTTGATCTGCTCGCCCGAAAAATGCTCCATATGCGTCATCGGCTTGTACACAACGTCGATAACGCCGAACAGAATGATAAAGGTCAGCACCATGGTGCCGCAGCCGCCGGTCGGGTTATACCCCTCCTTCTGGAGCTTCGCAAGCTCCTCCTGCTGCTTTTCGGGATTATTCTTATATTTCGTCTGAATTTCTTTTACGCGCGGAAGATAAAGCTGTGAAATCGCCATATTCTTCTGCTGCTTGAGGTTGAGCGGGAACATCGCCGCCTTTACGATCAGCGTGAAAAGTATGATCGCCCAGCCGAAGTTCTGTACAAGCGCGTAACACGCCCACATGATATAACCGAGCGGCGTACCGATAATGGAGTATAGCCAGTTAATTGAAATCACCCTATCTTTTGTTCTTAAAGTCCGATTCTTCTGTGATCTGTTATTTTTATTCTCTTTATTTCTTTGGTGCAGGTGTTGCAGGCGTGCTTCCGCCCTGTCTTACCGTAAACGAAAACCGCTCGGGTACGGGGTCGCTCCCTCCCGCACTGAACGGGTTGCACCGCGCAATCCGCCGTATAGCCAAATAGCCGCCCTTAACTGCGCCGAATCGACCGAGCGCGGTCACGGCGTACCGGGAACAGCTCGGATAAAATCGGCAGCAGGGCGGCAAAAGCCTCGAAAGCGTTTTTTGATAAAGCTTGATCGCTGCGATCAGAAGATATTTCATAAAACGTTTCTCCCGATAAACCGAACGAATCGCGGAAATTTCCGTCAGCCTTTCTCCCCGGGCAAAAATCTGCCCGTCAAAACCGTGTTCAGGTCCGCGACGCCAAGTTAAGCATCGGCAGGAGCCGCGTTTCCATCAGCCGCAGGATCTTCTGCGACTTCTGTGCCGCGGTCTGTCCCCTTGCGACAAAAACAAGATCAAACCGCTTTTCGGTAAGACCCGTAAGCTCATGGTCGAAAAGCCGAAACGCCTCGCGCAGAACGCGGCGGGCGCGGTTTCTTGTGACCGCGTTTCCGATCTTCTTTCCGGTAACGATCCCGCAGCGGTTTCTCCGCCGACGATTCTCCCTGAAATAACAGACAAACGCGTAATTGACGCAGCTTTGTCCCTTCCCGAAAAGAAAGCGGAACTCGCGATCCTTTTTGATCGTAAGATACGCCTTTGAAAATTCGCCCATGCTTAATAGCTGAGCTTTTTTCTGCCCTTCGCGCGTCTTCTCGCGAGAACCTTTCTTCCGTTCGCGGTTCTCATTCTTTTGCGGAAGCCGTGCTCCTTCTGTCTCTGAAGCTTCTTGGGCTGATATGTTCTTTTCATTTGCTTTTACCTCCGTAATTGTAGTCTGTCCAAGGGCATATTCACATGCCTCGTTATTGAAATGTGCCATATTATTATAAACAATTCCTCCGCCGTTGTCAAGGGGGGGTCCGCGCACTTTTTCTTTTTTTGTGCAATTTTTTCGGGATTTTTGCGATATTTTCTCCGAATCCCCAAAAATTTTTTCTCCCCCGCGACGATATTCGTCATTCGGGATATTGCAATCCATTAAATAATATGGTATAATAAATCCGATTTTGCAATACCGATTTTTGTCCGCGCCTTGACTAGAGCGTGTTCACATTACCGCTCAACGCTCGTCTTTTGGCTGATTTTCCGCATAACTTCGTTAAAAATCCTTGAAATACATCCAGTATTCCTGCGGATTTTTTCCTCGTTCTGCAAAAAATCAGCTCAAAACCCGAGCATTTCGGATAACGTGAACAGGCTCTAAAACGAAAGGAAGTGACCGCAATGCGGCGAAACGACCGGGAGATCACCGATTTAAGTGAAATTTTCGATATTCTCCGCCGCTGCGAGGTCTGTCACCTTGCGCTCGGCGGTGAATATCCCTATGTTCTCCCGCTGAATTTCGGCTTCTGCCATGAAAACGGCGTTCTCACGCTTTATTTTCACGGCGCGTCCGAGGGCGAAAAGTTCGACCGGATCAGGCGCGATCCCCGCGCGGGCTTCGCCGTCGAAACGAACGTCCGCCTGCGCGTGACCGAGGCGCCCTGCGGCTGTACGGCGGGATTCGAGAGCGTGATCGGCTTCGGGAAGGCTTCCGTCGTTACCGATCGGGAGGAGCGGGAAAAAGGACTGACGCTTCTCCTCCGCCACTGCGGTCACGGGGGAAACCTCGATTTCGACCCGCGCGTGCTCGAAAAAACGACGGTCTTTAAGCTGACCGCCGATCGCTTTACCGCAAAGCGGCACGAATAAAAAATTGCCCGAAATCGCCGGAAGAAAGGAGAAGCCCCTTTGAAAAAAATGCATGATACCGTTCGGCTTTGTCTCGGCGCGGTCGGGGCAGCGCTTTTGTTTCTCCTGAACTTCTGTTACCTGTTCGCGGCGGTCGGACTGTTTTCGCTCGGACTTGCGGCATTCCCCGCGGCATTGCTCGGCGCGGTCGGCGTGATCCACGTTACGTCCGATCTCTCGCTCCTGCCGCTTCTGCTCGTAAGCCTCGGGACGCTCCTGCTCGGCTTCGGGCTGTGCGCCGGAAGCCTTTCGGTCTGTCCCGCCTCGGCACGGCTCGTCTTTCGGTTCTTTGCGCGGCGCGAGCGGGAAAGGGAGCGGGCTTCCGATGCGTAAATCCAAAAAAATCGCCCTCTTTTTCGGGATTACGGGCTTCCTGCTGATCCTGGCGGGGATTGCCGCTTCCTTCGCCCTTCCCGTCACGCTGCTGAACGACTCCGTCAGCTCGCAGACATTGTATTTCAGCACGGTGCGCTCGCTCACGGTCATTACGGGAACGCTCCCGATCCGCGTCGAGCTTACGGACGGAGACGTGTGCGAGGTCAGCTTTTTAAGCGATCTCCCCGTCGTCGCGGCGACCGACGAATTCGGGACGCTCCGTCTTACGCAGGACGACGACTTCTCGCTTACCTTTTTTTCCCGCCGCCGGCGCAATTTTCACCTTACGGTAAAGCTCCCCGTCCGCACCTACGAACGGATCAGCCTTTCCTCAAGCAGCGGCGCGATCAACTGTGCGGAGATCGACTGCGGATCGCTCGAAATTTCGACCCGAAGCGGCGCGATTTCACTGGACGGTGCGGACGAACGCGCAAAGCTCCGTACCGAGAGCGGAACGGTCGATCTGACCCTCTCCGCCCTGAACGGTGAAATGACGGTAACGGCGGGAACGGGAGACGTCCGCCTTCGGGTAAAAGAGGGGCTTTCCTACTGCCTGCGCTTCCTCACGAATGGAGGAACGCTTTACGAAGCGGGGAGTGAATCGGAGCCGCCCCTCGGTGACGCGGTACTTTTCCGCGGAGAAATGACCAACCGTCTCGATATTGTCACGGCGGGCGGCGATCTTTATTATTCGGAATTTTAATACTTATTTCCGATTGAAAAGTGTACAAAAATCCAAGCAAAGGCTTGGATATATGCGGCTTTGCGCAGGATTTTTGTCTACACTTTTATACTAATAACCGAGGGAGCGCAGCTCCCTCGCCCTGCCGCTTTGCGGCAAGGCATTTAAAAACCGATTTATTCGGTTTTTAAATGGTTATTAGTATTATCGGAAATCAGTATGAGGACAACCCCGACGGGCTGTCATAAAAGATAAAATAAAACAAACGGAAGAAAAAATGAAAAAAACACTTTCTGTCATTATCCCCGTCTATAACGAGGAAGAAAATATCGAACGCGCCGCCGAGGTGATCGGTGGAATCTTAAAGGACGCCGGAATTCCTTACGAGCTTTTGTTCGTGGACGACGGCTCGAAGGATCGGTCGTGGGAGATCATTGAGCGGCTTTCCGACACGGACGAGTCGATCCGCGGGCTGAAATTCTCGCGGAATTTCGGGAAGGAGGGCGCACTCTTTGCGGGTCTGAACGCCTGTATCGGCGACGGCGCGGTTTTTATCGACTGCGACCTCCAGCACCCGCCCGAGCTGATCCCGCAGATGGTTTCCCTCTGGGAGCAGGGCTTTGAGGTCGTGGAGGCGGTAAAAGCGGACCGCGGAAAGGAAAGCCTTCTTTACCGCCTGTTCGCGAAGAGCTTTTACCGCATGATGAAAAACTCCTCCGACATCAATCTCGACCGCGCGAGCGACTATAAGCTGCTCGACCGAAAAGCGGTCGAGGCGCTGAAGGAGCTGCCCGAACGGCTCACCTTCTTCCGCGCGCTTTCAAGCTGGATCGGCTTCCGCACGGCGCAGGTCGAATTCACCGTCGCGCCGCGCGCCGCGGGAACGACAAAGTGGAATTTCAAAAAGCTGGTTCGTTTCGCCCTGAACAATATCTCGAGCTTTACGAACCTCCCGCTCCAGCTCATCACCGGCGCGGGCGTGCTGTTCCTGCTGATCGCCGCCGTGTTCGGGGTTCAGACCCTTGTCCGCTATTTCAGCGGGACGGCGCAGGAGGGCTTTTCAACGGTCATTCTGCTGATCCTGATCACGGGATCGTTTCTGATGCTCGGGCTGGGCGTGATCGGCTATTATATGGCGAAAATTTATGAGGAAATTAAGTTCCGCCCGCGTTATATTGTCTCGGTTGATACAAAAAAA
>CAYVZH010000078.1:0-6467 GCA_964456025.1 uncultured Ruminiclostridium sp.
CAAATAAATCCTGCATTTGACATGTTGACTTAAGGAAAACGTGCAGCCGAAGCCTTTTTTCGGCACATTCTTTTTATGCCGCCCACAACAGCCGCGCCCGAATCCCCGGTTCCAATCCGTTTCCCCGAAAATCAGGCGGCAACCGCCGCGGAAAGCCATATGCCGATCCGACCCGATCTGTTTCCTTAAAATATTATGATAAAAACGCAAGCCCGCTCAGCCGACGGAAAATAAACCGTCTGCCGACGCCGAACGCCCGCATTCTGTATCCCGCACAAAACCCCGCCGACCCTCACACCTGTCCTGAAACAAACAGACGCGGAGCCTCGGGATATTTTTTACAAAAAGAACCTGAACCCTATTTTCGACACTTTTCAACCGAAAATAAGTATAAAAATCCATTCACTGTTCTATATTATAGCACAACTTATCCCGGTATGTCAATACAATTTCGTGAAATTTATCAAAAAAATTCAATTTTTGTCAAAAAAAGTCTCCGATGTGCAACCTAACCAATTTTTAAAGCAACACTGCGCAAAAAAATGTGCAGTGTTGCCTTAACATTAACTCAGCCAGCGCTTCAGAACCTTTACAAACTGCTTCAGATCGAGCGGCTTCGCGATGTGCTCGTTCATGCCCGCGTTCAGGGACGCCTGAACGTCGTCGGAGAACGCGTTCGCCGTCATCGCAATGATCGGGACACGCTTCGCGTCCCGCCTCGGAAGCGCACGGATCGCGCGCGCCGCCTCATTTCCGTCCATAACGGGCATCTGAATATCCATAAAAATGATCTGATAGCGGTTCTGCTCGGACGCGGCAAAGAGATCGACCGCCGCCTGTCCGTTTTCGGCGTATTCCACCTCGACGTTCATCATCTTCAGAAGCTCGGTCGCGATCTCGGCGTTCAGCTCGTTATCCTCGGCGAGAAGCGCGCGGCAGCCCGCGAAATTCTCGTTCAGAAGCTCCTTCACATCGTTTTCGTCGCTCTTTTCCTCGCCGTCCGAAAGGAGCTCGCGGAACAGGTGCGCAAAACGGGACTTAAAAAGCGGCTTCCCGATAAAGGCGTCCGCGCCCGCGGCTCTCGCCTCCATTTCAATATCCGCCCAGTCATACGCGGAAATGATAATGATCGGAACGTCGGGGCCGACCTGCCGCCGAATCTCCTTCGCCGCGTCGATCCCGTCCATACCCGGCATTTTCCAGTCGAGAATGACCGCGAAATAATCCTCGCCCGCCTCATGCCGCTTTACCGCCTTTTCCACCGCTTCGCGTCCGTCCTTCGCGCTTTCGCTCCGCATACCCATTTCGTCGAGCATGCGGCAGGCGTTTTCAAGCGTGCAGGGTTCGTCGTCCGCCACCAGTACGGGCAGATCCGCGAGAGAATCGTGGAGGATCTCCTCCGTGTCCTGAAGCTTCATCGCCATCGTTACGGTAAAGCGGGAGCCTTTGTTCAGCTCGCTTTCCACCTTGATCGAGCCGTTCATCATGCGGACAAGATTCTCCGCGATCGCCATACCGAGCCCCGTGCCCTGAATCTGGTTCACGCGGCTGTCCGAGGCGCGGGAGAACGGCTCAAAGATATGCTCCACAAATTCGGGCGTCATGCCGATCCCGGTGTCCTCAAAAATAAATTCGTACCAGCCGACCCGTTCGCGGTGCGTCGGCTTTTCGGAAATGCAAAGGCTGATCTTCCCGCCGTCGGGCGTATACTTGATCGCGTTGCTCATCAGGTTCAGGAATGACTGTTGGATCCGCGAGCGGTCGCCGATGACCTTTTCGTGCACGACGTCCTTAATGCTGACGTTCAGTTCCTGCCCCTTCGCCTTGATCTGCGGGCGTACCATTAAAATAAGCGCGTCGATCAGGTCGGAGAGGTTGAATTCTTCTTCGTTCAGGTCGATCTTCCCCGACTCGATCTTCGACATATCGAGCACTTCGTTAATGAGCGCGAGAAGATGTCCCGCCGAAACCGTGATCTTATTCAGGCAGTCCGCGACCCGATCCCGGTCGTCAAGGTGCGTGCCCGCGATCGCGGTCATGCCGATAATGGCGTTCATCGGGGTACGGATATCGTGGCTCATACGCGAAAGGAAGTCGGATTTCGCCGAGTTCGCCCGCTTCGCCGCCTCGTACGCCTCGAGAAGCGCCTGACGGGTCCGGGTCTCGGTCTGCCGCTGCTCGGTCGTGTCCGTCCCGATGACGATCGCCATAACGTGCCCGTTGCGTTCGCTTTCGGACAGGAGCGCGCTTACGCGGGTATAGCGGTCAGTCTCGGAATCCCTATATTCGATCTCGCTCGTGCGCTCGCCGTTCCGGAACCGCGTGAGAAGCGTCTCACGGTTGATCGTCTTCTCCGTACCGTCCACCGCAAAGCGCGGCTTAAATTCCTCGATCCACCGCTGCGTGAAGGTATCAAACGAAACGGGAACCGTAAGCCCAAGCTCCCTGAACGGGTTGACCCCGCGCTTGGTCACAAACTCGCGCGTAATCTCCCCCTCGGTCAGGTCGAAGGAATATGCGAATTCACAGTCGGAGAGAAGCGCGTCGCGATACCGCGCCCGTTCCTCTTTTAAAATATTGTACAGCTCGGTTCTTTCGGTGATGTCGAGCAGAGAGCTCAGCATAAGACGTTTCCCGTCCTCAAATTCGAGCATTTCGGTATTTGCACGCACACGGATCATGTTCTCGTCCCCGTGACGGATACGGAACTCATAAGACATGCTGTCGCCCGGCTTCCGGAGCGATTTTCCCGCGCGGGTGATCTCCGGATAATCGTCGGCGAAAATATTTTCGCGCATGATCCGGTCAATATCGATCCGGGGGAGCGGCGTATCGCGCTTTACCCCGAACAGACGCTTCGCCTCGTCGTTCATGACAATAATCTGCCGCCCGGTGCCGGTGTCGGGAAGATAATAGGCAAAGATCCCGCAGCCAAGCGAACGCACCATGCGGTTAATCATCATCAGCGAGCTGTTCAGCTCCTCGTTTCGTTCCTCAAGCTCGGTCACGTCGTTGTAAAAGCTGTAAAAAAGAACCCTTCCGTCCTCGTTCACGACCCGCTTCCCACTGTCCACGATCCATTTCAGGCTCCCGTCCTTGCATTTCACGCGGTACTTAACGGAATAGCGCTCCCCTTCTTCAAGATCCTTCCGAAGCGCGGCGAGCGTCGCCTCACGGTCGGGAGGATAAACCATTTCGAGCGCACTGTTCCCCGTGACCGACGCGAATTCCTCAGTCGTATAGCCGAAGAGCGACGCGGCGGTCTCTCCGATATAATAATAAGTAAAGCGTTCGTCGTCAATGCTGATCTTAAACCCGCCCGTGATCCCGTCAAGAATGGTTTTCAGCCGGAGATTCGTATCGGTGTTCATTTTCAGGAGACGGCTGCTGAATTTCTCCTCCGCAGCCTTTTCTTCGGAAATATTCTTCACGTACCACATCACGCGGCGGTTCTCGGCGCTGTATCCCCGAAGCGGGGCAAGCTCGGTGCGCACCCAGGTGGGAACGCCGCTTTCCCGTCTTTGATAGGTAATATCGAAATAATCCGCGCCCTCGTCAAAAATCGCCTTCAGGCGTTCGGGCAGCATGACATTCAGGAAATTCTCGCGGTACTCGGGGAGCACATAGCTGTCCGCAAAGTGCCGGATCGCTTTATGGAAGTCCGCGCTGAATTCCGCGATCTCACCGCGCTCGGATTCCGAAATGCAGATGGTGCGCATGGAATTCCGGTTCAGGTCGATACAGCCGATCCGGTAGAAGGTGTCGCGCATTAAGCCAAGGGAGGATTCGAGGAGGAGCTTTTCCTCCTTTTCTCCGTCCACGTCCCGCGCGGTATACAGAATGCGGCGCGGCGAACCGTCCTCGGCCGCTTCGAGCAGCGTCACCGTCCCGCGCATCCAGTTCCGTCCACGCTCGCCGCCGAGAATGCGGTGATCAAAGCTGTAGCTTCGGGAATCCCGATTCAGATTCGCGGCAATATACTCCTTTGAAAGCTTCCGGACAAAGTCGCCCCGATCCTCAAGAAAAACATGGCTCTCGCTGTACAGGCGCATAGCGTCGAAAAAGGACTTCCCGTCCGATTCCGGCAGACCGAAGCCGTCCTCTTTTATCACGCTCCAGCTTCCGTCCGACAGATCGGCGCGGCAGCAGAACTGCAGCATCTCGACCAGTGCGCCCGCCCATTCCGCCGGGTCCTCCCCCCGAGAATTATTCCGATAAAGCTGATCCATACCGTGATTCCTCCCGAAAAGTTACAAAATGCCATTTTATTCTATTATACAACAACAAACGCCGTCTTGTCAACCGAAAAAAGAAATATTGTTATAAGGCGAAATTTATCATAAAATCGGTTTTTCTATTGACTTAATTTTCAAAAAATGGTATGATTTGTTTGACGGTGATCCTTGCCGCCTAATGTTTTATAAAGGAGATCGAATATGAATATATTCAAAAAATGCGCTGTAAAAGCGCTGTCCTTGGCAGTCGCATTGATAACGGCGCTGTCGTTCGGGGCGAGTGCCTCGGCGGCGGCAAAAACCGCCGAGATCATGTCAAATGACTGGAGCATTCTCGCCGTATTTTTTAAAAGCGTGGATGTCACGGTGAAGCTTAGCGGAAAAACAGTATCCCTCAAAAAGACGGTCAGCAATGCCAAGATCGATGATATAAAAAATGGCATTCTTGATCGTATGCCGTATCAATTTATGCAGGATACTCACGGTAAAGTGGGCATAGACGCTATTGATTATGCCTATGTCGATGAACCGCTGACAAATAAAGACATCGAGAGTGTACCGGATACTGACGGAACAGGATACCGAGCCAAATACGAAGATTCCAAATTGGTAAGCGGCGTACTTGACGAATGCCTCGAGCAAAACCTCTACAGTCAGATATTGGTCTTTACACCGCTTGGAGAAATAAGCCTGACCGCCTCCGGCTGGGGCGGCTCAAAATACAAGGGTGTGCATATTGCGCAAATCCTCACGGATGATTATAACGATATTGGCTACTATAGCACCATTCTCCACGAAATATGTCATGGTCTGGAGACCGATTCAAAAGCATTGAATAATAACAAGACCGCTCCCCTTCATGATATGTATGTTGGGAATAATCTCGAAATAGCGGAGCTCGATTGGTATGAATACTATATGAACGACATTCGTCCGGACGGCAAAAAGGGCGTTGAACCGATGGCATTTTACCGCCCGCGCAACGAAAAACACACACCTTTGGCAGGCAAGATGACGGTCACGACTCCGCAAAACCTCAGCACGGCAGCGAATTCCAACACCGCCGCGACCTTAAGCTGGGACGGGCTCACCGGGAGCGGATATCAGGTCGGATTATTCAAGGACGCGGATCACAAAAAATTGAAGACCACCTATGACGTAAAGTCCGGTGAAGCTTCCTTTAAATTAACAGACCTCGTAAAAGGCAATACATATTATATCGGCGTTCGTGCGGCATCGACCGCAAACGGAAAAACGTACTGTTCCGATTGGGTCTGCCTCACATACACGCACGGGGGCGTTGCCTCGGGGGTGAAAAACTTCCGCGTAGAAGACCTCAGCAAGGACAGGTCAGCTAAGCTCAAATTCAGCTGGGACGCTGTTCCGAACGCGTCCGGATATCAGATCGCTCAGTTCGGTTCGACTTTTAAAGACTATGACGATGTTTACAATTATAAGTCCGGTACGACTTCTGCGGTGCTGGGTCCGTTCACAAGATATACTTATCGTTATTTCGGCATTCGTGCTTCCGAAACAATTGCCGGAAAAAAGGTCTGGTCCGATTGGACTTACCTTGCGTTTGACTTCTGGGACGATATCGAGCTCATCGACATCAACGCCTCACAGCAGGAGACCAAGACCCCTACATCGATCTTATCCCTCTCCGTCGAGATCAAGGATCAGGTCTATACGGGAAAAGCCCTTACCCCCGACATAACGCTCAAGGACGGGAGCAAGACCCTCAAAAACGGAACGGACTACGTCCTTATTTATAAGAATAACAAGGAGATCGGCACGGCTTCCGTGACCGTCGAGGCAATGGGCGATTACTGCGACGAGGGAATCCTCACCTTTCAGATCGTCCCGAAAAAAACGACCCTCACCGCGAAGAAGTCGGGCGAGAAGATCAAGCTTTCTTGGAAATCTGTCAAGGGCGCGGAGAAATACGTGATTTATTACCGCGAAAAGGGCAGCAGCAAATACAAGGAGCTCACAACCGTTTCGGGATCGAAAACGAGCTATTCCACCTCCAAGCTGGACAAAAACATGACCTACCAGTTTAAAATTCGCTCTTACGCAGAAGCAGGCGGAAAAAAATATTACAGCAATTATTCAAAGGTCGTAACGACCAAATAAAAGGGCGGCGGGTTTTTTTCGGGAATCCCGCCGCAGTCTGTATATAATACTAATAACCATTTAAAAACCGAATAAATCGGTTTTTAAATGCCCTGC
>CAYVZH010000079.1:0-6368 GCA_964456025.1 uncultured Ruminiclostridium sp.
CGCGGCACGGACGCCGCGCAAAACAAAGTTTTCGCTATTTCCATTTGGCGGGGGTTTGGGGGCAGCGCCCCCTTTTTATATTTTTCTCTGTCGTCTCTTTTTCTTTCCTTATTTTACAACAAAACCGATCGAAATGCAAGATTTTTTTGGAAAACACTTGATTTTTTTCTCGGTAGGGTTTAAAATAGAATACAGAAAAAATAACCAGCGAAAGGATTGTTTCACCATGAATATTCTTGTCATTAACGCGGGAAGCTCGTCTCTGAAATATCAGCTGATCGAGATGACCGACGAAAAGGTGATCGCGAAGGGAAACTGTGAGCGGATCGGGATCGGCGGACACATCAGCCATAAGACCTTCGACGGCAGAACGGTTTCGGAGGACTGCGACTTCCCGACCCATACCGAGGCGTTCGAGAAGGTCGTGGAGGTTCTTACCACGGGAGACGCCGCCGTTATCAAGAGCATGGACGAGATCGCCGCGGTCGGACACCGGATCGTACAGGGCGCGGAGGTGTTCAGCAAGACCACCCTCGTTACCGACGAGGTCATTCAGAAGATCGACGAGCTTTCCGAGCTTGCGCCGGTACATAACCACCCGCACGCGCTCGCGCTCTGGGCTTGTAAAAAGGTAATCCCCGAAAACGTGCCGCAGTGCGTCGTTTTCGACACCGCGTTCCACCAGACCATGCCCGAAAAGGCGTTTATGTTCGGTATGCCCTACGAGTGCTATGAAAAGTATCATGTAAGAAAGTACGGCTTCCACGGGACATCGCATCGCTTTGTGACCGCCGCGCTTGCGGAAAAGCTCGGAAAGGACATCAAGGATCTGAAGATCGTTTCCTGCCACCTCGGAAACGGCTCGTCCATCACGGCGGTAGACGGTGGAAAGTCGATCGACACCTCCATGGGCTTTACCCCGCTTGACGGCGTTATTATGGGAACGCGCTCGGGCTGCGTCGATCCCTCGGCGGTAACGTTTATCGCGAAAAAGCTGAATTTAAGTCCCGACGAGATGAGCAACTACTTAAACAAGGAATCGGGCTTCCTCGGACTCAGCGGCATTTCGAGCGATAACCGCGACATTGAAGAAGCGGCGAGCAAGGGGGAAAAGCACGCCGCGCTGGTCGGCGAAATGCTGACCTATGAGATCAAGAAATATATCGGCTCGTATACCGCCGCGATGGGCGGACTGGACGCGGTGATCTTTACGGGCGGAATCGGCGAAAACGCCTCGAAGGTTCGTGCGGCTGTCTGCGAGAACATGGGCTATTTCGGGATCGAGCTGAACGAGGAGCTGAACGCGACGGTTCACGGTGATTTCGTGAAGATCTCGAAGGACGGTGCGAAAACGGAGGTCTGGGTCGTTCCGACGAACGAGGAGCTTCTGATCGCGCGGGATACGAAGGCGCTTTGCAATCTGTAATTGCGTAAAACGGAAAACAAAGATAAAAACCCCTTTTCTCTCTTGAAAAAGGGAGAAAAGGGGTTTTTCCTTATCGTTCCCAAAAGGAGACGAAAGTGCAGTATACTTTTTGGGAAGGTATTCGTCCCTTTTCTTTATTTTACCGTATTAAAAAGATTTGTGTATTTTTTTGTTCCTTTGGCTGACCAAAGGAACCGAAAGTCACCTCTCGTCGCTTCTCCTCAACACTTTTTTCGCCTTTCAACCTGCAGGGCGAAAAAAGCGGTCGGAGCAAGTGCCGAGAGGAATTTTTATAAACTCGGGGTAGAAATTCCGCACAGCGGCATTTCACCCCATTCTTTTTTCCTGGTTTTCAGCAGATTCCTCATTTTTACCGTCATTCTCTTTGACCATCAGCGGGGGGAAGTCGGTGTCTTTGTGCAGTACACTTGAGGACATCACAGCTCCAACTTGTTCGATCAAGCGGAAAGTTAAGAGCAAAGAAGAAAAACTTGATTCCTTTTACAAACAAGAGAAAAAGGGTGCGTTTGGGCACCTTTGCGCGGGCAAAGGAACAAAAAAACTACATAAATCTTTCAAAAAGATAAAATTAAGGGAAAGGAACGAACATTTTCTGAAGCCGCCCTGCAAAAATCATTGACATTTTTCGCTTTTGCCAAAGCAACAAAAAATTTTCGCCGTGCGCTTTTGTGAATTTTTCGGCACAATGCGGTTAAGATAATAAGGCGTAAATTAAGACATAAGAACTTATTTGAATAAATTGCATAAAAACAGGAGGAAGCTTATGAAAGCAAGAAAAATTCTTGCGGCAGCGCTCGCCGCAAGCACAATGTTCACTTTTTCGGGCTGTTCGTCCGAGGGCGCGGGCGGAAGCGGCACCACGACCCCCG
Source organism: uncultured Ruminiclostridium sp. (assembly GCA_964456025.1). Lineage (GTDB taxonomy): Bacteria > Bacillota > Clostridia > Oscillospirales > Ruminococcaceae > Ruminiclostridium_E. Next base: position 2,317 of record CAYVZH010000079.1, read on the forward strand.
CCGCGGGAAACGGCACGGACACGACGCCCGCGCCGAATAACGGCAATCTGACCTTAAAAGTCCTGACCCACCGTACCGACCGGATTGAGGACGGCTCGCTTGAGGAAATGACAAAGGCGTTCGAGACGGCGAATAACTGTAAGGTCGTTTATCAGGGATTTACCGATTACAGCTCCGACGTTCCGACCATGATGAATACCACCGAATACGGCGACGTGCTGATGATCCCCGATACCGTAAAGGTAAAGGATCTGTCAAACTTTTTCGAGCCGCTCGGTACTTACGAGGAGCTGGACAAGAAATATAACTGGGCGGCGCAGAAGATGTACGACGGGGTCGTTTACGGGATCGCGCACTTAGGCTCGATTGCGGGCGGGATCTGTTATAACAAGCGGATCTGGAAGGAAGCGGGCGTAGAAAAGCTTCCGAAGACGCCGGAGGAATTCCTCACCGACTTAAAGCTGATCCGCGACAATACCGACGCGATCCCCTATTATACGAATTTCGCGGACGCAAGCTGGACGATCGTCCAGTGGGCGGCGCTCGTCAACTCCGCCTCGGGGAGCAGCACCTATGAAACCGACATTCTGACCTCGAAGCGTGACCTGTTCGTGCCGGGGGACGCGTATTACGAGGTCTATAAGCTGATGTACGAGATCTTCTCCGACCCGACGCTTCACGAGGAAGACCCGATGACGAGCGACTGGGAAGGCTGTAAGGCGGCGATTAACGACGGACGGATCGCGACCATGGTCATGGGCTCATGGGCAGTATCGCAGTTTAAAGAAGCGGGCAGCCACCCCGAGGACGTCGGCTATATGCCCGCGCCCTTCAGCGTGAACGGGAAGCAGTACGCGGAATCCGCATCCGACTACTGCATGGGCGTGAATAAGAACCGTTCCGACGAGATCAAGGAGCTGGGCAAAAAGTATATCACCTGGTTTGTGGAGGATTCCGGCTTCGCGGAAAAGGAAGGCTCGATCAGCGCGGTAAAGGGCTCGCCGCTTCCCGATTATCTGACGGATTTCGAGGACTGTGAACTGTTCCTGACCGAACCCGCGCCCGAGGGATTAGTGGGCGTCTGGGACGCGATTAATAATGAATCCGAGGTCGGTACCTGGCAGGGCGACGCGGCGAATTTTAAGATTCAGATCGCGGAAGCGGCGTTCGCGGGCGAGGGGTTGGAAAAGGTAGAGTCCATCTTTGCCGACGCGAACAAAAAATGGAACGCCACGAGGGACAGCAGTGCCGATTTCACGGCGTATAATACTAATAACTAATAAAAAAGCAGACAGGCTGCTTTTTTATTACCCTGCCGCTATAGCGGCAGGGTGAGAGGGAGCAAAGCTCCCTCAGTTATTGTATTGAACTTAAATAACCACCGGCTTCGTCGGTCCTTCGACAAAGCCGAAGGATTTTAACAGCTGATTTTATCCGCTGTTAAAATGGTTATTAAGTATAACGGACAGATCCCTTCATTGTTCAAAAACAGGAAAACCCGCTTCCGAATCGACGCTTTGAACGGGTCGGAAGCGGACTCCTGGGAAAAGGAATGATTTTATGGCAAACGCTAGGCGGCGGACGCTCGCGCAGTGGCTTCGGGGCTATACGGGTCAGAAATATATGACGACCTTTTTGTTCCTGCTGATCCCGCTGGTGCTTCTGATCCTGTTTACGATTATCCCCGCCATTAACATGGGGATTTACAGCTTTCAGCAGCGCGATCAGCTCGGCGTAAGCTGGGACTGGGTCGGGTTCGACAACTACGCGAGAATTTTCACGGACGACGCGTATCTCTCGACCTTTACAAATTCGCTTTATTACCTGGTCGGATCGTTTTTACAGCAGGCTTTCGCGCTTCTGATCGCGTCGGTGCTCTGCTCGAAAATAAAATTTTCGGGATTATTCAAGGGCATTTTATTTTTCCCCTATATGATGAACGGCGTGGCGGTATCGCTGATTTTCCGCCGCTTCTTCCAGAAGGGCGACGGGATCACCAATACCGAAGGGACGCTGAACAGTATTTTCATGCTGTTCGGGCTTGATCCCGTGAAATGGCTGAGCGATCCGAGTATTGTGAATTACTGTCTTGTGTTCGCGTCGATCTGGCGCTATATCGGCTTTGACATTATCATGTATATCGGGGCGATCCAGTCGATCTCGCCCGATATTTACGAGGCGGCGGACCTCGACGGTGCGAACTCGTGGCAGCGGTTTCGGTATATCGTTTTTCCGAGTATCCGCCCGATCGTTTCGCTCCAGCTCATTCTCGCGGTAAAGGGCGCGATCTCGGTATTCGAGATCCCCTATATCATTACGGGCGGACGGAGCGGCACCAGCACGTTTGTCATCAAGACGATCGAAACGGCGTTCCAGTATCAGAAGATCGGGCTGGCTTCGGCAATGGCGATCGTGCTGCTTGCGATCATTCTCGTTGTGACGGGGGTTCAAAAAGCCGTATTCCGGGAGAGGGGGTAGCGTATGGCAGACTCGGACGAAAAGAAAGTGTACAAAACAAAAGAAAGCACCCGATTCGGCAGAGGTTTTTTTCAGGCGCTGAAATACGCGTTTCTGATCTTCTGCTGTCTGCTGGTGATCGTGCCGCTGGTGGTGGTGCTGATCGGAGCGTTCAAGACCCACGACGAGTATATCTCGACGGGCGTGTTCGAGCTTCCGGGCGTTCCGCAGTTTGAGAATTTCGGCGTCGCGTTCATCAACGGAAAGGTCTTGCAGGGGCTTCTGAACACCGCGATCATTCTCGTTGTTTCCTGCTTCGGGACGATCATTACGGGGACGATGACGGCGTTCGTGCTCCAGCGGTTTAAAATGCTGTTTACGCGCGGCGTAAAGGCGGTGTTCCTGTTCGCGTCGCTCCTCCCGAATATTTCCATGCAGGTCACGGTCTTTCAGATCGTGAGCAAGCTCGGACTGTACGATTCGCTCGCCGCGCCCTGCGTCCTTTATATCGGAACTGATATTATCTCGATCTATATTTTTATCCAGTTTCTCGACAACATCTCGGTCTCGCTCGACGAAAGCGCCTTTCTCGACGGGGCGGGCTATCCGCGCATTTACTGGAGCATTATCCTTCCCATGCTCCGCCCCGCGATCGCGACCGTTCTCGTCATCAAGTTTGTTTCGATCTATAATGATTTCTATACGCCGAACCTCTATATGCCGAATCAGGATCTGAGCGTGGTTTCGACGGCGCTGTATCGGTTTATCGGGCCGTACGGGGCAAAATGGGAGGTTATTTTCGCGGGGATCATTATCTGTATTATCCCGACGCTCGTGATCTTCCTGTGCCTGCAAAAGTCGATTTACAGCAATCTGGTGACGGGGTCGGTGAAGGAGTAAATTCCTTTTGCGAAAAGGAATCGAAAACTTTTGGCGGGGAAGTATTCGTTTCTTTCTCTTTATTTTATTGTATTAAAAATTTTGTGTAATTTTTTTTTCCTTTGGCTGACCAAAGGAACCGAAAGTGAAGGGTGGTTTTGGGGAACTTTCGTCCCTTTCTCTATGCTTCATCGTTTTTAAAAGTTTTGTGTAATTTTTTGCCGCTTTGACCGTCCAAAGCGGCGGAAAGTTCACCTCGGCAAAAGCTTTGATTGCGCCGCGTCCGTGCGGCGCCTTGGGCTTTTGCCTGCAAGCCTCCTGCTTGCCCTCGGCGCTGTCCTCAACTCTTTTTTCGTCTTTTAAACTTGTAGGACGAAAAAAGCGGTCGGACAAGCGCCGAGGGGGAATTTTTATAAACTCGGGGCAGAAATTCAGCACAGCGGCAAAATTGTACGATTCTTTTTCCGGCTTTCAGCAGATTTCCAAATCTTGTCGTCATTCACCCCGACCATCAATGGGGGAAGCCTGCGTCTTTGTGCCGCAGCACAGTAAACTGCACCACCACAACCCGTCTGTACAGAACGGCAGAGAAAAGAGCAAAGAAGAAAGCCCGAAAAAGGAATCGGGCTTTCTTCTTTGCTCTAAACTTTCCCGCTTGCGAAACCAAGTTTGAACTGTGCAGTCCTCAAGTGTACTGCACAAAGATACAGTTTTCC
>CAYVZH010000080.1:0-5990 GCA_964456025.1 uncultured Ruminiclostridium sp.
GCTCTGATGTTCGGGATCATCGTTTTCGCGATCCTGTCCATGAACCGGGTTCAGGATACCTTCCAATCGTTCTACGAAAAGGAGTACGCGAACACGAAGGAGTTCGACTCAATCGAGCTTAATCTCAACGAGGCGACGAGATATCTTTTGGCGGGGCAGATCCTGAGCGATGATGCGTTGATTTCGTCTCGTCTGGATTCGGCGAAGGAATGCTTGGCAAAGATTGATGCGAGCTTTGAGTTCCTGCACGAAAATTACACCGGCAGCGCTTCGACGATGGAGAAAATTCAGCAGGAAATTGAGGATTTCCGAGTAGTTTACAGAGAAATGGCGGTCATGGTTCAGGAGCATCGGGACGAGGAAGCTGCCGTATTTTTTGAGGAAACCTTCGTTGCCGCGTTTGCCGAGGTGAATGCGGCGACGGTCGAGGCGATGGAGCATGTGGCGGAGAAAGCCACGATCGCGTATGAAACCGCGACCTCTACTATTCAGACTACAACGATTTTTATGATCATTCTCGGTATTGTGGCGGTTATTCTGGGTCTGACCTTTGCCTTCTACATCATCAAATCCTTCATCGGCGCGCTGAGGGATGTCGAGATGGGCGCTGTTGAACTTGCGAAAGGAAACTTTGAAGCCGTTGTTACATACGAGTCGAAGGACGAATTCGGTCACTTGGCGGACGTGTTCCGTACGATATTTGGTGCGCTGCGCGGCGTTATCAAGGATATCGATATGATGCTTACCGAAGCGTCGCAGGGTAACTTCCGGGTTGCTTCCAGTGACGAGAACCTCTACCTCGGTGATCTGAAACACATTCTGGAGTCCATGAAGCTCTTCATCTCGAATATGAACGAGACGATGACGAAGATCAATACCGCGTCCGAGCAGGTTGCGGCGGGATCGGATCAGGTTTCTTCCGGCGCGCAGGCACTTTCGCAGGGCGCAATGGAGCAGGCTTCCTCTGTTGAAGAGCTGGCTGCGACCATTACCGCGATCTCGAGCAAGATCACCGCGAATGCGGACGACGCCGCATTGGCAAGTGATAAGACGAACGTTGCGGGTTCGGAAATGAAGAATGCCGCGGCGAAGATGGATCAGCTTGTAAGCGCGATGAATGAAATTCAGAACTCTTCGGGCGAGACCAAGAAGATCATCAAGACGATTGAAGATATCGCGTTCCAGACGAACATTCTTGCGCTGAACGCCGCGGTTGAGGCGGCGAGAGCGGGTGCCGCAGGTAAGGGCTTTGCGGTCGTAGCGGACGAGGTAAGAAACCTTGCCGGAAAGAGTGCCGAGGCGGCGAAGAATACGACCGATCTGATCGAGGGTACGGTCAACGCGATCGACAAGGGCAATGCCTTAGTAGAAGAGGTTGCGCATGAGATCGGCTTGGTTTCGAAGGCAACCATGGAAGTCGCGGAGATCAGCGAGAAGATCTCGGGTGCTGCGAAGGAAGCGGCGGATTCGATCACGCAGGTTACGGTCGGTATCGACCAGATCTCGGGTGTTGTACAGACCAACTCGGCGACCTCCGAGGAGTCGGCGGCGGCTTCTCAGGAGCTTTCGGGTCAGGCACAGATGCTCAAGGATCTTGTCGAGGAGTTCAAGCTTACCGACGTGGATTAAGCTTATGCTACATAAAAAGGTACAGCACAAGAACGCTGTACCTTTTTTGCTGAATGAAAAAAGAGAGGTGTATGCGGTACACCTCTCTTTTGGTTCACATCGGTTTTACGCAGGCTTTAAAAGGCACATCAATTTTTTCGAGTGCCCCTTCCGCTGCAATCGAATCCTCAAAGATCCCGAAAACCGCGCTTCCGCTCCCGCTGAGGGCGGCGGAAAGAGCACCGTTTCTTTTCAGCGATTCGGTCAGCGCCTTGATCCTCTCGTCCTTATAAAGCTTTTCGAAAACGTTATAAACGCCGCCGTTCCATGCGCCTGCACCCAAAGAAAGCGAACGGACAAACGACGGAAATTCTTTCCGTATGGGGAGTGGAGCTTCGTCATAAGCGCGGTACGCTGCCGCCGTCGAACAGGAAAAATCCGGTTTTACGATTCCGACCGCGAAATCGTCGGACATTTCGATCGGCGTGACCTTCTCGCCGAATCCGCCGCAGACGGCTGTTCCGCCGACCAAGCAAAAAGGGACGTCCGCGCCAAGTGACGCGCCAAGCTCGATCAGCTGTTCGGTGGAAAGCGGCTCCCCGAACAGTCGGTTCAGCGCCGTAAGAACCGCCGCACCGTCCGTACTGCTCCCGCCGAGTCCCGCTTCAAGCGGGATCTTCTTTTCAATTTTCACGGAAACAGCAGCGGAGATTGATGTCTCGCGAAGAAATGCTTCTGCCGCTTTTATCGCGATATTCCGCCCGTCGCAGGGGATCAGCGGATTGTCGCAGGTCAAGAAAATCCCCGATCCCTCCGAAACCGAAACGGTTACGAGATCGTACAGACCGATCTGCCGCATGACGGTGTTCAGCGTGTGATAGCCGTTCGGGAGCCGACCCGTGATATCCAGAAAAAGGTTGATCTTCGCGAACGATTTAATCGTCAGGCTACCCGAGCTCATGCAGAAACTCCTCAATCCGCTCGAGCGCGGTGGTGATATGGTGGATCGAATACGCGTAGCTGACGCGGATATATCCCTCGCCCGAAGCGCCGAACGCGTCACCGGGAACGACCGCAACCTGCTTTTTGAAAATCAACTGCTGACAGAACTCCTGCGAGCTTAGCCCCGTCGAACGGATCGAGGGGAAGACATAAAACGCGCCTTCCGGCTCGAAGCAGGAAAGCCCGAGACGGTTAAACCCGTCGGCGATCAGACGCCGACGAAGATCGTACTGCCCGACCATATACTCGACCTCGTTCCGGCAGTCACGCATGGCGGTAATCGCGGCGTGCTGGCTCGTTGTCGGCGCGCACATGATCGCGTATTGGTGGATTTTGAGGATCTGCTCCATAACGGGCGCGGGTCCCGCCGCGTAGCCGAGCCGCCAGCCCGTCATGGCGAATGCCTTGGAAAATCCGTTGATGACGATCGTCCGCTCGCGCATCCCGTCGATCTCTGCGATCGAGACATGGCGCTCGTCCCCGTAAGTAAGCTCGGAATAAATTTCGTCCGAAAGCACAAGAATATCCCGCTCGCGAAGCACGTCGGCGATCTTTTCAAGGTTGCCGCGCCGCATGACCGCGCCTGTCGGGTTATTCGGGTAGGGGAGGACAAGCGCCTTTGTGTTCGGGGTAATTTTTTCAAGGACTTCTTCGGGCGTGAGGCGGAAAAGGTTCTCCTCCTTCGTCTCAATCGGGACGGGGATCCCTCCCGCAAGGCTTACGAGCGGGCCGTAGCAGACAAAGCTCGGTTCGGGAACGAGAACCTCGTCCCCGGGATCAATGATCGCGCGGAATGCCGCGTCGATCGCTTCCGAGCCGCCGACGGTCACGAGAATTTCATGCGCGGGGTCATATTCCGTGCGGATATGCAGCCGCAGATAATCGGCAATTGTTTCGCGAAGCTCGGCAAGTCCCGCGTTCGAGGTATACGCCGTCTGTCCCTTTTCGAGGGAGCGGATCGCGCTTTTGCGAATCGGGAAGGGGGTTTTAAAATCCGGCTCGCCGACCGAGAGACTGATAACGTTGTCGATCGTCGCGGCAATGTCGAAAAACTTCCGGATCCCCGAAAATTTAATGGCACGGGTCTTTTCCGAAAGAATGTTGTCGTAGTTGATCACGGGGAAACCATACTCCTTTCGTCGGTGGAGCAGTTCGCGAACAGCGCGCCCTTTTCCTTATAGCGGCGCAGGATAAAATGCGTCGTCGTCGAAAGAACGCCGTCGATCGGCGCGAGGCGATCCGAAACGAACAGCGCGACCTCGCGCAGGCTCGTGCCGCGGAGCGTGACCGAGAGATCAAACGAGCCGCTCATCAGATAAACGCTGTCCACTTCGGGATATTGTGCGATCTCGCGGGCGATCTCGTCATACCCGCAGTTCGCCTGCGGCGAGACCTTCAGCTCGATAAAGGCGGTAACACAGTTTTTGTCGAATTCCTCTTCGTTGATGATGGCGGAATAACCGATAACGGTTCCGTCCTCCTCTAATTTTTTGACACGCTTCGCGGCTTCCTCGGCGGAAATTCCGAGCATAACCGCAAGCTGCGCGTCGGACAGCCGCGCGTTTTCGCGGAGCAGATCGACCAGTTTTTTCATTGCTTTGTTCCTTTCTTTAAATAATTTATTTTAATTGCAGGAGTGTCGCTTCAACCCAAAAGCGTAAGCGTCTGCGCGTCGGCGTCAAGCTCAGCTGCCACACCGATCGGCAGGGTAAGCATAGGTGCGCAGTGACTGCAATCGAATTCCGCAAGGATCGGGAAATCCGGCTCCCCGATCGTTTCCAGAACCAACTCATGCGACTTTTTCCCCGTTCCGCAGTCGTCGAAATCCCGATGCTTCCCGAGGATCAGTCCGCCGATCCGCTCAAATACGCCGCACAGCTTCAGCCATGTGATATAGCGCTCGGTGTAGCCTGCCCATTCTTCGGTATTCTCCAAAAACAGAATATCTCCCTCTCGGATTTCGGGCATATACGGGCTGCCCCAAATGCCTGTGAGCGTATTCAGGTTTCCGCCGATGAGCCTTCCTCCGGCTTTCCCGGGGTTCAGCGTCACAAGATGATTCGGGATCTGTTTTTCCGCCGCGATCGGCTGATCCCAGTCGATCACTTCGTCGGAATAAAACTCGGGCGCGGTGTACCGATAACCTTTGGGACAGCTTACCACATCGCGCAGACATTGAAAGGCAATATCACTGTAAGGAGAAAGCCTTGCGTAGCTTGTAACGAGATTTGTTCCGTAATATACCGTGACGCCTGTTTTCGCGTAAAGCCCCATCAAAAGCGAGGTCGTATCGGACATTCCGACGACCGGCTTCGGGTGAGCGGCGAAAAAATCGTAGTCAAGATAGGGGAGCATGGCGTTCGAGACAAAACCGCCGATACTTGCCATAAGGCAGTCCACTTCGGGGTCGCGCAGAAGCTCGTTGAACTCGGCGGCTCTTTCCCGCGCCGAACCGCTGCGGTAAAAGCTGCTTTTGCCCCACAGGCTGCCTTTTTTCACTTTATAGCCGTTCGATTCGATAAATTCCACGGCGTTCTCTGCCGCGCGCGGGGAGATTGCCGTGATCGGGTAGGAGGGGTTGAAAACGCCGATCGTTCCGCCCGTTTTAAGCGTTGGTGTCATAATCATTCCTCCGTATGATGATTCAAGAAAGCTTGGAATTTGATTCAGCGTAATTTTTTCGACAAATACAAAACCAATTCGTCATCATTACGGCAGTCCGCGTACGGCGGGCAAACCTCATCACGAAACCAGACGCCGCTTCCGTCGGGGATATATCCGCGCTTCACGTACATTCTCTGCGCGCTTCCGTACCCGCTGTTCAGACCGACGCCGAGACAAACCGTATCCGAATAATCCGAAGCAACCTGCTCCGCAGCGTCCATCAGCTTGCTTCCGATCCCGTTTCTCCGATATTTTTCAAGCACGCCGAAATCCACAATTTCGGGTATCCCCCGATTCGCGAAAGAACCGGTTTCGGGATTTGGATATACATGGATATATCCGGCCACATTCCCTTGATACTCCGCAACCAGCGCAATGCACTTTCCGTCTGCCTGATGCCGTAATCTCATTTCATACTTTTCTGTCGTTTGGTTCCACCCTTGGGCGATTTCCTCACGGGTAATGATCTGCGCGTCACGCTGCGCCATGTCGCGAATCCGTATCGTTTCATCTTCATAATAGACCATATCGTACCTTCTTACTGCTTGGTTTCACTCGCCGATAAATTAGAATTTATTGAATTGTTTTCAAAAATTCTTCAACCTCTTTATTGAATGTAACGGGTCTTTTATTTGCAATAAAGTGATTCCCTTTAATAATGGATAATTTTGCATTAGGTATATTTTCCGCAATCTCTTTTGTATGGGATTCCTTAA
>CAYVZH010000081.1:0-5744 GCA_964456025.1 uncultured Ruminiclostridium sp.
TGACGAGTACATCGCGAGAGTGCGCGAGATCGTCGATTACTGCCAAAATGCCGATCTCTATACAGTCGTCAATATTCATCATTTTGACGAATTTATTATTCGGCGCAATTCCACCGAAGACTGCAAGGAAATTTTTACCGTTCTATGGATGCAGATCGCGGAGTATTTCAAGGATTACCCTTACACCTTAGTGTTTGAGGGGTACAACGAATACCTCGGTGGGAATCAGTTTGACGAAAACGGAAGCCTTGCGGAGCTATCCAAGGCGGACGCTTACGAAATGACAAATACTTTGAATCAGGCGTTTGTGGACGCGGTAAGAGCCACGGGCGGAAAAAACGCGGAGCGCGTGCTGATCGTTTCGGGCTATTGGACAAATATCGACAACACCACCTCGTCCCAATTTATCATGCCGACGGACACGGTGAGCGATCGGCTGATGGTATCGGTGCATTATGTTGACAATATGATGTACTGGATCAACAAGATCGGCGGACAGGACTGGATAAACTATACCGATGGTCAGATCGCCCTGCTCAATAAAGCTTTTACCGAAAAAAATATTCCCGTATTTATGGGGGAAACCTCGGCGGGGTATCCTGCTTCAAACTTTGACGGAAAGGCAATGTATAAAGATTCGACGGAATGCGTAGAAATCGTTTTGAAAAAGCTGACGGACAACGGATTTGTTCCCGTGATCTGGGACGTAAACGATAATTTTTATTCCCGCACCGAATATCGGATCAAGTCCGATTCCGCCAGAAAAATGATTCGGGAGCTATCCGATAATCTGCATAAAAAAATGAACATTAACGAACAAGCGGCGACAGAATCTATGCGTGATATTACTACGCTAGAGCTGGTACGTGAAATGGGCTACGGGATCAATCTCGGAAACACGCTCGAAGCCTGCGGCGACTGGATCAGCGGCGGTTCTCCCTCCAACTATGAAACGGCTTGGGGAAGCCCCATTATCACGCAGGAGATCATTCAAACCTATGCCGACGCTGGCTTCGGCGTACTGCGTATTCCCGTGGCGTGGTCCAACATGATGGAAAAGGACGGAATGTATACGATCAACCCCGAATATGCCGCCCGCGTGAAAGAAGTCGTGGACTGGACGCTCGATACGGGTATGTACGCGATCATCAACATTCACTGGGACAACGGCTGGGTAAACGAATTTCCCAAAAATAAAGAAGAAAGCATGAAACGCTTCACAACAATGTGGACGCAGATCGCGGAGATCTTCGAGGATTACGACGACAAGCTGATGTTTGAAGGTCAGAACGAGGAGCTTGGTTGGGACAGCATCTGGAACCCTTGGGGCGGCTCGGAGGAAGAGAAAAAGGAATCCTATGCGCTTGCCAATGAAATCAATCAGGCGTTTGTCAATACGATCCGCAGCGGCGGAGGGAACAATCCCCTGCGTCATCTGCTGATCCCAGGGTACAATACGGGAATCGACCGTTCCTGCGACCCGCTTTTCAAAATGCCCGACGACCCCGCAAACAGAATGGCGTTGTCTGTACACTACTATACGCCGTCAACGCTTTGTATTCTCGACAAAGACGCGAGCTGGGGCAAGGCGGTCACCAAATGGGGCAGCAAAAAGGATCTTGCAGAGCTTGAAGCCAACATGAATATGCTGAAAGAAAACTATATCGACAACGGGATTCCCGTTATTGTGGGAGAGTACGGCTGCTTCGGCGATAACAAGGAGCGAGAGGTAAAGGAATACTGGATGCTTACCGTTTCAAAGGCAATGTGGGATATAGGAGCCTGCCCCGTTCTCTGGGATACTCCCGGAGACGAGTGCGACAGAAGTCAGGCGAAATTCCGTGATCCCGAATTTATCGAGGAACTTATCAAGCCGTCCAAAAATTAAAAAAATCAGAGCGTGTTCACATAAAGCACTGTACATTTTTATGTGAACACGCTCTGAATATTTCTGTTTACTTAGCAATAGTACACTACACCGTCCGGGGTAGAAAACCGCTTTATTTTTATCTCAAAAACACGATCGAGAATACCGCTTTCGTACACTGATTCGGGCGCACCCAAAGCGACGATCTTCCCCTCAGACATAACAATCACTTCGTCTGCGTATTTCAAGGCGGCAGAAAGATCGTGAAGAACCATTACAATCGCCTTTCCGCTGTCCGAAAGCCTCCTTGAAAGCTCCATAAGCTTTATCTGATAGGAAATATCCATAAAGGACGCGGGCTCGTCCATTAAAATGACAGGTGAGCTTTGCGCCAGAGCCATTGCCAGAAACGCCCGCTGCTGCGTTCCGCCGGAAAGTCTGGACATATTTTCGTCGGCGAGCTCGGTAAGATCGGTAATCCTCAACGCCTCCTCGGCAGCAGCAATATCTTCCCTTCGGTAACGGCGGGGATAGCCTAAATGCGCAAATCTTCCGTGCAGAACCATTGTCATCACCGTCAGGTCGGGGATATTCTTTTTCTGCGGCAAATAGGCAACTTGTCTCGCAAGCTCGGCGGCGGACATTTCGCTTATGTCCTTCTCCCCCGAAATAATTTTTCCGCCGCTTATAGGCAGTATTCGTATCAGTGTTTTCAGCAGCGTACTTTTTCCGCAGCCGTTGGGTCCCATGATCACCGTCACTCTTCCGCTTTCAAATCCAACGGAAATACCGTGCAGGATCTCTTTTCCGCCGTAGCCCGCGCAAAGTTCTTTTGCCGAAAGAAGGATTTTTCCGTTTGGGTTATCCAGGTGAATGACCCCCTTTTCGCCGAAACAGCAAGAAGATGAAAAACGGCGCGCCGACAACCGACATGACGATCCCCGCGGGGATCTCAAACGGCGCGAACATCACGCGCGCCGCGCAGTCACACACCGTCACGAAAGCCGCTCCTCCCACAGCGCAAAGAGGCAAGAGTCTCTTGCTTTCGCTGCCGACGATACGCCTCGCCATGTTGGGAATGATCAGTCCCACGAACCCGAGAAGCCCCGCAAAGCTTACGCTTGCCCCCGCAAGCAGAGCCGCTAAAGCAAGAAAAACCGTGCGGACTTTTTTCACGGGAAGCCCCAACCCCTGAGCGGTATCCTCGCCCATGGAAAGCAGGTCAAGCTCGTTGGAAAGGGAGAGCGATGCGGCGAGCGCGGCGATGATCATGATTCCCGCAGGGACAAGCCTCGCGGCGGAAATTCCCGAAAATCCCCCGGCTCGAAAATCAGCCGAAAGCGTGGCAACTTCTGGAAAAAGCGTCGTAATGGCTTCGGATATTGCCGTTAGAAAGCTGTTCACCGCAACTCCGCCCAGGATCACCGCGGAGCGTGAAGCCGCCGTCCTGCGCGCGGCGATTGCCACCGTAAGTACCGCGGTGAGCGCGCCGATAAATGCCGACCCGGCAACCGCCCAGCCTGTCATTGCCCCGAACGCGCAGCAAAGCGTGACTCCAAGCCCCGCCCCCGCGTTGACGCCGATGATCCCCGGAGAAGCAAGACGATTGGCAAGAACGCCCTGTATCAGCGCTCCCGAAACCGCCAATCCCGCTCCTGAAAGCAAACACGCCGCCGTCCGGGGAAGCCGCACAAGAAAGAAAATACGGCCCGAAACTGTTTCCGAGCCGCTTAAAACTTCGTTCCACGAAAGGCTCGCCGCCCCCATACAAATGCTGAGAACGGCGGCGAAAACACAGCCCGCAGCGGTGAACGCAAAAACGAAGGGGAATTTTTTTCTTCCGAAATTCTCCACGGCTTGCCGCTCCTTTTTAATAATCTGTGGTTAAAATCTCCTCGAGTTTCTCATAGGCTTCGCCCCAGCGGACATTCGGCTTGAGGTTATAGAGACGCTTGTCCATGAAATATACGCGGCCTTCCTTAACGGCTGTAAGACCGCTCCACGCGGGATTATCCGCGATAAATGCGTCAAGCGTTTCCCGCGCGCCCTGATCGTCATCGCCCGACTGTACGACAAAAATGAAATCGGGATCGCGCTCAATGATGTGCTCGATACTGATTTTTTCAAGGAACGCGTCATTTCCGTCCGCAATATTGATACAACCGAGCGTGTTCAGCATTTTTCCCAGAACGTTTCCCCTGCTGTTTTTCGCTCGCACATAGCTTGCCGAAGCGCGAAGCGACAGCACCTCGGGAGCGCCCTTTTCATCAACGCGCAGCTTGCCTTTTTCGATCACGCCGTCTACCGTCTTTTTGATGTCAAGACCGTTCTTTTGGTACAAATCGGATCTGCCCGTAATATCCGTGCAGATCTTCAGCATAGAAAGGTAATCGTCAAAATCCGAAACATCAAAGTACGCAATCGGAATATTCGCGCTTTCCATAATATCGAGCCATTCAAGGTCGATCCCCACAGACGAGCTTGCGATAATAAAATCCGGGTTTGCGCTAAGAAGCGTTTCAAGGCTGAGATCGTTTATTTTTCCCAGATTCAGTACATTCTCCGGCAGAGACAGTTCCATATCGTTCCACGCGTCGTCGGGGGCGGCGGCAAGCTGCCCTCCCGCAAGCGTCCAGATCTCGGCAAAGCTTCCCAGCAAAGCGGCCGTTTTTTGAGGATTGTTTACCGTTACCGTTCTGTCGAGCGCGTCGGTAAAGGTTACCGATCCGCTTTCGTCCTCGGCGTTCCGCGGAGGATCGTTTTCCCCAGCGGAACAGCCCGACGCCGAAATCATTGCCGCGATAAAGACAGCTGTCATAAAGACTGTCAAAAGCCTCTTCATCAGCAGGTCGCACCGCCCTTGACCGTCTTTTTCAGTACCGCGTTCTTGTCGATCTTATCGTTCAGGAGCTTATCCTGAACATAGTCAAAACCTAGCCGTTCGATCGTATCCGCGAAACGTTCGCCCGACTGTCCCTCATCACGGAAAAAGAGGATCGCTCTTTCCACGGTTTCCATGACCTCTTCCTCCGAGGTAAACAGCTTTGCAAGCGGTCTGCCGTTGGCAATTTTCTTGCCCCATCTTCCGCCGATATAAATTTTGTAGCCATCGGTATACTCGGGAACCGCTCCAAAAGGACACTTTTCACGACAGCGACCGCAATTGTTGCAGTCCTCGGTCATGACAATCTTTCCGTTCTCGACCTTTGCCGCCTTGATGGGGCAGGACTCCGACACCTGACATTTTCCGCAGCCGCGGCATTTGTCCAACTGAATCACGGGGACTCTCTGACCGATGATCCCAAGATCGTTCAGGTTGGGCTTTACGCAGTTATTGGGACAGCCTCCCACGGCGATCTTGAATTTATGGGGCAGCGTAATATCATGATACCCGAGATAAAAACGCTCGTGGATCTTTTCGCTCAAGCCGAAGGTGTCGATCAAACCGTACTGACAGGTCGTTCCCTTGCAGGATACGACGGGACGCACCAACGAACCCGTACCGCCCGTGAGCAGGTCGTGTTCACCGAGAAAGTCGATAACCGCTTCGATATTTTCGTATTTTACGCCCTGGATTTCCAAAGTAAGACGAGTCGTGAACGTTACCTCGCCGCTGCCGAAACGGTCGGCCGCCTCGGCGATCACGCGCTGCTCCTCGGCAGTGATCTTTCCGTTTTTCGTAATGACGCGCACGTTGAACACGTCGGGATAACGCTTATCCTGCAAACAGCCCAGCGCCTTTACACGCTTTATCTCGGCGGCAGAAAGCTTTCCGCCCGCGTTCTCGATCTTTACGGTATTGAAAAATTCGCCGCCTTCCAAAACACGTGTCTGGGTATAGCCGAAATATTTCAGCCTGTTTTGCAGGAAATATCCT
>CAYVZH010000082.1:0-5190 GCA_964456025.1 uncultured Ruminiclostridium sp.
CGAAGGATTTGATTTGTGGATTTTATCCACAAATCAAATGGTTATTAGTATAAGACAAAAACTCCCTTGCCGCGACGGCAAGGGAGGTCGTTTTTATGAAAATCAAATTCTCTGCTCCAACAGCGGCGAGTAATACGCGCGGAACCGCTCGAAATCCCCCGCGTCGAGCGCGGCGCGGATCTTCTCCAGCAGCGTGTTGTAAAAATAAAGATTGTGCATAACGGCAAGCCGCCCCGCGAGGCTTTCCCCGCTTTTGAAAAGATGTCGAAGATAGGCGCGGGAAAAATTGCGGCAGGTCGGGCAGTCGCATTCCTCGTCGATCGGACGGTCGTCGGTGGCATACCGCTCATTGGTCGCGTGGGTCACGCCCTTCCATGTGAAAATTGTCGCGTGCCGCGCGTTCCGGCTCGGCATCACGCAGTCGAACATATCCACCCCGCGCGCGACTCCCTCCAGAATGTTAGACGGCGTACCGACGCCCATTAAATAGCGCGGCTTATCGGCCGGCGCGTAGGGGAGCACGATATCGAGAATATGATACATCACCTCGGCAGGCTCGCCCACGGCAAGCCCCCCGACCGCGTAGCCGTCCAGCTCGAGCGCGGCGATGTCCTTCATGTGCTTGATCCGAAGGTCGTCGAAGGTCGCGCCCTGATTGATCGCGAATAAAAGCTGCCGCGGGTTGACCGTTTCGGGGAGGGCGTTTAAGCGCTCCATTTCTTTTTGGCAGCGGATCAGCCAGCGGGTCGTCCGCTCAATCGAATTCGCGGCATAGTCGTATTTCGCGGGATTCGCGACACATTCGTCAAACGCCATGGCGATCGTCGAGCCGAGATTCGACTGGATCCGGATACTTTCCTCGGGCCCCATAAAAATGACCCGTCCGTCAACGTGTGAATGAAAGGTCACACCCTCCTCACGGATCTTCCGGAGCTTCGCGAGCGAAAAGACCTGAAATCCCCCGCTGTCGGTAAGGAGCGGCTTCTCCCACCGCATAAACCGCCGCACGCCGCCCATTTGCCGGATCACCCCGTCGCCCGGACGGACATGGAGATGATAGGTATTGCAAAGCGCGACCTGACATTTCAGCTCGTTCAGGTCGAGTGCGGAGACGCCGCCCTTGATCGCCGCGCTCGTTGCGACGTTCATGAAAAACGGGGTCTGGATCACGCCGTGCGGCGTTTCAAATACGCCCCGTCTGGCACGTCCTTCTTCCTTGATTACTTGAAACATAAAAGCTCTCCAAAAACAAAGGGATTTTTCGGAGGAAAAATCCCTTTTGACTATCGAAAAAGAGAGAAAAATTATTTTGCAGGGACTCTGTCCCCGCACCCCTGCCCAAGGAACATTGTTCCTTAGGAATCCTTTTTCCCATCGTTACTTTTTCCGAATCTCAACCCTGGGGCTGTCAGGTCGTAAGTCTTTTTCAAAACAAATACGATTGTTAAAAAAGAAATTGATCGACATACCAAAGGGTTTTCTGATTAAAACGTAAAATCAAGCAGTCCCTCGTTCTTCTGCGCGATTGCCGCTTCGCGGTCGACTTCGCCGATCTGTGAAATATTCTGAAGCTCGATGGTGTTCTCGCTCGGCTCGATCTTAAAATCGGGCTGCGGCAGCGGGTTCAGATCCTCGCGGATCTCATCTTCGTCCGGCGCGGCGGAAGCCTGTCCGTAATACGCCCCTTCGCCGTGCTTGCGCAGAAAATGCTTGTCAAGAAGCTCATTCTGTATACGGGGAAGCCCGAACTGGAAGCCGACGTTATACAGCGCCATATGCGCCACCTCTTCGAGAACGACCGCGTTTTCGACCGCCTTTTCGGGGGTATCTCCCCAGGTAAAGGGTCCGTGCGACGCGACGAGACAGGCGGGCATGGTGTTATAATCAATTTTCCGCACGGCAAAGGTATCCGTAATGTGATACCCCGTCTGCCATTCGTAATCCTCCTCGATCTGCTCGCGCTTCATGAGCGTCGTACAGGGAATATCCCCGTAAAAATAATCCGCGTGAGTTGTCCCGTACGCCGTGATGTCAAGCCCCGCCTGCGCCCAGATCGTCGCATTGGTCGAATGGGTATGTACGACACCGCCGATCGACTGAAACGCTTCGTAAAGGGCAAGGTGAGTCGGCGTATCGGTCGAGGGGGAAAGCTCTCCTTCGACGACCTTCCCTTCCAGGTCAACGACAACCATTTTCTCCGGCGTGAGCGCTTCGTAGGGGACGCCCGACGGCTTAATGACAATCAGCCCCTGCGCGCGGTCGATCCCCGACACATTCCCCCAAGTCAGTTTTACAAGCCCGTTCTGCACCAGCATAAGATTCGCTTCGCATACGCGCCGACGGAGTTCCTCCAGCATAGCGTTCACCGTTCCTTTCTTCGGGGCAGGCTGCTCCTGCCGCCTATTTTATCTATTATACAACAAACGAACGGTTTTTGCAAGCGGTTTCCGATTTTTCTGCGTTTTATGGCAAAGCGCGGGAGCGAATTTGTACAATATCCCGAATTAACTTGACGGGCGGGCATCAGTACGGTTTCCAGCCGTAGTATTCCTCCTGCTTTTCCCGCCGCATTGCCTCGATCCGCTGCTCCAGAAGCTCAAACGCGGCGGGCTTTTTTAAAACCCGATGGCCGATCGCGGCCCTTTCATAGGTAATGCAGCGAAAAACAAACACTTCCTCGTTCGTCAGGGTGATCGCCGCCGTGTACCCTCTCGGAACCCAGAGCAAGCGCCGTTTATGATACGTAACAGCGACGACGTCCTCATATTTTATGGAAAGATTGACCCCCTTTTTGGGACAGCGGAAAGTGAAAAACGTTTCGTCGGCGAAATAATAACACGTAGTGCCGCGGAGGATCCTGATGCGGACGACGCGGAAAAGAAAGAACTCGACGACAGAGAGCAGGAGCAGGGCGACGACCCAGGTGGGATCGGTGTACAAAACGGCTTTGACCCCATAGAGCAAGCCGCCGTCGGAAAAGGGCTGCGACATTTTTAAAACAAAAAAAGCAACGTTGACGAAAAGCAGGAGAAGCAGCCCCAGAACCGCCATGATCAAGCCGAACCTTTCGCCGTCCCATGAAACCTGAAAATCTCCGCTCGCGGAAAAAGCGAATCGGTCGTCCTTATGTTTTTGCGCCATTTTTTCACCTTCCTTTTTTTCAGTCCTACGGGCGCTCCCCGCCGGTCTCGTCGAAGACCGTATATTTCCCTTCCCGGATCAGTCGGATAAAGTGCGCGGAGTCGGTAATTCTTACATTGGTTTCGATCCCGCAGAGCCGCACCTGATCGCAGCGGTGATTGTCGCTCCCCGCGAGGGGGCGAAGCCCGTATTTTTCGGCGTAGATTACCGCCATTTCGTTCTGAAAGTCGGTGTTATGGGCGTTCGTAATCTCACAGCCGTCATACTGCCGCGGAAGAAGGCGGATCATCGGGATATAGTCCGCCTCGCGAAAGGGGTGCGCATGGACGACCAGCCCGCCCTCCGCGCGGATAAACTCACAGTAGCTCGTCACGTCCATTTCAAGCAGGAGCGGGTGCTTCAAAAGCCACTCCTTATCCAGCCCGTAGGTCAGAAGGTCCGTCCCGTAATAGGGATATTCCCACCCGAGAAATACGTCCAGCCCGATCTTATCCCCGCATATTTTCGCGTTCTCATAACCGCGGCAGAACAGCTCGATCCGCTCCTGCCAGCTCAGATTTTTCGGAACGGTCGTGCTCCCGTTTAAAAAGTGATCGGTGACAAAAATCCCCTGATAACCCCTGCTTTTGTAGAACATTGCCTGCTTTTCCCCGCTCGCCGTCGCGCAGGCGCTCGATTCGGCGGTATGTAAATGGGTTTCGTATCGGTACATTTTTCAATTCCTTCCTTTTAGAGCAATCAGACCGCTTTCCCTCCGCGAATCGCCACCCTCGGTACTCTCGCGCCCACCGCGCAGAGAAGCTCGTAGCCGATCGTCCCGAGCAGGTCGGCGACCGCGTCCGTTCTGATCTCCGGGATCGTATCCGAGTAAAGCACTGCCGTATCCCCGACGGAAACGTTTTTTCCCGTCACATCGACGATTGTCTGATCCATGCAGACCCGGCCGAGAATCGGACAGCGCTCTCCGCCGATATAGACCGCGCCCCGGTTCGAGAGCGCGCGGGAATATCCGTCGGCGTATCCGGCGGGAATGACCGCCGCGGTCGTCGGCCGGTCGGTCACGAGCGTCCTTCCGTAGCTTACCGCCGTCCCGACGGGAAGCTCCTTCACCTGACATACCCGCGATTTCAGGGTAAGAATGGGGGTAAAGCCCTCGGGGATCGTCTCGGCGGTGTTCGGCTTACAGCCGTAGGTAATGATCCCGCTCCGCACCCATTCGCCCCCGAAATCCCCGTGATACAGGATCCCGCCGCTGTTCTGTGAATAATACGGAAGTCCGCTTTTTTCCGCAAAAGCGAGGAGCTTTTCCTGCTGCGCCCGCGTATAGGCGAGATCGTCGGGAAGAAGACTGTCCGACGCGGAAAAATGGGTATAAATCCCCTCCGCCCGAAGTCCCGGAAGCGCCAAAATTTCCGAAAGCTCCGCCTCGGTATCAATCCCGACGCGCGCCATGCCCGTATTGACCTTGATATGTACCCGCGCCCGAATGTCGCGTGACTCGGCATAGGCGGAAAGCTCCCGCGCGAACGGAACGCTCCCGACCGTCTGGACAAAATCCCCGCCGAGAAGCTCGCCGAACCATTCCGCGTCGGAGTAGCCGAAAATCAAAATCTCCGCCGACGGCAGGAGCGCCCGAAGCTCCAGCGCCTCCTCCAGATTCGACACCGCGAAATCGCGTACCCCGAGCCGGAACAGCTCGGGCGCGACGATCGAAACGCCGTGCCCGTAGGCGTTCGCCTTTACGACCGCCATGACACGGCGGTTCGGCGCGAGACGGCGGATCGTTTCGAGATTTTGTCCGAGCGCGTCAAGATTGATCTCCGCCCAGACCCGATGCAAAAGCTTTTTCATGAGATGATCTGATCTCCCCTGTAAAAGATTCACGGAAACACTTTTCTGCGTTTCCTATTGAATTTTGTTTCATTTTGTGGTATTATAATACTAATAACCATTTAAAAACCGAATAAATCGGTTTTTAAATGCCCTGCCGCAAAGCGGCAGGGCGAGGGAGCTGCGCTCCCTCGGTTATTGTATTGAACGTAAATAACC
>CAYVZH010000083.1:0-5107 GCA_964456025.1 uncultured Ruminiclostridium sp.
CGCTGCTTGTCAAGAAAGTACATATAACAATGCTCGCAGCCCTCGGAGCATTTTATGCAGCCGTGCCACGGATTCCAAATATCGTGCATTTCGCCCTCCGTTTTTGTTTATTGTAGCAGATCTGGGCGAATTTGTCAATGATTCAGTTCGTCAAGCACCTTTGCGATATCACCGTCAATAAGAATAGACTGCGCGGTTATCTCCGGCGGACAGCTCGCTTCTCCGAGATTAACGCACGCGTAAACGGCTTTCGGGTTTGCGGCGGTAAGCTGCCGGAACGGATATTTGATGATAACCGGGGTGTTATAGCCGACGCCCAATTCAAGATACAGCACGCGGGTATTTTTCCGCGAGCGAATAAAATCCGAGTAACGCTCCGCCGCTTTGTGCCAGCCCTCGTCCTCGACAAATTTCCCGTCGGATCGGAGATTCATGGTAAGCGGCTTTCCGCAATGCGGACATTTCGGCAATAACTCTGACGGGATTTTCATATCCCTTTGCAGCTCGTACATTTGCTTAACGATCTTTTCATTATCAAATGTTTCGTTACAGCAAGGCTCGGAGCATTGAAACAACCCGTAATCGCCCTGTGTGTAGAACAGCCGCTTTTTATCAAATCCCGATTTCTGAAAACAGTGGTCAACGTTCGTGGTGATCACGAAATAATCCTTGTCTTTTACAAGCGCGAGCAGATCGCCGTAAACGGATTCGGACAGCTCGGTATAACGGTTCAGCATGATGTTTCTGCTCCAGAACGCCCAGAACTCCTCCGGTGTTTCATACGGATAAAACCCGCCCGAATACATATCGTGAAAACCGTATTTTTTTTCAAAATCGGCGAAATTTGTGCGGAAGCGTTCGCCCGAATAGGTAAAGCCCGCCGCCGTCGAAAGTCCCGCGCCCGCGCCGATCACAACCGCGTCGGCGGCATTCAGCGCCGCGCCGAGCCGCTTGATCTCAGCCGAGCAGCCGCCGATAGATCGCATGGTCCTCGTCCTTGAAAACATTAAATATCACCTCGATTTCGGAATTGCTCCGGAGAAATTCACTCACGGTCTGCACCGCGATCTCCGCGGCTTTTTCGTTCGGAAAATGAAATTCTCCCGTTGAGATACAGCAGAACGCAATGCTTGAAATTCCGTTCTGCACCGCCGTTTTCAGGCATTCACGGTAGCATGAACCAAGCTGTTCACAATGCTCCTCGGTAAGCCTTCCGCCGACCGTCGGCCCTACCGTATGAATAATTTTATCGCAGGGCAAGTTGTACGCGGAAGTGATTTTCGCCTGCCCGACCGGCTCGCCAAAGCCCTGCCCGCGCATAAGCTCCGCGCATTCCAAGCGCAATTGTACGCCCGAAAATGTGTGAATGGCGTTATCGATACAACCGTGACACGGACAGAAGCAGCCGAGCATTCCCGAGTTTGCGGCGTTGACGATCGCGCCGCATTTCAGCGTGGTGATATCGCCCTGCCGCAAATAAATACGAGGTTTTACGGGTGTTAAGTCCTTGTAATTCACAACGCCTTTTTCGGTAATTTTCTCCCGCAGGAATTCGTCCTGAACCGCGAAGAATTCCGCCGGGATCGGCTCGGGAGCGCGCACGTTCACAAGGCTTCGGAACAGTCGAAACCGCTCCTCCGCGTTTTCCGGGATTGCAATATTTTTATAGTCCGGGTTTTCGGACAAAAGATATTTGATCAAATACAATATTTTTTCGGAACGGTTCACTATGATCCCAGCCTTTCAACCGCTTTTACGGGACAGCCTTCAAAGCAGGCTCCGCAGTGCAGACAATGCTCGGCGGCGATCTCAAACGGTTTTCCCGATTGTATACAGCGCTGAGGACAAACCTTTTCACACTTTCCGCAGCAAACGCATCGATCGGTTATTTTGTAACCCTTAAGCGGCTCCGCCCTGCCGCTTCCGATCGCATAGGTTTCTCTGAAAATCGGATTTACGCCGAGGTTAAAATATTCGATCTCCGCGTCCTTGATTTCAAAAATAATACCGATATTTCTTGTATCGTCGGGATAAACGTTCGCAAGATAAGGCTGCTCCGCGAAAATGGTTTCAATACAAGACCCCTGCCGTTCGTCCGATACGGGAACAGCCCTTGCGGACAGCCTTATCATTTCCTTAAACCGCGTGTAGGCGAGGATCTGCACCCTGCCGTCCGAAAGAAGCTCGCGACAAAAATTCTTTCCTCTTGCGGTAAAAAAATAAAATCTCTCCTTGTCAAAGTGAATGGCACTGATACACCGTATCTGCGGCGCGCCGTTTTCATCAACGGTAGCGAATGACAGCACTCCGACAAGTCTTAATTTTTCAAGGCAAGTCTTCGCGTCCATTTACTCGTCCTCCCGTTCGATGATTTTTACCCTGTCGGGCCTTCTCGGTTTGAAATGCGGCTGCTCGCCGTCGATATATCCGAATATCACGAAGCAAACGCAGGAATAATTTTCGGGAATGCTCCATTCCTTCAGTAGCTCCGCGCCCTCGGGGCTGTCAAAGGTTTCCTCGCCGCGGGAAACAATGCAGGAAGAAATGCCAAGCTCCGTTGCCTGCAGCACCATATTTTCGGCGATACAAAACGCGTCCGCGACACGGAACGCAAAATTATTTTGCCCGAAAATTGCCGCAACACACGGCGCTCCGTAAAATCCGTTTTTGATCGTCGGATCGTCGATCGTGCTGGGCTGTTCCGCGGAAACATAAGAGCCGACAAGCCGCGAGCGGTCAAATTTCGCGAGGTTCATTCTT
Organism: uncultured Ruminiclostridium sp.; assembly: GCA_964456025.1. Lineage (GTDB taxonomy): Bacteria > Bacillota > Clostridia > Oscillospirales > Ruminococcaceae > Ruminiclostridium_E. The sequence goes on from CAYVZH010000083.1 coordinate 2,761, forward strand.
CCGAGCCTTGTCGTAAGCGCCTTATCGCGGATCCCGACGATCATGCTCCGCTGCCCGCCGCCCGCGTTCGGTGCGTAATTGCCCGCTTCAAGAATCAGCTCCAGATCGGCACGAGATATTTGCTTGTCGGTGTATTTGCGTATCGAATGACGCGCCTTAATTAAATCCATTAACATGATACGATCTCCTTCCAGCACTGCGGATCGGCGGCGTAGAAATTCCCGCTCTTTCCGCTTGCGACGGCGGGACAGCCTCTACACCACGCCTTCAGCTCACATTTCGAGCATTTTTCAAATTTTGAGTAATTTCGGTATTCTTCCATTTCACACACCCATACGTCCGCGATCCTGTCGTCAAAAGCATTTCCGACCTTGCTGTTCTGCACCCTGCGGCAGGCGAAAATATCGCCGTTCGGGAGGATTGTCAGATGACAGTTGCCGCAGTTGCAGCCGCAGTAGATCATATCCTTTTCGGCGTTTTCGGGGATCCTGAATTCGCCCGTTTCGTATTCGTACAGCGTCCACAAATGATCCTTTTTGTTAAAATAGGTGGTGCAGCCCTGTGCTTCATATTCCTTGAATTTCCGATCGCATAATTGCAGCAATTCCCGATAACGCAGCGGCTCGATATTCGTATCCTTTTCTTCGCTCGTGGGGCAATACCGCGCAAACGCGAAAACATCTGCCCGATTTGCGACGGTATCAATAATATCGGGGATTTCGTCAATATTGGTTCCCGAAACCGTCGTCATAACCACCGCGCGGATTCCCGTCCTCTTGATACAGTCCAGCTTTTCAAGGGTAGTATCGAAGCTGCCCGGCTTGCGGAACCAGTCGTGTGTTTCTCTCATGCCGTCGAGCGACAGCTGATACTTTTCACAGCCGAGCGATTTTAATTTTTGACAGACCTCGTCATTCAGGTGAAACGGATTGCCGAGTATGGTAAACGGTATCTCGTGGGATTTCAACAATTTCAGCAGCTCCCAGAAATTCGGGTGCAGGATCGGATCGCCGCCCGTAATATAAAAATAGGGAAGCCGATCATAGATTTTGCAGAAATCAAGGCAATTATAAAACGTGTCCTGAAGCTGTTCCCAATTCATTGAATCGAGCGTCTTGCAATTGTTCTCGGAGAAGATGTAGCAATGCTTGCAGCGCTGATCGCAGTCGTCCGTGATGTGCCATTGAAAGGAAAAGTATTTGCTCATTATGATTACCTCTCGTATGTAAATCGGTTTCCCGAATTATTTCGTATGTTCCCGAACGAATCTCTCCGTTCGGGAACACTTGTAATTATCTCGAAAAGACAATTACTTGTCGCCCGCTCCGCAGGCAGAGCCGCAAGCGGAGGACTTTTCCTCGGGCTTGTCGCCCGAACCGCAAGCCGCAGGCTTATCACCCGATCCGCAGGCTGCGGGCTTGTCGCTCGAACCGCAAGCCGCGGGCTTGTCGCCGGCGCCGCACGCAGTACCGCTGTTGCTCCACTCGGATAAATTGGAAAGTGACATGATCGTGTCCTCCTGAAAATTGATTCAGCAAAACTTCGCTTGCTGTGATTTTATTATACAATCCCGGAAAGGCATTGACAAGTACGCACTTTTTTATTACCGAGTTACCTTTTGGTAACCTTTGCATTGCAGCAAGGAAAATTGTCAAAAATTTTTCTTGACATTTTTAGGGATATATACTATAATTTGAATATAACATTCAATTTTAAACTATTGGAGGAAAAACCATGCTGACAAAAGAGGAAATGCCCGCTTGTCCCGTAGCCACGACCGTCTCTCTGATCGGGAGCAAATGGAAACTGCTTATTATGAGAAATCTGCTGATGCGTCCCTGGAGATTTAACGAGCTGCGCAAGAATCTGGACGGAGTAAGTCAAAAGGTGCTGACCGACAGCCTGCGCTCCATGGAAGAGGACGGGATCATCATACGCACCGTTTTCCCCGAGGTTCCGCCGCGCGTGGAGTATTCGCTTTCCGAGCTGGGGGAATCCATGCGCCCGATCATGGACGCGATGGAGATCTGGGGAAGAGAGTATAAGAAAAACAAAGCGTGATCACTCCTCATAGCGTTTCCATTCAAGATCGCAGAAGAGAATTACACCTTTTCTATGTTTTCTGTCGCTTCATGAAAGGCAGCTAATTCCTCGATCGCAGCATCAATACCTTTGTAATCATTAAAATCGGGATTGAATATATTTCTTTCTTTAATAATAAATTTTTTGGTTCTCCAGTCCATCTTGCAATCTAAATAACCGACAAATTGATTTCCTACAAGAATGGAAAGAGGCCATTTCATTCCTTTTTTCTTGAAATACTCAAAAGAAAATGAATAATCGAAAA
>CAYVZH010000084.1:0-4879 GCA_964456025.1 uncultured Ruminiclostridium sp.
GGTCAGTCCGCAATGCTCAAGGAGCTGATCGATTCGTTCCGGCTCAGGAGCTGATCTCCGATTCCGCAGGCTTCGCCCACGGATTTTCGGGTTTGTAGAATTCTATCCTTTTTGGAAGATTTTCCCTGTGCGCTTTGTGCAATAGGTCGAATTTCGCGGGGTTGTCATTGACAACCCCGTTTTCCTTTGATATAATAATATTTTAGGGCAGGACTGCGTTTTTCGAATCTCGGTCAAAAGTGCGGCAAAGTCCAAAACAGGGAGGGATATTCAGATGAAACTGAAAAAAATCGGCGCGGCTCTTTCCGCGCTAACGGCGGCGGCTTTTTTCACAACGGCGGCTTCTGCCTATCTGGCAGTTCCCCCGGAACAAACGGATCTTCTGAGCGCCGTCGTCGATAGCTGGCGGCTTAGTATCAGCAACAGCTACGAGGTGGATTACACAAAGTTGGAGACGATCCGCGCGGTGGTCGAGATCACCGACGGGGAAGCGTATCAAACGGATAAAGAAAACGGGTTTTACAGCGACGGCGAGACCGCCTTTACGGATTTTACGGGCGCGCTTGCGTTCAACGGGACGGAATGGCTCCAGTTCAGCATAACGGGTCTTTCGGATACCGACGCGGGGACGGAGACTGCCGAGGTGCGCGCGCTCGGAGACGGAAAGTACCTTCTGACGGGGTACCTTCCCGAGGGGACGGAGCCGAGTCCCCTTCTAAGCACGATCAGTCTTCTGGAATGGGGAAACCGTTCTCCCGACTATTCGCTTCAGATCCTCTCCTTCGGTCTGTATGCCGACGGGCTTGAGCCGATCATTGTATTCGGCGCGGACGGAAATCAGATCGACCCGCCCGAGATCGTAATCCCCGGCGGTTCGGAGGAGGAACCCGAGGAAACCACTGAGCCCGAAGAAGAGCAGCCCGAGGAAACGACGACCACCAAGGCGGAAACGCAGCCGGAGGAAACGGACGCCCCCGAGGAAACGACCGGATCGGCGGAAGAAACAGCTCCCGCGGAAACGGCTCAGACACAGAGCGCGCCGCCCGCGCAGGCAATGAATTCCGACAGCTTCGCTTCGCGGGACAGCAGTCTGACAATCGTGATGATCGCGGCGGGCGTATTCGTTGTGGGCGCGATCATCGGAATTATCATTGTTTCGATGAAAAAGCAGAAGTAAGTACATGTCTCCACAAGAGTTTGCACTTGTCTTTTCAAAAAATTCAAGTACAAATTTTATGAAGACAGGTTCTAAAACGAAGGCGGAAGTGTCAAAATAAAGAATAAAGGCTGCACCGCGCGGTCATTCGCGCGTCAAAGGCGAAGCTTGTGACTGTGCGGTGTGCCTGAAGCACAGAAAGGAAAGGGTAAAAATGTTTGATTCTCTTTTTAGCGCCGTAAGGCTTCTGGGCGTGGAATCGCCGATCTCTCCGGTTACGATCGTGATCATTGTTGTCGCGGTGGTCGCTATTGCCGGCAGCGTTATTTTCGGCGCGGTCTCGAAAAAGAAAAAGAAGTAAGCCCTGCCGCGCAACCGTTGGCGTTTGGCTGCGCGGCGCTCCGCAGAGCGGATCGCACGTCGGCGGAGCCTTCGCCGCGCGGTTCGGAAAAATCATCGGGAAAGCTCTTGATTTTTTCGGGAAAATCGTATATAATAGTATCGGTGCGTAAAAGCGCCGAAAAGCTCTTGAATATGAACACAGACCCTGTGCAAGGTCGTGTCGTGAACCATGTCAGGCGGGGAACCGAGCAGCATTAAGCGAATTTCGGTCTGTGCCGCAGTCAGCCTGTGTTCATACTCAAGAGCTTTTTTTCCGAAAAAGAAAGGATGGAAGCGGTCATGTACCTCGCGCTGTATCGGAAATATCGCCCGCAGACGTTTGACGACGTGATCTCGCAGGAGCATATTACCACCACGCTCAAAAATCAGCTCAAAAACGGACAGACCGCCCACGCCTATCTTTTCACGGGTTCGCGCGGAACGGGGAAAACGACCTGCGCGAAAATTCTCGCAAAGGCGATCAACTGTAAAAGTCCCGTGAACGGGAACCCCTGTCTGGAATGCGAAAGCTGCCGGGCGATCGAGGAGGGCGCGACCGACGTGACCGAGATTGACGCCGCCTCGAATAACGGGGTGGACAGCGTCCGCGAGCTGAAGGAGGAAGCGGTCTACGCGCCGATCTCCTGCCGCTGCCGCGTGTACATTATCGACGAGGTGCATATGCTTTCGGTTTCGGCGTTCAACGCGCTGTTAAAGCTGATCGAAGAGCCGCCGCCGCACGTTGTTTTTATTTTCGCGACAACCGAGATCCATAAGGTACCCGCGACGATTCTTTCGCGCTGTCAGCGGTTCGAGTTCCATCGGATCAAGATCGACGACAGCAGGGAGCGGCTTCTCGAGATCGCGGAAAAGGAGAAAATGTCTCTCGACGAGGGAGCGGCGACGCTCATCTCCCGCGTTTCCGAGGGCGGAATGCGAGACGCGCTCTCCCTGCTCGATCAGTGCTTTTCGGTCAGCGCGCACGTCACTGAGGAAACGGTGCGCGAATGCGCGGGAATTTCGGGGACGGAGCATTTGTTCCGGATCGCGGACGCGGTTCTTCGGAAGGACGCCGCCGAGGCACTTACGACGCTCCGCGCGCTTACCGATCGGTCAAAAAGCCCTGCCAGACTGATCGAGGAGCTGATCGCCCATTACCGCGCGCTCATGCTGTTAAAGGCGGGGGCGGATCCGAGCGTGCTTCGCGCGACGGCGGAGGAGCTTTCCCGCTACGCGCGGCAAAACGAAAGCTATACGCTGGAAATGCTGCTTCGGGCGCTCTCGATCCTGAGCGAGGCGCTTTCGGGCATGAGCCGGACGCGCAACGAGGAGCTTTCCTGCGAAATGTGCCTGATCCGGTTGTGCACGCCGAAGCTCGACACCGACGAAAAGGCGCTCTCGGGGCGGATCGACGCGCTGGAAAAGCTGGTGCTCGATACGCTGAAATCAGGTGTTCCCGCTCCTTTGGGGCAGGGTGCTCCCCCGCCCGCTTCGGTAAAATCGGAGAGCCTAATGCCTGTTTCGGAATTCTTCCCCGAAGAAAGCCCTCGGGACAACCCGCCGGAGGCGGAGTACTTCCCGCCGGCGGAGGAGCCGGCGCAGCCCGCGCCTGCACCAAAAGAAAAGGAATCGCCGTCGGTCGCGGAGGAAAAGGTGAAAATGGCCATTGACCTCCCGTTCGATCTCGATCCTCCGCCCGAACCCGTGGCGGGGTCATATGTGGAATCGTATGCAGAGCCGTATGCGGAACCGTTCGCCGCTTCGTATGAGGAGCCGTTCGCGGCGGCGCCGGAGGAAGCGTTCGCACCCGCGGCGGAAAAAGCGCAGCCCGCGCCCGCACTGCCCGAAAGCGCTGACGGCTTTGCCCCGTTTGCGGAATGGAAAACCATTCTCGAATCGCTTCCGTTCTCGATCCGGATCCTGGTGAGCGATACGACCGCCCTGATCGGCGGGAATACCGTTCTCGTCTGCGGGAGCGAGCTTCAGAAGGGCTACGCGGCGGGCGAATTTTCGGGCGAGCTGTCAAAAGCGGTCTCCCGCGCGATCGGGCGGAAGGTCACGATCGCGGCGCAGCCGAAGCAGTCGGACGAGCAGGACGAGCGCGGAAAAAAGGTAAAGGATTTCCTCGACCTCGCGAGGTCGCAGGGAGTTACAATAAAAGAACAGTGAAAGGACAAAAATTATGAAAGCAAGATTACCGCAGGGATACTCGAATAAGGGTGTCGGAAATATGAACCAGATGGTAAAGCAGGCGCAGAAGATGCAGGAGGACATTCAGGAGGTTCAGGATCGTCTTGAGCAGACCGAATTCACCGAAACGGCGGGCGGCGGAATGGTAGAGCTTACCATGACGGGCGCGCGGGTTCTGAAGGAGATCAAGCTGAATCCCGAGATCGTCGATCCCGAGGACATCGAGGGCTTACAGGACGTCATTGTCGCGGGTGTAAACGCCATTCTCGCGAAGGTGGACGAGGAGAGCGCGAAGGAAATGGAAAAGGTAACGGGCGGCGTAAGCTTCCCCGGGCTGTTTTAAGCGGTGGCGGAGTATCAGCCCCTCCCCCTTGTTTCCGCCGCGGAGCAGTTCGCGAAGCTCCCCGGGATCGGTATGAAAACCGCCCAGCGGCTCGCGTATTTTATGCTGAACCGTCCGGCGGAGGAGGTCGAGGAATTCGCGGAGGAGATCGTCAAGGCGCGGCACAGCGTGCATTTCTGCCGAATCTGTCAGAATTTTACCGATCGGGAGATCTGCGCGGTCTGTGACGACGATCGGCGCGATCCGACGGTGATCTGCGTGGTCGAGGCGCCGAAGGATGTTTCCGCGCTGGAGCGCGCGGGCGGATTTTCGGGCGTGTATCATGTGCTGCACGGGCTGCTTTCGCCGATGGACGGGATCGGGCCGCAGGAGCTTCGGATCACGGAGCTGATGACGCGGCTTTCGGGAGACGTGAGCGAGGTCATCATGGCGACGAATCCGACGGTCGAGGGTGAAGCGACCGCTTCGTATTTGAGCCGTCTCATTAAGCCGATGGGGATCAAGGTGACAAGACTCGCCTACGGGCTTCCCGCGGGCGCGGCGCTGGAGTACGCGGACGACGTGACCTTGCAGAGAGCGCTTGAAAATCGGAATGAGTTGTGAGCGGCGAAAATGAAATTTCCCTTCGGAAAAGAAGGGCGCTCATCAAGAGGTTTTTGCCATAGCACGGATGATTTTCGGTCAGAAGTGCTATGGCGTTTCTATTGACAGATTATTTTTCTTGATATCTTTAATTAAGATAAATCGGAATTTAGTTGCCAAGAGATTTAAAAGAGAAATATGTGTTTTTGGGGACTTTGTCCCCAAAC
>CAYVZH010000085.1:0-4814 GCA_964456025.1 uncultured Ruminiclostridium sp.
CGCGGCGGCGCTTCATATATATGCAGACCTGCTCCAGAACGTACAGGTCAAGCTCCGCGATAAAGCCGTTTTTCTCAAATACCGGTATGAACTTGCCGGGATTGATCATACCCTTTGTGGGGTGATTCCAGCGAACCAGCGCCTCGGCGCTCACGAACTTTTTCGCCTTTATGCCGTAAACCGGCTGGTAGTACACGCAGAATTCCCCGTCGTGAAGGGCGCGGCGGCTGTCGTCGCACACCGCCTGTTCCTCAAGCAGAGCGAGGCGCATTTTCTCGTTGTAAAACGCGATATGCTCTTGATAGCTGCCGTTGATTGAGCGGCAGGCGATCGAAGCGCGGTCCGTCATATCTCCGATAGACATGGAGCGGTCTTCGACGATGTAAACTCCGATATAATACTGTATCTCGTGGGACAGAAGCCCACTTTGCGCGACGGCCTTCTGAACCGTTTCAAGCATCGTCCGCGGGTGAACTCCGCGCTCGTTATACGGAGTCAGCACAACGAAATTGTCCGCGAAAAACCGCGCGTAAACGCCCTTGTTCGCGAACAGTCCGCGCACGGCGTCTGCGATGATCGCAAGCACCTTGTCGCCGACGTCGCGCCCAAGCAGATCGTTTACGACCTTGAACGAACCGAGGTTCAGCTGCATAAGCGAAAACTGCGTCCACGGGCTTTCGTCGATCACGCGGCGGGCGTTTTTGATGAACGCATGACGGTTGTACAAGCCCGTCAGCGGATCGAAATAGGCGACAGAGCGAAGCTCGTCTTCATAACGCTTCTCCTTGGTGACGTTCGTAATGAATGCGTAGAGCTTCAGCCTGCCGTCGTCGCCGTACATAAGCTGGCAGCGCATGGCAAGCCAAAGGTCGAGGTTTTCGCGGGGACTGCACCTGAACGCGTATTGAAAGCCTCCGCCCGTTTCGGGGATCTCGGCGATAAGTCCGCGGAGAACCGACGTGTCTTCTTCCGAAACTCCGAAGAAGGGGCAGTCGGAGAGCGTCGCAAGGCAATCCTCGACGCTTGGGAACCCAAGCATATCGGCAAGCCCGCGGCTTACGAATATCGTGCGGAACCTCCCGTCGCCGTCGCGCTCCGAAAGCGAGATGCCGCCGGGCGCGTTGTTGATCACGGTCTGGAGAAACGTCTGATTTTCGCGGAGCCTTCTGCTGCTCTCCTCGGCGCGCAGCCGCTCTTTTTCACGGCGCATTTTATTCATTTCGCAAAGCCGAAGAACGCTTCTTACACGATATTGAATAAAGTCCGTATCCTCGCCGCGGGACAGAAAATCCACCGCGCCAAGCTCAAAAGCGCGTTCGCGGGCTTCGGGATCGCCGCCGTCAGCGACAGCAACGACAGGGATCAGCCGCAGCGCCTCGTCCTCGCTCATGACCCGCAGAATATCACAGCCGTCGGGCTTTGGCATAAGCATATCAAGCAGCACGACGTCGGGACAATGCTCGCCGCGCATGATCTCCAGCGCGTCTGTGCCGCTGACCGCCGTTATCAGCTCATAACTGCCGCCGAGCGTTTCCGACAACATCTCGATATTTTTTTCCGAATTGTCAACGATCAGGACGGTGTATTTTCTTTCCATATAATGATCCTTTCATTATCCTGATTTCTGTCTGAAAGCGCGTTTCGCCACAATAATCCATTTTAATTGTACACGATTTTGAGAAAAAAATCAAGACCAACCTTTAAAAATTCGCAGAAATAAAGGTCAAGGTGAATGGGATCAACAATATTATTGTCCAAAATACAGCGGCATCATCGGAACGCTTTGCCGTAGAGTGCTTCTTATTCCGCTTTAAATCCGATCGGCTGCTTTGCCTTTTTCGATTTCGGTGAAGACTTTTCCGCCTTTTCTTCCTTTGTCGAAACGGAAACCGCGTTTTTCTCATCATCTTCTTCGTCTTCGTCCTCGTCCTCGACGTCCGCCTTGTCGAGCACAAGAGCGATCACGGAAGAATGCGTCACAAACATGACTTTCCCGTACGCGTAGTCCTCGATCTTATCGTAAAGCCGTCCCGCGCTGATCGTTCCGTCATAAACCGTGTTCGTGCTGTTCGCGACATAACCGATTTTTTCGATAAACGGAAGAAACGCGGAAATCGCTTCCGGGTCATACTCGTTATCGGGCTCCTTGATAAGCTTGAACACGCCCCCGATCCTGAACGGCTTTTTTCCGTAATAATGGCTGATCCCCGTAATCGTAACAAAATACATCTTCTCCATGACGATCCCTCCCGAAAAATACATTCCTTGCTTTCTTTCCCCATTATAACATAAAATAATGTACCATTTTCAGGACATTAAGGAGACGATTGATGAAACGATGGCTTTTACGATATGCTTATAGCATATTTTTGTTACAAATTCAAACGGGAATATAAATAAAAGGGGGATTGCAGCACTTTATACACCTTCAAATTTCAGAAATGTGCCGGACCCGCTTGTCCATTATTTGTCCATTATAGACTCAAAACAATTTTAAAAAACCTTCTTTTTTTGAAAGTTATTTGCCCGCAAACCGCGATTTACAGGGCTTTTCAAAAGTTACGGAACTTGGCGGAAAGCCAAAAAATGGGTTCGAATCCCCTATGCTCCACCAATCCGATCTTCCGCAAACAGCTTGTATAAAGCATTTGCGGAATTTTATTTTCCCGTAAACGGTGGTTTGTGCATTGTGTAAATGTTCATAGATTCCCGCTTCTTTTTGACTTTATAACGATAAGCGGCGGCTATGCTATATTTTAACAGCACAATGTGATTTAGTTAAAATACACAAAAATGTGCCGCCAAAATGTTGAAACACATAAAATGAATCGCTTGAAGGATTTTGACAGAAAATATTGCAATTTTAAACAGCTCATGATATAATAACGTCAAGATAGATCAAAACATTTTAAATCAGATCAAAGGAGGCGTCGGAATCAACGGTACGCAGAGATCTTACCTTGCCGGACAAAAAGGGGCTTCGGAAACGTCTGTAAAGGAGGTTTTATAATGGTATACACGGTGACATTCAATCCCGTCGCGGATTACGTTGTACACACCGACGAAATTTCGGTGGGCGGAGTAAGCCGCTCAAAAAGCGAGAAAATTTATTTCGGCGGAAAGGGGATCAACGTTTCCATGGTTTTAAGCGAGCTTGGCGAGATGTTCGGCGTAACGCCGAAAACAAACGGGGAAATCGCGGAATACGCGCAAAAGCTGAAGGACATGGGCGCGCGGAACGTGCTGGTCTCCATGGCGGGAGGCGCAACGGCGTTCTCGGACGGTCTCGCCGAAAAGGCTTTCATTGACGAGCTTCTGAAACAGCTTTAAAAAATTTTTGACAGGAGGTTTTATGGATAAAAAACAAAACGCTTTACCCGAAATCCGAATGAATGAGAAAACACAGAAATTTTTTAAAACAATTTATTTTGTGTCGAAAGCAATTCTTTGCGGTGCGGCATTCTTTTTTGCGTTTCAGCTTATCGTGTCAACGCTGATCAATCAGCAGGAGACGGCAGATTACGGGGCAGCACTGTTTTACGGTCACTATTACAGCGGTACATTTTTTATTGAAATGACCGCCGAATATATCAAAGACGGTTTTTCTGAGGCAACGGCGGAACACACGATGGCAGGGGATATCCTGAATATCGCAGGGATCGGTTTACTGGCGGCGGGCATCGTCTGTTTAGTCATTATGATAAGAAATGCCGCAAAAGGAAAGCTTTATAGTAAAAGCAGTGATCGAATGCTGTTCCTGTCATCGGGCTGCTTTCTGTTCGGTACTGTGGCAGGAGAAATTCTCGGATTAAACGATATATCGGTTATGACGAAATACACAACGGACATTTTCTCTACCGCTTCCTATCATTTCCGCCCCTTTTATATTTTGGCTCTACCCTGTATCGTTCTGGCGGGAGGAATGGTTCTTCGTTATATCCGGACGGCTGATAAACAGAAAATGCGCATCGGGTTTAAAATATTCGGAACCGGTCTTTTTGTATGTGCCGCGGCATATCTCATTTGGAAAGGAATTTTTCATACAAACGACCTGATAAGCCTTTCGCAGAACAGCGGAAAAAACATGGCTGTGCGAATTCCTTTTTACAATATGTATATGGATCTGCCTTCCGGCTATGCAAATTCGTCCGAAGCATACACGGATCTCGTTATTTTTCGTTTCTTGAAAGAGCTTCCTGTAACAGCGGCTGCTGTTATTTCGCTTGTTATGATGGGGAAAGTTCTGTTTTCGTACAGCGGCGAAATTGTCAATGCAAAAGCAAACCGCAGGTTTATCCGTATTGCTGTAATATCTTTAGCGGCCGCCTCGCTTTTGTATAACGTACTCGGGATCGTTGAAGTAAATATGCTTCATGAAACATTTCACGGACTGTACGGAAATGCTTACTATACGATCGCTGTAAGAGGTTTATGCGAGCCGCTTGTTTATGCGCTGTATCTCTTTGTTTTTGGCGTGATTTTCAATGCAGAGGAACGGTTTGAAACAGCGGATTCCATACAAAAATAATAAAACAGTGCCGCAAAGCGTGAAACCTTGCGGCACTGTTGCCATTATCAGAAAACCACGACCTTATTCTTGCCCGTTTTCTTCGCTTCATAAAGCGCGGTATCGACGCGCGTGCAAAGTCCGTCCAGGGTGTCGCCCTCCTTTGCCTGCGTAACGCCGAGGCTTACGGTCTGCGTTCTCGCAAGCGGGAAAGAGATGTTTGCAAAGCATTGGCGAATCAGATCGGCGATCAGCGCCGCGGAGGAAACGTCGGTGTTGTGAAGCAGCATCATAAATTCCTCGCCGC
>CAYVZH010000086.1:0-4715 GCA_964456025.1 uncultured Ruminiclostridium sp.
AAGGACAAAAGAGAATCATAGGAGGATATCGAAAAAATATGGAGCAGAAAAAAGAAAGTGCCCTTAAAAAATATTTCAGTTATCTCGGAAGCGGGATCAAGCGCTTTTTCGTGACGGATTTTCAGTTTCCGCTCTCGTTCGCGATCCCGTGCCTGATCTTACTGCTTGCGTACTTTATTTTCGGCGTTTACCCGTTCGGAAAAGAGTCGGTTCTGTCCCTCGACCTGAATGGGCAGTACGTTTATTATTACGACTATATGTACGACGTTTTCGCGGGAAAGGAAAGCATTTTTTACAGCTGGAGCCGAAACCTTTCGGGCGAATTCATGGGCATTATCGGCTACTATCTCGGAAGCCCGTTTAACTTCCTCGTCTGGGCGTTCCCGCGCGAAATGATTACCGAGGGGCTTCTCACCATGATGGTAACGAAGGTCGGCGCGATCGGGCTTTGTATGTCGGTCTATCTGAGCCGCGGGAAGGGCATGAACCGCCTGACGAGTATTGTTTTCGCGGTCTGCTACGCCCTCTGCTCGTATACCATGGTACAGACGATGAACCCGATGTGGCTTGACGGAGTCATGATCCTCCCGATCGTCGTGTACGGGATCGAAAAGCTTCTCGACGAGGGAAAATTCATCATGCTGACGATCTCGCTCGTGTACGCGTTCGTGACCTGCTTTTATATCGGCTTCATGATCGGGATCTTTTCGGCGATCTACTTCCTTTACTACGCGGTCGTTTCTCACAAAAAGGGTATGGCCAGGCTCTTTATCGGGCGCGGTGTTCTCTTTACGGGGGTCGCGGCCGTTTCGGTCATGATGTCGGCGTATATGATCCTCCCCGTTTACCACTCGCTCTCCTACGGAAAATTCACCTTCTCCGAGCCGGATTACAGCTCGGTCTATACGAATTTCGACATGATCGAGCTGCTCGATAAGATCTTCCCGCTGACCTACGATACGGTAAGAATGTCCGGGCTTCCGTTTATTTACTGCGGTACGCTCGTGCTGCTCCTACTTCCCTGCTTCTTCTTTTTGAAAAAGATCCGGGGCAGGGATCGGATCGGCGCGGCGGTCATTATGGCGATCCTGTGTCTTTCGATGTATATCTGTCAGGTCGATATGCTCTGGCATGGCGGACAGCTCCCGAACTGGCTTCCCTACCGATACAGCTTCATGCTTTCGTTCTTGATGGTATCCTTCGCGGCGCGGGCGTTCAACGAGCTGGACGATGTGCCGAAAAAGCACATCGCGGGCGCGGCGGTCGTGTGGTTCGCGGTGCTGCTCTGGATCGAAAAACAGGACAACTACCTCGAGGACATCAGCCGCAACACCATGGACAGCCTGCTCGTGATCCTCCCCGCGATGGCGATCCTTTTGATCGTCGCGGCGGTAACGGTTCAGTTCAAGAACAAGCTGCACCGGAAGGGAATTGCCGTGATCTTCGTAACGGTGATCTCACTCGAGGTATTCGCCAACACGTTTGTGCAGCTTCTGCGGCAGGATCAGGATATTGTGTACTCCACCCGTCCCTCCTACCTCGACGTGATCGTTCCGACTCGCGAAGCCGCCGACCGGATCAAGGCGCAGGACAGCGGATTTTACCGGATCGAGAAAACCTACTTCCGTACCGTGAACGACCCGCTCGCCTGCGGAATGTACGGGCTTTCGCACAGCTCGAGCACCTTAAACGCGAAGCCGATCGAGCTTCTTTCAAGGCTCGGCTTTACCTCGCGGAGCCATTATACCCGCTATTCGGGCGCGACCGAGGTCACGAAAAGCCTGTTCGGCGTGAAATATGAGCTTTCCTGTCCCGATAACGAGACCTCGAAGATCGAATCCGTCGACGACATCACCGTGACCGAGAACCCCTATTTCCTCCCGCCTGCCTATCTCGTCGATAAAGAGGTGGAGGATCTGGAGCTTTCCGCCACCGAGCCGCTGCGCAATCAGAACATGCTCCTCGCGGCAATGCTCGGACGGGACGGACAGAGCGAGGAATACTTCACCCGTATTATTGACGACGTTGATCTCGAACTGACCAACGTGACGCAGGGAAAGACCACCGACGGGCACCACAGCTTTAAAAAGATCGATCCCGACCTGAATACCGAGCTTGTGTATACCCTTGCCATGCCCGAAACATCGGCGCTTTATATGTATCTCCCCTCGCGGTACGAGCGAACGGTAAACGTATGGCTCAACCGAAAGACCTTCCTCGGGACGTATTTTGAGGGCGACAACAACAGTATCATGAAAATCGGGGATTTCGAGCAGGGCGAGGAGGTCACGATCGGGCTGACCCTGACCCGCGACGACCTTTATTTCCGCGAAGCGCAGTTCCTCTACTGCGATCATGAGGCGATCGGGCGCGATCTCGGCGAGCTTCAGGCGCGCAACAGCGGGACGGTCGCGGAAAGGCTTTCCCCTACCGAGCTTCGAATCACGGTAAACGCCGCGGAGGACAGCCTTCTGTTCACCACCGTTCCCGTCGAGAAGGGCTGGACGGTTACCCTCGACGGACAGGAGGTCGAAACTGTCGAGCTGCTTGACGCCCTGATCGGCGTTCCCGTCCCGGCGGGACAGCATACGGTCGGCATGAAGTTCATGACGGCGGGCTATCCGACCGCGCTCTATATCACGGGAGAGGGCTTCGTGCTCTTCCTCGGAATGATCCTCGTTTCGGCTTACCTTCGGAAAAAGAGCCGACAAAAATCGGAGGAAACGGAGGAAAGCGAAAATCCCGAACTCGAATCCGCTCTGATGGAATGGGAATCCGCCCTGAACGAGGCAGTCGGAAAGCTCTCGCCCGATCCGATCCCGCCCGAGAAGGAAACGGAGGACGAGCCGGACCCCGAAAACGGCGGTAAAGAAGAAGGCGGGGAAAATTAACCGCCTGCCATTCAATAAGACAACGAAAAGGAAGCGACTATGTATATCTTAACCATCGACGTCGGGAACACCAATACCGTCCTCGGCGTTTACAAGGACAATGACGCGCTCGTTTTTGACGCGCGGATCGAAACGAACGCCTCGCGCATGGCGGACGAATACGTGCTCCTCTTTATGAACGCTCTGGCGCTTCATGGACTGAGCGCGAAGGAGTTCGAGGGAGCGGTTCTCTCCTCCGTCGTCCCGCCCGTGACCGAGCAGATCCGCGCGGCGGTCGAAAAGCTTTTTGGAATCTCGGCAATGGTAATCGGTCCCGGGATCAGAACGGGACTCAATATCCGGATCGACGACCCCTCGACCCTCGGCGCGGATCTTTGCTGCGCGGCGGTCGCGGCGAAGGAATATTATCCGCTCCCCTGCATTGTTATAGATTTGGGGACGGCGAGTAAGGTGCTGGCGGTAAACGCGCAGGGCGAATTTCTCGGCGGAGCGATCGCGGGCGGTCTGAAAATGACCTTTGAATCCCTCGCGAGCGGTACGGCGGCGCTCCCGCTCATCAGCTCGGGAAAGGTCGCGAAGGCGATCGGAACAAATACGGTGGATTGTATGCGCTCCGGCGTAATTCTCGGCATGGCGGCAATGCTCGACGGACTGATCGAACGATTCGAGAGCGAAATGGGAAAGGCTCGCTCCGTTGTCGCGACGGGCGGATTTTCTCCGCTTGTGATGTCCGAATGCCGCCGTGAAACGATCTGTGATCCGCAGCTCATTTTAAAGGGAATGATGGCGATTTATCGGAAAAACAGGGGTTAAGGAGCAGGGATCCGTCCCGAGTCTCCTTAAAATATAAAACCCGCGGCGCACCCATACGAATCACCGATTAAAAAGTGTATAAAAAATCAAGCGAAAATTTGCATATATGATTTTAGCGCAGATTTTTTATCCACACTTTTATCGGTGATTCGTATCCGTCACAGGGGCGCCAGCTTTGAGACCGTATCTTCGTGAAAATCCTCCGCCCGTCCGCACTCCCAAAGGAGGCGAAACGGGAACAACGGAACAAAACGGGAACGGTACTCGGCAGAAAGGACAAAACAATGGAAAACTACACAGCGACCTCCCCGAAAGGGGAAAACCGCCCGCGTAAGGTGAATGTAGGCACCATCGTAGGGCTCGGACTTCTGACGGCAATTGTCGTCGTTTTACAGGCGATGGCGGTCGGAATCCGATTCGGCGTATTCAACATCACGCTCGTACTTGTGCCGATCGTGGTCGGCGCGGCGCTTTACGGCTGGAAAGCGGGCTGCTGGCTCGGCTTCGTCTTCGGCGTCGTCGTTCTTTTTACCGACGCGGGAGCGTTTCTGGCGATCAACGTCCCGGGAACGATCGTTACCTGCATTCTGAAGGGCGCGCTCGCGGGGCTTTTCGCGGGGATCGTCTACCGTCTTGTCGCGAAAAAGAACATCACGGCGGCCGTGATCGCGGCGGGGATCGTTTCGCCGGTCGTAAATACGGGTGTGTTTCTGCTCGGCTGTTCGCTCTTCTTCCTCGATACGATCCGCGAATGGGCGGCGGGAGCGGGCTTTGAAAGCGCCGGCGCGTACATGGTCACCGCGTTCGTGGGACTGAACTTCGTGGTCGAAATGGCGATCAACCTTTTACTCACCTCGGCGATTGTCCTCATTATCCGGGTCTGGAAAAAATACTTTAAAAAATAAAGGCTACACCGCATAATGATTGTCGTTCGAGTGGTTGCCAGATTTTTTGTCAGATTGTACAGGTTTTTCGCAGGAATCCTGACGGATTTCAAGAAAAATCTGTGCG
>CAYVZH010000087.1:0-4471 GCA_964456025.1 uncultured Ruminiclostridium sp.
AAGCTCTGAACACCGCCATGTCGGGAATACCGCTCTGGACAAGCGACAGCGGCGGGTTTATGTCCGCCACCAACAACAGCCTTTACAATGAAAATATCTATAAAAACGATCCCGCCGCGCATACCGCGTTATATGAACGCTGGCTGCAATTTGCGTGCTTCTGTCCGATAACAAGAGTCCACCACGCGGGGCAGTCTTCGCCGTTTGTTTTCGGGGAACTGCTTACCGACAGCGCCGCGCATTATGTACGCCTGAGATATCGCCTGCTGCCCTACATATACTCTTATAATTACAACGCGCATATCACGGGCGCGCCGATGATGAGAGCGTTGGTATTCGAGTATCCCAATGACAAAAACGTTTTCGACATCAGGGACGAATATCTGTTCGGAAGTGAGCTGCTTGTCGCGCCCGTAATCAAGGAAAAGGCAACTGAGAAAGAAGTGTATTTCCCGAAAGGCAAGTGGTATGACTGGGATCACGGCTATTGCTACGAGGGCGGCAGAAGCTATACCGTCTACGCACCGCAGAACAGAATACCCGTTTTCGTAAAAGGCGGCTCGATCATTCCTATGACAAAACAAGTGTACCGCACCAATGATATAGACTGGAAGCGCATCGACCTGAAAATATATCCGAGCGGAAAGTGCAGCTTTGATCTGTATACCGATGACGGAACAAGCTACGAATTTGAGCGCGGCGCTTTTACAATCACTCATATCGAATGTGAGGAGAATGAAACGGAAACACATATCGTTATCTCCCGCTCTAACCTTCTTTATGCGGCAGACGAATACTGCCTTGAAATTCATGTGAATGCGGAGCCGAAAACAGTCACTTTCGGCGGCAAAGAGCTTGACGGTTACGGATATAAGCGCTGTGTCCAGAAGTCGGAAAAAGGTTGGTCCTTTGACAAATTCAACGGGGTGCTGTACGTTAAAATTCCCGCGGATAAAGAAATCCTCGGAGAGCTTGTTGTCACCAATGGCGCAAAGATAAGAAAGCCCTCGGAAAATTCCGAGGGGGAACAGCTTTGCGGACAGCTTCCTTTCCTGCTTCCGCCCGCAAGCGCTCCGTGCAGGATAAACTGTGAAAACTACGACCGCGGCGGAGAGGGCATTTCCTATCATAAGCTGACCGATACAAAGAGCGAGATCTACCGCATGGACAATGTGATTATCGAGCTTTGCGACGACATCGGTGTCGGCTACAATGTGAAGGATATGGTCGGCGGCGAGTGGCTGGAATACACCGTAAACGTCAGAAAGGCATGCGAGTATGTGTTCAGGCTGCGTGTTCGCGGCAGCGCCGGGATAAGTGTCGATATCGACTGGCGGAACAGCACGGAGATCATGGAAACACAAGGAGATCATTGGCAGACAGTATCTTCCGCGCCCATAACGCTTGGTGAGGGAGAACAGGTGATACGGCTGCTTGTCCATAGCGGAAAGCTAAGAGCAAACTGGATCGAGATAGAGGAAACTTAAGAACTTGAGTGTTCCTTAATAAACTGCTTCGGCGAACAGCCGTAGGTTGTTTTAAAGATATGATAGAAGTGACTGAGATTGTTGAAGCCGCACAAAAAGCAGATTTCGACGACCTCATGAGAGCTGTTCAGAAGAAGCTCCGCGGCATAGCTGATACGTTTCTGATTGATGAATTCCGTCGGAGTCATGTTCAGATATTTCCGAAATTCGCGTGTAAGATGCTCCTGAGAGGTTCCGGAAAGTTCCAGCAGCTTTGGAAGTCCCTCGATGAAATTCTCCCTGTCGTTCATTTTATCAAGAAGTCCGCGCAGGCGGTTGGGAATAGCAGCGCTCCGCTCCGCTCCGGCTGACAGTATCCTGTACAGAATGAACGGCAGAAGTCCTCTGAAATAGAGCTTGCGTTCATCGGGAGATGTGTGCAGACCGATATGAAGCAGCTTGCGTTCCATGTCAGCTAAATTATAGCCGTCAAGCACCGTGTCGGGCGGAAAGAAGCTTTCGGTAAACAGCAAAGGGCTTATTCCCATAAAGGAGCAGGCGCTGTCAAATTCACTCGCGAGAAATCCCACAGAAATAAGCTCAAAATCGTGCTTATTGAAGCTTTCATAGCTGTGCACGTCGCCCGGACGGATAAATATGAGTGAGCCGCGCGTCAGCAGCCTGTTTTCACCGTTTATAAAGTGGATAGCCTTGCCTTTTAAGACAAAGAAAAATTCATAAAATCCAACATGATCATGAAGCGGATAGGTCTCGTCCACGCTGTGCTGATGAATAAATCCGCAGCCGTTAAGGCAGTCCTCGGGGGGATACAGCTTGATAACGTCCATACTAAGCAACTCCTTTTAGTTAATTATAACACAAAAAAAATGTGCGGTCAAGTACTGCGGAAAGGTAAGAAAATGAAAAAATCTATTTCAGTTTTAACAACAATACCGATCATCCTGTCAATGATTCCGGGCTGTACGGGAGACAGTGCCGGCTCGAATGAAAGCTCTCCCGATTCTTTGACGGAAGAATCGTCGATTTCTCAAACAATAGTCTCTCAAACGATAGAGGACGAGTTCGCGGAAAAGGCGAGAACCGACCGAGAAGCCCTTTTACAGCTTATCGACTCGGAGTACAATACATTGCAGACAATAACCGTTCTCGGCAAGGAAAAACCCGACGGAAGTGCCATTTCGACTCTTCAGCCATCGGAGGACGCTTCGGAATTTCCATATATAAAGCTGCGCTCGTCGCCGTCTGTGATTGTACTTCGCGGTTGGACGCCGACCGACTTGTCCCTTTATGTTCCGAACGGTTATATTTCCCTTGAGGCAAAGGGAACGAATGGCGGAGAGAAGCTTGAAATCGGCTTTGAGGAGATGAAGAACGGGCAGAGCGTAAGCGTTACAAAAATTCTTGACACGAAGATAACCGACAAATGGAAGAGCGTAACCATACCGCTTGCGGAAATAGTCGGCGAAACAGATCTTTCGGCAGCAAGGCAGTTTCTTGTCGGCGGCGAGAATATTCAGGTGAGAAATATCACAATAAGCGCGTCCGATAAGGAAAAGTCTTTCCCAGAGTTTAAAGTCAATCAGCTCGGTTATAAGCCCGATTCCGAAAAGCGTGCTTTGGTGAGCGGTTTTCCCGAAAAACTCGCCGTATATGAGGGTGATTCCTTTGAGCTTGTTGATAAAACCACAGGAGAAGCGGTTTTTTCCGGACAGCTTTCTATGGTAAGCGAATTTGACGAGAAATATTCTGGCGAGCAGATACTTTGTGCGGATTTTTCGGATTTCGGCGTCGATGGGAGTTATTATCTCCGAGCGGACGGTATCGGCGATTCCCTTTCGTTTGAGATATCCGAGAACGTTTATGACGACCTGCTGAAAAATACCATGCGCTATTACTATTATCAGAGAGCTAACGAGGAGATCACCTCGGAGTACGGAGGAAAATACACACGCTCCGACAAGACCCCGAAGGATTTTAAAGCACCGCTTTCCTATGACCGCGACGTGAAGATCGACGTATCGGGCGGCTGGTATGACGCGGGAGATGTTGGTAAGTATGTAAGCCCGGGAGCCACCGCGGCAAACACACTTCTTTGGACATATATGATGTTCCCCGACTGCTTCTCGGACGGTCAGAACGGTATCCCCGAAAGCGGGAACGGCATTCCCGATATCCTTGACGAGGTTCGCGTTGAGCTTGATTTTCTGTTAAAAATGCAGGACAAGAGCGGCGGCTTTTATATCAAGGTAAAATCAAAGAGCGAGAACGACGATGACGGCGACAGGACCGTCTGGTTTGGTGACGGTGACAAGTGTATCACCAACTCCACCGCCGACTGCACGGCTGTGTTGGCGTTTGCTTCAAAAATCTTCAGAGAACATGACCCCGATTACGCGGATACGCTGCTTGCGGCAGCCGAAAGAGGCTGGGCATATATCGAAGAAAATCCGAATGTCTACACTGCAACGAATTACTCGGGCGAAAACAATTCAAGCTCGGCTTTCTGGGCTTCGGCATGTGTATATTACGCAGCGGGCAGCGAAAGTGCGCATAGTTGGTTCCTCAAAAATACCGATAAATATATCGGCTCTCTGAGAGCGGGAGCAAATGGTCATAATGTCGGTAACATGGGTATTTACGGCTATTATACCTATCTGCTTTGCGAAAATCGCGATGAGGAAGCGGTCTCGGAAATAGCGGAACAGTTCAAGGGCTGGAAACGCTCCGTTCTCGAAAGATATAACGCGAATCCGTGGAAAATTGCAATAAACGAATGGAGCTTCTGGTGGGGCAGCTTCAATATGATCCTCGGTAACGCGCAGGAAATGTATATCGGCTGCTCGCTGCTCGGGCTTGACAAGTCGGACGCTGAGAAGGTTTCGCACGATGCCGTCAACTTCATCACAGGCGTGAACGCGGTGCGCAAATGCTTTATAACAGGCATGGGGGAAGACCCGATAAAGTGTACCTTCAGCAATATTTAC
>CAYVZH010000088.1:0-4123 GCA_964456025.1 uncultured Ruminiclostridium sp.
AGGAATCCTGTCGGATTTCAAGAAAAATCTGTGCAGTATGGCGGCAAAGATGTTGTGCGAGCGGGCACCAAAGCCGCAGGCGGTCATTGTGCGGTGTTGCCTTCACAAAAAGAAGTCCGGTGCAGCCAAAACGTTTGTCCGGCTGCACTTTTGTCCGTTGATTTTTCTATTCTATATTTTTTACAGCTTTACCGGATCGGAAGAAAGGTACTTTCTGACCATGAGCGCAATCTTGAAGATGATCGCATGGTCGAACTGGCGGAGATCGAGTCCGGTAAGCTTCTTGATCTTATCGAGACGGTACACGAGCGTATTTCTGTGAACGAAGAGCTTTCGGGAGGTCTCCGAAACGTTCAGGTTGTTCTCAAAGAACCGCTGAATGGTGAACAGAGTCTCGTGATCGAGCGAGTCGATCGAGCCTTTTTTGAACACTTCCTTTAAGAAGGTGTCGCAGAGGGTCGTCGGGAGGTGGTAGATCAGGCGCGCGATCCCGAGGTTGTCATAGCTTACGATGTTCTTTTCGGTGTCGAAGACCTTTCCGACCTCGATCGCCATCTGCGCTTCCTTAAACGACCGCGCAAGCCCCTTTACCCCCATGACGGGCGTACCGATCCCGACGTTCACGCGGGTAAAGAATTCGGTCTGGAGCGTGTCCGAGATCGACCGCGCGAGCTTTTCGAGATCCTTTACGTCGATATTGTTCTTGATCTCCTTGACGAGAACGATGTCCGATTCGGTGATGTTGAAAACGAAATCCTTGTTTTTATCCGGGAAAAGGTTCTGGATCACGTCGTAGGCGGAAACGTCGTTCGCGGAAACGATACTGATCAGGAAAACGACGCGGCTGATGTCGGCGTTAAAATGAAGCTCTCTGGATTTCACGCTGATATCCCCGGGGAGAACGTTATCAAGAATGATATTTTTGATGAAGTTGTTCCGGTCGTATTTTTCGTCGTAATACTGCTTGATGCTTGAAAGCGAGATGGCGAGGATCGACGCGTATTTTCCCGCGATCTCGTCCGTTCCCTCGACGAAAACCGCATAGTCGGGCTTTACGTGAACGCCGAACGGCTTATAGGTATACCCGTCGCGGATAAAAATATCGTGCGACTCGCCGAGCTCGATCGAGAAAAAGTCGTTGCTCGTCCCGACTCTCGGAAGCTCGCTGCACGCGATGACGGTCGCGTTTTCGTCGATTACGCCGATCACGCGTCCGATCGTGTCTCTCATCTGATGAACCACGCCCTGAAACAATCTGTTTGACATTTTTTTGTCCTTTCTCCGAACCGCTTTCGGTTCAATCGGCAATCTGCCTGCTTCGGCGAAACGCTTTGCCGCTCTCGGCGGGGACTTCAGTCCCCGCTACGCATAGGGGCGCTTCCGCCGTTCGTACCGATGAAGCCTCCGTTACGGAAAAATCCGACGGAAAATTCATACACATCTATTTTAATAGAAAACTGCGAAAAAATCAAGTCTTTTCTGTGAAAAATGTAAATTTTTCTTCTAAAAATTTTTACATATTGCCAAAAGGGGGAGTTTGTGCTAAAATAAAAAGACAGAAATTGGGAAAAATCAAAGCAGAGAACCCAAATTTCCCCGCGCGGGAAAGCGAGAGTGCGGCAAAAAACGCCCCTCCCGCGCCGTACCCCATGAGAAAGGAAATAAAGCTATGAGCGAGAAATACTTTATCACGACCCCGATCTACTATCCGTCGGGGAATCCGCACATCGGGCACTGTTATACCACCGTTGCCTGCGACACGATCGCGCGGTTCAAGCGAATGCAGGGGTACGACGTCCTTTTCCTGACGGGGACGGACGAGCATGGGCAGAAGATTGAGCAGAAGGCGCTTGAGCAGGGCATTACCCCGAAGGAATATGTCGATCCGATCGTCGATCATTTTAAGGATCTCTGGAAAACCATGAACGTGAGCTATGACCGCTATATCCGCACGACCGACGAGTATCATATCAAATCGGTTCAGCACATTTTCCGCGAGCTTTACGACAAGGGATATATTTATAAGAGCCGTTACAGCGGGAAGTACTGCACCCCCTGTGAAAGCTTCTGGACGCCGTCGCAGCTTGTGGACGGGAAGTGTCCCGACTGCGGACGGGAGGTCATCGACGCAAACGAGGAAGCGTACTTCCTGAAGATTTCGGCGTTTTCCGAGCAGATCGAAAAATTCCTCACAGAAACGGATTATCTCCAGCCGAAATCCCGCGTCAACGAGATGGTCAACAATTTCATCAAGCCCGGTCTCGAGGATCTCTGTATTACCCGCACCACGGTAAAATGGGGCGTTCCCGTTGATTTCGACCCGAAGCATACGGTCTATGTATGGCTTGACGCGCTCATCAACTACATCTCGGCGCTCGGCTACGGGAACGAGGAATACCACGATTTTGAGGCGTACTGGCCCGCGGGGCTCCACATGACTGCGAAGGAGATCGTCCGCTTTCACTCGATCGTCTGGCCGATCATGCTGATGATGCTCGATCTCCCGCTCCCGAAGCGGCTGTACGGGCACGGCTGGATCAACTTCAACGGACAGAAGATGAGCAAATCGATCGGGAATATCATTGATCCGTTCGTTTTGACCGAGCGGTACGGCTCGGACGCGGTACGGTATCAGATTTTGCGCGATATGCCTTACGGCTCCGACTGCAACTTCTCGAACGAGATCATGATCGGGCGGATTAACGCCGACCTCGCGAACGACCTCGGGAATCTCGTTTCGCGCACCGTCGCGATGGCGGATAAATATTTCGGCGGAACGCTCCCGACCGAGCGGAAAGCCGACCCGC
Organism: uncultured Ruminiclostridium sp.; assembly: GCA_964456025.1. GTDB lineage: Bacteria > Bacillota > Clostridia > Oscillospirales > Ruminococcaceae > Ruminiclostridium_E. The sequence continues at coordinate 2,808 of CAYVZH010000088.1, forward strand.
TCGACGACGAGCTGATCAGAATGGCGAAGGGGCTTCGTGAAACGGTCGCGAAGCTGATCGACGAGGCGCAGCTTTCGCTCGCGCTCGCCGAGATCTTTAAGGTGATCTCCCGCGCGAATAAGTATATCGACGAGACGGCGCCGTGGATTTTGGCGAAGGACGAGGCGAACCGCCCGCGCCTTGCCTCGGTTTTATACAACCTGCTTGAAACCGTCCGGGTCTGCGCGGTTCTTTTAACGCCCTTTATGCCCGAGACGATGCCGAAGATTCGCGAACAGATCGGCGCCTCCGAGGCGGAAATGACCTATGAGAGCGCGGGAAGCTTCGGCATACTGTCCGAAACGGTAACGGTGAAGAAAGGCGAGGTATTGTTCCCCCGCATTGATCTCGAGAAGGAGATCGAGGAGCTGAACGCCCTGCTGGTGCCGGAAAAGAAGACCGTGGAGGACGAGGATCTCGACAAGGCGAACCTGATCTCGATCGATCAGTTCTCACAGGTGAAGCTCCGCACGGGAGAGGTTGTCGCCTGCGAAAAGGTCGCGAAATCGAAAAAGCTGCTGAAATTCCAAATCGACGACGGGCGCGGCGGACGGCAGATCGTTTCGGGGATCGCCGCGTACTATAAGCCCGAGGAGCTGATCGGAAAGAAGATCATTTTCGTGGCGAATCTTACGCCCGCGAAGCTTTGCGGAGAGGTGAGCGAGGGGATGATCCTTTCGAGCAGCATGGGGGATCAGGTGTGTCTGGTGACCCTAGACCCGAGCGTTCCGAACGGAAGCACCGTGTGCTAGGGAGTGTCAACACACCCTAATTACTGATTTTCGATGAAAAGTGTCGAAAATCAGTAAAAAATAAAAAACGAATCCCCGGAAAGGTGCCGCGCTTCAGCGGACTTACCTTTCCGGGGTTCTTCAACTATTCTGCCTCGACCAGTTCGTTCCTTTTAAAGAAGAGAGAAATACACCACAGGGCGGAGAGCGCCACTACGATGTAGATGATTCTGCTGATAACGCTTCCCGAGCCGCCGAAGATCCAGGCAACGAGGTCAAAGCCGAACAGCCCGACCAGTCCCCAGTTGATTCCTCCGATCAGCAGGATAAATAAAGCGATCTTGTCCATCATTTTTGAAACACCCGATCCTTTCTTTTCCGTCTTTTTAAACGTTCGCGGAACATTCGTTGAAACGTTCGTGGAACGTTCGTTCCGAGAGCGGTTTTTCGCCCTCGTAACAGAGTATGCGTTTTCTCTGTCCGATTATACATGATTTTTTACAACTTTTTACGGAAAAAGGGCAAAAAAATGGTAATTTTTACAAA
>CAYVZH010000089.1:0-3971 GCA_964456025.1 uncultured Ruminiclostridium sp.
TAAAGATTTTTATTCCACCGCTTCAAGCGGTGGTTTATTTTGGCTAAAGCTACAATAAAAGCGCCTTGTCTTTCGACAAGGCGCATTTTCACTTATTCTTATTTGGCGAAATCGACCACGCGGCTCTCGCGGATCAGGTTGATCTTGATCTGACCCGGATATTCCATGTCCTTTTCGATCCGCTGCGCGATCTCCCGCGCGAGAACGATCATCTTATCGTCGTTTACGCTCTCGGGCTTGATCATGACGCGGATCTCGCGTCCAGCCTGGATCGCGTAGGACTTATCGACGCCGTTATACGAGGAGCAGATTTCCTCGAGCTTCTGGAGCCGCTTGATATAATTCTCGTAATTTTCGCTTCTTGCCGCGGGGCGCGCCGCGCTTACCGCGTCGGCAGCCTGCACCAAGGCGGCAACAATCGTTTTCGCCTCCACGTCGCCGTGGTGCGCCTCGATCGCGTGGATTACGTCCGCGCTTTCCTTATACTTGCGGCAGACATCGACGCCGATCTGTACGTGCGAGCCTTCGATCTCCATGCTGAGTGCCTTGCCGATGTCGTGGAGAAGTCCCGCGCGCCGCGCAAGAGTCGCGTCCACGCCGAGTTCGTCCGCCATCATGCCCGCAAGGTGCGCCACCTCGATCGAATGCGCAAGAACGTTCTGGCTGTACGAAGTACGGTAATAGAGCCGCCCGAGAAGCTTGATGAGCTCGGGGTGCAGCCCGTTTACGTTTGTATCAAGCGCTGCGTGCTCGCCCTCCTGCCGAATCTTCTGTTCCACTTCTTTTTTCGCGCGCTCTACCATTTCCTCGATCCGGGTCGGGTGGATCCGCCCGTCCTGAATCAGGCGCTCCAGCGCGATCCGCGCAATCTCGCGGCGAACCTTATCATGGCTCGAAAGCGTGATCGCCTCGGGCGTATCGTCGATAATGAGATCGACGCCGGTAAGCTGTTCGAGCGTCCGGATATTCCGTCCCTCGCGCCCGATAATGCGCCCCTTCATCTCATCGTTCGGGAGCGGTACGACCGATACCGTCATTTCCGAAACGGTATCCGCCGCGAGACGGGTAATGGCAAGGGCGATATGGCTCCGCGCCTTATCGTCGCATTCGTCCTTGATCCGCTGTTCAAACGCCGCGATCCGTACTGCTTTTTCATGATCCAGCTCGGTATCAAGCATTTTCAGCAGATGCTCCTTCGCCTGATCGGTGGTAAAGCCCGAGATCCGCTCGAGGATATCCATCTGGCTTTTCTTGATCGCTTCCGCTTCGGCGAGGCGTTCTTCCGCCTTTTTATTCTTCGCGGCGAGGTTTTCCTCCAGTTTTTCAAGCTTATCGTTTTTTCGGTCGAGGTTTTCCTCCTTCTGCTGTAAGCGCCGCTCCGACCGCGACACCTCCGAGCGCCGCTCCTTCAGCTCGCGCTCCGTTTCGTTTTTCATTTTCTGGATCTCTTTTTCCGCCTGTCCCCTCAGACGGTAGATCTCGTCCTTCGCTTCGACGAGCTTTGATTTCTTTTCGGTCGCGGCTTTCTCATGCCCTTCGGCAATAATGCGCTGCGCTTCCTTCTCGGCGGATTCGATCTGTGCCTCGGCGTCTCTTTTCCGGTGTTCGACGCCCATGCGGAAAGCGATAAATCCCGCGGCGCCCGCCCCGACGACCAAAGCGGCGACGATCAGCACGATCGCCAATACTAAGTCAATCAAAAAAATCTTCCTCCTTTTATCGGGCAATGCCATACGGCGGCAATGCCCCCTGAACTCCCGGTTCATACGGCTCCTTCGGAATTCAAGACGAAAAAAGGCGGAAGATTTCGGCAGAAATGCCGAAAACCGAACAAAACGCGTTCCAACCCGTCATTTTATCAAAACGCAGGCAAAAATGCCCGCAAAGCCGCGAAATCTCAAGCCGTTCCTCGGTTTTCGCGCGGTTTGCGATAAAATATCGGGATCAATGCCGGAACGCCGTTGTTCTGTATTTCATACTTGTTTCTGATTGAAAAGCGTACAAAAATCCAAGCAAAAGCTTAGATTTATGCGGTTTTGCGCAGGATTTTTGTCTGAACTTTTATCGGAAATCAGTATTGATAACGGCACAAAAACGCTCCGTTAAAACAGCGGCAGTCTTGAAAAATAGGAAATCATATGTAAACCGGAATCGGTAAAAAAATGATAAATATCTGTATCGGCGGAGTCCGCCGCGCTTTTACGTCAAAAGGTAAAAACGAACTTTCGTTCTTTATATCAACGTATCTTCTATACAGACTTATTCACGTTATAATTTTAATACATTTTTAACAAATTGTCAAGAGAATTTCCGAAATTTTATGAAAAAAATACAAATTAAGGCAACATTGACGCAAGCGGCCGCGGGATTCCCTTGACGGATCGCGAACGGTGTGCTATAATATAAAGCATATTACGCTTGCCGGCGTGATGGAATTGGCAGACGTGCCGGACTCAAAATCCGGTGGTAGCGATACCGTGCGGGTTCGACCCCCGCCGCCGGCACCAAAGAGCCGCCTGCGGTTATCGCGGGCGGCTTTTTGTTTTTGCGGCGAAAAGCAACATCTGCCGTATCGTTAATCTCCGATAATCTCATCAAACCTTTTCAGATCAAGATTGTAGTATTTTGTTCTGTTGATAAAAGAAATCTCGATAAGATCCTCGGGGATCTTTCCAAATTGATTGTCCAAAGCGCCGCGGCTGATCTCGAGAGCACTGCACATTTCACCTTTGCAAATCCCGTTTTCCGAAAAAAGCGACGCCTGAACCAACAGGCCGTAAATGCCAAGAAGGTGTTTATTGGATATGCCGGGCAGCAAATTCAAATGTTCAAAATAGTAATCCAACGAACTCTTTTTATGACGAACAGATCGTCCGAGAACGTCAACCGCCTCGGTAATAACATCAAAAAACATATACACAAAAGGCGTAAGATCGCCCTTGTTTTTAGGATCGTTACAAATATCGAAGGCTTCATAATACTGCTTTTTTTTGTCCTTTAACGTAACCGACAGCCTGTAAGCCACTAACGGCGTAAATAAATTTTTTATCAGCAGCGCACTGCTGATAAACCGGCTTAATCTCCCGTTTCCATCATAAAACGGGTGTATATAACCGAAAAGATAATGAAATACCGCGATCCTGAAAAAAATGTTAACGTCCCCGGAATTCAGGAAGGAAAGCGCCCGATCCATCGTCTCAATGATCTTCTTTTCGGGATAAATTCCCTTATGAACGATTTTGTCCGTGCCTGTGCGCACATCTACGGATGATTTCCTGAAAAATTCCCCGTCGGGAAGATCGTCAGGATTTTCTTTCTTGATTTCCTCGTACAGAAGATTATCGTATATTGCACGAATATCCGCACAGCTTTTGAATTCATATTTCTCCCGACTCAGCAAACTGTACCTATTTGTAATGTCCTTAAACCGATTGTTTTTCAGCTTTCGTCCGTTGGCATTCAATGCTTCGCCGATCTCTTTTCTGCTGCTGTGAACCTGTTCTATATCGTTCGTACCGACAATTTCTCCGATCAGAGATTTACGAAAATATTGACGGATCGCGACTCCGGGAAGCTCTTTCCACAATAAGCTGAGCGCGTTGTCCTTTCTTGCAATCCGGTATATTTGCTCGTAAAGATCGGGCGTCATCAGAAAAAAAGCGGGGTTCCCGTTGATGTCAATACCGAGATGAAAAGCGCAGTCGCTGTTCCATCTTTTCTCATATGTGCTTTTATAATCGCCTTGATCTTTATAATACAAATTCCTTAAAAGCTCATATTTCATTGACGATTTCTCCTTATATGTTATTAAAAAAGATGGTTTTTAATAATATTATAGCTATTATACCCCAAATTGTCAATAGTTTTCGCCTTTTATAATAATGTTTGAAATTATTTTGAATTTCTTTCACCAAATCCGACATCGCAATTGCACAAAAATAAAAAAACCCCAAAAACCGACCTTTTCCGCA
>CAYVZH010000090.1:0-3902 GCA_964456025.1 uncultured Ruminiclostridium sp.
GGCAGGGCATTTAAAAACCGAATAAATCGGTTTTTAAATGGTTATTAGTATTATTATATCATATTGGAAAAAATGTCAAGCGAAATATTTACGCTTACTTTTTAATAATCCACAAAAACTCAGGCTCGGATTTCCGATCCCGAACTTTTTACGGTTATACCATATATAATATATACCGACTCACAAAAACATCGTCCGATGCCCGATCAGCTTAAACACGACCTCCTGAATCGCGACAAGGATCGGCTGGTGCAGGATATAAAGGAGCAGGGCGTGCCTTCCGATCCAGGCGAGCGCCGAGAAACGAACCATATAGAACCCCTTCGGGAGCTTCCCGCTCCGAAAGAGCGAGCCGAGCGCCGCGCCTGCCAAAAATAAAAAGAAATAAGGGAGGAGGGGGAAGTAATCCATGGCCGCGTAGCCGTCCGACGGGAAGCCGAGCGGGAACAAAAGCTCTGCGTGATACAGCGCGGCGGGCATTTTTACCGAAAAAAAGCCCTCGATCCCGAACGCGCGGATTGCCCGATCCGGGATCCCGCGTGTAAAAACGAACAGGAGCGTGAACAGGATCATGCCGACGGCGGACGGAAGCCGCTCGACCCATTTTCCGACGAAGCCGTAAAGCACCATGCAGGTTCCGAGCAGGTGCAGGATCCCGAACGTGATCGGCGCGGACGGGGTTACGAACGCCGTCGCGAACGTAAAGCACATCGCGACCATCAGCGTCAGCGCCCCGCGGCGGATATTGTTCGACGAATAGCGTGACGCGATCCCCGAAACGACGATAAACGTCCCCGCGATAAACGGCTGCCAGGCATGCATAATCGTATCGGTAAGCTCGCCCATGTCGATCCCGTAAAAATACCGAAGATCGAAATATAAATGATAGATCACCATCGAGATCACGGCAAGCCCGCGCACCTCGTCCAGAATTCCCACTCTTTTTCCCACGGCGGTACTCCTTATTTTTATTACATTCAGTGTACCATAATCCGCGGGATTTTTCAAGTCTCAATTCTTTCTTTGTCGAAAAGAATCTCCTTTTCCGCCGTTCCGCTTAAAATTTCCTCTGAAACGGGGTCTTCGAGCCGTTTGACGATCGTGCGGTACAGGCTTCGGGCGCCGTATTTATCGCTGTAACCCAGCTCGGCGAGCTTTTCCACCGCTTCGTCCGAAACGGTAAGGCGGTATCCCGCCTCCGCCGCCCGTCCGCAAAGCTCCGCGATCATGTTCCGGCAGATCTCGACCACGTTCTCATGGCTCAGGCGGCGGAATACGACCGTTTCGTCGATCCGGTTCAGGAATTCGGGACGGAAGGTCTCCCGAAGCTCCCGAAGCACCGATTCCTCGGCGGATTTTTCCCCGTCCCCGCCCGAAAAGCCGAGCGGCGCGTTTCCGGAAACGATGTGCCGGGCGCCGACGTTTGTCGTCATAATGATCACGCAGTTTTTGAGTGAGACCGTGCGCCCGTCCGCCGAGGTGATCTTCCCCTCGTCAAGCACCTGCAATAAAAGATTCAGCACGTCGGGGTGCGCTTTTTCGATCTCGTCGAACAGGACAACGCTGTACGGCTTTTTCCGTACCGCCTCGATCAGCCGACCGCCGTCCTCGTACCCGACATAACCGGCGGGCGCGCCGATCAGCCCCGAAACGCTGTGCTTTTCCATATATTCCGACATATCAAAGCGGATCAGCGCGTTCTCGTCGCCGAATACCGCTTCGCTCAGCGCCTTGGACAGCTCGGTTTTCCCGACGCCCGTCGGTCCCGCGAACAGAAAGCTCCCGAGCGGGCGGTTCTTCCGCCCGATCCCCGCCCGTCCCCGTCGGATCGCCGCGCTCACCGCCTTGACCGCCTTTTCCTGTCCGATTACGCGCTTGGTCAGCTCGGATTCGAGCTTCAGGAGCGTTTCCGCTTCGTCGGCGGAAATGCGCGAAAGGGGGATCTTGCTGTGCGTGCTCGCGATCTCGGCAATGTCCCGCTCGGTCACGGCGCGGCAGTCTCCGCCGTTGCTGTACGCCTGCTCCAGAATATCGCGGCGAAGCTCTAAGCTTTTTTCCTCCGTCCGGATCTCGGCCGCCCGCTCAAATTCCTGCGCGAGGACGGCCTGCTCCTTTTCGTCGGCGAGGGTTTTGAGCCGCTCGCGGATCTCCTCCAGCTCGGGCGGGCTGCGGAATTCGCGAATCCTTACAAGTGCGCAGGCTTCGTCCATCAGGTCGATCGCCTTATCGGGGAGCCTTCTCCCCTCGAGATAGCGCACCGAGAGCCGCACCGCCGCCTTTAACGCCTCGTCCGTGATCTTTACGTTATGATACGCCTCGTATTTCAGGCGCAGCCCTTCGAGGATCTGAAGCGCCGCCGTTTCGCTCGGCTCCTCGATCGTGATCGGCTGAAAGCGGCGCTCGAGCGCGCTGTCCTTTTCGATATAGCGGCGGTATTCGTCCGAGGTCGTCGCCCCGATCACGCGGATCTCGCCCCGCGCGAGAACGGGCTTTAAAATATTCGCCGCGTCGATCGCGCCCTCCGCCGCGCCGGCGCCGACGATCCCGTGCAGCTCGTCGATAAAAAGGATAATGTCGTGACTGCCCGAGATGTCCTCAAGTACGCCCTTTACCCGTTCCTCGAAATCGCCCCGATATTTCGCCCCCGCGAGGAGCGCGGTCATGTCCAGACTGTACAGCCGCTTTTCTTTCAGCTCCTCGGGGACGTTCCCCTCCGCGATCCGAAGCGCGACCCCCTCGGCGACCGCCGTTTTCCCGACGCCGCTCTCCCCGATGAAGCAGGGGTTGTTTTTTCGGCGGCGGAGCAGCACCTGGATCGCTTCTGAAATTTCACGGTCACGGCAGAGGACGGGGTCAATCTTTCCCTCGGCGGCGAGGCGGGTCAGGTCTTTCCCGTACTGATCGAGCTTTGTCGTCTTCCGGCGGCTTACCGCCGCGGGGGGCTCAAAGGCGGCGCGGCGCGGCTCCTCCGAAATGAATTCCCGCCCGAGCCGATCGGTATTGACCCCGAGTTCCTTTAAGATCAGCGCGCCGTAACAGCCCTCGTCGCTTAAGATCGCGGCGAGGACGTGCTCTGTCCCGACATAGCTTTGCTTCGCGGCGCGCGCGGCGGAAAGGGCGGATTCGAGGATCCGCTTGCTGCGCGGGGTGAAATCCCCGACGGAAAGGCGCGTCCGGACGCCCCGCCCGATCAGAAGCTCCATTTTCCCGAGGACGTCCGCCTCCGAAACGCCGTATTTGCTCAGGACGAGGAACGCCGCGCCGCTTTCCTCCGCTAAAAGCCCGTATAAAATATGCTCGCTCCCGACATAGGTATGCCCGAGCGCCATCGCCGACTCGACCGCCTTATTGAGCGCCGCGTTTGCTTTTTCGGTAAATCCCTTGAATTCGATCATTGTTCCGTTCCTCGTTTCCGAAAATTTTTCCCGCCTTCGTAACACATTTTCACCTTCGGCATATAGTATATTATGAAACGTTTCATCAATATTTAATCAGGAGGACACATCATTATGTGCGGAAACAATAGCTGTATCTGGATCATCGTTCTGATCCTCTTATTCACCTGCTGCGGCGGATGCGGCGGTCTTTCGACCCAGTCCAACGAAGGCGGCTGCGGCTGCGGCTGCAACAACAACGGCTGCGGGTGCTAAGTCGGCAAGAAAACGGAGGGGCAAAGCCCCTCGGGAGGGGGCTTTTGCCCCCTCTTTTTCTACCGTGCGGTGGAGTAAGAAAGAAAAGGGAGACTTTCCTTCGATACGCATAAAGAAGTTTAAGCCCCGAAGCAATGACGGACCGCTGCTTCGGGGCTGATTGTTCCTATTCGATTCCTCGCATAAATCGGAATTTTGTTGCCAAGAGATTTAAAAGAGAAATATGTGTTTTTGGGGACTTTGTCCCCAAAC
>CAYVZH010000091.1:0-1283 GCA_964456025.1 uncultured Ruminiclostridium sp.
AAAGATTTTTATTCCACCGCTTCAAGCGGTGGTTTATTTTGGCTAAAGCTACAACTAAATTATCCGAGAGCGGAAGCCCTCGGATAATTTTTCTTCTTTTCCGCACATTCTTACTTTGCAAGCGTATCAAGCTGCTCGGACATCTCGCGTATATCCTTCACCATCGCACTCAGCGTTTCCATGCTCTCGCTGTTTTTTCGTATCGTTTCGGAAACCGACGATACCGCGGCATAGTTGTTGATGATATTTTCGCTTACGCCCGAAAGCCTGCTTGTGACCTCGTCGCCGCTTTTCGCGACGCTCGAAATGACCTCCGCGATGTGTCCGATATTGCGGGAAATTTCGCTGTTCGAGCTGTCGAGCTTTTCCGCCGAGGCTTTGATCAGCTCCATATTCTCCATGCCCTCGCGCGTCAGCGTGAAATTCTGCTTCATTGCAGAGACCGCAGCGGTTATATTTTCGGTAAACATCGTGATAATACCGCCGATCTCCTGCACGGAGCTTTTGGTTCGCGCGGAAAGCGTACCAATCTCCTCGGAAACAATCGAAAAGCCCGCTCCCGCCTCGCCTGCGTGCGCCGCCTCGATCGACGCGTTTATTGCCAGAATATCGGTTTGAAGTGATATATCCTCAATCATTTTTACAATTTCGGAAATGCGCTTCGACTGCGCGGAAAGCTCCGAAATGATCTTCATGCTGTCATCGGTGTGGCTGTATATCTGCCTCATTCCGTTTTCGGCACGGATAAGTGATTCGTTGTTCTCAGCGGTGATCTCATCGGAATGCTTCAGCAAATGTTCGATCTCGCGGCTCATGCTGTCAAGATTTTGGAGATTCTCGGAGATCGCGCTCATATTTTCACCAACGGAACGGATATGCTCGGAATTCTCCTCGCTGTCGCGCATGACCTTTTCTGACTGCAATGCCATAGACTTACCTGATTCGGTCGACTGCGCCGAAATATCGTCCATCTCCTTGACTGCCTTGACCAGCGTTTGTGAGATCTCCGCCGACTTTTCGCGGATCTGCTCCTGCCGCTCGGCGCTCATCAGATTTCCGAGCATTGAAGCGGTGCGCTTGCAGAGCATGGTGAAGATCATCGAAATCGCAAACAGGATCATTGCTCTCGGAAGGATCCCGAACAGCGTCACGCCCTTAAAATCGCTGAAATTAGCGTCCTTGTCGCATGGGATATAGAACGAGATCAGCTGTGCCACCGATACCGTAATGATCGTAAAAATCGTTCCGAAAATGTTCAGCTTTTCCGAAAAATAAAGGCTTGA
>CAYVZH010000091.1:1383-3894 GCA_964456025.1 uncultured Ruminiclostridium sp.
ATACTGATCCGCATGACCTTTGCCACTGCCAGATTCGCGCTTGTTTCGTTTTCCTTTAAAAGCTTCATATGCAAGCTCCCTGTTATTATAAATTTACATATATTTTTATTATAACGAAAACGCAACGTTTTTTCAATATTTACCACTTAATTGACAAAAAAATCCCTTATTTGACATCAAAAGCAATCGTGAAAACCGCTGACGGCAAAAGAAAAATCCCGTCGGCGTTTTTTTGCCGCCGAGGAATTAAAATCAATTTTATCTCAAATCCTTTATATACATTACATCGCAGCCATAATGCCCCGTGCTGCCAAGCGGCTTATCAATTCTGACAAAGCCGTATTTTTCGTAGAATTTTTGCGCGGCAATCATGTTGCCAAAGGTTTCCAGATAACATTTGTCGTAATATTTCGCCGCCTGCTCCAAAGCCGTTTCAATCAGTTTATGCGCAATCCCGGTACCCCTGATTTCGGGCAGACAGTACATTTTTTGCAGCTCGCACACCCCGTCAATACCGTCTAACGGCGCGATCCCGACACCGCCGACTACCTTACCGTTATCCGCGACCCAATATTTTCTGCTTTCGGTATCATAGATCTCGGAGAACCTGCCCAGATCGGGATCAAACCACGCCGTGCCTTCCCTGTTGCCGTCAAATTCTAACAGACAGCTTCGGATAATGCGCTCTACCGCGGAATTATCCCTTGCTTCAATTTCTCTGATCACGCAATCCAATTTTATCGCCTCCCGCAATCATTATATCATTCGGGGAAGAAATTGTCAAGAAAAGGAAAAAGCGGCTGACTGCGGAAATTTAGTCAGCATCATTCCTCTAAGGCATAAATCTCAATGTCCGAGCTATGGGAAATTTCATTGGTCAGGTCATATACCGCGTTTGTAATGACATATTCGCCGTCATTCGCAAAAACCTCGACCATGTTTTCATCAACATAAATCTCGACATCAAATCCGTCTTTCAAAACGGGCGTTTCGCAGATATTCCGAAATTTTCCGTTATTCCGGAATACGGCGGTTCTGTCGGCAACGATCCTTCCGTTCTCTCTGCGAACGATATACCCGCCGATGTTCAAACTATCGCCCTCGCGGAGCGTTGTTCTCAGCATATAAATGCCGCTCGGGCGATCGGTTTTCCGAGTGAATTTGCCGCGGATATCGGGGTGCGGTCTGAAGCGGATATGACCGTTCTTTACTTCGCATATTCTCGGCGTTGCAAACATTCCGATCGCGTTGTTCCGCATAGGTTCCGGCATTCTCAGCCACGCGGCGACCACTCTTCTGCCTTTTTTGTCGGTTGTGCTTTGAGGAGCGTACAGATCAAAGCCGTAATCAAAAAATTGATATCCGTTCCCAAGCGTCATATCGCAGCTTTCTTCTTTAAATTCCGCAAGGCGGCAAACCGTCTGATCCCCCTCCGGCAATCCCAGCGGCGAATAGATCAGTATGCCTTTCCCGTCCGCTTCAAAATAATCGGGGCATTCCCACATCCAGCCGAAATTTTCGCCGGAAACGCAATTGACATATTCCCAGCGCGTCAGGTCGGCGCTTTTGTAGAATAAAAGCCTGCCGTTTCCGCCGGCGGTCGACCCGAGGATCATATACCACTCCCCGTTGATGCCGCGCCATACCTTGGGATCGCGCGTATGAACTTTATCACCGATTTCGGGGGTTTCCAACGGCGGAATAACCGTTGACTTTCCTCTGAAATTGTCAAAAGTGTATCCGTCCTCGGATATGACATGAAGCTGCGCGGATACCATTTCGTCGTTCAGACAGCAGTTGGTATTTTCGGGATCGGGAACGGTATAGTTTACTCCCGTGTAAAATAAGTGCAGCTTTCCGTCCAGCTCGACCGCGCTTCCCGAAAAACAGCCGTCCCGGTCGTCTGTTTTTGACGGAAACAGCGCAATTTCCTTGTGCTCCCAATTTGTCAGATCACGGCTTACGGCGTGCCCCCAGTGCATTCTGCCCCATTTCGGCGCATAGGGAAAATGCTGATAGAACAGATGATATTCGCCGTTGTAGTATATGAATCCGTTTGGATCGTTTATCCAACCTCTAGGTGCTTTCAGATGTATCTCACTCATAGTCGTCCACCTTCACTTAACGGCGCAAACTTGAACACGCCGTCAAGTTATAGCATACATCATTTTTCTTGTTTGTCAATAGCTTTTTTCAGTTTTATAAGAATGCACAATAAGGCGAAAGGCTTTTGAAGCAATTTGAACAAAAGTTTAATATGAGAGTAAAACTCTTAAAAACCGTTTCAAAATAATATTGAATATTATTTATTCTTATGGTATAATAGGAAAAACTGCAAATTGGAGGAAAATAAAATGCCAAATCCGTATCTTCCTTTATGGGAATACATTCCCGACGGCGAACCCAGAGTTTTCGGAAATCGAATCTATGTTTACGGCTCTCACGATAACGCCGGCTCAGTGAAATTCTGCGATTATGTTTTGAAGTGCTGGAGCGCGCCTCTTAATAACC
>CAYVZH010000092.1:0-3378 GCA_964456025.1 uncultured Ruminiclostridium sp.
TTTTAAAGAATAAAATCTGTAATATCAGACGAATTTGCAAGAAACTGTCTGATATTACAGATTTTCATTTTATGATACACGATCATAAAGCAAATTCTGCTTTTCGCTTCCTTGCAAGCAGGAGGCTTGCAGGCAAAAGCCCCGAGCGCCGCACGGACGCGGTGCAAACAAAGCTTTTGCCGAGGTCACCAAAAGGAAGTGAGGTTCGGGGCAACGTCCCGAAAATAAATATATTTCTCTTTTATTCTTTAGGCATATTCAACCCCGTCCCCTATGGGCATTCCCGTAGCCGGGTCGAGCGGTTCGCCGCCGCTCCTCTCCGTATCCCACACCGACTTATGCACGAAGTCGAGCGCCAGAAGCTCTTCCGCTGCCGCGTCCATTTCGGTTTTCGAGATCCGGATATCCTGATAAAAGTCGAGCTGATACGTCCCGTCGGGCTGGGTGACATATCCGCCTTCCTCGGTCTCGATATAACCGCCATTGCCCATTCTCACCCGTCTGCCTTGAAGCGGGACAGTGGCATAATGCCTCTCGAACTGCCACTGTGGGGACGGGCACTCCGGATAGGTCACTTGACTGTTCGCCATCACCAAAAACCACCCGCTGTCGTCCGGGTATTTTCTCCAGACAAGCTCCGCGCCGATCTCCTTCCGCCCCGCGGCCATGTGTTTTTTGCAGATCGCCATGACCTGATCCGCCTGCTCGGCGGAAAGCGGATCGGTTTCCAAGCGCAGACCGTGATCCAAGAGGATCGAAAAGCTCGCGCCTTCGAGATACTGCGCTTCGGGACGCAGTCCGATCACGCCGAAGCCGCCCGTGACCGAAGCCGCCGTAAAGACGCCAACGCAGACCGCCGTTGTCGCGAGATACTTCCCGACCCAGAGCAGAGCGCTTTTCACGCCGATCTTCGCGCGGGAGACGATCACGTTGATGATGATATAGATCACCCCCGCGACCAGAATGCCCCAAAGCGCCTCGTTCTCAAACATGAAGAAGGCAAAGACGGTGACACAGCCGAGGAACAGGAAGATCTCAAAGAACACGCGGCTCGCGATCGGGGTTCCGACCGTGCGCGCGTCCCGCACCCGGTAGATCAGCCCCGAAAGGAGCATGACCGCGAGGGAGATCAGCGAGCCGACCAGACAGTGCGGGATCAGCTTTTCCTCGTCGGTCGTGAGCAGGTAGAGAAAGCCCCAGTTCTGGAGAAAATCATGACCTTCGGAGGTATAATGAATAAAACCTACATTACGATACCCCGCGCAGGTCTCATAAAGGTGCGTGAAAAACATCGGCGGCAGGAAGTTGATGATAAACATCAAAATCAGCGAGAAATACGCGCTTTCCGCCATCGCGCCGCAGCAGCACGTGCAAAGCACCGTGATCGCCATGATGAACAGGCTTCCCGCGAGGTAGAGAAGCGGGAGCGTGAAAAAGGTCATATTCTGCATTTCGGGAAAGCTCCCCTCCCGAAAGAAGCCGACCAACATCGCCAGCGCGTTTCCGAGTACGGTCGAGACGATAAGCGGCGCGATCTGTAAGAAAAACAGGCTTAACAGCCGCGAGAAAAACCGCTCGTCCGCCCGAAGCGGGAGCGCCATGGAAATATCGCAGAACTGCTGGTTATTCATGTCGCGGAACACGCTCAGCGCGGCAAAAAATCCAACGAATACGCCGAACACCGCAAAAATCGCGCCGGCGGGGGAGGGAATAATCTCCAACACCTTGTCATCGCTGGTGGTGACATCGACGAAATCCCCCGTCCAGCTGTAGACCGCGTTAAAGGCAAAGAGCAGAAGCGCCACGCCGTATAAAACAAGGGTAATGATCCAGAGCTTTTTATGCACGCGGGTTTCCGCGACCGCCGCGCGCATGATTTTTTTGAAAGAATTCCGGGATTCAGAAGATACTTGAGCCATAGCCGCGCGCCTCCAATTCATAAATAAAGATCTCCTCCAGCGTGAGGGGGATAAATTCAAAGATCTCCGCGCCGAGCGGGGCGGTTTTTTCGCCGATCTCCGCCTCCGCGCCGCGAACGACCGCCTGCGCGACCGACCCCGCGGCGGTATACTGCACAAGATCAAGTCCCGCGCCCTTCAGCTCGTCCTCGGTCACGGTGCCGCTTTTCCGCGCAAGCTGGATCTTCCCGAAGCCGCTCCGGATCTTGTCGATCTCGTCCGCGAAGATCATCTGCCCTTGGTGAATCAGCATGGCGCGGTCGCACAATTCGTTGATCTCGGTGATATTGTGCGACGAAACGACCAGCGTCGCCTGACGATCCACCAGCTCGTCCACAATGATCTGCTTGATAAAGCGGCGCATGGCGGGGTCAAGCCCGTCGAACGCCTCGTCGAGAAGCAGATATTTCGTATGGCAGGACAGCCCGATCAGAACGACCGCCTGCCGCTTCATGCCCTTCGAGAACTCGCTCATGCGCTTCCCGCGCGGGAGCTTTAGCTGCTCCGAAAGCCGCTCGTAGGTCTCCCGCGAAAAGCTGTCGTAATAGCTTTTGTAATATGCCGCAAGCCCGTCTAAGGTGAATTTTGTGTACTGTACCGTTTCGTCGTTGACGAAAAAGATCTTCCCCTTTGCGTTCGGATTGTCGAAAACGTCCTCGCCGTCGATCCGAACCGTTCCGTGCTCGGTTTTGTACACCCCGCACATCATGCGCAGAAGCGTGGATTTTCCCGCGCCGTTCGACCCGAGAAAGCCGTAAATACAGCCGTCGGGGATCGTGATCGAAATGTTGTCCAGCGCCTTAAAGCCGTCCTTTTCGTTCACTTTTCCCAAGCCCTTTTTCGCGAACACCATGCTCGCGTTCTGAATCTCAATCATGGTTTCCGTCACTCCTTTCCTGTTCCATTCGCCGCACCGTTTCGATCAGCGTCTCGGCGGGAACGCCCGCCTTCAGCGCTTCGGCGGTCTTTTCCTCAAATTCCCGCATGAGTGCGGTATTTACCCGACCGTCCGATGCGGCGACGAAGCTCCCTTTTCCCGCGACCGTGTAAATGATCCCGTCGCGCTCGAGGATCGAGTACGCCTTCGCGACGGTATTCGGGTTCAGCCCGAGCTGCTGCGCGAGCGTCCGCGACGGCGGGATTTGATCGTTCTCTTTCAGGATCCCGCGCGCGATCTCGCTGCATACCGCGCGGCAAATCTGCTCGTAAATGGGCGTTCGTCCCGTTACGTCAATATGGATCAATCGCGTTCCCTCCTTTGTTGCACTCAATGTACTATTTCAAGTAGTACAATCAGTATAGCACGGGCTGAGGAAATTGTCAAGGGGTTTTGTTATTTTTTTGCCGATGAGTTTTGCGCTTTAAAAAATCAAAACCACCAGCAGAGCTGGTGGTTTGCACCCGCCCTTCAAGGGCGTAA
>CAYVZH010000093.1:0-3367 GCA_964456025.1 uncultured Ruminiclostridium sp.
GCGGTCAAGTGGGCGGTTCACGGCGGACGCAGAGCGCTGTTTGAATCCTTCGGATTGGGAAAGACGGTGCAGGAGCTTGAATTCTGTGCGCAGGTGCTGCGGCATGAAGGAGGAAAGGCACTGATCGTTCTTCCGCTCGGAGTGCGGCAGGAGTTTGCGCGCGACGCGCGTGAGCTTCTGAAAATTCCGGATCCCGAGTACGTTCGGACGATGGCGGAAGCGGAAGCGTCGGAAGCGGCAATTCTGCTGACGAATTATGAACGGGTGCGGGACGGAGACATTGACCCGAAGAAATTTACCGCCGTGGTGCTGGACGAGGCGAGCGTTCTCCGCTCGTTCGGAAGTGATACATACCAGACCTTTTTGACCAAATGCGCGGGTGTCAAGTATAAAATGGTCGCGACGGCAACGCCCGATCCGAACAAATATAAAGAGATCATACACTATGCGGGATTTCTCGAGATCATGGACACGGGGCAGGCTTTAACGCGGTTTTTCCAGCGTGACAGCACCAAAGCAAACAACCTCACGCTATACGCTCACAAAGAGGAAGAATTCTGGCTTTGGGTATCTTCATGGGCGCTGTTTTTGCAGTCGCCTGCTGATCTCGGCTTCGACGAAACGGGTTATGATCTTCCGCCGATGGAAATTCGGTACCACAAGCTTCAGGCAGCAAATGACATTGTGATCGACAAAAAAACGGGACAAGCTTCCTTTTGCGCGGAAGCTGCTGAAGGTCTGAGCGCGGCGGCAAGGGAAAAGCGGGACAGCCTTTCCGAGCGGGTAAAAAGAGCGAAGGAAATTGTTGATTCCGCCCCGTCCGATCACTTTATTTTGTGGCACGACCTCGAAGAGGAGCGCCGCGAGATCAAACGGAAAATCCCCGAAGCGGTTGAGGTGTACGGATCGCAGGAGCTGGAAGAACGGGAAAAAAGAGTGATCGACTTTTCGGAGGGTCGGACGCGGATCCTTGCGACGAAGAAAATCATCAGCGGGAGCGGGTGCAATTTTCAGCGGTTTTGCCACCGCGCAATATTCGTCGGGATCGATTACAAATTCAACGATTTTATTCAGGCGATCCACCGTATTTATCGCTTCCTGCAAAAAGAAAATGTCATTATCGACATCATCTTTACCGAAAACGAGCAGGCGATTCTGGACGAGCTGCTTGCGAAGTGGGAGCGGTTTAAGGCGCAGGCAGAGAAAATGCGCGAGATCGTCAAGGCGAACGGAATTTCAAACCGTGTGATCGCCGACAAAATGACCAGAAGCATAGGAGTGAAGCGCGTGGAAGTAAAAGGAAAAAATTATACAGCCGTGAATAACGACTGCGTTTTAGAGGTGCGGAAGCTCGCGGAAAATTCGGTTGATCTGATCCACACGTCGATCCCGTTCAGCAATCACTACGAGTACACGCCGAGCTATAACGATTTCGGACATAACGAAAACAACGACCGATTTTTTGAGCAAATGGATTTTTTAACGTCGGAGCTGCTTCGGGTATTAAAACCCGGTCGCGTAGCGGCAATTCATGTGAAAGACCGCGTCCTTTTCGGAAATGCAACGGGAGACGGTATGCCGACGATCGACCCGTTTTCCGAAATGACGGTTTTCCATTTTTTGAAGCACGGGTTCCGATACATGGGGCGGATCGTGGTGCTGACCGACGTCGTCCGCGAAAATAATCAGACGTATCGGCTCGGCTGGTCGGAGAACTGTAAGGACGGAACGAAAATGGGCGTAGGCTGTCCGGAATATGTGCTTCTTTTTCGGAAGCTCCCGAGCGACACGTCTAAAGCGTATGCTGATACGCCTGTCATAAAAAGCAAGGAGGATTACAGTCGCGCACGGTGGCAGCTCGACGCTCACGCGTTCTGGCGAAGCTCCGGGGATCGGCTTCTGACGAAAGAGGAGATCAAGTCGATACCGCTTTCGGACTTGCAGAAGGTATATCAAACGCACTCACGCGAATCCGTGTACAGCTATGAGGAGCACGTAAAAATGACCGAGGAGCTGGACAAAAACGGACGGCTTCCGGCTACCTTTATGGTCGCAGCCCCCGCGAGCTGGAGCATGGAGATATGGGACGACATCGCCCGCATGAAGACGCTGAACACCTCGCAGAGCCACAAGCGGCAGGCAATGCACGTTTGCCCGCTCCAGATCGACATTGTTGAACGGATCATTCGTCGATACTCGAACGAGGGCGAGCTGGTGCTGGATCCTTTCGGCGGTCTGATGACTGTTCCGCTGACGGCCATTCGCATGGGTCGGCGCGGATATGGGATCGAGCTGAACCCCGACTATTTTCGCGACGGGGTCGGGTATTTAAAAGAAGAGGAGCAAAAAGGAGAGCAGATTTCGCTTTTTGATTTCTGCGGCGCGTAAAACGGAGGATAACGATCATGGCGAGATTGTATGGAGAGTGTCAAAGCGTTTATATTTACATAAACAAGCGCACCGGCAAGGAATACCGTCTGGAAGACCTTCAGGAAAAATACGGCCTTGGTTTTGGAGATCGCCGCTTATGGGACATCATTGAATCCGATTACCGCTGTGAGAAGAGACTGCGACCGCGCGGAGAGGGCGAGGATATCATTTTTGAGGAGGAAGCGAAGGAATCATGACTGACATTCTCTTTATCGACGAAAGCGGAGAAGTCCTCTCCCGGTTTGATCACGTCTCCAAAGCAAAACAAAAGCAGATCGTCGAACTTCTCGGGACAAGCCGGAGCAAAAAGGCGCTTCGGTTCGTCCCTCCGACCGTGGAGCAGGTGCGCGTGTACTGTGAGGAACGCGGGAACCGCGTCGATCCCGAGCGGTTTGTCAACCATTACGAGGCTTCAGGCTGGAAGCGGAATCGCGGCGTCCCGTTGATCGACTGGAAAGCGGCGGTCCGGAACTGGGAGAAAAACGATTTTGCAGGCGACTGCAAAAAAGAAAAGCCGAGATCGAAGACGTCGAGCTTTGACGTGGAAGATCTTGAAAAACACAAGTGGGATCGATATAAAAAAATAGGAAAATCAGGAGGTGAGCAAAATGGCGGATAAATATCGAATCATCACGACGGACGGAGAGACCGACAGGCGCCAATACTACGTTTCAAAGGAAACGGGAACGGGTCGGATCATATGGACGGAGGAAGAAATCAAGGCGACCACCTTCGCCACGCGCAGCGGCGCGGAAAATGTGCTGAGGATCCTGGAAGATATGTACCGCGCGGAGCACGTTTATCATGTGATGATGGAGGTTGAAAAGGTCGAAAATCGAAAAGTTACCGGAAAAGCGGCACTTGAACCGACGGTGGAAAAACCTCCCGATCCTGAGAAGGAATGTGCGCCGCAGGGATCGCCCCGCAGCACGTTCAG
>CAYVZH010000094.1:0-2910 GCA_964456025.1 uncultured Ruminiclostridium sp.
AGGGTTACTTTAAATTATTTCGATTCTTTCCGATTGTTCAATTTTCAAGGTGCGGGTTGTCCCGCCTCAAAAGCGGAACTCGGGGTACCGCTTCGTGCGGTATTTTAAATTATACCACGAAAAAAGAAGCTTGTCAATACCTTTTTTCAAAAAATTTAAAATATTTTTGAAAAACAATCGGAACTTTATCAAATCCCGTGGAATATTGTGCCTTTTTTCGTCAGCTTGCTTATTATATCACAGTGAAACGCCGTTGTCAAGCGTTTTTTCGAGTTTTTTCCCTTTTCGTCGTTTCGTTTGAGTTTTCGTCGCCGATTCGTCGGATTTTGGTAAATTTGTCAAAACCATACCATTTATATAACGCTTATATAACGCGCTCCGCCGTACAAAGCAGCCGCAACGCAGTCCTGCAATAAAGAAAAACCTTTTGGGATCCGCTCGCTGTTGTCAACCTTGTACGCTGCGCGCTCCCTCTTTTTAACATTTTTTACAAAAATATCCGAAAACGACTGGAATTTAAAAAAGTTTTGTTGTCATTTCGCTTTGCTTATGGTATAATAACTTTGTCGGCTCAACCCGACGGACAATTTAATCGTTTAAAGTAGAAAAGAAAGGACTGTTAAAAATGACCATGACAAAGAAGATCACCGCGGCGCTTGCCGCGATGGCAATGCTGTTCTCCGCTGCCGCGTGCGGCGAAACAACCCAGCAAAACCCCTCGTCCGCCAATAACGGCGACACGGCTACCACACCCAGCAGCGAAACGACCCCGCCCGCGCAGCCGACGGAAGCGCCCGAGGGCGGCTATAAGATCGGCACGATCCAGCTTATGACCCACGTCGCGCTTGATCAGTCGTATGAGGGCTTCGTGAAATATTTTGAGGATCAGGGTTATGTAAACGGCGAAAACATCACCATTACTTACCAGAACGGACAGGGCGAAACGACCAACCTTTCGACCATCGCGGATCAGTATATCGGCGATAACGTTGACCTGATCTTCGCGATCGCGACCCCCTCGGCACAGGCCGCGGCAGGTAAGACAAGCACGATCCCGATCATCGGCACTGCGATCACCGATTTCGCAGAGGCGGGACTCGTAGACTCGAACGATAACCCCGGCACGAACGTTTCGGGAACCACCGATATGAACCCGATCCAGCAGCAGATCGACCTTCTGCTTGAGCTTTACCCCGACACCAAGACCGTCGGCTTCCTTTATAACTCGTCGGAGGACAACTCCGTGCTCCAGACGAACATTGCAAAGGAATATCTCGATGTAATGGGAATCGGCTGGACAGAACGCACCGTTTCCGGTACGAACGACGTACAGCAGGCGGTTACCTCGATCGTGACCGAATGCGACGCGATCTATATTCCGACCGATAACGTTTTCGCGTCCTCAATGACGATCGTCGGCGAAGTCGCGAACGGCGCGAAGATCCCGGTAATCTGCGGCGAAAGCGGCATGGTACAGAGCGGCGGTCTCGCGACCCTCGGCATCAACTATTTCAACATCGGCTATCAGGCGGGTGAAATGGCGCTTCGCGTATTAAAGGGCGAGGACATTTCCAAAATGGCGATCGAGGCTTCCACGAACTACGACTACTGCTTTAACGGCGACTCCGCCGCGGCGATCGGTCTGACGATCCCCGATAAGTACAAGGAATTCGTTGTTTCCGAAAGCGCTCAATAAGAATTTAATTGCAGAACTGCGCGGGGGAAATTTCCCCCGCTTCGGAAAGGGAAGCGGTCTTCTCTTTCCTTTCCGAAGCGGAGGCGCTGCCTCGGACACTAAGCTGCACCGCACGGTGCCGCCTGAATAAAGGAGTACGTACATTCATGACCGATATTATTGTTGGAGCGATCGCGCTCGGACTGCTTTGGGCGATCATGACGCTCGGCGTTTATTTTACATACCGCATTCTCGATATTGCCGATCTTTCCGTCGAAGGAACGATCGCGCTCGGCGGCGCGGTATCCGCGACCCTTATCGTAAGCGGAATGAACCCCTGGCTCGCGACCGGGATCGCCCTGCTCGCGGGCTGTCTCGGCGGACTTTGCACGGGACTGCTTCATACGAAGCTCAAGATCCCGGCGCTTCTTTCGGGAATCCTCACCATGATCGCGCTGTACTCGATCAATCTCCGCGTTATGGGAAAATCGAATGTCCCGCTTCCGACAAACGGGAAAAATAAGGTGGAAACGGTATTCAGCGGGCTTTCCGGTCTTCTCTCCGAAGCGGTCGGAGATCGGTCGAACTGGTTTTTCGACCTGTTCAAAAGCAAGAACTTCACCGTTCTTCTGATCGGACTGGCGTTTGTGATCATTGTCTCGCTGCTGACCTACTGGTTTTTCGGAACCGAGCTCGGAAGCGCGATCCGCGCAACGGGAAACAATGCGAAAATGGTTCGCGCGCAGGGGATCCACACCTCGAACATGATCATTATCGGTCTGGTGCTCTCGAACGGATTAGTTGCGCTTTCCGGCGCGCTCATCGCGCAGTATCAGGCATTCTCCGACGTGCAGATGGGTACCGGTTCGATCGTCATCGGTCTCGCCTCGCTCATTATCGGTGAAGTCCTCATCGGGACAAAGACGTTCCGCCGCACCCTGATCGCGCTCGCGGTCGGCGCGGTGATCTACCGGATCATTATCGCGCTCGTTTTGAAAGCGGGCATGGAGGCGAACGACCTCAAGCTCTTTACCGCGATCACGGTTGCGATCTGCCTGTCGCTCCCGCTGCTGCGCGAACAGTTCAATAAGATTTTTAAGAGAAAGAATTAAGAGATTTGTAGGAGAGATTTTTTTGAGAGATGAATTTATGGCACTGGGGACGCTGTCCCCAGACCCCTGCTTCTTTTTGTGCCAAAAAGAAGCAAAAAGCGATATTTCTGTATGAAAACTCAT
>CAYVZH010000095.1:0-2881 GCA_964456025.1 uncultured Ruminiclostridium sp.
GGAAATCGTCGCAGCTGCCATTTTCAAAAAGGAATTTCCATTTCGTATAGTCAAGGGGTCTCGCGCTGCGATGGACCAGTTTTCTCAATCTCAAAAATTCATCAAGAGATATTTTTTTCAATATCATAACCTCAGCTTTCTTTTCATTTCCCGATTTTGCAAGCCTCAGCACACATGGAATCAGAAGCTGACACAAAGTGCCTTTTTTTACTGATCCTTTTCCGGCGGTCAATCATCGGCGGGCTTGTGCTGAGGTAAAGTCAAATACCATACCTTTTAAAAAACCAACTGCACCAGAAGCATATAACAGATCGTTCCGCCCGCGATCGAGATCAGCATTTGCTTTTTCCAGAGGTGCAGCCCCACCACGACAAGGATCGAGATCAACTCGGGAAGTCCGTGCGCGCCCGTAAAAACGCTCACGTTTTTCAGGCAGTAGATCACAAGCAGTCCGAATACCGCCCCGGGGAGCACTTTCCCAAGATACTCAATATATTTTGGTGTTTTTTTCCCCGCGGGGAACACCAGAAACGGCAAAAACCGCGTCAGCATTGTTCCGAACACGACCGCCGCGATCGTAATCACCTGTTCGGCAAGGGTCATTGTCATGACGCGTCACCTCCCTCATGCCCTGCCTCAAGTGGGCGGCGCAGAGCGGTCAGGAACAGAAGGATCACGCCCATCGCAGGAAGAATAAAGCCGTCCGCCCCGAAGATCAGAAGGCACAAAAGCGACAGCCCCAGCCCCGCGAGCGCGGGAAGGTGCGATTTGTCCTTCCGCCATTGATCCAGAAAGATCACCACGAACATCGCCGTCATCACGAAATCAAGTCCCTCGGTATCGAGCTTCAGAAACGAGCCGAAAACCCCGCCGAGGGTCGCGCCCGTGAACCAGTAGGACTGGTTCAGAATCGTCACGAAAAACATGAACCACCCGCGGTCAACGTTTTCGGGCGGTTCGGCGGTGCAGTTGATCGAAAAGCTTTCGTCGCACATTCCGAAGATCAGGTAAAATCGCTTGAAACCCGCCCCCTTAAACTTATCGAGCATGGCGAGCCCGTAAAAAATGTGGCGCGCGTTGATCATGAGGGTCATAAAGAACGCCTCGAGCGGGTTAAAGGCACCGAGGAGGAGATTCCCCGCGACGAATTCCATCGAGCCCGCGAAGATGGTAAGGCTCATGACCATCGGATAAACAAAGGAAAAGCCGAGATCGGTCATAAAAACCCCGTAGGTAAAGCCGAGAAACAAAAATCCCGTCAAAATCGGGATCGTGTACGGGAACGCCGCCTTCAGCGCCCGCGTTTTCGTGCCTTTTTCCTGTACTTTCAAAAATATCGTCTCTTTTCTTTTTGTCCTTTTCTCTTTTTTAGGGCTTGTTGACGCTGCCCGGAATGTTCGGATTACAGTCAGATTTTTCGTGTTTCAAGGCGATTTTTCGCAGGAATACTTTCGTATTTCAAGGAAAATCAACAAAGAAACACGGAAAAGATGGCTGTAAGACGGGCGTTTCGAGTAGCGTCAACATGCCCTGTGCGGGAGTGCGCCCCCGGCAAGTTGCCAAAACGCGGGGAGTTTTCAATTCCCCGCGTTTGTTTGCACTTACGAAATAAGCTCGCTGAAGATGTTCGCGTTAAAGGTGCCGTGATCGTCCTTCGTGGGCGGATCCTGCGTAAAATCGACTTCCATTTCGTAGAGAACGCCCGATTTTCCTGTTTCGAGCGAGGTCACGACGATCGAATAGGTATGTATGTCCTTCCCGCTTACCTCCCATGCGATCTTTGACGTGAGACTAAGCTCCTTGACCTCGGTCTTTTCCTCCTGAAGCGTTCCGTCCACGTAATATTTCAGCTGAAATTCGCCGACAATGTCCGATTTCAGGGATACGGAAATCGACGCTTTTCCCGCCGTTGCCGACGCTTCGCCCGCGATCGTGATCTCGACGCGGGTATTCGGCTCTACGACCGTCCCCTCGTCGATCCCCTGCCGTAAAACCATACCGGGAATGGCGTCGGGCGCGTTATCGTAACCGATCGTAAGACCGATCCCGTTTTCCGCCGCGAGAAGGGACGCTTCTTCTACCGTAAGCCCGATAAAGCGCGGAACCCTGATCTCGGTAATGCCCGAACCCATGCTTACATAGCAGACTACGGTCGAACCGGGAAGCGCTTTTTCTCTTGCCGCGGGGCTGGTGCGGGTCACGCAGTTCTCGGGAATGGAAGCGCTTTCCTCGCGGACGATCTCGCAGATAAAGCCCTGCTTTTCGAGAAGGGTCTGCGCGTCCTCAATGCTCCGTCCCACATAGTCGTCGATCTCGGTCGGCTTCGGACCGCTGCTCACGGTGAGGACGAATTGCGCGCCCTCATCATACTTGTCGCCCGCGGGAATGCTCTGCCCGAGGACGGTTTCCGCCTCGGAATCGTCCGAGCGGTACTCGGTCTTGATGTTTAAGGAGGGATAGCGCATTTGTACCTGCTCCATCGTCAGCCCGACAAAATTCGGCGCTTCGGGACGAAGGTCGAGCACCTCGGCAGGCTCGGTCGTGGTAACAAAGGCGTTCCCCGCGCCGTCGCAGCCGCTCAGGAGAAGCAGTCCCGCCAGCAGGACTGCCGTTATTTTTTTCTTCATATATCGTTGATCCTTTCGGGAAAGATTCTTCTTCTAATATACCATAAGAAAGCCGAAAAGTCAATGAAAAGCCGCTTTTTTCTTGATTTGGCGGGAAAATTTACCGATAAGGAAAGGGTACGTCCCGTTTGCGCAAAAAAATTTGAAAAAAGGGTTGACAAGTCGTTTTCACCGTGATATAATAATAAGGCAATCAAGCGCTGGTGTAGCTCAGCTGGTAGAGCAGCTGATTTGTAATCAGCAGGTCGGGGGTT
>CAYVZH010000096.1:0-2538 GCA_964456025.1 uncultured Ruminiclostridium sp.
TTTTTCTTCTTCGGATATACTCTGCCAGAGTGATGCCCGCCATATAAGTAAACATTCTCTGATAGTGATAGGCGGAGCAGCAGGCGATCCGCCCAAGCTGTTCATAGTCAATTTCACCCGTCAAGTGTTCCTCAATATAATTCATGCTTTGGTTTAATCTTTCGACCCATTCCATGAGAACCCTCCTTTTTCGCACATATTATTTTTTCAGACAACGGTTTGTCTTTATTATACGACTTATTCTTTCCTTTGTCCTCTCTATTCTTGCACAAAAAAGAGAGGCAGGGATTTCACCGCTTTCTTCTTATCCCGGTTTTCAACTATTTTCCCGACAAACAATCATTTCGTCCCCGTCAATTATCACGCCGTCGCCGTCATTGAGACGGATCACTTTCGTGCCGCGCTTTTCCTCATACGCGCGGCATTTTTCTTCAAATCGATCAAATTTTGTGAGAAAGCGGCTGTAATGCGGTAAAACCGCGTACTTTGTCAGCGAAAGCCCGTTCAGATTCGTCAGTCCCAAGATATTCATTTCCGGAGAATAGAGGTTTATCAATTCAAGAGTCGGACCAAAGACAAACGCTGCCGCGCTCCAGCCGATCAAAATCCTTTGCTCCGCCAAGAACCTCAATCCGTCTGAGGCGTGATGTTCCCGGATAGATTGCAGCAAATAAAAGGGATTTCCGCCGATGAATTCCACAAGATCGTAGTTTTGCAGCAATTTCGCCGACTGCCTGTCCAGGTCGAACAGATCAACGGCGAAACCGATCGAGCTTAATTCCTCGATACATCGGGGGACATGGTAATTCTTTTCTTTATACTCATTGTCCGCCGTAACAACTAACGCCGCCTTTTTGCCGTCAACACTTTTTTCGCGGACACAAGTCAATAATTTTTCACTCGATAATCCGTTTGAGCATAAAATAAGCATTTTTACACCTCTATTAAATTCCGATCTATCGAACAATTTCCCGATAAAAATACCACAAAACACCAAAAAGACAACAAACAAAAATGTTGTTTTATTCCACGAGGACTAAATAATAAAAGATTTTCCCTCCTTTTTCTTTATGGGTATTCCAATCATGTTCCACAGCTTCCTTAACATTTTTGGAGTCTGTAAAATCATTTCCGCGTTTTTTACAATGCTCTGCAAGCAATTCATCGCTTATATCAAGATATACAACTACATCACAGTCCACAATGATTGTACTGAATAATGGGTGTCCTGCTTTAATCGTTATTTTTTCATATACGAGTTTATCTATGTAATCTCCTATTTCGTTTGTCCACGGCTTTTGGCTGATGAAGTCAGCTTCTTCTTTGGTTAATTGCGGCCACAGCTCATCATCTAAGTCTATGCAGTTTGGAATTTGTCGTAATAACGTACTTTTTCCGCAACAGGTAGTTGCTAAAACACATATTCTTTCATTTTCATGCTTTTCAAAAATTGCTTTTAAACTATTGATTATTTCCTGATTAGATACTTTTATTGACAAGACTTATTCCTCCATTATATAATAATTTACTCACGGCTTCAGAATTTCGGCAGGGTCGTCCGAATATTCCCCACAGGGACGCGCCGACGGCTCATCTGTCATAAAAAACAAAAGGGGAACCCCGGCGCGTCGCCGAAGGCTTTCCCCTTTTTTGCACTTACCAAAGGCGAAAACATACTCACCTATTCCGCCGCCGAAAGCAGCATTCGGTCGTTCGTAAGTTCCGTTCCGCTCGCCTTCGAGAACTTATGGAGCAGCTCCTCGACCGTCAGGTTTTTCTTCTCCTCGCCGCTTACGTCGAGGATCACCTTTCCGTCATTCATCATAATCAGGCGGTTTCCGTGCACGATCGCGTTTTTCATGTTGTGCGTTACCATCAGGGCGGTAAGCTTATTTTCGAGAATGATCTTTTCCGAGATTTCAAGCACCTTTGCCGCCGTTTTCGGGTCGAGCGCCGCCGTGTGCTCGTCAAGCAGGAGGATCTTCGGCTGGCGGAGCGTTGCCATTAAAAGGGTGAGCGCCTGCCGCTGTCCGCCCGAAAGAAGCCCAACCTTGGTCGTCATGCGCTCCTCTAAGCCGAGGTCAAGCATTTTCAGCGCTTCGCGGTACTTTTCGCGCTCCTTGTCGGTGATCCCCCAGCGAAGCGTGCGCTTTTGTCCCCGCCGAAAGGCAAGGGCAAGGTTTTCCTCGATATTCATGTTCGCCGCCGTCCCCATCATGGGATCCTGAAAGACCCTTCCGAGAACCGCCGCGCGCTTGTGTTCGACCTGCTTGGTGACGTCCGTTCCGTCAATCTCGATCGTTCCCTCGTCGATCGGGAAAACGCCCGCGACCGCGTTCAGCGTGGTAGATTTTCCCGCGCCGTTCCCGCCGATGACCGCGACGAAGTCCCCCTCGTTCAGCTCGAGGTCTACGCCGTTCAGCGCCTTCTTTTCGTTTACCGTCCCCGCGTTAAAGGTTTTCCGGACGTTTGTTAGTTTTAACATGACAGCCATGAGGTTGATTCCTTTCTTGTAATCGGGAAAGCGCCGAGTTTTGC
>CAYVZH010000097.1:0-2483 GCA_964456025.1 uncultured Ruminiclostridium sp.
AGGCGTTAGCCGGATCTTTAACCAATTCTTCAATTTTCTCACCTGTTCTGAGTGATTGATACCAGTCTGAGTCTGCTGTTTCGTTCCAACCATCTTTGACCTGCTTTAACCATTTATCCATTGTAGCGTCTCCTTTATTGTTGCATTAAATTCCGATTTATCTTATAAAAAGTATAGATCAAAAGCCATCATATGTCAATAGAAACGCCATGGTATTTTTGACTTCTCATCAAAAATACCATGGCTGAAAATTTCTATAAAGGAACGCTCTTACTTTCCCATCAACGAGCGGTCGATCGCCGCCGCGGCCGTTTTTCCCGCGCCCATCGCGAGAATGACCGTTGCCGCGCCCGTTACCGCGTCTCCGCCCGCGTACACATTGTCGCGGGAGGTTTTTCCCGTTTCCTCCTCGACGATAATGCCGCCGCGGCGGTTGACCGAAAGTCCCTCTGTCGTCGATTTGATAAGCGGGTTCGGACTGGTTCCGATCGACATGATCACGCAGTCCACCGGAAGCGTAAATTCCGAACCGGGAATCTCAATCGGGCTTCTGCGTCCCGATTCGTCGGGTTCGCCAAGCTCCATACGGATACATTCGATCCCCGAAACCGTCCCGTTCATCGGGTCGCGGCGATCCTCCGTCTCCCGCCCGAGAATTTTTGTCGGGTTGCAGAGAAGCTTGAACTGGATCCCCTCTTCTTCGGCGTGCTCGACCTCTTCCTTTCTCGCCGGAAGCTCTTCAAGGCTTCTGCGGTATACAATGTACACATTCTCGGCGCCGAGCCGGAGCGCTGTTCTCGCCGCGTCCATCGCGACGTTTCCGCCGCCTACGACCGCAACGTTCTTCGCCTTCAGGATCGGCGTAGTGCTGTCGTCGCGGTACGCCTTCATGAGGTTGCTCCGGGTCAGGAACTCGTTCGCGGAATACACGCCCTTCAGAGACTCGCCCGGGATCCCCATAAACCGGGGGAGACCCGCGCCGCTTCCGATAAATACCGCTTCATAGCCCATTTCAAAAAGCTCGTCCACGGTAATGGTTCTTCCGACGACCGCGTTGGTCATGATCTCAACGCCGAGCGCCTTTAATCCGTCCACTTCCTTTTTCACGATCGCTTTCGGGAGACGGAATTCGGGGATTCCGTACACCAGAACGCCGCCCGCCGTATGGAGCGCTTCAAAAACGGAGACCTGATACCCCTTTTTCGCGAGATCGCCCGCGCAGGTCAGCCCCGAAGGACCCGACCCGACGACCGCGACCTTATGCCCGTTCGGTTCGGGCTTTACGAGATTTTCCGCCGCGTGGTCGTTGTGCCAATCGGCGACAAAGCGCTCGAGCCGTCCGATCCCGACGGGTTCGCCCTTGATCCCGCGGACGCACTTGGATTCACACTGCGTTTCCTGCGGGCATACCCGCCCGCAGACGGCGGGAAGGCTCGAGGATTCGGCGATGATCTGATACGCCGCCTCAAAGTCGCCCTCCTTGATCTTCTCGATAAAGGCGGGAATATGAATCTTTACGGGACAGCCCGCGACGCAAGGCATATTTTTGCAGTTCAGACAGCGCATTGCCTCGTCGATCGCCGTCTCCTCGCTGTAACCGAGCGTTACCTCGTCGAAATTACGCGCGCGAACCTTCGCCTCCTGTGCGGGCATCGGGTTCTTTTTCAGCGTCATATTCGGTTTATTCGCCATGTTACTCTACCCCCTTAAAAAGATTGCAGGTCTTTTCATACGCGTGACGCTCGAAATCCGCGTACATATTTCCGCGGGACATCGCTTCGTCAAAATCCACGGCAAAGCCGTCAAAATCGGGGCCGTCCACGCACGCGAACTTCATCTCTCCCCCGACGGTAAGGCGGCAGCCGCCGCACATTCCCGTTCCGTCGATCATGATCGGGTTCATCGAAACGGTTGTCTTTACGCCGAACGGCTTCGTCGTCGCAACCACGAATTTCATCATGATCAGCGGGCCGATCGTAATGACTTCGTCGTACTTTTCGCCGCTTTCGAGCGCCGCCTTCAGCGGTTCGGTCACGACGCCCTTCTGTCCGTAGGAGCCGTCGTCCGTCATAACGGTAAGCTTCGACGACGCGGCGGAAAACTCGTCCTCGAGGATCAGGAGATCCTTATTGCGGAAGCCGATGATCGAATGCACCTCGCAGCCCGCGTCGTGCAGGTACTGCGCGATCGGGAGCGCAATGGCACACCCCACGCCGCCGCCGACAATGCAGACCTTTTTCAGTCCGTCCAACTCGGACGGCTTTCCGAGCGGCCCGACGAAATCCTCAATGCTTTCGCCCTCGTTCTTATGGTTGAGCGCTTCGGTCGTCGCGCCGACGATCTGGAAAATGATCCGAACCGACCCTTCCGCCGGATTCGTCCCCGCAACCGTAAGCGGGATCCGTTCGCCGTCCTCATCGACGCGCAGAATAATAAACTGCCCCGGCTTGGCCTTTTTCGCGACCATCGGCGCGTCAATATCC
>CAYVZH010000098.1:0-2428 GCA_964456025.1 uncultured Ruminiclostridium sp.
GGAAAACTGTATCTTTGTGCAGTACACTTGAGGACTGCACAGTTCAAACTTGGTTGTACAGCGGGGGAAGCTTGGAGAAATTAAGATAGGATTTAAAAAGGAACGAGCCTTGTTCTTTTCTCTTTCCTATCTTCTTTATACAAACGGGTTGTGGTGGTGCAGTCCTCAAGTGTACCGCACAAAGACGCGGGCTTCCCCCATTGATGGTCTGGGTGAATGACGGTTGGATTTGGAAATCTGCTGAAGGTCGGAAAAAGAATTGAACGATTTTGCCGCTGTGCTGAAAGCCCGCCGATTTTTTTCAAAACCCCTCTCGGCGCTTACTCCGACCGCTTTTTTCGTCCCGCAAGTGAAAAGACGAAAAAAGAGTTGAGGAGAAGCGACGAGAGGCGACTTTCCGCCGCTTTGGTCGGTCAAAGCGGCAAAAAATATTCGCGCAGCCTTACAAGGCGGTATTTTTATTTAAAGAAAGCATTTTTTCCCAAAACGGCAATTGACTTTTCTCCGACCGTATGCTATAATAAATGCACCACACAAAATCAAATAATTTCGTCATAAGGAATTCTCATTTTTATTTCGGTAAAGATGTGGGCTTTTTTCTGCTTGGGAATTCCGATGTCGAAAACGATTTTGTGTGGTAACAAATCGAAGTCTCACATTCTTTATAGTGCGTGCGGCTTCGGCTGCACGCATTTTTTCTTACGAAAGGAGCCACACATGAAAAAAGAAGAAAATCGGACAAATACGGGGATCCGCTGCGGCGAAAGGCTGAAAATCACGATCACGGACGGTGATTATACGCTTCAAGAGGGAGTGGACTACAAAACCTATGATTGCCGGGGACTGGACGAAACGGTCTGGCTCACGGTGGTGGTGGGAGTCGGAAAATACGAAAATATTTTTTTCCGGGGACACGAGAATCGCTTATTTCCGGACGGATCGCCTCTGTGGAGTCAGGAAGACGCGGAATCGTTCCGCGAATATTTTCGATCCGAAATAGAAAGAAACAAAAACGACGTATCCGATTGATACGTCGTTTTTCTTTTATCGGGCGGATTCCCGCTCCTGCAATTAAAAAGTTTTACGCTTCGTTCAGCCTCCGAACCTCCGTCTCCTCCCCGCGGTACACTACCGCGCAGGAGAAGCCCTGCTGTTCGAGCTGGGAGAACTGCTTCCCGAGCTTCTTTTTCATCGGAAGCAGGGTCACGTTGTACTCGCTCAGCAATTCCCGCGAGCGCTTAAACGCGTCGGGGAAGCTCCCTTCCTCATACAATACCGCCGCGCGGGCTTTTCCTTCCGATTTTGCACCGCGCTCAGTCAGCACCGAGAAAATGCGCTCAAAGCCGATCGAGAAGCCGACCGCGGGAACGTCCTTCCCCGTGAACCGCCCGATCAGGCCGTCATATCTGCCGCCGCCCGCGACCGTTCCGCCGAATTCGTCGGAAATGACCTCGAAAACCGTGCCGGTATAATAGCCCTGCCCGCGCACCAGCGTCAGCTCAAAGCAAATGTCATATTTCCCGTCGGAAAGCGCCTTCGCCGCTTCGATCACGCCGAACAGCTCGTCCGCCGCCGCGCCCGCGCCTGCGTTTTTCAGCTCCTCGGCGGTTTTCGGCGGGTTCGAGAGAATTTCCGTCAGCTTTTCGACCGACTCCGCCGCGAAGCCCTTTTCGAGAAGCTCCGCCTTTACGCCGTCCGCGCCGATTTTATCGAGCTTATCCATGCTGATACAAACGGAATTGACCCGATCCTCAGGGAAACCGCAGGCTAAAATGACCGCACGGATCACGGCGCGGTGATTGACCGCGATATGGAACGCGCCGATCCCGATCGCCCGCAGCGCCTCGGCGGTCACGGTCATCAGCTCCGCTTCGCAGTCGAGGTTCTCGCTCCCGAGAATATCAATATCGCACTGCATAAATTCGCGCATTCTTCCCTTTTGCGGGCGCTCCGCGCGGTATACACGATCCACCTGGATACACTTGAACGGGACGGGAAGCTCGGCGCTGTGCGCGGTATAGTACCGCGCGAGCGGGAGCGTCAGGTCGTACCGAAGTCCGAGGTCGCAGAGCGCGGTTTTGTCGCCCGAGGCGAGCGCTTTTTCAAGCTTCTCGCCGCGCTTTTCGATCCGATAGATCAGCTTCAGGTTTTCGCCGCCGTCGCTGTTGTCGAGGTTTTCAAGCGTTTCGACGATCGGGGTCGTGATCCGCCGATAGCCGTTTTCGGCGTAGACCCCCGTAATTTTACGGATCAGCTCCTCGCGAAGCGCGTTTTCTTCGGGGAGGTAGTCCTTCATACCCTCAACGGGAGTGGATTTCATAAGATCAGTCCTTTCTGTATTTTTAGAGAATTATAAGAGAAAATTTATTTATGCAGGGGCTCTGCCCCCGCACCCCCGCCAAAGGGAACTTTTCCCTTTGGAATCCCG
>CAYVZH010000099.1:0-2349 GCA_964456025.1 uncultured Ruminiclostridium sp.
TGGCAATTCCGAAGAAATCCTCCGAATGTCAAAGCCTCTACTCGTGCGGCAAAATACTTTTGTTTTACACACTCTCTAAGGCATACCGCCTTATTGATCTCACCTGCATTATACCATTCTTTTCCGTTTTTGTCAACCATTTTCTATGGCACCGTTACTTCCGCCCCGTTCCCCGCCCGTGAAAATAACCGATTGACTCCAACCGGCGAATGTGGTATGATAATACTAATTTCTAATAGGAGGCTTCCGATGAAATACGACTGCCTGATTATAGACGATGAAAAGCTGCTCGCGGACAGCACCGCGGAATATTTCAACCTGTTCGGCGTAAGCGCGGCTGTGGTATACGACGCGGCGGAATGTAAAGAATTTCTGGAAAATCACTCGGCAAACCTGCTGCTTCTCGACATCAACCTCGGCAAGGACAGCGGCTTCGAGCTTTGCAGAGAGCTTCGCGAAAAAACACAGATCCCCATTCTGTTCATTTCCGCTCGTTCGAGCGACGACGATCAGATCATCGCGCTGAACATCGGCGGCGACGATTATATTCAAAAGCCGTACTCTCTCGGCGTCCTGCTCGCGAAGGTGAAGGCGGTGCTGAAGCGGTACGGGAGCGCGGAAACCGCCTATTCCGACAGGTGGCTCAGGGTTGATTTTGACGCGAAGCAGGTGCTTGCGTGCGGGAATCCCGTGAAGCTTACGGCGCTGGAATTCCGCCTGCTGGTCTACCTGATCAGAAACAAAAACAGGGTTATCTCCAAGCGGGAGCTTTTTGAGAACGTCTGGGAGGACAAGTTCACGGGCGACGGCACCCTGAACGTACACATCAGAAAGATCCGCGAAGCGATCGAGCGCGACCCGGGCGACCCGAAATACATTGTTACCGTGTGGGGCGACGGCTATAAATTCATCGAAGGAAAGGTTTGATCACAATCATGAAATATAAGGCTTTCCCGATTCTTTTAACGGCGGTTTTCCTTGCGGAAATTTTCACGCTGATCTGCCTGATCGGCACGGATTCCGACGACTTACAGGATTCCGTCGCGGTGAACGCGGCGGCGCAGTCGGTAACGGCGGACTGGGGCAGGATCGGCACGCACCGGAATGTCACGGAGCTGGATTATACCGTTCTCGACCGTGACGGAAACGTGCTTTTCCGGACAAAACCGGGGCTGAGCGAAAGCGTCAACGAAGCGGTCATTCACCGCGATACGATCCTTGATATTGAGCCAGACGGAGAAGCCGCGGGCAGGATCATCATTCACAATGACAGCGCGCAGCGGCTTTCCGATCACAAACAGAAGACCGCCGCGGTGATCGTGCTTGCGGCGGTTATTCAGTTCGCAATCTGCGCGGTTTATTCGGCGTATCTGAACCGCGCGGTAATTAAACCCTTCCGGAAGTTAGAGAAATTCGCCGAAAGCGTCGCGGGAGGAAATCTCGACCTTCCCCTCAAAATGGACAGGGGCAATATTTTCGGCGCGTTTACCGAAAGCTTTGATCTTATGCGTTCGGAGCTGAAAAAAGCGCGGATCGCCGAAGCGAAAGCCAATGCCTCCAAAAAGGAGCTTGTCGCGAAGCTTTCGCACGACATACGAACCCCCGTCGCGAGCATTAAGGCGGCTTCGGAGGTGGGCGCGGCGATCGCCGAAAATGAAAAAAGCCGTCAGAACTACACGCAGATCATTCACAAGGCGGATCAGATCAGCACGCTCGTCACCAATCTTTTTTCGGCGACGCTCGAGGAATTGCAGCAGCTTGCCGTTGAGCCGATTGATATGAAAAGCGGCGAGATTTCCGGAATGCTGGAGAGCGCGGATTATTTCCACTACGCAAAAATCCCCGCTGTTCCCGAATGTCTGATCTACGCGGACAAGCTTCGTTTACAGCAGGTTTTCGACAATATTTTCGCCAATTCCTACAAGTACGCAAACACGGAAATTGACGTGGAGCTTTCGCTGAAAAACAACCGCCTTTCGATCCGGATCGAGGATCGGGGCGGCGGAGTACCCGAAAAGGAGATCCCACGGTTAAAAGAAAAATTCATGCGCGGACAGAACGCCGGACATATCGAGGGCGCGGGGCTTGGGCTGTATCTTTCCGACGGCTTTATGAAGGAAATGGGCGGAGAGCTTTTGATCGAAAACGGCGAAAACGGTCTTGCCGCAACAATTTTTATTGCGCTCAGCGGCACAATTTAAGGAATATTTAAGAATTGCATAAAGACAGTTAAGAATTGAATCGGTATAATGGAACGTGAAAGGACGGTTTTGACATGAAAAATATTTTAATTCAAACCGAACGTTTAAGCAAAAGCTTCTCCAGCGGAGGGGCTATGCAGCACGTTCT
>CAYVZH010000100.1:0-2309 GCA_964456025.1 uncultured Ruminiclostridium sp.
AGCGCCGCGGAGGAAACGTCGGTGTTGTGAAGCAGCATCATAAATTCCTCGCCGCCCCAGCGCCCCGCCGAGAAAGAGCCCGAATAAGTCTGCTTGCCGTTGAGGATATTTGCCAGCGCGACGATCACATTGTCGCCCTCCTGGTGACCATACGTGTCGTTGACCTGCTTGAAGTTATCGATGTCGAGCATGATCAGCGAGAATTTTTCGTCTCCCACCCTCCCGAGACAATTCGCGATCCGCGATTGGATTTCCTTGCGGTTATAAAGCCCCGTAAGTCCGTCGATGATCGCGGCGACCTTCAGCTTGTCGTTCATCAGCTCCAGCTTTTGATTGGTCTCCTCGAGCTCCTGCGCGACAACGCTTACAAATGTTGCCATACGCGACACGACCGGCACTTTTGACTGCAGATTTTCGTCCATGGGAACAGTCTTTACCTCGGAGCTCTTCTTTTCGCCTTCGCGCATTGCCGCAATGACAAGGGTAACGTTGTGCTGATTGAGATTTTCTTTCGCGCGTATGAACTCTCCGTGAGAGAAGAACCCCACGGAAGGCGCGATCCCGCTCAGCGGGTAGATCTCAAACGTCGGCTCTTTGTCGCCCCAGAACGCGCGTCTTGCGGCGCAGGAGAAGATATGTATCACGTCGGGACGGAAATCCGCGATCTTCAGGCTGTCCTGCTTGATGCTCTCCACGATCGTCACGGGATCGCCGTATGACATTCGCACGACCGATCCGACGTCAATGTCCGAGCTCATCGTGATGGAATCGTCGGCATTGCTCGACACGGGAGTTCTCAGGATCGTCGTATTGTTGTGCTCATAGAACAGCGGGAATTCCAGCGTGTTGTAGAAGAAATTCTCGTCGTTTTTGATGTTCAGATACTTTCGGTAGACCCGATAAGCGGGGATACCGTCCAGTTCCTGCAATACCGAGCCGTTCGATTTTGTTACGATAAACTTTCTTCCCAAAGGCTTCCAGCCGGTCGCGTTGATCGACTCCACATAAAAGTCCGCGCCGCCGTAAAATACGATCAGAATGGATTTTTCGGAAAAGCCGTTTCCCTTCGAAAAAACGCAGGAGTCGTCGCTTGTAATATCGTCGCTGCACGCGACCGCGCCGAAGATCTGCACGTCCGGCGCAACGTCCTTCAATCCTGCGCAGAAACGCGTCGTCGAGCCCTCGGGGATCGTGAAGTACATCTCGATCGCTTTTACCCATGGGTTAAGCTTTGTCTGTTCCACGATCTCGGCGGTGATCTCGTCCACGGACATCTTGGAGGTATCGTATTGGAAGTGTTTGATCTGCGTCGTTTCGCGCTCGAATACCGTACAAACGACGGAGATGTTCCCCGCGAGCTGACAGTCAACGATATTCCCGCTGGTTGAGCAGCCGAAGTAAAGATCGTCCGGGAAAACGCGCTCGATCGCGCCGCTCACTTCGGCGAACGTCTCGGGGCGAAGGTCCTCGGAGTAGATCTGAAAGACTCTTTTTTCTGGTTCGGAGCACTGCGCCTTGAACTCCGAAAGCTTTTCGGTAAATTCCTTTGAGTCGGTATACTCAAACTTGGTCTGTTTCATAAATATGACCAATCCTTTCCCATGTGAGGATTGTATTTTTCTACGAAAAATACGACGGGTTTGAAAAATCAAAGATTTTTCAAACTTAGCTCCCATCATAGCAGATTTTCCATACCGAGCGGCTGCCCTCAATAGCGCCGCCCGATCATTATTATGCATATTATACCATATATTTCCGTAAATGGCAAGTATAACTTTCCGTTTTTATTATTTGAGCAGTTTGTCAGCAGCAGGGCACAATGAAAAATACACTTTTATATTGACAAATTCTCTCAATATAGTATAATGTATGATAGGAAAGTTTGTTTTTAACATCGGAAGGAGATTGTTCATGAAAAAAACATTCAGAAGGATATTGGCTGCCGCCTGCTGCCTTGGTATCGCCGGAACGGCAAGCGGCTGCAAGACGGAAGAAGTAACGCTGTCGATTTGGTGTGCACACGATGACATCGCGCTCACGGAGCAGCTTGTCGAGGACTTCAAGAAGGAATACTCGGGCAAGGCGGTGTTCAACATCACCATCAGCGAGGAAGAAGAGCTTTCCTGCAAGGAAACCGTTCTCGCGAATCCCTCCGCGGCTGCCGACATATACGCGTTCGCGGCGGATCAGTACAAGGAACTGCACGACGCGAACGCCCTTCTGGAGATCACGCTCAACACCGATGAGATCATAACAGCCAACGGCGGCAAGGATTCCGGGGCGATCCGCTGCGTATCCTCGGACGGAAA
>CAYVZH010000101.1:0-2034 GCA_964456025.1 uncultured Ruminiclostridium sp.
GGCGAAGAGGACGCAGGCTTGCTGACGCAAGTCAAGGACGATGAACCGAAAATCGGCAAAAGACCGCCGTTTGCGGCGTGTTCAAGTTCGCGCCGCCAAGTTAACCTAGCGTGCCGTATCATTCCCATTCCGCGCGGAATCGGAATGATACAGCACACCGGGCAAAGCGCACTCCTGCACAAAACGAAAAAGAAAAGAATCCACCCCGCGAAAGGAACGGCACATGGCAGGCGAGGAAAAAACCGAAAAAGCCACGCCGAAAAAACGGCGGGACGCGAGAGAAAAGGAAGGCAGCGTTTTACAAAGCAACGAGGTCGTTACGGCGGTCTCGATCCTCGGCGCGTTCGCGGCGTTTGCGGTGCTCGGCTCCTATATGTTTATGATGCTCGAAAGGGCGGTGCGCGACGGGATCAGCGCGGTCGGAGACCCGTTTGTGAACGACATCAGCACCTTTGAAAATATTCTGATGAACGCCGCCGTCAGCAGCATGATGATCTTTCTCCCGATTGCGGTCATTATCGGCTTTATCGTGGTGATTACGGTTATGGCGCAGACGAAGGGACTTTTTACAATGAAGCCGCTTCGCCCCAAGTTTTCCAAGATGAACCCCATTAACGGGATCAAAAAGCTTTTCTCGCTTCAGTCGGTCGTCGGGATTGTAAAGGGATTGATCGAGCTTACCGCGGTCGTGGTCGTCGCCTACGGGCAGATCGAGGGACGTATGACCGAGATCGTCAGCCTGATCGATACCGAGCCGATCTACGCGATCGCGTATGTTGCGAATTCGATCTTTTCGATCGTGATGCTGATGTGCATTATATTCGTGTTCGTCGCGGCGGGAGATTATCTCTTCCAGTGGTGGCAGTTCGAGAAGAATCTGAAAATGTCGAAGCAGGAGATCAAGGACGAGTATAAGCAAATGGAGGGCGACCCGCAGATCAAGGGGAAGATCAAGCAGAAGCAGCGCGAAATGGCGCAGATGCGCATGATGGAGGAGGTTCCGCAGTCGGACGTTGTTATCCGAAACCCGACGCATTACGCGGTCGCGTTAAAATACGACACCTCGGAGAACGCGTTTGCCGCGCCGAAGGTCGTCGCGAAGGGACAGGACGCGCTCGCGCTGAAAATTGTCGCGGTCGCGGAGGAAAACGACGTGTACGTGACCGAAAACCGTGCTCTCGCCCGTGAGCTTTATTTACAGGTTCCGCTCGGCGCGGAGATTCCGTCCGCCTTCTTCTCGGCGGTCGCGGTCATTATTTCGGAGGTTTATAACGCGAAGGGAAAGACGCTCGACGTGCCCGAGGAAGCTGTTCGGACAAGACGGGAGAGCGGCATGGTTCGGTAATCCGCGGCTTCCCGCAGATCGGATAAAAAAGGAGGGACGGCAGAAACATGGTCAAAAAAATGCTCAATAACGTTTTT
Source organism: uncultured Ruminiclostridium sp. (assembly GCA_964456025.1). Classification (GTDB taxonomy): domain Bacteria; phylum Bacillota; class Clostridia; order Oscillospirales; family Ruminococcaceae; genus Ruminiclostridium_E. Next base: position 1,423 of record CAYVZH010000101.1, read on the forward strand.
GCCGTTTTCGTAATTTTTATCATTCTCGCGCTGATTATCCCGCTGAACACGCTGTTTAACGGGGCGCTTCTCGATTTTCTCCTGCTGGTAAATATCGGCTTATCCCTCGTGATCTTACTCATCACGATGTACATAAAGGAAGCGCTCGAATTCTCGATCTTCCCGACGATCCTCCTGATTACGACGGTTTTCCGCCTGTCGCTCAACATTTCGACGACGCGCGGGATCTTAAGCTCCGGCTACGCGGGGGCGGTTATCGAGACGTTCGGAGAATTTGTTATGGGCGGCGACCCGATCGTCGGCTTTATTATCTTTATCATTATCGTTCTTGTAAACTTCCTCGTTATTACGAAGGGTTCGGAGCGTGTATCCGAAGTTGCGGCGCGTTTCACGCTAGACGCAATGCCCGGAAAGCAGATGGCGATCGACGCGGACTTAAATACCGGCGCGATCACCGACGAGGAAGCGAAGATCCGCCGCGCGAATATCCAGCGGGAAGCGGATTTCTTCGGCGCGATGGACGGTGCCACGAAGTTCGTAAAGGGTGACGCGATCATCTCGATCATCACCGCGCTCATCAACCTCATCGGCGGCGCGGTCATCGGCATGATG
>CAYVZH010000102.1:0-1820 GCA_964456025.1 uncultured Ruminiclostridium sp.
GGGGGACTCCGTCCCCCGAACCCCCTGCTTCCTTTTGAACCAAAAGGAAGCGAAAAGCAATAATGCTTTATAAAATCGCACCAGATTTGCTACTCTTGGCGATTTAAAAAATCCCCCTATAAAAGGGGGATTTTTTCTTTTTATAAGACTTTCAACCTGACAGCCGCAAAGTAGAAATTGGGTAGAATCGCAATGGGAAAAAGGATTCCAAAGGAAAAAGTTTCCTTTGGCGGGGGTGAAAGGGGGCAGAGCCCCCTCATTATATTTTTTCTCTTTCTTCTCATCATCCGCGTTCCCCGAGCGGGGTATATTCGCGTTTGGGCTGAACGTTCATGTACGCGGGGCGGATAATTTTCTTTCCGTTCACAAGCTCCTCGATCCGATGCGCCGACCAACCCGAGATTCGCGCCGTCGCGAACAGGGGAGTATACAGTTCCTCGGGAAGCCCGAGCATGGAGTAGCAGAAGCCGCTGTAAAAATCGATATTCGCGCTTACGCCCTTATAAATGCGGCGCTTTTTCGCGATCATCGCCGCCGCGAGCCGCTCGACCGTGCTGTAAAAACGGTATTCTCGCTCCATCTGCTTTTCCGCCGCGAGCCGCTCGACATACTTCTTAAAGGCGACCGCACGGGGATCGGAAACCGAATATACCGCATGTCCCATTCCGTAGATCAGCCCGCTGTGATCGAACGCTTCCTTATTCAGGAGCTTTTCGAGATAGACGTTGATCTCGTCCTCGTCGTCCCAGTCGCGGATCGCCTGCTTCATTTCGCGGAACATTCCGCAGACCTTCAGGTTCGCGCCGCCGTGCTTGGGGCCTTTGAGGGAGCTCAGCGCCGCCGCGACGGCGGAATAGGTGTCCGTCCCGGAGGAGGTCACTACGTGCATGGTAAAGGTCGAGTTGTTTCCGCCGCCGTGCTCCGCGTGAAGCACCAGCGCGAGATCGAGCACCCGCGCCTCCAGCTCGGTATAGCGGCTGTCCTCCCGGAGCAGGTGAAGGATATTTTCCGCGATCGAAAGGCTCTTATGGGGGCGGTGAATGATCAGCCCCTCGTTGTCAATATAGTACTTTTTCGCCTGATAAGAATAGACCGTCAGCATGGGGAACACCGCGATCATTTCAAGCGACTGCCGAAGCACGTTCGGGATACTGAGGTCGTTGGGCTGATCGTCATAGGCGTAAAGGGTGAGAATGCTCCGCGCGAGGGTATTCATAATGTCCTCGCTCGGCGATTTCATGACAATATCGCGGACGAAAGAGGACGGAAGCTGGCGGTAATCGGCGATCAGCTTCGTAAAGGAGGAAAGCTCCTTCTCGTCGGGAAGCTCCCCGAAGAGGAGAAGGTAGGTGATCTCCTCAAAGCCGAACCGTTTATCCCCCATAAACCCGCGGACCAGGTCGTTAATATTATACCCTCTGTAATAAAGCTCTCCCTCGCAGGGGACAAGCTCCCCGTTTACTTCTTTTTTCGAGATGATCTCCGAAATATCGGTAAGCCCCGTTAAAACGCCCTTCCCGTTCAGGTCGCGAAGTCCGCAGTATACGTTGTGCTCTAAGTATAATTCGGGAGGAATGCTGCTGTTCGTCTCGCAGTGCTTCGCAAGACTCTCAATCTGCGGCGTTACTTGTGAGAAAGGGTAGTGTGAAGACATGGCGTACCTCCTGTTCTTTTTTCAAAAGTGAATACTTCCCATAATACATATTGTATAATAAGTATAACACAGATTTCTAAAAAAGGCAAGGGAAAACGGTGAAAAGTTTGAAAAAAGGTACGATGTGAGAATAGAAGAGAAAAATTTTATATGACTGGGGGACTTC
>CAYVZH010000103.1:0-1678 GCA_964456025.1 uncultured Ruminiclostridium sp.
TTTCCCTTCGCGCACACCAGCAGCAGCTTTTCGTCCTTGGAAATGCCCTCCAACTCGCCCGTGACCTTTCCCAAATCGATCCATTCCGCACCGAAAATCTTAGGCTCAGGCTGAACGTCCAATACGCGGTAGCCCTTTGCCGCACCCGAAGCGTACTCGACAGGCGTGAAGGTCTCAAACGCCCCGCCGATCTTATTTTCAAGAATGTAGCAAGCCTGTACAAAAGGGTGAATCGCCGTCGAAAACGGAGGCGCGTACGCTAAATCCATTGTATCAAAGTCGCTCAGGGTCAGTCCCGCGGAAATGCCGACCGCGGCAATATCGGTCATTTTATCTACCGCTCCCGCGCCCAGAACCTGCATACCCAAAAGCTTTTCCGTAGCTTTGTCGGCGATCAGCTTTATGGTAAACGTATCGGAATCGGGATAATAGTGCGCCTTATCATCAGTAACGCAAACCACGGAGATAGGATCAAAGCCCGCGGCTTTCGCCTGTTCCTCGGACAAGCCGGTGCGCCCCGCGTTCAGATCGTCGGTAAGCTTTACAACGCCGGTGCCCAGACAGCCCGCATAAGGCTTCCGGGTTCCCGTAAGAATTTTCGCAAGACATCTGCCCGTAATGTTGGCGGTAGAGCCCATTGCCGACCACTGCCGCTGACCCGTAATAAGATTTTTTACCACGGCGCAGTCACCCGCGGCGTAAATATCCTCGAGATTCGTGCGCTGATATTCGTCCACGACAACCGCGCCGTTTAACAGCTCGATCCCGCTGCCATCGAGGAACGATGTGGAGGGGCGTATGCCAATGCTGAGGATCACGACCTCGGCGGAAAGCTCTCCGCTATCGGTCACGGCAGCTTCCGCTTTTTCGTCTCCTTTTATGGACAGTAAAGAAGTTCCCGTCATGATTTTCATGCCCTTTTTTCGAAGACGCTTCGCCGCGAACCCTGCCATTTCGGGATCGAGGACATTGGGCAGGATCTGAGACGTCATGTCGATAACGGTAACGGAAAGCCCGCGCGTCATAAGGTTTTCAGCCATTTCCAAGCCGATAAAGCCCGCGCCCGCAACAACGGCTTTTCTGCAATCGTTCTTTTCTATGTAATCCCTGACGGCGACCGCGTCCTCAGGGGTGCGTACCGTAAACACGCCGCTCAGACCCGTTCCGTCAATGCGGGGGATCAGAGGAGACGCTCCCGTCGCGATAATCAGCTTATCATACGAAACATCGCTCAGCGAACCGCTGTCAACCGAGCGGAACCGCACCGTTTTCGCGCTCGGATCAACCGAAACAGCCTCCTGTCCGTTAAAAACCGTTACGCCCGTCAGTGCGGAAAATTTTGCGGGGGTGTTCACGATCAACTCCTCGCGGCTTTCGATACTGCCGCCCACATAGTAAGGCAGACCGCAGCCCGCATAAGAAATATCGCGGCTTTTGGTGTATACCTCAACCTGCGCCGAACGATCCTCCCGCTTGATCTTAGCCGCCGCCTTTGTACCTGCGGCGACTCCTCCGATAATCACAATTTTCATACACATTGTCCTCCCGAAAATGAAGATACAATTATTATAGCATAAAGGGCTTGTAAAGTCAATATTTATCCTGTTTTACAACCTAAATATATTGTAGTGCTACAATAGATGTTGGACACAAGAGAAAAAAGAGTTGAGAGATAGAC